>CAVBEH010000011.1:0-91815 GCA_963594605.1 Bacteroidaceae bacterium
ATAAAAAGAAACATACAATAGAATTTAAAAATGTTTGGTTTAAGTATTCAACAAGTGATGATTATATTTTGGAAAATGTGTCATTTATTATTTCAGAAGGAGAGAAAATTGCAATAGTTGGCTTGAATGGAGCAGGAAAGAGCACCTTAATAAAATTGCTTTGCAGGTTTTATAAACCAACAAAGGGTGAAATTTTATACGATGGAATTAATATTCAGTTATATAAAGATGAAGATTATAAGAGACTATTCTCAGGTATCTTTCAAGATTTTAATATTTTTGCATTTTCGGTAGAAGATAATATATGCTGTTCAGAACATTTTGATGAACAAAAGTTTTCACAGGTTATTTCTGATTCTAACTTTGATTATGATATGAATAAATTAAAAAATGGAAAAAATACAATTCTATCTTCTTTATTCGAACTTGATGGTATAGAATTATCTGGAGGTCAAAAGCAAAAAATTGCTTTTGCAAGAGCTTTATATAAAGATGCGCAAGTACTTATTTTAGATGAGCCAACATCATCTATGGATCCAATTTCTGAAGCAAAATTATATCATGACTTTAATCAAATCGCAAAACAGAAAACTATAATATTCATTTCCCATCGTTTAGCCTCTTGCAAATTTTGTGATACTATTTTAGTGATTGATAATAAAAAAATAGTTGAATATGGAACGCATGACGAATTAATGAAGAAAAAAACTTTATATGCTCAATTATTTTTATCACAGAAATCTGCATTTAAATAAAAATGATATTTATAGTTTTTTTAAGATACCATTTACTCTTTAGTTATTAATTGTCATACTGATAATTGCTAGAATCTGGTAAGAACAATCTTTTATCTTCCATCTCCCAAAACTCACACCCCAGCCACTTAGCCGCATTAATCGCCCCACGCAAAAGATACATTTCCATATCCACATTATCCGCACAAATAAGCCTGTCAGTAACAAAGAATCGCTTTATTCTTACATAGCACATCATCAAATAACCCCTGACATAAACAGAAAGTGCAGTAAGAAAACTCTCGCTCTCCCAAAGAATAAGGTTCTTGTCGCTAAGGACAAACCAGTTTGAATTACAATGTCTTACAATCCTTTTATGCTCTGCGTAAGTCGTAACCGCAGCGTAATAGCCCCAAAACTCGCCTGTTATATAGTCCAAATCATAAACATTAAAAAATTTCCAACGGTAGACTATACCGGAAAAATAGTCAATTTCACTGGTTTCTTTATGAAGACCAATGGCTCGACCGTAAAATTGGCGGAAAACTTCATAAATCAAACGGAGAGCGGAGATTATCTGACAAACTTCTATGATGATGGCACTTGGGAGTTCTATTTCGTCTCAAGCGGCACAGGTATTAAGAACAGCGGTAACCGCGAACTTATATTGCTGCAAGGAACATGGACAAAAACCGAAGATAACAAGCTGAAAATTCTGATTATTACCAATAAACTGAATTACAATACATTGCGAATGAAAGCTGTTCCGGCAGAAGAGCAGGAGCAGAATACTGTGCTTGAAACTTATTCGGGGAATAATGGTTATAACGAGATTGATCTTGATTGTATGCTTATGCTGGAGAGTAAAGTAAATCCGGAAGCATACGAGTAAATGAACATCCCTCCGACGTTTGCGCCGGAGGGAAACGGCAGTTAAAAATGTTGATAAATATTCTTGTTCTGCGGCAGGCAATGGAGCGGCGGCGAGGTCTGCCTGAGCGGCCGAAGCCGAAGACCGGAGCCGTGCGGTCTGCGCGGCGAGGACTTGGAGCGTGAGCGAACCGCGGAACTGCCGGCGGCACATCGTGACGGCCGCCCATAAAATCTAAAAGAAATTTCCTATGTCAGATTTGGACGTTTTGTGAGAAAATGAGCCTTGCGGGGTGAACTGTGCGCTGAGCTGAATGCTTCAGCGGAAACAATAAAAGCGGGGTTCATTATGAAGAGAATGTTTTACAGGACTGGAAATGCGGTTTTTCCGCTGCTGGCGGTTTCCGTGCTTCTTGGTGCGGTTTTGAGTTTTTCTGCCTGTTCGACTGCGTCTGTGCCGGATGGTTCGGGAGATGAAGATTCCGCTGCGGTCTTGCCTGACGGTTCCAGTGGCGGAGGTTCAGCTGCGGACAATGAAAACGGCGGTGGAGTGAATGGCGATGAGCCGGATGGAATTCAGGAAGGCAGCTGGAGGAGCGATTCAGTTCCTTCTATATATAAGACTTTAGGGGAAGACTTTGAATATGTCGGGATTGCGGCGGAATATGGGAATTTCGGGCTGAAGAAGAGCGGTTCTGACAAATACACGGCTTCGTACACCCACTCAGGATGGGGAAATCCGGTCGAGCTTTATTATGACGAGGTTCAGAAGGGAATTGCGAAGCACGCGAATTCTCTGACGCTCGGAAACGAGATGAAGCCGCAGTTTCTGCTTGCCTGGTGGAGTACCGGCGCCGGAGCCAAACAGCTGAATCAGCCGGCAGGCAGGGCGAATTTTGAGGCTTCAAACGGAAAGACGGTGGAAGTTCCCGCCGCACTGAACAACGAGAATCTGATTTATGCGACGCTGAATGTGGCAAAGAGAATGGGTGTAAAAATGCGCGGCCATGTTCTGACATGGCATTCGCAGACTCCGGACGATTTTTTTGCGGAAGGATATTCGGCGGAGGTCGGTTCTGACGGGCTGCTTACGAATCCTGTTGACAAGGAGACTATGACGGCGCGCCACGAATGGTACATAAAGACGGTTCTGGGATGTGTGGCGGCCTGGGAAAAGGCGAACGGCTATGGGGACGGAAATCATATAATCTGGGCGTGGGATGTTGTGAACGAGGCGTGCGCAGATGACGCTTCGGACGGACACTGGTACCGCGGCGACACGTCCGGCTCAAAAGATAAAAAGCCGGAATCCGGCGGATCCCGCTGGTATCAGATTTACGGAAGCGACGAATTCATTGTGAATGCGTTCCGTTTTGCGAATGCCTATGCTCCTGCGGATGTGAAGCTCTGCTACAACGACTACAATGAGTATATGTCTGGCAAAACCGCGGCGGTTGAGCATCTGGTGAAGACTGTTCAGAATGGTTCCGCCGGAACTGTGGACGGAGAATCTGTATCTCCGCGGATTGATGTTGTGGCGATGCAGTCACATCTTGGCACGGAATGGCCGGGAGTTTCATCCTATGAGTCGGCTCTGAAGAAATTCCTTGCGCTCGGATGTGATGTTCATGTTTCTGAACTGGATTTTTCCGCGGAAAGCGAAGATGCTGCGGCAAAAGCCTACGGAGAATACTTCAGTCTTTTCAGGAGGTACGGAAAAAACAGCAGCGGCACGAACAGGATTACAAGCGTTACAGTTTGGGGAATAAACAACGAGAATTCCTGGATAAATCCGAGTTCCTATGGAAAGAAGATGAAGACTTATCCGCTGCTTTTCAATATTGACAACAAGGTGAATGGCAGGACGAAAACTGCGCTCTATGACAGCGGAACGGAAATGCTGCCGCTGTTCGACGAAGGCGATTCATATATTCCGAACAAAGCTTTCTGGGCGGTGATAAATGCGGCAAAATAGGGAAGCGGTAAGCGGCGTAAATTCACGGATTTATTTTATCAACTGAAAGATGAAGATTGCCGCTCCGAGAACTACAAGCACGATTCCCGTGGCGCGGTTGAGTGTCTTGGGTGTGGCTTTGTTTGCCAGAACCGCGGCGATTCTGGCCCAGATGAACGTGAATATGACGCAGAGCGCGAGAACCGGAATGTCCGGCCTGCCGCCGATTGCGAAGTGGGATACTGCGCCGGTCAGGGCTGTGAATGTCATGATGAAAACGCTCGTTCCGACCGCTGTTTTCAGCTCGTAGCCGAGGACGGATGTCAGAATCAGAAGCATCATCATGCCGCCGCCGGCTCCTACGAATCCGCAGATAAGTCCGATTAAAGTTCCGCAGACGACCGACTGGACGGCGCGCTTTTTAGGAGATACTTTCGCCATTGATTCCTTTGTGGTCATGACCGGCCGCACGATGAATTTTATTCCGAGAAGAAATGTCATGAACACCGAGAAATTTCCCATGGCGGCGGCCGGTAGAAGGCTTGCGAGGTAGCTTCCGGCCACGGTGAACGCAAGAACGCTTATCATCATTATGATTCCGTTCCTTACGTCAAGATTTCCGCTTTTTCCGTATGTGTACGCGGAGACCGCGCTTGCAAGAACATCGGATGCGAGCGCGATTCCCACCGCCATATAAGGCTCCATTCCAAGAAATGTGATCAGAAGCGGACTGATTACCGCCGCCGCGCTCATTCCGGCAAATCCCGTTCCAAGACCTGCTCCCATTCCTGCAAAAAAAGTCACAATTACCGTGATGAATATGTTCATTCTGCTCCTTCCCCGATTTGTAAGTCGGGATTCGTTCATTATTCAGGATTCAAGCCGACATATATAATTGTTTTCCAAAACGCCAATATTAATAATATCAGCCCGGAAAATCAACATGCAATGCGGTAATCATGAGCAGTTTTTCCGTAATTACGAGCCGGCCGCATGTTTTCTTATTGAAAAAAGAATGTCGGTTTTTATAATTGCTGTATTATGGATTCGCTGCTTTTTTCTGTGAATGCGGTTTTCCCGCTGCTTCTCCTTTCCGCGCTCGGCTTTTATGTCCGGCGGAACGGAACTGTAAATGATGATTTTCTTGAATGTGGAAACAGATTCTGCTTCAGATATGGATTTTTTGCGATGATGTTCGTGAATATCTATAAAATCGAGAATCTTTCATCGATAAGGTGGAACGTTGTTATTTTTGCGCTTATAGCCGTTTCTGTCCTGTTTCTGATAGGTCTTGTCTATGTCATATTTTTTGTGAAGGATTCCAGGCAGAAGGGCGTGATTCACCAGGCATTTTACCGCTCGAACTATGCTACTATAGGACTTCCGCTTGCATTCAATATTTCCGGAAGCGAGGGACTTGTTCTTGCCGCCCTGATTTCGGCGTTTTCTGTTCCTCTGTTCAATGTTCTTGGCGTGATTTCGCTTTCGGTTTTTTCAGAAAACAGAAATTCAAGACCTGTCCGATTCGTGCTCAGGCAGATTGTCACGAATCCTCTGATTCAGGGAGTCGCATTGGGACTTTGTTGCGTGGCTGTCAGGCCGTATTGCGGCGGATGGCGTTTTTCTACAGGAAACCTGCGTTTTCTGTACAGTGCGATTGAGGCTGTAGGAGGCATGGCTCCGTGGTTTTCTCTGATTATTCTGGGCGGACAGTTCAAATTTTCCGCTGTAAAAAGACTGCTTCCGCAGATTGCCGTCAGTGTTGTTGCAAGGCTGGTGATTGCGCCGGTTGTCGGAATGTGCATAATTCTTTTTCTTCCGCCGGTACTTGGTTTTCCGCAGTTCCAGCCCGTTGAGTGCGCCGCGCTGTTCGCCCTTTTTACCGCTCCGGAAGCCGTGGCAAGTGTCGCTATGGCCGATCAGATGAATGGCGACAGCGAACTTGCGGGACAGATTCTTGTATGGACGGCATTCTTTTCGACAGTCTTCCTGTTTCTGTTCACGGCATTTTTCAGGTATGCTGGAATTTTCTGAGCCGTTCCGGAGATATTGTCCGGAACGGGAATTCTATTTTGTCATTTCCTGAAACAGAACAAGCACCTTGTCCGGGCATCCTTTTACACAGGTTCCGCAGCTTGTACATTTTGTCCTGTCGATTTTCGGAATTCCGTTCTCAATGGCGATACATTTTTCGGGGCAATTACGGACGCACAGACCGCATTTGAAGCAGCCGGCCGTACAGTCTTTGCGTATCTGCGCTTTGTTCTCGCTTCTGTTCGAACAGAGAGGAACGGCGCCTTTTGTTTCCATGTCGATTATGGAGAAAAGCTTTTTTGGACAGGCCTTTGCGCATTTTCCGCAGCCAACGCATTTGCCGTAGTCTACGGACGGAAGACAGTTTTGTCCCATGCTGAGCGCACCGAACGGACAGGCGGAGACACAGTCTCCGAATCCGATGCATCCGAACGCGCATTTTTTTGTTCCGTTTATCGTAAGCTGTGCTGCGCTGCATGATTTTACGCCGTTGTAGTTTCCTTTGGGTTTTGCGCATGATTCTGTTCCTGCGCAGGCGAGGAGAGCAACCTTCGGCTTTACTTCGACTCCTGCCTTTCCCAGAATTTCGGCTATTTTTGAAGCGCAGCTTGCTCCTCCGGCGACACATCCGTCTGTAGGCGCGTCACCTTTTGTGACTGCGGAGGCAAAGGCGTCACAGCCGGCAAGTCCGCAGCCGCCGCAGTTAGCTCCGCTGAGTGCCTCCCGCACAAGCTCGACTTTTGGATCCATGTTCACATGGAAAATTTTCTTGAAAAGTCCGAGCAGAAGTCCAAGAATAAATGCGATTGCAAGTGCTACGATTATTGTGTACAGAATTGTGTTCATTCCTACTCTCCTATTTTATGATTCCCTTGAATCCAAGGAATGCGAGGCTCAGAAGTCCGGCAGCGACGAAGAGCACCGGAGAACCCTTGAAGGCTTCAGGAATTTTCGCGGTCTTCATACGGCTTCTGACTCCGCTCATAATGACCATGCTGAGCAGAAAACCCATCGCTGTTCCGAACGCATAAATCAGGCTCTGGCCGTAGTTGTAGTTCTTGCCGATACAGTTTATCGTGACGCCCAGAACCGCACAGTTCGTCGTGATCAGGGCAAGGTAAACTCCCATCGCATTGTAAAGGCCGGGTGCCATTTTCTTCAGGAAGAATTCGACCAGCTGGACAAGAGATGCAATCACGAGAATAAAGAAAAGTGTCTGCAGGAATTCAAGACCGAGCGGAACCATGACGAATCTGTAGAGCGGCCATGTTACAGCTGTCGCAAGCACAATTACGAATGTTGTCGCAAGTCCCATTCCTGTCGCTTTTTCCGTATCACCCGTCATTCCTATGAACGGACAGATTGCAAGATACTGGATGAATACAACATTGTCGATAAGCGCGGATTTTATAAAAAGTTCAATCGCTTCTGCCATTTCAGTTTTCCTCCGCCGTTTTTTCTGTCATGATTTTTTTCTCTGTGGCCTTCTTTCTGGCGGAAGCCTGTTTCGCTCCCTGGACCGCCGCACCTAGAAATCCAAAAACCATGAATCCTCCGGGCGCGCTGTTCAGGATTCCGATTCTGTATGCTTCGGGAATAATCTCCATCTTGAACGGAGTGCCGGCCAGCAGTGTTCCTCCTCCCAGAAGTTCGCGGACAAGTGATATTGCCACAAGAATCATTGTGTAGCCGATTCCCATTCCGACCGCATCAAGAGCCGAATCGCCGACGGAATTCTTCGAGGCGAAGGCTTCGACACGGCCCATGATTATGCAGTTTACGACAATCAGCGGAAGGAATACACCTAGCGCGTCATAAAGTGATTCGACGTAAGCCTGGAGAACCAGCTGCACGATTGTCGTGAACGCCGCTATTATTATTATGAAGACCGGAAGTCTTATCGCGGACGGAATGTGTTTTCTGAAAATGCTTATTACAATCTCGCTCATCACAAGAACGAATGTCATTCCGGCTCCCATTCCGAGACCGTTGAAAATGCTTGTAGTAACTCCCAGTGATGAGCAAAGTCCGATGTTCAGTATGAGGAGAGGATTCTCCTTTAAAAAACCGTTTGTCAGCAAGGCAAGTCGTCTATTCATAGTCATTCCTCTCAAAATATTCAAGGAGGGTTGCTGTTCCTTCAGTAACCAGATCTCCCGCACCGGCACTGGTGATTGTCGCGCCGGAGATTGCGTCAAAATTTTTCCCCGCAGTGAATCCGCCGGAAGCGTCAAGTCCCATGAACTGTCCGTAGAATGTCTTTCCGTTCGGAAGCGAGAAAGTCGGGTCGTTTGCTTTCAGTCCGAAACCGGGAGAGTCGGAAAGCTCAAGAAACTGCATTCCCGTTATTATTCCGTCCGTACCAAGTCCGACGATTATTTTTCCCTTGTCGTATGTCGGACCGGAAACCTGTGCGACTCCGCCCACAACTTTGCCGTCCTTTTTGGCAAGGTAGACGTCGCTGACGGTTATTGTTCCTTTTGCTGACGGAGAAAAATCCGTAATCTGCTCAAATGAATCCGCATCGGCGAAAACAGCGCGCATCGCGGTGTTAGCCTTGTCTATCTGATTCTGCTTTATTTTAGGGGCGGTGAAATTGTTCACCACGGCAAGCACGGTACATGATGCGACCGCATACACCACAAGCACAAGCCCCAGTTTTATCATGTCAAAAACGGAATCCTTTGTTTTTTCTGTTGTTTCTGCCATATCACAACTCCTATTTTTCTGCAGGCGAGGCGGATGTCAGGTCAAATTCCTGTACGATTTTGCCGGTGTCAGCGCGTCTGCTTCCTTTTTTTCCGTGGCCGTAGATTCTTGATGTAAGATTGTTCAGGAACGGGGCAATAGAATTCATTATCAGAATGCTGAACATTACACCTTCCGGATATCCGCCGAACTGCCTGATGAGAAATGTTATCAGTCCGCAGCCGAATCCGAATGCAAGTCGGCCGGGCTTTGTAACCGGTGCCGTGGCGTAGTCCGTCACCATGAACACCGCGCCGAACATAAGTCCTCCTGTGAGCACAGAAAGCAGCGCGTTTGAGCATGCGGCGTCAAATCCGTCTCCGAGCGAGGCCAGAAATGTTCCCGCTACGACTGTTGCAACCATAGCTACGGGTGCGCGCCAGTCGATTACGTGTATCAGCAGAAGGAAAATGAATGAAAGCAGAATCAGCAGAATTGATGTTTCGCCTGCGCAGCCCGCCCTGCTTCCGATGAAATATCTTAGGTATACATCCGGACCGGTCTCAAATGTTCCGGCCTTTATGTAGCTTAATGCCGTGGCGGAGGAGACCGCATCAATTGCGTTGCCGGCCGAGGGATTCAGCCAGGATGCGCCCATCGCCGCAGGAAAACTTATGAAAAGGACAGCTCTTCCAGTCAGCGCCGGATTGAAAACGTTCGAGCCGATTCCGCCGAAAAGTCCCTTTGCGACCACAACTGCGACCGCTGCTCCGATTATCAGCATCCACAGCGGAAGTGTCGGCGGACAGACGAGGGCAAGCAGAACTCCGCTTACGCAGGCCGAAAGATTCGCCACCGTAACTTTCTGTCCTGTCACCTTCTGGAAAAACGCCTCAAACGCAATGCAGCTTGCGACTGACACGGCGACTGACAGGAGTACCCTGAATCCGAAAAAAACAATGCCGGCCACAACTTCGGGCAGAAGCGCAATCAGAACTGCGGCCATTATTTTTTGTGTTGTAAGCCCTTTTGAAAAATGCGGGCTTGAGGAAAGATAATATCCGTTTGTTCCGTTCATTTCTTGTCTCCTTCTGACTTTGCTTCGGCTTTTTTCTTTGCAAGATCAGCCTTGATTTTCTCTTCTGCCGCAATCTGTCTTACAACTGATTTGCCGAGCCTGATACGCTGGACTATTCTTACGTTTGCGGGACAGGCAAATGCGCAGCATCCGCACTCAATGCAGTCCAGCAGTCCGAATTTTTTTGCACGTCCGTAATTTCCTGCCTTCAGTTCACGCAGAATCAGCACAGGCGAAAGGTGCATTGCGCATACATTCACGCAGCTTCCGCAGCTTATGCACTGTTCCTCGTCAACAAGATAGGTCTCCCCGGCAGTGAGAAAGGTGACGCCGCTTGTTCCTTTTGCCACAGGAAAATCCGCGGATGCCATGGCGAACCCCATCATCGGACCGCCGCTTATTATTTTTGCGGTTTCGTTTTCTTTGAGCGTGAACACGTCCGGAATCAGGTCGCTTACGAGAGTTCCGACTGGAACTTTTATGTTGCACGGTTTCTCCACCGCTCCGCCGGAAATTGTAAGAGGACGTTCGATCAGCGGCATTCCCAGTCTGAACGCGTCGCTCACCGCACACAGTGTTCCTACATTTGAGATTATGCACCCCGCATCGGCAGGAAGCTTGCCGGACGGAATTTCTATTCCAAGAACCGCAGATACAATGAATTTTTCGGAACCCTGCGGATATTTTGTTTTGACAAGGCAGACGGACATATCGTCGCAATAACCTTTGTCCGCAATGGTTTTATCAAGAATCGGTTTTATATAGGCCTTGTTGTCCTCAAGGGCGATTATTCCGCGCGCACCTGCAAGCCGGAGAAGAATTGCGAGTCCGTCGATAAGGCGCTCCGGAGTTTCCTGCATTGTCCTCTCGTCACAGGTAAGATAAGGCTCACATTCGGCCGCATTTACAAGAACAAAATCAATCTCCTTGTCCGCAGGCGGATTGAATTTCACGTGTGCCGGAAATGAAGCTCCGCCCATTCCTACTATTCCCGCATCTTTTATGCGTCTGAGTGCATCTTCCGGAGAGCAAGTGAACGGATCCAGCGGCTCCATGAAGCTTGTGTTGTCCGACCCGTCGCTTTCTATTATTATGCACGGAGCTTCAACATTCCCGGTGACCATGCAGTTTTTAATCGCCTTAACTTTTCCGGCCACAGAAGCGTGAACCGGGCAGTTCATGAATTTTTCGCCTGACGCAATCATCTGACCCTTGGCCACAATATCTCCGGGTTTTACGAGAGGCGTGTTCGGTGCCCCTCCCATTGTTACTGGAATTGTGACTGTTTTTGAAGATGGAAAGACAGGTGTTATAGGACACTGGTTCGACAGTTCCTTCATTTCTGCGGGATGGACTCCACCCCTAAACGTGTGCATTCTCATATCCGTGTATTTTACAGCAACAGATTTAAAAAGTCTATTTTATGGAAGAATTTATGGAAAATTTTAGACTGTCCGAGGAAAACAAAAAGGGACGCACGGAAAATTTCCCGCACGTCCCATATTCATTCATAAGGGGTTCTGTGTGTTATTTTGTCATCAGAAGGGTTTTCGGATCAAGGTTCACCTTGCCCTCTCCGTTCTTCAGCAGAGAAAGCTCAAGTCCGTTTCCAGCAGATGCGATATGACATACGGTCGCAAAAACCTCAAGCTTGTCGGCGGCAAGTGTGGATTTGAGATCTGCGCTTTCGCTTGTAAAACTGAACCAGGCGGTCATTCCGTTTTCTGCGACAAAATTCTTGAAGCAGTCAAGGTCAGCTTTGGATGTCTTCTCAAGATCAAGTCCGTCTACGACAACTGCACCGACATTTATTCCGCCTTCCTTGAGAGCCTTGAGTGTGTTCACGACTTTAGGAAGCGAGAATGTCTCCTGATTGAAATTCAGGATTGTGCGGTCGCGCATGATTTCTTCCGCAAGACCGGAAATATCGTTCAGATGCTTCTTCTTTGCGATTTCTGACAGAATGCTTGAGTACCAGGAAATCACATTTGATGAATGTTGGTCAAAAGAGACGTGTACAAGTGATTTTCCCTGAAGCAGGCTGTCTATTCCGAACTGAACCAGGACGGAAGTCTTTCCGAGTCCCTTTTTTGCTGTTATAAGTCCCATTTCGGAAGCCTTGAGTCCTCCGTCAGAGAGCTTGTCGAAATAACGGACCGGACTGTGGTCAATAAAATCTTTCTTATCCATAGTAGTATTGGCTCCTGTTTGTGTGCTGACAAATCCTATTTGTTGGCTGCAGCCCTTTCTTCCTTGTATTTCTTGATAAGCTCTTCCTGCACGGCATTCGGAACTTTTCCATATTTCAGGAATTCCATCGTGAATTCACCTTTTCCCTGTGTTGAGGAACGGAGAATTGTTGAGAATCCGAACATCTCGCTGAGCGGAACTTCCGCATTTACCGTAGAAGTATTGTTCTCGTCGGCGGAGTCTACAATTACACCGCGACGCTGGTTGATAAGACCAAAGATGTTTCCCTGGAATTCCGTCGGTGCTGTTATTGAAACCTTCATCACCGGTTCCAGAATCACAGGCTTTGCCTTCTCGTAGCCTTCGCGGAACGCACCGATGGCGGCTGTCTGGAAGGCAATATCGGAAGAGTCAACAGGATGATACTGACCGTCGTTGATTGTGATTTTTACGCCGACAATCGGGAATCCGATGAGCGAGCCTTTTTCGAGAGCCTTCTTGAATCCTTTGTCACAGGATGGAATATATTCGTTCGGAATTGCTCCACCTTTGATTGCGTCGATGAATTCGTAATCTTTTTCCGCATCCGGCTCCATGAATCCGGCGACACGTCCGTACTGTCCTGAACCACCGGTCTGTTTCTTATGCGTATAGTTGAATTCCGCCCGCTGTGTGATTGACTCGCGGTATGCAACCTGCGGAGCTCCTGTGACAACCTCACAGTTGTATTCACGTTTCATGCGCTCCACATATACGGCAAGATGGAGCTCGCCCATACCTTTTATGATTGTCTCGTTTGATTCCGGATCTGTATACACCTGGAATGTAGGATCCTCTTTTGTGAAGCGGTTGAGAGCCTTTGACATCTGCATTGCTGCCTGTTTGTCTTTCGGTGCGATTGAAAGTGAGATTACAGGCTCAGGAACGTACATAGATGCCATCGAGTAGTTCACTCCGCCGTTTGTGAATGTGTCACCTGATGCGCAGTCAACACCAAACAGAGCGACGATGTCTCCGGGAACGCCTTCCGTAATATCTTCCATTGCGGCCGCATTCATACGGACCAGACGTCCGACCTTGAATCTCTTCTTTGAGCGGGTGTTGAAAAGCTCCTCACCTTTCTTGATTCTTCCCTGATAAATACGTGTGTATGTGAGCTGACCGTACTGTCCGTCGTCAAGCTTGAATGCAAGCGCTACAGTCGGTTTGTTCTCGACACATTCAAGCTCAACCGGAGCCTCGTTGTTGTCAAGATCAAGAGCCTCGTTCTTTACATCCGTCGGGCATGGGAGATAGCGTGTGACGGCATCAAGAAGCGGCTGAATTCCCTTGTTCATGTGGGCTGAACCGCAGAAAACACCGACGAACTGTTCGGCGATTGTACCTTTGCGGATTGCCGCAATCAGTTTGTCCTGATCTACGTCGTTGTAGCCTTTCTCCATGATGTCCTCCATAAGTGAGTCATCAAACATGGATGCGGCATCAAGAAGCTCCTCGCGGTATTTGTTCGCATCATCAACAAGATGAGCCGGAATCTCGGCGACACGTACATCGGAGCCGTCATTGCCTTCAAAATAAAGCGCTTTCATTCCGATAAGGTCAACAACACCTTCAAGTTTGTCCTCAAGACCAATCGGAAGCTCCATCATATATGCGTTAAGTCCGAGTTTTTCGCGGAGCTGCATTCTTACGCGCAGCGGATTCGCACCCTGGCGGTCACATTTGTTCACGAAAGCAAGACGAGGTACATGATAACGCTTGAGCTGGCGGTCTACAGTTATAGACTGTGACTGAACACCGGCGACGGCGCAAAGAACAAGGATGGCACCGTCAAGAACACGGAGAGAGCGTTCAACTTCTACAGTAAAGTCAACGTGTCCGGGAGTGTCGATAAGGTTTATTGTGTAGTCTTTCCACTGAACCTGAGTGGCGGCTGACTGGATTGTGATACCACGCTCACGCTCCAGATCCATAGAGTCCATCACAGCACCGACACCATCTTTGCCGCGAACTTCATGAATCTGATGAATTTTGTTACAGTAGAACAAAATACGTTCTGACAGAGTGGTTTTACCCGAGTCAATGTGGGCACTAATACCGATATTCCTCATTTTGGAAATATCAAAGCTCATATTGTTACCTCTTTAAAATAATATGCGAATTTTGGAAATATTCTTATCCGCATATTTTAATGAATTACAGGGCGATATTCAACAGGGTAATGTCAAAAACTGAATTCAAATGAAATCCGGGCCGTGCAGCTTGTTCTCCGTGTCCGCCATACCGTTTTTGCCGTGGCTGAAACTTTTCCGCGGTGGAATTTTCCGTTCTTCTGTCTTAATGTGAGCGACAAATCCTGGTAAAATGACGGATTTGAGCCGGTGTTTCCGAAAACCGTGATTTTTTCAGTTGAGGCGGCGGGGTTTCCGTTTTCCGGAGTAATTTCTGCCAGAATATCGGCTCCAGCCCTGAATTTTCCTTTTCCGAATGAATTTTTCAGCGAGGCGGATATTTTTCCCGGAACTATGACGGAATTTTTTCTGTCCACAGTGAATCCTGTCTGAATTACTGCCGATGAACTGAATTTTCCCGCCGCTGATTTTATTCCGACTCCGGCCCGGAAATCATGAACTCCGGTGTCCGGCTGTATATCCGCAAATAATGTCAGTCCGCCGCGTATCGAGGTGTTTTTCCATGTTCCTTTTGCAAGCTGCCCCTGGATTCCGGTTTTTGCCTGAAGGCATCTGCCGATCCGCTTCTCCGAGCCTGTGATTATGTCTCCGGACGGATTGAGAAAAAGCGAGACGAATGCGGTGTTTCTGTGTCTTGTGAATTTTCCGTCAAAGCTTATCGTGGAAAACAAATTTTTTTCCGGTGATTCATAAAATCCGGCGGATAATATAGAAGAGAAATTTCCGCAGACGGCCGACAGTTCAGCTCTTCCGCAGAAATGGAATCCGTCGGTATTTCCGTTGCGGTATTTTGCTGATTTCCTGCTGTATGCGAAAATTCCTGCCGTCGCGGAAAATGAGAATTTTATCTCCGCTGCTGAAAAAGCTGACAGGACGGAAGCCGCCGCATCTCCGTCAGAATTTGCCGTAAGGCTGACGGAACTCCTGGCACCCGGAAATTCCGTCCGGACTGATACCGCCATAGGATTGGAAAATGAATTTCTGCCCGGAATTGAAGCTGAGATGTTTTTTGCCGAGACCGTTGGAACCGCGAACGGATGTGCCGAAGCCGAAAGGGTCGGAGAATTTATTTTTGTAATTGCTCCGGAAAGATTCAGCGAGCCTGCAAGAAAATTCAGCGTGAAATTTCTGTTGCTGTCCTGCGCGATGAATGAAAATCCTGATGTGAATTTTTCTTCCCTTTTATAAGCGGAGAAACTCACCGTTCCTGCACGTATTTTTGCTCCGGACGTGAAGTCATTCCGTTCGGCCGAGAATCCCTTTTTGTCCGAAACGGAGAATTTTCCTCCGCCGCCGGAAAAGAAATCAGTGAAAGGCAGATATGATGGCTTTGTCTCCGTAAAAACGGCGGCTGCGGCAAAAAAATATAAGGCAATTAACTGATGTGTCCTCATGCACAGTTAATTGCCTTTTTTATGCAGATTAAGGAAATGATTTTGTCTTATAACAGAAAATTATACCGTTCAGTTCGTCGTGCTTGTTATGTAGCTTTCCGTGGATGAGAATTCGCTGATTGCGACGATTTTTGTGCGCCAGTATTCCGCCTCGCTTTTTGTCGTGTACGGACCGACGCGCACCCTGTAGAAAAGCCTGTCGGAGTTGTCACGGTAGGTGAATATGTCCGCGGGAATTTTGTTCGAGTCAAGTACGGCTCTTGCGTTGTCCGCGCTCTGTTTGCTGCTGAACGATGCCGCCTGAACCCAATATCTTGTGATTTTTTTTGCCGGTTCCGTTATGGCCGCCGCCTTTACCGGGGCTGGTTTTTGCTCCGCCTTTTTGACCTGGACGGCTGTCTCCTTTTTTTGCGTTACGTTCCTGTCCCGGGCTGATTCGGGTGATGTTTTGGCAGGGGCAGGCGCAGTCTCCGGACGGACATCCGCCTTTGCAGTGTAAACCGGCTCTTCATAGGTGCGGATCTGCTCCGCCTCTGTATAAGATGGAGCTGTGTTTTCCTCAGGATTCTGAGGTTTTGCAGAATCCGGAATGTTTACCGTTATGTTTATATTCTGCGGAGTCCTGTTTTCGGCCGCCAGTTCATTTTTAAGGGAATTCAGATCGATTGTCGTACCTTCCTGCCGGTTCTCCTGCTGCTGCACGGAATTCAGCCCCACAACAGTCGTATTGTCCGAAACGACGTACATATCATTTACTTTTGCTGTCTTTATCTCATCAGGAACTGCAACCGGCGCATTGTTCTGGAATCCGCCGTCATCTCTTTCGTTCCAGCCTGACTGCATTCTTTTTTCAACCGGAGAAGTGCTTGCGACTGCCGGCGCCGGTTTTGCCGAAGGGGAGTAAAGGAACAGTGCTGCTCCGAGAACCACAAGCAAGAACATGCCAGAACCGGCGATTATCAATAAAGTTTTTTTCTGATCCATAATCTTTTCCTCTTGGAAAATATCAGACCGGAGAAATGCGGCGCAAGTTTATCTGATTTTACGCCGCAGAAATTTCTTTTCCGAATATTTCCCTGCCCATAACATAAATATCGGATGTGGAAAAAATTTGTTTAGAACAATTTGCTGATTTTGCGTTCAAGCGAATCCGCGCTGCCGGAATTTCTCAGCACGATGATTTTTTTTCCGGACTGCCTGTATCGGGACAGAAGGTTTTTCTGGGAGGCGAACCGCCTGATTATGAGGCTGATTTTTAGGCCGTCGCGTTTTTTCGCCCTGAAAAGACGGATTAGAAACGGCGCCTTGACAAAAACCACGGAGCTGCATTTTCCGAGAAGGGCCGGAGTTTTGTACAGAACCGCAGCGTTCAGAATTATGTCCGCATCCGGGTTTGCCGCGATGAATTCCTCCGTCATCCTTGTGATTTCCGGGTAGACAATCGACTCCTGTCTTGCGAGCCGCTCCGGTGAACGGAACAGAAATTCTCCGAGCGCGCGTCTGTTTATCCGGTTTCCGTCGGCGCAGATGTTTATGCCTTCCGCTTCCGCCTCATCCGAGAATTCCCGCTTTATCCGTTCCGCACAGGATTCTATCGCGCGGTGGGCAAGTTCGTCCGCATCTACTGACAGCCAGCCGTGTTTCTTGAGAATTCCGCATACAAGATTCTTTCCGGCCGCCATCTGTCCGGTCACTCCGATTATCAATGGAATTCTCCCCAGTTGCTTCCGTATTCCACTGAAACTTTTAACGGAACCCGAAGTTTCACCGTGTGTTCCATTTTGTCGCGGACAATTCCGATTGTTCTTTCTATCGAATTCCTGTCGTCGGGACATTCAAGAATCAGCTCGTCGTGAACCTGGAGAAGAAGCTTCGCTCCGGTCGGATTTTCTGACAGCGCGCGGTCAACGTCGATCATCGCTTTTTTTACAATATCAGCCGCGCTGCCCTGAACCGGTGTGTTCACCGCCACGCGTTCCGCAGCCGCCCGTTCCGTCCTGTTCCTGCTGTTGATGTACATGATTCTCCGCCTGCGCCCGGCCAGCGTGGTCACGAATCCTGTCGTTTCCGCCTGTTTTATGGTGGTGTCCATAAATTCGCGGATTGAGCTGTATGTGTCAAAATAGGTTCCGATAAAGTCCGAGGCCTGAGTTCTTGATATTCCAAGGTCGTGTGCGAGCCTGAATGCGCTCATTCCGTAGATTACGCCGAAATTTATCGTCTTTGCGGTGCGTCTCATCTCCGGCGTGACATCCTCCGGCTTTACCCTGAAAATAAGCGCCGCGGTTGCCCTGTGAATATCCACTCCGGCGGCAAATGCATCGCCCATGGTCCTGTCGCCCGAAAGATGAGCCAGCACGACAAGCTCAATCTGCGAATAGTCCGCCGAAATCAGCACGGTGCCGGGAACGGCGGTGAATGCCGAGCGGATTTTTCTTCCGGCCTCATTCCTTACGGGAATGTTCTGGAGGTTCGGATCCCGGCAGGAAAGTCTTCCCGTGGCGGTTCCCGTCTGTATAAAATCCGGGTGGATTCTGTCTGAACGGTCGCACATTTTCGGAAGCGTCTCGACGTAAGTTGACTGGAGCTTTGTAAGTTCCCTGAATTCAAGGATTTTTCGGGGCACTGAATCGAGCGGCGCCAGCTCCTCCAGAACCGATGTGTCAGTGGAGTAGCCGCGTTTCGTCTTTTTGCCGTGCGGAAGTCCGCGTTCCTCAAAAAGAACCTGCTGCAGCTGTTTTGTTGACGCGATGTTGAACGGATGTCCGACCTCCGAATATATCGCCTGCTCCGCGGTCTCAATGTCGGATGTCAGCTGTTCGTTGTATGCGTCAAGCATTTTGCGGTCAAGATGAATTCCTGTAAGTTCCATTTTCGCCAGAATCGGAAGAATTTTCATCTCCATTCCGCGGAAAAGGTCCGCCAGCTTTTTCTCATGGAGTTTCGGTTCAAGTTTTTTCCATAGGCTGAGCGTAAAATCCGCATCTTCGGCCGCATAGTCCGCGGCCTGTTCAATCGGAACTGTGTCAAAAGTTTTGCCTTTGGGAACTATGTCTTCAAATTCCGTGCCGGCAAGTCCAAGCTCCGATTCGGCAAGTTTTTCCAGGGAGAATGCGGCCCGTCCCTGCATATCCGGTTCCAGAAGCCAGGCTGCAATCATCGTGTCGGCCAGCGCGCATAAAGGCCCGTCTCCGGCAAATGAAAATCCGTTTGACGCGAGAATTTTAAGGTCGAATTTTCCGTTGTGGACAACCACCGTAACGTCAGGGCTGTCGAAAATTCTTCCGAGTTCCCTGAATGCATCGGTTTTCTGTATCAGCTCACCGGCAAGCAGCGATTCCGAATTCATCAGCGGAACATAGATTCCTTCTCCGGGGGCGGCGGACAGACTGAAACCTACGATTTTTGCGCTGCAGGAGTCGAGACCGTCGGTCTCGGTGTCGAATCCGGCGGTTTTTCCCGGAGCCGAAAGAATTCTGTCTATGTATCCGCTCAGTTCAGTAAGTTCTGTCACCGCCCTGTAGTTTCCTCTGTTTTTTTTCAGCGGAACCAGTCCGGGCGTTTCCGCAGCATCAGTTTTTTTCTCCGGTTGCGCCGATTCATCACCGAAAAGCTCTGAATCTCCGTTGTTGCCGCCAGTTTCCGCATTTTCCGACATGAGCGCGAATTTTTTGGCCAACGACGGAAATCCGTCCGCCGCAAGCCTGTCCGCAAGGGCTTTGTATTCAAAACAGCAGCCGTTTCCGTTGTCAAAAAACGAATCGTATTCCGCGGGAACAGGTGCGGTCCGGCACAGCGTTATCAGAGTGCGCGAAAGTTCGGTCGTCTCTTTGCCTTCACGGATTTTATTTCCGACAGCGCCTTTTATTCCGTCGGCATTGGCGAAAATTCCGTCCAGACTTCCGTATTCATTTATCAGCTTGAGTCCTGTCTTTATTCCGATTCCGGGGCAGCCGGGAATATTGTCCGCATTGTCTCCCATCAGCGAAAGCAGATCGAGCAGTTTTTCCGGAGGAACGCCCCATTCAGCCTCGACTCCGGACGCTCCTACGGTTTCCCAGCCCGAACCGGTGTTGTCCTTTGTCGGCTTTAGAATCTGGATGTTGTCGTCAACAAGCTGCATCAGATCCTTGTCGCCGGAAAGAATCCGGCAGGTGTGGCCTTTTTCCACGCATTTTTTTGCGAATGTGGCGATCACGTCATCAGCCTCGTATCCGTCGCAGCGTATTACGGGAATTCTGAGCACATCAAGGAGCTCCTCGATTATGTCAATCTGCTCAAACAGATCTTCCGGTGTCTTGTCGCGGTTGGCCTTGTATTCCGTGTACATTTTGTGCCTGAATGTCGGTGTCTTTGAGTCCAGTGCGGCAATCAGATAGCCTGGCCTGTAATGCGCGAAAAACTGCGAAAGCGAGTTGAAGAATCCGTATACGGCCGATACGTTTTCTCCTTTTTTGTTCATGAGAGGATTTCTTATGAACGCGTAGTAGCAGCGGTAAATCAGGCCATAAGAGTCGAGAATGTAGACTGTGTTTCCGTCAAAAGTCATGATGAGAATTTCCTGTAGTTTTCTGCGATTGTCTTTATTCCATATTCAATCTCGTCGGCCGGACGCGCATAGTTCAGGCGGAGGCATTTTGAATAATGCGGATGTTCGGTTACGGGCGGAAATTCTGAGTCCGGGCTTCCGCCGAAGAAGAAATATTCTCCGGGCATCACGAAAATTCCCTGTTCCTTGAGAATTCCGTAGAATTCGATTGTCGTGATTTTCAGTGACGGCATCAGCAGCCAGAGAAAAATCGAGCCTTCGCTTTTGTGGACCGCATAATCAGTTCCGGCAAAATAACGGTGGATCCATTCCTGCGTCATCCGGGACTTGTTCTCGTAGAAAGGACGGACACACTTCTGCGCCGTGCCGACAAGCTGACCCGACGAAATCAGTTCTCCTGCAAGAGCCTGACCTATGCTTCCGGACGCAAGCGCCGCAATCGCATTTATCCTTGAGATGGAATTTATTATCTCGCTGCGTGCGATTATTATTCCGGTTCTGAGCGACGGCAGTCCGATTTTTGACAGGCTCATCGAGAGAATCACATTCTCGTCCCAGAACGGTTCCGCGTCGTCCGTAAAGATGATGTCCGGCCATGGAAGCCCGTAGGCGTTGTCAATCATGAGCGGAATTCCGTGCTTTTTTGACAGTGCCGAAAGTCTTCTTATTTCCTCATCGGTGAGGACGTTTCCCGTAGGATTTGTCGGGCGGGTCACGCAAAGTGCGCCGGTATCGCCGTGGCTGTCAAGATAGTTTTCCAGAAGCTCAAAATTTATGTGATATTTGAACGAATGTCCGTCAATCTCAAATGATGCGGGAATTCCTACAAATGTGTTCTCCTCAATTGACTGGTCCGCATATCCGACATATTCCGGCACAAGCGGCAGAACAATCTTCCGGTCCGCGGATTCACTTCCGCACGTTGTCTTTCCTGCGAACATATTGAACAGATAGAAAAACGCGGACTGGCTTCCGTTTGTGACGGCGATGTTCTCCGGTCCGATTTTCCATCCGTATTTTGATGACAGATATTCCGCCGTGGCCCTGATGAAGGAGGTTTTTCCCTGCGGCGAATCGTAACGTCCGATAAGGTTCTCAAAGTCGTCGCCGCAGCTCAGAATCCGCTCCATCTGCCGGCGGTACATTTTTTCCACTTCCGGAATTCTCGCGGGATTTCCTCCGCCCATCTGAACAATTCTTACGCCCTCCGGAAACGGTTTTCCAAGATCGTCCATCAGCTGGTTTATTCCCGAAGGACCGCAGAGCTTTTTCCCGAAGTCCGATAAAACAATTTCTTCCATAAATAAAGTCACCTCGTGCAGGTTTTGTTCTCAACAGAAATTCTGTTCCTCTCCTTTTCCGTCTCAGCCTCAAGTCTGAGATGGAGCTTTCCTCCGCGCGCCTCGACATGAGCTTGTCTGCGTCCGGAATTCTCGTCCGAAAGAATCTGAACGGCAAGAGGTTCCTCTATTTCTTTACGGATGAGCCGCCGCATCGGACGTGCGCCCATTGAAGGATTGTATCCGTTTTCTGCCAGATATTCCTTTGCCGCCGCCGAAACGCTGAAAGAGATGTCCCTTTCAGCAAGGCGTTTTTTCAGCTCGTCAAGCTGAATCTCCAGAATCGACGCCACTTCCTGTCTTGAAAGCGTATTGAACACGACCACATCATCAAGCCTGTTCAGAATTTCCGGACCCATGATTTTTTTCAGTTCGTTCATCGCGCCGGATTTCATCTCCGTGTAGGGAACAACGCCTTCCGTAACGGAAAATCCGGCTCTGCCTTCATTCGTTATCTGCCTTGCGCCTGCGTTGCTCGTCATTATTATGACGGTATTCCTGAAATTCACTGTATGGCCGAGATTGTCGCTTAGCTCGCCTTCCTCAAGAATCTGGAGAAGGAGATTGAATATGTCGGAATGTGCTTTTTCGATTTCGTCAAGCAGAACAACGGAGTAGGGGTGTCTCCTCACTTTTTCTGTGAGAATTCCGCCCTCCTCGTAGCCGATGTAACCCGGAGGCGCTCCGACAAGACGGCTGGCATTGTGCTTTTCCATAAAATCCGACATATCAATGCGGATCAGCGCGTCCTGTTTTCCGAAAAGATATTCGGCAAGAGCCTTTGCGAGCTGCGTTTTTCCGACTCCTGTCGGACCCAGAAAGATGAACGAGCCTATCGGCCTGTCCGGTGATGAGATTCCCGCACGGCTTCTTCTTATTGCCCCGGAAATCAGTCTTACGGCCTCATCCTGCCCGACTACAATCCTGTGAAGCTCCTCCTCCATTCTCACAATCCTTTTTGCCTCGGAGGATGAAAGCTGTTCCGCCGGAATTCCCGTCATCTCGCTGATTATATGCTCAACGTCGCTTATTGTCACAATCTTGCGGGTTTTCGCGCTGTTCTCCTTCCATAAGTTGCTGAATACGGTGAGCTGTTTTTTCAGTTCGATAACCTTGTCCCGTATAAGTGCGGCCTTCTCGTAGTCCTGATTCTGCACAAGGGATTTTTTTTCTTCCGTCAGGCGGTTTATGCTACGCTCAAGCTCCTCAAGTTCGGCAGGCTTCTCATCGTCCTGAATTTTCTTTGCGGCGCCGGCCTCGTCAAGAATATCAATCGCCTTGTCAGGCAGAACCCTTTCGGGAATGTACCGGCGCGAAAGCTTTACCGCCGCCTGAACAGTTCCGTCACCGTAGATGACGTTGTGATATTCCTCGAATTTCGGTTTTATTCCGTCAAGAATTCTTGCGGTCTCGTCGTCGTCCGGCTCCTCAATTTTGACGACCTGAAATCTCCGTTCAAGCGCATGATCCTTCTCGATATATTTTGTGTATTCCTTTGTTGTTGTCGCACCTATCATCTGAATTTCTCCGCGGGAAAGAGCCGGCTTCATTATGTTTGACGCGTCCATCGTTCCTTCAGGACCGCCGGCTCCGATAATCGTGTGAAATTCGTCTATGAACAGGATGATGTCACGGTTTTCGGTAAGCTCCTTCATCATCCGCTTCATGCGTTCTTCAAATTCGCCGCGGTATTTTGTTCCTGCCACAAGTCCGGCAAGATCAAGCGCCAGAATCCGCTTTTTCAGAAGTCCGCCGGGAACTTTTCCTTCCACGATATGCTGAGCAAGCCCTTCGACAACCGCGGTTTTTCCCACACCCGGCTCTCCGGTCAGCACGGGATTGTTTTTTGTCCTGCGCGACAGAATCTGGATCATCCTCCTGATTTCCCTGTCACGTCCGACAACCGGATCTGATTTTTTTTCGGCCGCGATTTTTGTCAGGTCACGGCTGAATTCCGCCAGAAACGATGTTTTCTGTCTCTGTTTCTGCGGTTTTTCAGTCTGCACATCGTCGTTCATGCGGAAAAATCCTGGAGATGCCGGACCTTCAAAAAGATTCTTGAACACCGAATCCACAAGCGATTCGGAGCCGGACTGTTTTGTGGACGAAAGCTGCTGCGCCTGCAGAGTTATAACAGAAAGCCTTACGTCCGCAATCGTCACCTTTTCCGCGGCAAAAAAACGGGACGTTATGCTGTCCTCCTCGCGGATTGCGGCCAGAAGAAAATGCTCCGTGCCGACATAATCGTTGTGGAGCGAATTCGACTCGATTCCGGCTATGTCCATCATCGAGTTGTATCTTCTGCTGAACTGAATTTCGTGTGTTCCCTGAATTTTATCTCCGACGCTCAGGAATTTCTCAAGTTCCAGCTGGAAATTTCTTACATCAAGCTGAAAGCGCGAAAAAACCGTAAAGCCTATTCCGTCGCCGCTTTTTACAAGAGCAAGCATGATGTGCTCAGGAAGCATCTGTCGGCTGGAATTTCTTCTCACCTCGTCCTGTGCGAGCGCAAGAACAATCCGCTTGGCTCTTGGAGACAAATTTTTCATAAAAACCTCAATATCATCTGGTGAACCTGATTTTTTCAAAAGCCTCCTGAAACACGACCGCGCGGAGTCTGTCAATTCTCCGTTCCGGCGTGTCCTCCAGTTCCTGTTCAAAAGGAAGGCTGTGGCTTCTGATTATGTAGTCAAGGTTCCATTTCTGCGTCCTGAAGATGAGCGCGTCCAGCACGGCATCCGAAATTCCTTCAAGTGAGCCGGCATGGAGACCGAATTTCACTGCGGAAACAACGTTTACAGATTCGTCCCTTTTAAGAAACCGGGAGAACATCGCCTTTGCCCAGGCGCGCATGGAAAGATTCAGGATTTCAGCAGGTTGATTATCGGCATAACGCGCCCTTATCTTTCTCTCTGTTTTTACAATAAATTCCGCCGCTGATTTTACCGCCGCCATAACGTCAAGTTCCGTGATTCCTGACGAGTGTTTGTTCCCGATGTCGTAGATTGCGGTCGGACAGTCGCTTCCGGGAATTTCCCCGAATACTGCTTTGGACTCAAGTCCGGCGGAATCAAGATACTCATCTGTTTTGGCGAATGTCCCTGACATCACGCAGGCGGGAATATGACAGCGCACCGAAATTTTCAGTCCGGAGCCGCAGTTTTTGAGTTCCGCATTCAGGTAGCCGAATTCACGGCTTGCCGCGAACTGAAGTTTTTTCTGCATTTCCGAATCTGTTCCGAGACATTTCCTCACCGTTTTTGTACATTCCTCTCCGGCCGAATATGCGGATATTCTCAGGTGATCCGTGCTGTTCACCAGGCAGGAGAGGCTCTCGTCATCGCTTACGGCTGCGGCTCCGAAGTTTCCGCCGCGCAGAATTCCTCGTTCGGTAAAAATATTTCTTCCTTCCTCCGTGAATTCATTTCCGTCTATCACGCTGAATTCCGGTTCGGACGGAAGTGCGTCCCTGACAAGTGACTTTACGCGTTCTCCGTCGTCTCCGTTGAATTTTCCGCAGAACGGAAAATCCGCCAGATTGCGTGCGAGCCTTGCCTTTGTGGAGATTACAACATCATCGTCGGGACCTTCCTGCGAATACCAGGGCGTCATCGTGCTTTCCATCGTCATGAATTCTCCCCGTTTCCGCTGTCGCTGCCGGATACGGTGTCCTTCCGCTCAAGTATTGTCAGATAATCGCGGTAAAATGCGGCTTTTTCGTATTCCTCGTGAAGAACTGCGTCGTCAAGTTTTGTCCGTATGTCGATTCTGTCTGTAAGCCTGCTTCTGAAATTTTTGAGACGGGCGGGCAGCTCGCCGGCATATCCGGACGGAATTTTTCTGCGCCGCATGAATTCCGTTATTTCCGCCGAAAAACAGTGGTAACATTCGGGACATCCGGCTTCTTCAGATCTGAGCACCTGGCGCAGGCTTTTTCCGCAGACAGGACACAGCCTGCCGCTTTCTGACGGAATTCCGTTCTCCTTTTCAGCCATGAATTCTTCTATTTTATTCACGGCTTCCGTCACTTTTGCCGAATCCTCGGACGGAAGCCCGAATCCGGCCGCACATTGAAAGCACAGCGAGAATTCCTTTTTTTTGTTGCCGGTCATCCTGCTCAGGAAGACGCCGGCTTTTCTTTCTTTACATATATCGCAGATCATCAGTGCCATTAAATATAAATAAAATCCGGTCAGCGTCAAGATGTGAATTTCAGGAAAGTTCCGCCTCAGAATCCGCCGGTTGTGTGTCATCCGTTCCGATTGAATTAAATTTTTTCTGCTGATAGAATCTCCGCAAATGAAAAAATATCTTGCGTTTTTTATTGCGCTGAGTGCGCTTCTTGGTGTTTCCGCTGACGAAAAGCCTGTCCGCGCAGGAATCCTGAACGGCCCTTCTGCTGTTCCCGTCGCGTTCATGATGGACAGAAATTCCGCTAATGGAATTGAATTCTCAAAATTCTCCGAGCCGCAGGCTCTTCTGCCAAAGATGCTCAGGGACGAGATAGATGTGGGTTTTTTCCCCGTGAATGTCGCCGCAAAGGTTTACAATACGACAGCCGGTGCGATAGTCTGCGCTGCAGTCACCGGAAACGGAAATCTTGTCCTACTGACAAAGGACAGGAGCGTGTCGGGGCTTGGGCAGCTTTCCGGAAAAACCGTGTCGGTTGCGGGGCAGGGTGCGACTCCTGAGTATATGTTCAAAAAACTGCTTTCCGAAAACAATGTCTACGGCGTAACGCTTGATTTTTCTGTCCCGACGGCAGGAATCGCCGCCGCCCTGATTTCTGACAAGGTGAAATATGCGGTTCTGCCGGAACCGTTTGCGTCTGTCGCCGAACTGAAGTCAAAGGATGTGTTCCGGGCGGTTGATTTTCAGGCGGAATATGCGCGGATTGCCGGAAGCGGCGGAAATTTTCCGCTGACGCTTCTTGTTGCAAGACGCGGTTTTGTGGAGGAAAGTCCGGAACGGATGAATCTGTTCATGGAGGAGCTCAGGGACTCAATAGAGCGGACAGTAAAAAATCCGGTCGAGGCCGGACGCCTCAATGAAAAATACGGACTTGGACTGAAGGCCAGTGCTGTTTCGTTTTCCGTGCCCAAGTCAAATTTCGTGTTTATCCCGGCGGATGAGGCCCGCACCCAGATTGAGACGCTGATTTCCATTTTTCTTGATTATGACGGAGCTTCTGTCGGAGGAAAACTTCCCGACGACGGATTCTACTGGCGGGCGGACTGAATCGGAATGGGCGGTATGGCGGCAAAAAGACGGATCGGACGGCTTCTGTCGGTTTTTGCGGTGCTTCTGTTCTGGAGTCTTGCCGCATTCTGCGTGAATTCTCCTCTGATTCTTCCTTCTCCGGCTGCGGTTTTTATGCGGCTGACGGTGATTGTACGGGATGAGGGGTTCTGGCGGAATTATGTGTTCACGCTTCTGCGCTGTGCCGCTTCGTTTTCGGTGACTGCCGTTCTAGGTGTGGCGCTTGGAATTCTATGCGGACTCTTTGAATTCTTCGCTTTTTTTATGGAGATTCCTCTTGCCGCGGTAAGAGGCGCACCGGTCGTTTCGTTCATCCTTGTGGCCCTTTTCTGGTTCACGTCCGGAACCGTTCCTGTTTTTGTTTCAGTCGTGATGACGCTTCCTATAATGGTGACATCCGTGGCTTCCGGACTCAGGAATTCGGAGCCGTCGCTTCTTGAGATGGCCGCCGTATTCCGTTTCTCTGAATTCCAGAAATTCCGGTGGATAAAACTGCCGGCCGCCGTTCCTTTCATAAAGGACGGTGCGATTTCGTGTTTCGGTCTTACTTGGAAAGTCGTGGCTGCGGGAGAGGTTCTGTGTATTCCGCGGTACGGGCTTGGGGCGGTGCTCCAGCGCGCTCAGGTTCATCTGGAGACGGCCGATGTCGTGGCGGTAAGTCTTGTTCTGATAGCGACCAGTTTTGTTTTTCAGGCGTTCTTTTTTCGGATTATGCGTATGTTCGGAGCCGGTGCGGATGTAAGGAATGACTGCGCCGGAATCAGTTCTGCTGAAAAAAAGGGCTGAACAGCAGGAGAAATGACCGTTCAGCCGGAAATCCGGACTTGGCGTCCGGAAGTGGAAACTGGTTCTGTCATGCGACGTATGCTTCGAGCCTTCTCATCCTTGCAGGATGCTGCATACGTGCAATCGCATGTTTCTCAATCTGGCGGATTCTTTCTTTTGTAAGATTACATTCATCTCCGACTTCCTTGAGAGACATCGGCTTTCTTCCGTTCAGACCATAACGCATACGGATTACTTTTGCCTCGTTCGGTTTGAGCGTGTCAAGAACTTTGTTTATGTCATTGTTCATCGTTGCGTCAATCACCTTTTCTTCCGGACGTCCGTAGCGCTCGTCCTCGTAGAAGTCACCGAGAACCGTGTGGTCGTTGTCTGATTTTCCGATTTCGGCATCGAGAGAGACCATCTCACGTGAGATGTTGACCATCTCGCGTACATGAGCCGGATCCATGTTCAGCATCGCGGCTACTTCCTCGAATTCCTGCTGCTCGGTCTTGTTGCCTGCGATTGATTTTCTTGCGTGCTCAATCTGGACAAGTTCGTTCGCGCGGTTGAGCGGCAGGCGGATCGCATGGCTTTTTTCGCAGACGGCTTTAAGAATTGACTGTCTGATCCACCATACGGCATAGGATATGAAATGATAGCCTTTTGTGACATCGAATTTTTCGATTGCTGTAAGGAGTCCGATATTTCCCTCGCTTATCAGGTCGATAAGGTCGATTCCATGGTTCTGATATTTTTTTGCCACATTGACGACGAAACGGAGGTTTGCGTTCACGATTTTTTCTTTTGCCGCCTTGTCGCCGTTCTTCGCTTTTATTGCAAGTTCGGTCTCCTCGTCATGGGAGAGCAGCGGAATTTTGTTTATGTCCTTGAGATACATCGCAAGAATGTTGTCGCAATTTGTCATTTTCAGTTCCTCCATAATTTGTCAGAGCGTTTTGTAATATCTTACATTTTATGATATGCAATTTATGTGCCAATTAAAAACGTCAACAAAAAAAGTGCGGAAAAGCCGAAAAATTCAAAAAAAATGTTGCTTTCAGGAAAAATCCGTCAGTTTTACTTGGATTCATGGGGAACAAATGACACACGGACGGAATTATTCCGGTGAAGTGTTTCATTTTGATACACTTTTGGTGTTCTCATTGAATATCTGCGTCCGAACCTGTAGATTTGACGCATGAAATTTATCCGCGGAAAATTCCCGCTTCTTATCCTTGTTTCCGCTCTTTTTTTCTTTTGTCTGTCAGCTCAGGACATGACGGTTTCCGGCGCTCCGGCTGAATCCCAGGATAACGCTGTATGTCAGGACAGTCCGCTTGCTTTCGGAAATCCTTCCGGGGCGGAGTCCGATTTGTCCGTTCCCGAAAATTATCTTATGGAAAAGAACAGTTATGTCCTGTCATATAACGCGTCTTCCCTCTGTCCCAACTGGGTCGCATGGCATCTGTGCCAGGCCGATTTCGGAAATGCGGCGCGTTCAGATTCCTTCCGCCCGGACTCCTCGCTTCCGGAAGGCTGGTACCGCGTGAAAAAATCGGACTACAAATTCAATGTGTACGGTTTTGACCGGGGACATGTCTGTCCTTCCGCCGACCGGACTTTTTCAAAGGAGGACAACGAGTCCACTTTCCTTATGACCAACATGATTCCGCAGGCACCGGACTTGAACCGGATTGTGTGGCGTGATCTGGAGATGTTCGGGAGAAGCCTTGCCGAATCCGGAAATGAGCTTTACATTTTTGCCGGACCTGCCGGATCAGGAGGAAAAAGCGCCAGGGGAGAATTCTCGGAAATTCCTGTTGCGGCGGAAAACCCGGAAAGCGGAGAAGGGCTTGCGGTGAATGTTCCCGCCTGGTCCTGGAAGATAATGCTTGTGCTTCCATCGGGAGATGACGATTTCGCCAGAATCGGAGAAGAAACTGCCGTAATTTCGGTCTGCGTTCCAAATGCTCAGGGCTGCGCGTCCGGCGGCTCCTGGGAGCAGTATCTTACAAATGTTGATTATATAGAAGAGATTACCGGATTTGATTTTTTCAGCGCGCTGCCTGATGAACTTGAAACGGTTCTGGAAAGCGTTGTATACTCGCCGGATAAAAACTGATGCCCCATGCAGTGCGCATGACCGCAGGAGAGTCCGGAAATGATAAAGCTTCTGTCGCTTATATTCATAAAGAACAGAAATGACTACGAAAATCAGAAAGTCCGTGAGCAGTACGGGATTCTTTGCGGAACGGCCGGAATTTTCCTGAACCTGATTCTGTTCGCCGCAAAATTCACTGCCGGATCTCTCTCCGCATCCGTCGCGGTTACGGCCGATGCGTTCAACAATCTTTCGGATGCGGCGTCGTCCGTGGTGTCGCTTCTGGGATTCAAGCTTTCTTCCAAAAAACCGGATACCGAGCATCCTTTCGGACATGGCAGGCTTGAATATATTTCGGGACTTGTGATTTCATTCCTCATTCTTCTGATGGGAATCGAGCTGATGAAATCGTCCGTCATGTCGGCCGTTCATCCGGAACCGGTCCGTGCAGGAATTCTTCCGGCTGCGGTCATGCTTGTGTCCGTTCTTGTGAAATTCTATATGTTCTGCTACAACCGCTCGTTTGCGCGCAGACTGGATTCGGTTTCGATGGAAGCCGCCTCAAAGGACAGCCTTTCGGACATGGCCGCAACATCGGTGGCCGCGCTGTCGCTTTTTCTTTCATCCGTGACGGATTTTCCGGTGGACGGCGTTGCCGGAGTCGCGGTGTCGCTTTTCATAATTTACACGGGAATTGATTCCGCGCGGGATACCGTCCGTCCTCTTCTTGGCGGACCGGCCTCAAGGGAATTTGCAGATGAGATTGAGAGGGAAGTTATGTCCCATCCGCCGATAAGCGGAATTCACGATCTTGTCGTGCATGATTACGGTCCGGGGCGCAAGATGATTTCCCTTCATGCGGAGGTTCCCGGTGACAGGAATGTGTTCGGGCTGCATGATGCGATAGACAATGCGGAGCGCGCGCTTTCTGAAAAATTCAGCTGCCAGGCGGTGATTCACATGGATCCGATAGATACGGCGGATGAAAAGCTCCGCGGATTCAAGGAGATTCTTTCCGGAATCACGGCGGATATAGGTCCGGAACTTACGGTCCACGATGTCAGGGTTGTTCCCGGCCCGACGCATACGAATCTTATTTTTGATGTGATAAGACCTTTCGGATTCAGGCTGACGGACCGGCAGCTGAGGGATGAATTCCAGCGGAGGATGGGAGCTGTATGTCCGGATGTCAACTGCGTGGTTACGGTTGACAATCCGTACTGCTGAGCGGTGTTTCAGTGAATCCTTTTCAGATATGATATTCTGCTGACCGGTATGTTCTGCGTTATGTGTTCCGGCTCGGCGGAGATTGAGAGAAGTGCTTCTCCCTGCTGCTTTATGAGCTGGAGCGGTTTTCCAAGAAAGGTGTTGAATTCTCCGTTTCCTGATGAGGACGGAAGCCTGACAGAAAGCATATCTCCGGCCTTGAGTGCGGCTTCTATAAGATGGATTTTTCCGGCAAAGTCCATTCCGTCAGCCTCAAGAATCTCCGCCCTGAAAGACGCGTTTCTCAGCTGTTCCGGCGATATGATCAGCCGTTTTGTTATTTTTGCGGCAAGCCATTCGCGGTGCTGTGGCGGAATGTCCATCTTGTCAAGTTCCTGCCGGAGACCGCAGATTGTCTGCGCCGCGAAATTCTGCTCCTGAGGAATCTCTCCGTCTTCAAATTCAACGATTTTCTGCGGTTTCCGGAGCAGCGGAAAATCCGCCGCCGTTCTCTGCTCCGATGCCTCCCTCGTTTTTCCCATGAATTCCAGTCCGCTGGATCTGATGAATGTCTCTGCGGTCATGTCCGCCGGAATGTTCAGAAAATATATTCCGTCCGCAAGCTTTTCCTTTATGAATCTGCTGATTTTCGGATTGTTTTCGGCTATTGCCGTGTTTGTTCCGGATGTTTTCAGCACATAGCCGTGATAAATTGTCGCGGCCGAATATGACGTGAACCATTCCTCCACGGAAAGCCTCAGGTTCTGCGGCAGCGGATAAGGTGTGTGGGACTGAAGCTTCTCAAGAATCTGCTGAGGCGTTGCAGACTCGTCGAATGCGGCGGATACCGACTGTCTTGTTATTTCATATTCCGTGACCGTTCCGCTTTTTGTTACGGAAAGGAATGAAGTCAGTGGCAGAAGTCCGGCAAGATCAAGACCGGGCAGAAATGTCACCGAGAACGTTGATTCTATGTTCAGGACTTTCTGCGGTTCTCCGCAGTTGTTTTTCGCATCCATGCAGCTTCCGCGGACAAGAATATCGTTTCCGTCCGCATCAAATCCGCTGCGCTCAAGAATTCCGAATTCAACGGCGGAATCAATCAGTCTGTCCGCGATTTTTCCCGCGCTTGTGTCCGTCAGAGCCTGTTCCTGTCCGCCGCATCTTGCCGCCTCAATCATTCTGCTGAACCTGCTTCTTGAAAATCCGCCGTCCGTCCTGATTCCGGCAAGATATGCCATTCTTGTTATGACACGCCTTGTGTTTCCCTGCGGCGGAACGGAACTGACGCAGTCCAGCAGGAGCTGGGCGGATTTTCTGAGTCCGTCACGGCTTTCTCTTCCGCATGACGCGGCGCAGATGAATGCGTACTGCTGAGGAGGTTCCATCTCCGAAAAAAGACGCAGCTTGTCCTGGTCCACGGCGGTCCGTTTCTCTGATTCCAGAAGAATTCCAAGTGCGGAGAATGCGCTGAACAGAAGCTGAATCTGGCGTTCCCTTCCCGCGAATATCGTGGAGATTCTGTTCATGTCGTTTTTCCTGATTGTTCCGTCCGCTTTTGATGCGCAGCCTTTTGTCCTTACGAATGATATGAACGCCGCTATAAAATCCGGGGATAGAGGGATGGTGCCGCTGTATGACATTTCGGCGGTGTGCGCCGGAGGAAGAATTCTCGCCGTGTTCAGAAGCGGAGCAAGCTCATCCTCAAGAAACGGATTTATTCTGAGCGTTCCGCCTCCGGGATTTTTTTCGTCCGCAGTGAACAGAATCAGCCTGTCGGAAAGATTTGTCGCCTCCGAATATATCTCCTCGGCCGGATACTGTCCGCCGAAAAATTCCGTAAGTTTGGGACAGGTCGGTGCGGGGAGCAGTCTGACTGCTGTCAGCACATTCAGGTCAAAGGCATCCAGCATTCCGATTATGCTTTTGAGGTTTCCGCTGTTTCTGATAAAGCTGGCAAGCTGGCTTATGAGCCGCTGTTTGTTGTACGGAGTCTTTATGTCTCCGAGGTAAAGCCGCATCAGGGATGAGAATTTTTCGTCCGTAAGGGAGAAAAAAGCCTCCTGCCATTCCCCGATTCTGTCCTCTTTTCTGCCTTGAATTCCGCTGTAAGTCATAGTTCCGGCTCCTCTCCGGATGTGCACAGGGAGTCCAGATCCGTTTCCGAATTCCATCTGATTATCCTGTAGGCATAGCCCTGTTCGGCAAGAAATTTCTGTCTGTTGGAGCCGAATTCCTCCTCGACGGTGTTCCTTGTTATCAGCGTGAAGAACCGGGATTTCCGCTCCTTAGGACGGAGAATTCTTCCGAGGCGCTGTGCCTCCTCCTGCCGGCTGCCGAATGTTCCTGAAACCTGGATCGCCACCGATGCGTCCGGAAGGTCAATTGCAAAATTCGCGACTTTTGACACGACAAGCACGCGCTCCTTTCCGTTCCGGAAATCGGAATAAATCCTGTCGCGCTCCGAATTCTGCGTTTTTCCGGTGATTATCGGGCATTTGAGGATTTCCGCTATTTTTGTGAGCTGCTCGATGTACTGCCCGATTACGAGAATCTTGTCGTCGGGAAATCTGCTGACTATGGAGCATACGACAGGAAGTTTGTCCGGATTCTCGCTTGCGAGCCTGTGCTTTTCGCGTGCACCTGCCACCGCATAGTCGATTTCCTTTGCCGCCGGCAGATCAATTCTGACTTCTATGCATTCCGCTTCGGCAATCCATCCCGAAGTCTCAAGTTCCTTCCATGGAACATCATATCTTTTCGGTCCGACAAGACTGAATACGTATCCTTCGCAGCCGTCCTCCCTTACAAGCGTGGCCGTAAGTCCGACCCGGCGGACAGCCTGGAGTTCCGCCACAACCCGGAAGACCGGAGCCGGCAGCATGTGAACCTCGTCATATATAATAAGTCCCCACGGACGCTCGTGAAAAAGCGCGAAATGCGGGTAAGGGCCTTCCTTGTCCGGCCTCCAGGTGAGAACCTGATATGTCGCCACGGTGACCTGTTTTATAACCTTGGACTCGCCGGAATATTCGGCTATCTGATCTCTTGTCAGATTCGTCTTGTCCACAAGCTCGTCCATCCACTGATGCACCGCCGATATGTTTGTTGTTATTATCAGCGTGCTTGTCTTTAGCATATCCATTATCGTCATTCCGACCACGGTTTTTCCGGCTCCGCACGGAAGTACGATTGTTCCGAATCCGGTTCCGGGACCTCTGTCTCCGACGAGCGCCTTCGCCGCACCGCGCTGGTAACTCCTGATTTCAAGTTTTTTTCCGGAAAGTGTGGTTTCTCGCAGACTCACATCGAGCGGTTCTCCGTCAGCAAGCTGCACATCATCCTTTACCGGCCAGCCGGCTTTGAGCAGTGTCTGTTTGAGTGTTCCCCGGTCGGTGAGTCTCAGCATAAAGCAGAAGGATTTTTCCTCGTCGGAAAGAGAATCCGGAGCGGGACCGTCATATTCATGGGGGATAAGGAGTTTTTTCGCCGCGGGATTCGCCGCAATTTCCCTGTAGACCGGTGCGGAATTTGACACAAGAAAAAGATACTGCTCCTTTACGGTTTTTGCCTTTGCCTCCGCATTTTGCGCTGTTTCCGCCGGTTTCAGCGGAATTTCCTCTTCTTTGCCTTCAACAAGCCGCAGCCGTCCGAATCTTCCCTCAATCTCGTGAATCCACATTTCCACCGACTGCGGAACATCGTATCTGGCGTATTTTCTGAGTACGGCGACAGCATCATCCGCGGAGAATCCGGCACTGGCCGCATTCCACAGCGAGAGCGGAGAAAGCCTGTATGTATGCAGATGTTCCGGAGAACGCTCAAGCTCGGCGAACGGAATAAGCGAATTTCTGCATTCCTCGGCAAGAGGCGCGTGCACATCCAGAAGAAGGGTTCTGTCTCCCTGGACAATCAGCGGATTATCATATTTCATCGTAACGTTTGATTATATATAACGGGGCGAAAAAATCTATAACTTTTTCTGCGGACGGAATGTAATTCTTGAGACCGGACGCTTTTTCTGGTAGAATTCAGCCGATGAAAGTGATGGTTAATGTTGAGACAAAAGTCAGGCTTCCGTTTCTCTGGGGGCGGAGCGTTTTCAGAAAGAATTTCTGGTCAAAGGTAAATCTGATTGTGGGACCGAACGGTTCTGGAAAGACGCTTCTTGCGGAGTCGCTGGCGGAACAGTTCAGAACAGCCGGTTTCGGGACTTTTTTTCTCCATTCCGAGCGCGGAAATCAGGAGGAGCTGCTGGAAATTCTCAGAACCGATTCCGCCGTAAGGGAAAAAATCGCCGCGGTCCTGTCCGGAATGTTCGGCAAGGCAATCCGTTTTGAGGAGCGCGCCGGAGAGTCGGTTGTTCCGATTGTGGAGAACAGGAACATGGGGCTTGAGTACAGTCTTAACGACGGTGAATGTCACGGTCTCAGGGAAATCATAACGCTTCTTGTGGCGCTTTACGGCACGGGCGGCTGTCTGGTGATTGATGAGCCGGAGCTTCACCTTCATCCTCAGTTCCAGCTTTATTTTATGAATGAAATCCGCCGTGTCTCCGCTGAGAATCCGGACAGAATTTTCATCCTGATAACACATTCGCCGTTTTTTATAGATCTGCGTTTTCCGGAGGACCTTGTCGGTGTGGTTGTATGCCATATAAACCGCGCGCCGACTCACATAGAATCGCTTTCTCCGGATGACGAGCTTCTGTTCCAGCGTTTTCTTCCGCGTTTCAATACATACCACAAGCAGTTCTTTTTTTCGGACAATCAGATTTTTGTCGAAGGTTACACGGATCAGCAGATGTTCTCCGCACTTCTGGGGCTTGTAGGCGGCGCGTCAGCCGGAACCGGAATAATCGATGTGGGCGGAAAAGATGAGCTTGGCGTTTTCTGCAAGGTCTGCTCGCTTCTCGGTACGGACGGCAGGATAATCAGCGATCTTGATTCGCTTTTCAGCGGAAAGCTGCGTGACGTAATGTGTGCGGACAGGCGTGTCTCCGAATGGCTTGAGCGGCAGCATGAAAAGCAGCTTCCTTTCTACAGAAGCCTTTTTTCTTCAAAGGAGCTGAAGACCGCAGTTACGATGGACAGACTCATCTGCCGTCTGGAGCTTTTCCTTGTGAACATCGGGAATTCTGTCTGCGGGATGAAAGGTCAGCTTCCGGACGAGATAAGTCTTTTTGTGGAGAAGGTGCGTTCACTTTCAGAAAAGCACGAGAACGTGGAGGGGCTGGACACATATAAGACGGTGATTCTGCAGGGTGTTGCAGGACTTGGGGAACGGCTTTCGGAATTTCTGCCGCTTCCTCTTGCCGCCACTGTTCCTCTTGTTCGGAATCTTGCGTCCCTTGTTGCGGCTGCCGCCGAGTCAGCGCGGATTTATATACTTCCTGCCGGATGCATCGAGCACTATTACACGCAGAACAGAATAAGCTATATGCCCGTCTCCGGAAAGGACAGGCTTTTCCATGCTGAACTTATGCATATACTTGGGACGGAGCCTGATGTTCTCCGTGCGGAATATCCGGGGCTTGTGTCGGTGCTTGAGCGGGCCTGCTCACTCTGTGTCTGAGTCTGTTCTTTCCGTGTGAATCCAGGTGAGTTCGTGCTTGTTGTAGTTCAGGTGAAGAATTCTGCTGCCCGGAATCTCCTCAAAGCGGCGTATCAGATTCCAGTCGTTTTTTCCCTGCATTTTGATTGTGCATATCATGTTCTTTGCAAGTCCGCTGTCCAGCCATCCGTTTATCCACCCGAGAAGCCGTTCCGGATAGCATATCACGTCGCTGAGAATCCAGTCGAAAGCTCCCGCATCCTGCGGTTTTATGGTGAAGGCATCGTGCGCCATGAACTTTACAAGAGGATTCGCCATAAGCTCCGGTGTAAGCTCGCTGCGGTCTACCGCAAGAACCTCAGCTCCGAGACCGGCAAGAACCCATGTCCATCCGCCCGGACAGGCTCCGGCCTCAAGACATTTCTGCCCCTCATGCGGAAAATCCGTGCCGTTCAGAAGTTCCGCCATTGTCAGGCTTTCCTGAATTTTAAGATATGCCCTGCTCGGAGGATTTTCGTGATCCTCAATGAATGTGATTGTTCCCGCCGGAAGCCTGCTTGTCGTTTCCGCGGATGCAATCATCGTATTTTTTCCGGTCAGCGTGTAGAGTCCGATAGGCGAGTCAGGAATTCTTGACGGAAATTTACGCGGTTTCAGGTTTATATATGGAAGTTTTTCCTGAATCAGAGCCGCACGTCTGAACTGCGTAAACTGATAGGGCGCCCAGTTTCTCATGATTTTTTTAAGGACACCGGCGGCCTCACCGATTGTGTCAAAATTCAGGAAGAAAGGAGAAGTCATCACCGTCCGGCTCCAGTATGGAAATTTTCCGCCTGATTTTTCCATAAATCGTTTTCTGTCCGTAAAGAACAGAAGCTCGCCGAAAGTCTGTTCCGGGCGTTCTCCAAAACCGAAACGTTCCTCAAGTTCGGAAAGAAGAATCTCCGTCTGACCGGGAAATGCGAGAAAGGCTATTCCTTCCGAATTTTGCGTTGAGACAGCCATTTCAGTCCAGCTCCGGCAGATTTGAGTCTGTCTGATGCTTAAGATAAAGAATGTATTCGTCAAGGCGTTCCGCATCCGGCGAGAAGAGTATTCTGAATCCGATTGAGGTTGTGCCGCCACATTCCTTGACCCACATAGGACGGCAGAGAAGTTTAAGCGGTGTTCTGAATTCCAGCCTTGAAGTTGATATTGTCAATTCATATTCGTTGTCAAGATCCACCACAATGCATAGAGGAAAGTGGACCTTGCAGCCTGTCGCGCTTATGTTGTCAAGAATTCCCGGAAACGCGCAGAGCTCATTTGCCGTCACTTTCCCGATTTCATCATAGCGTATGGCTTTCCTGTTTTCCTGTGACATTCGGTCAGTATGAAGATTTTTGTATTTTCCGTCAATTACGGGCGGATGTTTTATTCAGACGAGCATGAAAAACAGTAATTTTCCTGCCGTCGTTCATAACAATAAGTTATATAAAATCCGGATGCCATAATTTTTTGATTATATATCCGTCCTGGTATTCCGATATCTGGAAATCCATTGACAAAAATACATAAAATGTCATAATAAACCGCGCTCCGCACTTTAAAGATGTTTTCTTGACGGTATTTTTGTATTATACTTAAAACATTCAAGCAGCAGAATTTTGTGCGGACAGAGAGTTTTCAAAACTGATGCGGAACGCATTGGAGGTTTTATGGCACTCTATCATGATTTTTTGGTTGAAGACAGGGAATTCACTTCTTATGATGATCTGAAGAAAAACTGCCGCCTTAAGGCTCCGGAAAATTTCAATTTTGCATACGATATTGTGGACAGGTATGCCAGGGAGACTCCCGAAAAACGTGCTCTTGTGTGGTGTGACGACAACGGGGACGAGAAGATTTTTTCGTTTGCCGACATTTCAGCGGACTCAAAAAGAACCGCATATTTTCTTGCCGCACAGGGAATCCGTAAAGGCGATGCGGTCATGCTGATTCTGCGGCGCCGATATGAATTCTGGTGGTTTATGATGGCGCTCCATAGAATCGGGGCGATTGCCGTTCCCGCCACGGATCAGCTTCTTGAAAAGGATATTGAGTACCGGAATAAGGCCGCAGAAATAAAGATGATTGTCTCCTATGACAATCCGGCGATCCAGTCCGAGATTGAGAAGGCTCTGCCGAATTCTCCGTCCGTAAAAAAGCTTGTGACCGTCGGAAAAGTACGCGACGGCTGGGTGAATTTTCATGAGGAAGTCAGCGGATGTGCGCCGGAATTTCCCCGTCCGGTAGGAGATGCGGCCACGCACAATGATGATCCGATGCTTCTTTATTTTACATCAGGGACATCCGGCTATCCGAAGATGGTTCTGCATAATTTCCTTTATCCGATTGGTCATATTGTGACCGCAAAATACTGGCATTGTGTGGTTGACAACGGACTGCATCTTACTGTGGCCGAAACCGGATGGGCAAAGGCTACCTGGGGAAAACTTTACGGCCAGTGGATATGCGGAACTGCGCTTTTTGTCTACGACATGAACAGCTTCAAGCCGGATAAGATGCTCCAGAAAATCGCGCAGTATGGAGTCACAACTTTCTGTGCGCCTCCGACGGTCTACCGTTATCTTGTGCGGCAGGATCTGTCAAAATATGATTTCTCGTCGCTTGTGCGCTGCAGCACCGCAGGCGAGGCTCTGAACGGCGAGGTTTACAACAGATTCCTTGAGCAGACCGGACTGAAAATGTACGAGGGCTACGGTCAGTCAGAATCTACTATTATAGTAGGAAACTTCCTGAATGAACCGGTAAAGCCAGGCTCAATGGGGCGTCCGTCTCCGGCTTATGATGTTGAGATTATCGATTCAAACGGAAATCCGGTTTCTCCCGGAACGGTCGGCGAGCTTGTTATCCGTGTTGACCGGGAGCATCCGTTTGGCCTTCTTACCGGATATTACCGTGACGTTACGCTTACTGCGAATGCGTTTGACGGCGGTGTTTATCATACCGGAGATACGGTGTATCAGGATGAGGACGGATACATCTGGTTTGTCGGCCGTAAGGATGACATAATCAAATCCTCCGGCTACAGAATCAGTCCTTTTGAGGTTGAGTCCGTTCTGCAGCAGCATCCGGCGGTGATGGAATGTGCGGTTACCGGAGTTGAGGACAAACGCCGCGGACAGGCGGTGAAGGCAACTGTCGTTCTTTCTCCGGGTTATGAGCCGAGCCATGAACTTGAGGTGGAGCTTTTTGATTATGTCAAGCATGAGACCGCGCTCTACAAAAGTCCGCGCATAATCGAATTTGTAAAGGAACTGCCCAAGACAATCAGCGGAAAAATCCGGCGTGTCGAAATCCGCGAGAAAGACAGCGGAAAAGACTCCGAGAAGATAAAGCAGGAATTCTGATGCGGTTTTGTTCGGACGGATTTGTTTACCGGTATCTTTGCCGGAAAAGTCCGCCCGAATTTTATTGACTAAAAGGCGCGATAATGGGAAAATCACCGTCATGAGCAAATATGTGTTAGTGACGAGCGGAGTGTGTTCAAGCCTCGGTAAGGGAGTTGCGACCGCGGCGATCGGAAGTCTGCTTGAATGTGACGGATTCAAAGTTACGCTTATAAAATGTGATCCGTATATAAACATCGATGCGGGAAACATCAGTCCGTATCAGCATGGTGAGGTTTATGTCACTGACGACGGAGCGGAGATAGATCTTGATCTTGGAAATTTTTCAAGATTCACGACTGTGAACATAACGAGCGACAACTGCATTACAATCGGGCAGGTGTACAATCAGGTCATAATGAACGAGCGTGCCGGAAGATACAACGGCCGTACCGTTCAGATAATTCCACATATAACAGATGAGATAAAACGCCGGATAATCGCCACCGGAACAAGGTCGGGAGCGGATGTTGTCCTTGTCGAGGTCGGAGGAACCGTCGGCGACATAGAGACGATTCCGTACCTTGAGGCCTGCCGCCAGCTTCAGCACGAGCTTGGGAAAAACGATGTGGTTTCAGTTCATCTTGCGCTTGTGCCGGTGATTACGGGCGGTGAGCTTAAGACAAAACCGATGCAGCATTCGGTTAAGCAGCTTCAGGAGGCGGGAATCCAGCCGGACATTCTGCTTTGCCGGTGTGAGCGTCAGATTGACAGGAATCTGTGCAAAAAGCTTGCCATGTTCTGTAATGTCGCCACGGATGCGGTGTTCACCTCTCCGGATGTGAACAAGTCAATCTACGAGCTTCCGGTCATTTTTCACAAAAGCGGTCTTGATGACAGGATTATGAAAAAACTCGCCCTTGAATCCGCGCGCTGCAACACGCGTTCCTGGACATCATTTCTTGAGAAACTGAACGGGACCTCACGGACTGTAAAAATAGCCATGGTCGGAAACAGGGATTATCTTGACGACTGCTACAAGTCGGTGAAGGAGTCGCTGTTCCATGCGGCCGTTACTTCCTGGGGTGCCGACATTGAAATTAAAAAGATAGATGCGGAGGCGATAGAGCGTTCTCAGGAGATTGCGCCGTTTTTTGATGGCGTTGACGGAATTGTGATTCCCGGAAGCTACGGGCAGCGCGGATTTCTTGGAATGCTTTCGACTGTAAAATTTGCACGGGAGAACAACATACCGTATCTTGGAATCGATCTTGGAATGCAGCTTATGGCGATCGAGACAGCAAGGTCGCTTCTCGGTTGGGATGATGCGGACAGTACGGAATTCATACAGAATCCGAGTCATGCGGTGATAAGCCTTCCGGAGGAGCAGGCCGGACTTACTGCGGCCGGAATCATGAAGCTTGGCGCGAGTTCTGTCGTCGTGACAAAGAACACAAAACTTTATTCAGCATATAAAAAGCACAGGATTGTGGAAAGGCACAGAAACAAATATTCATTTGACAGGCGTTATGCCGATGATATGGCTGACAGGGGACTGGTTATTTCTGCGGCCGGAGAATTTGACCGTCAGACCGAGGCGTTTGAGTGGAGCGGCCACCGCTGGGGAATAGGAGTTCAGTTCCATCCTGAGTTTGTGTCAAGACCGGCAAAGCCTCATCCTCTGTTCATCGCATTTATCGGAGCCGCACTTGGTGAATAGATGTGTCGTCCGGCGGATTCTGTTTTTTGCGGCAGGAATTCAGATTCTGTTGATGTCAGGATGCTCCCTCCGTTATGAGACGGTTCCGGTTGTGACCGATTCAACTCCGGAATTCGTGTTTTCGGACGCAAGGATGCGCCGCTACAGAAACGATCTTCGGAATGTTGAGCTGACGGCTGCCACAATCGAGCAGTACAAGGATTCGTCATCATCCTATGCGCAGAATGTCGCGTTTGTCGCCTTCAATGATGACGGCGAGCCTGAGACTGAAGGTTCCTGCGATTACCTCCATACGGACACTGATTCTGAAATTTACGGATTGTATGGCAGCATAAGCCTGTTCAGCAGAAAGAACAGCACGAATGTATTTGCGGAACGTCTGAAATGGAATGCGAAGAGCGAGCAGCTGATAGGTTCGCGCGCCTCTGATACTGTGAGAATAGAAAAAGAGGGAACCGTCATAACCGGCAGCGGATTTTCCGCCAGCGGAGTGAGCGGCAGATTCATGTTCACCGGAAGCGTATCTGGCTCCATAGAAACAGAATGAGAAGAATTTTACTTCATGCCGCCGCAGTTTTTTTTGCGCTTCCCCTTTTTCCGGAAAAAATCACTTTTTCCGCAGCGTCCATGACCGGTCAGACTGGGGAGAAAAGCACGGCTACCAGCCTGAACGGGAACGCGTATATACTTACGGAATCGATGGAAATCACCGCGGATTCGATAGAACTTTCCGGCGACGATTACCGGTACATAAAGGCTTCCGGTATGGTGAAGGGAAAGAATTCGGAGGCGGGACTTGATTTTGTTTGTTCTCAGATGGATTACGACAGGGAGACAAAAGTTGCCGCTCTCCGTGGCGATGTGGACATGACCGATGTTGAGAATGGTGTCAGGGCAAAAGCGCAGTCCGTAGAATACAATCAGAATACGGACATCGCTGTTCTTCAGGTCGAGGTGAACATTGTTCAGGATAAGAATGTGTGCACAAGTTCGTTTGCCGTATACAACAAAAAAAATCAGCTGCTTGACCTTTCCGGGAATGCCCAGATAAAGCAGGATTCAGATGTGTTCAGGGCGCAGCACATAACCCTTGATATTGACACTCAGGAAATTTCCCTTGACGGAAATGTCCGCGGTTCTATAACCGACAGAAGGGAGTCACGGTCAGAAACTGAGAGAAATGGCCCTCCGCCCGACAGCCGGGAGCAGTCTTCCGGGATGTCCGTTTCTCCTGAACCGGATGATTCTGATATTCCTGGCGAAGCGGATTCCGCTGACTTGGAAAATCACTTTTGACTTGGAGAATTCTTATTACTTTATGGAAGAAAAAAACGAAAATGCAAATTCGAATTCCGGAAATAAGGAACACGTTCTGCGTGTGACGAGCCTTTACAAGTCATTCGGACGGAAACAGGTTGTGCGCGGCATTGATTTTTCGATGAAGGTAGGCGAGGTTCTCGGTCTGCTGGGGCCTAACGGGGCCGGAAAGACCACCACTTTTTATATGGTGGTCGGATTTTACAAACCGACAAGCGGAGATGTTTTTCTTGACGACAAATGCATCACCCCGCTTCCGATGTACAAGCGTGCAAGGCTCGGAATTTCCTATCTTCCGCAGGAACCTTCGGTTTTCAGGAAATTCACGGTGGAGGAGAACATCTGGTCAATCCTTGAGACGCGCCGTGACCTTTCGTACAGGCAGAAAAAGCAGCAGCTTGAGGATTTGATAGAGGAATTCTCAATCGGAAGAATACGCAAACAGCAGGCGTACACGCTTTCCGGCGGTGAGCGCAGAAGAACCGAGATTGCACGCTCCCTTGCGGTCGAACCGAAATTCCTTCTTCTTGACGAGCCTTTTGCCGGAATAGATCCGATTGCGGTTGCGGACATAAAGTCGATGATAAGGCTTCTGTCAAAGCGCGGAATCGGAATTCTCATAACTGACCACAATGTCCGTGATACGCTTGAGATTACGGACCGTGCGATAATAGTGAGCAACGGAACCATAATGATTCAGGGGCATCGGGACGAGATTCTGAATTCCGAGACCGCGCGTGAGATTTATCTTGGCAAGGATTTCTCAATGTGATGTGGCTTTTTTTGTCCGTTTTTTGTTTTTCCTGACTTATATTATTGAATTCTCATTATTTCCAATTTGACAATCAGAACTCTATTCGATATTATGTACGCTGAACTATTCTATAATATAGGAGATATTATGCGGAATATATTATTCATAATTCTCCCTGTCTTAGGAATTGTTCTTGGATGGATTATTCGATGGCTTTATGCCAGAATTCAATTGTCTGCATCAGAACAGAAAGCAGAACGTGTAAAACAGGACGCTATAAGAGAAGCTGAAGCACAGAAAAAAGAAATTTTATTGAATGCAAAAGATGAACTCATTCGGGAACGTAATCAGCAGGAGAGGGAGAATAGGGAACGTAGGGCTGAGATTCAGCGCTATGAGTCAAGGGTGAACAAAAAGGAAGAGCTTCTTGACCAGCGTGCGGCTGAATATGACAAGAATGAGAAGGCGCTTGCCGACAGGCAGAGTTCGATGCTCCGCCGGGAAGAGGCCATTTCAAGACAGGAAGAGCTTTACCGCCAGGAGCTGGAGCGGATTTCCGGACTCTCTGCTCAGGACGCAAAGGATCTTATCATCAGAAACCTTGAGAACGAGGCCCGCCATGATGCTCAGGTTCTGATAAACAAGATTGAGCAGGAGGCGCAGCTTACAGCCGAGAAAAAGGCGAAGGATGTGCTTGTCACGACAATCCAGAGAATTGCTCCGGAGATAACAGGTGATATAACTGTCGCCACGGTTTCTCTTCCGAGTGACGAGATGAAGGGTCGTATCATAGGGCGCGAGGGACGGAACATCAGGACGCTTGAGACCCTCACCGGAGTTGACATTATCATTGATGATACGCCTGAAGCCGTCGTGATTTCATGCTTTGATCCTGTCCGTAAGGAGATAGCGAAAGAGTCGTTGGAACGCCTTATTTCGGACGGACGGATTCATCCGGCCAGGATTGAGGAGATTGTACAGAAAGTCACCCATGAGGTTCAGAACAAGATTTACGAGGAGGGTGAGCGTGCCCTGTTTGATCTTGGAATTCACAACATGAGTACGGACGGAATCCGTGCGCTGGGACGGCTTTATTTCAGAACGAGTTACGGTCAGAATGTCCTTATGCATTCCAAGGAAGTTGCGATGGCGGCCTCAATGATTGCCGCAGAAATCGGAGCAAACAGGGAGCTTGCTAAAAGGGCGGCTGTTCTTCACGATATAGGCAAGGGCGCCGAGAACGACAGTGACCAGAACCATGCTGAGGTCGGTGCTGAGATGGCGCGCAAGATGGGTGAGGATGCGAGGATTGTAAACGCTATTGCTGCCCATCATAATGATGTCGAGGCCGGCAGCATAGAGGCTGTGATTGTCCAGATTGCAGATGCGATTTCGGCGGCGCGTCCGGGTGCAAGGCGTGAGACCATAGACAATTATGTTAAACGTCTTGAGAACCTTGAGTCAATTGCGGAGTCTTTCCAGGGAGTTGAGAAGGCTTATGCGATTCAGGCGGGCCGTGAGCTGAGAATTCTTGTGAACAACGAGAAGATTCCGGACAGCGATGTGAAGGAGCTTGCCAGAAACATCGCCAAACAGATAGAATCGGATCTCCGTTATCCGGGAAGAATCAGGCTTACGATGATCCGCGAGACACGTATTGTGGAATACGCAAGATAAGAGATTCGTCTTTTCCGATAATGAGAACAGCTTTTCATCTTATGCCTTACGGCTGATGAAAAGCTGTTTTTTTTTGTGTGTTCTGAAACTCAGTCAGTCCGCATGGCGGATTGTGCTGTGTCCGTTTGATCCATGCGGATGCTGCATATCCCGACGTTCTGTGTCTGGATCCGTTCATTCCGGTCCGCTGTCAGAATCTGACTTTTATAAGCGCACCGAGAACCAGAAGATGCCGAGCAAGCCTGTTGAGGTATGCGAGAAAATCTCCGTCAAGGCTTTTTAGGATACCTTTGCTTCCCATAAAGTCAACCAGAACAATACATGCAATCCAGCAGATCATGATTATGAACAGAAGCAGTGTGTCTATGTTCGTCGCAAGCGGCACAAAAAGTCGCAGCAGCAGAAATGCTCCCGCAAGGATTTCGATTATGCCGAATACGATGCACAGAATTTTTGCCGTGTCTCCGGAAAAGATGGAGCGGATTGCTCCTGCGACTTCATCTCCGTTTCCGCTCTGAAGTGTCCAGATTCCGCTGACGATGAACAGCAGCCCCAGCGCAAGCTGCAGCACGGTTGTTCCCAATGTCCTTCTTTTTGTTTCCATGATGTTTCCTCCTGAAAATAAATTCTGAAAAGCTTTTTAAAAATCGGCTTTTTCCCGGCCGGCAGTAACGGTTTTACCGGTATATCACGCTGAATTTCTGGAATACAAGCTTTATGTCCGGTGAAAACTCAAAGCCGACAACTGCTCCTTCGTCCTCAAGTTCCTCCCGGTGTCTTGCACGCCATTCCTCAAGATCCGCGTCCTCGCCTTCTGTCCGCGCCATTTCCCATGTCACTTCGTTGAACGGAACAATTTGGACCTCTTCTGTTTCGATTATGCAGCGCGGTTTTCCGCTCCTGTCCGTAACAACGCAGATTTCTCCTGTGGCCGGAAGCGGCTCCATGTCTATTGAATAGGTCGGCCAGCTTGTGAAAAACGACGTTTTTGTTCCCGAAACAACCATGGACACAAGCCAGTCGCTTTTTGTTCCGCCTTCTGAAAAATCAAGCTCTCCGGAGCATGAGATTTCTGTGCGTCCGGTTCTGTTCTGGAATTCTCTCCAGTATTCGTCTGTTTCTGATGACAAGTAAAACCTCCGGAGTTATTGTTTTATTTTCCCGCAAGAATAAGGAGAAGTGCCGCCGCTGCAAGAATTCCCGGTGCGGATTCCGCCGCCGCACCGAGCACCGGGTTTATTGCGGACAGCGGCTCCATTACATCCATTGCGGCAAGCAGTCCGGCCACTGAATTCAGGTACTGAAGCATAAGTCCGGCGGTCATGATGATCCAGGCCAGATGGGGCTTTCTTTTCATCATGATGATTGAGAGAAAAGCCGCCGTTCCCCATGCCAATAATGCTGTCAGCTTTCCGTACATTCTGTTTTTTCCTGTGTCTTTTTTCCGATGAACGGCGAATTCCTGAGTTTTGTGAACACGCCTCTGTCCGCACCGAACGGAACAATTGAGAATGAGCTGAATTCAGGATTCACGAGAATTCCGCAGTCAAGGCAGTGAAGCGCAAAATCCGTATAATCCTCCTCCGTCATCTTGGGAAAAAGATACGGTCCCTTTCTTGTCCAGTATTTTGACAGAACCGTGTCGTATATGAACCAGTCCTTTTCGCTGCGTGTCTGAAGCGCGGCAATCATGTCGTAGAGAGCGCGCGTGACGGCGGCCTCAATCGGAAACGGTATCTTTATCTCCGCCTGAATTTCCGTTCCGGAATATTTTTTTTCCGCAATGTCGTTTCTGAGTGCGATCATGTATAGCGAGTCCGTCCATGGCAGAGGCGGCGCAATCACAGCCGATTCTACGGTTTCCCAATTTGTTCCGGCCGGACTCCAGGGGATCCAGACGGATGTGCCTTCCGGTGAGAATTTCAGCGATGCTTTTATTGCGTCATTTTTTGTGGCGAAAAAACGGACGGTTCTCTCTGAATTCAGCAGAAGTCCGACTGCTTTCCTGATTCCGGGTTTTTCTTCCGTGATGTAGCTTCCAGTCGCACCGCGGTTCAACGTGTTCTTAAGCCGCGTGAACGCCGCGCCGCTGCCCCAGCCGAGAATTGCACGTCCGTTTTCCTGGTACAGGTCGGTTATGCGGACTCCTTTTTTTGTGTACAGAAAACAGCCTCTGGCCCGCGTGACGGTACCGTAGCGGCTGAAAAGTTCCTCGAAAATTCTTTTCCGGTTATTCATTCCGCATATTATATCAGACACTTGTGTGAATTTAAACACTGTCTGTTCTGCTGCTGCCATTTCTGCGGAATATTGGAAATGTCGGAACAAATGTGCTATATTTTATAGTCATGAGCGGTACAGACACTTTTCCGGACAGTTCGTCCGGTGTTCTTGATGAGTCGCTGGCGGAATTTCCTCCTGAACGTAATGTCGTTTTCTATAATGATGATGTGACGCCGATGGATTTTGTTGTCAAACTTCTTGTCTCAGTGTTCAACAAATCACATTCCGATGCGGAGACGATAATGATGAGTGTCCATGAGAACGGGACGGAAATCGCCGGCAGATACACATACGATATAGCGGTCTCCAGGGCGAATCTTGCCGTGAAAATTTCCAGGAAAAACGGATTTCCGTTGAGGATAGAAGTTGAGTAGTCAGGAAAAATCGGCATCAGGCGAGGTAAAACAGATGAAACTGACTCCGGTTCTTACAAGAATTCTGTCGGATTCGCTTGTGTCCGCAAAGCAGTCGAGGCATGAATTTCTCACTCCCGAACATATTCTTGCCGCCGCGCTCCGCAATGATTATGTCTGTCATATCCTTTACGAGAGCGGAGCGGACTGTGCGGCCATGCGTTCAGGAGTTTCTGATTATCTTGAGAAAAAGCTGCCGACTGTTTCTCAAGATGCGGATGAAAATCTTATCCGTGTGCCTGTCGAGTCTGCCGGTTTTCAGGCGGTCATGAACAGGGCTGTTTTCAGCTGCGTCACGAATTCAAATTATGTTCTTGATATAACTGATGTTCTTATCAGTATGTTCGATGAGAAGAAGAATTTCTGTTCCTATTATATGCACACTGCCGGAGTTGACAGAAATCATCTTCTTGATGCTATTTCAAAGGTGAAAAGGACGGAACCGGCTCAAAAAAATGATTTTACTGTCGATCCTATGGGCACTGTCTCCCATGCGCAGAATGATTCGGGCAACAGGCAGGATGCGCTGGCGCGTTTTACGGTTAATCTGACGGACGGCGCGAAGAAAGGAATTTTCGATGAGCTTGTCGGCAGAAATGAGGAGCTTGACCGGACCGTTCAGGTACTCTGCCGCCGGACAAAAAACAATCCGCTTCATGTCGGAGAGGCCGGAGTAGGAAAGACAGCGGTCACCTATGGACTTGCGCAGCGGATTGTCCGAGGTCAGGTTCCCGATGCGCTGAAAGGATTCGAGATTTTCAGCCTGGATATTGGGCTTCTGCTTGCCGGCTCGAAATTCCGCGGTGATTTTGAGGAGAGAATTCATTCGGTGGTTGAGGCGCTCAAGGCCAGGAAGAATGCGATTCTTTTTATAGATGAGATTCACATGATAATGGGCGCCGGAACAAACGGAAACACCCAGACGGATGCGGCGAATCTGCTGAAACCTGTACTTGCATCTGGTGAGCTCCGGTGTATCGGCTCAACCACATTCGATGAGTATTCAAAGAATTTTGAGAAGGACAAGGCGCTTTCCAGGCGTTTTCAGAAAATAGACATAAATGAGCCGGATGAGCCGGAGACAATAAGAATTCTGAAAGGACTGCGGCATAAATATGAGGATTTTCATCATGTGAGGTACAGTCTTTCCGCCCTGGAGCAGGCTGTCTCGCTTTCTGTCCGCTGCATTCCGGAACGCAGACTGCCCGACAAGGCGATAGATATAATGGACGAGGCCGGAGCCTATCTTTCAATTGTGAGCAGGGGCGGTTTTAACGGAAATTCTGCGGCAAAGACCGTAAAAAATATTCCGAGAGTGACGCCATCCGTAATCAGAAAGGTGACCGCAAGAATCGCCGGAATTCCTGTCGTGATGACGGGTGATGACAGCATAAAAAATCTTGCGGATATCGAGAACAGGCTTTCGTCCGAGGTTTTCGGCCAGGATGCCGCTGTCCGGGCTGTCAGCAGGGCGGTGAAACGTTCAAAAGCCGGATTCCGGAATCCTGAAAAACCGGAGGCCGCATATCTTTTTGTCGGACCGACCGGATGCGGAAAAACGGAGCTTGCAAGAACGCTTGCACGTATTTTAGGCGAGCCGCTTCTCCGTTACGACATGAGCGAATACCAGGAAAAACACAGCGTCAGCCGGTTGATTGGTTCTCCGCCGGGATACATAGGTTTTGAGGACGGCGGACTTCTTGTAAGGGATGTGCGCAGAAATCCACATTCTGTGGTGCTTTTTGATGAGATTGAAAAAGCCCACCCTGATATATACAACGTTCTTCTTCAGGTGATGGATTACGGAACCCTGACGGATTCACAGGGGCGGCGCGCCGATTTCCGTTCCTCCATTATAATAATGACAAGCAATGCGGGCGCCCGCGACATGGAGCGTCAGGAAATCGGATTCGGGGCGGAAAAAGGAGATTCCGGTGCGATGACGGATGCCGTGGAAAGGGAATTTCCGCCTGAATTCAGAAACCGTCTTGATGCGGTGATTCCTTTTGTCCGGATTGGAACCGAGACCGCGAAAATGATATGTGGAAAGGAGATAAGGAATCTTGCGCGCAGGATGGCGGAGCGTCGGGTCGTTCTTGAGGTCACGGAAAAATGCGCTGATTATCTTGCCGAAACCGGATATTCAACGGAATTCGGAGCGCGCAATATGGCCCGTATAGTTGAGGAGAAAATTGCGGATCCTCTGGTAGACGAGGTTCTTTTCGGAAGGCTTGCGGGCGGCGGAAAGGTTTCTGTGGATTTTGACGGAAACAGTCCGGTGTTTACTTTTATGTGAGCGGATTTTTTATTGCAGCTGACAGGTCGGAATTTGCCGCCCGCCGCTTAAAATCTGGATGTTCATAGGGTATTCTTCTGGAATTTCCTCTATGTTTATGGTACACTCCTTGCTATCATGGCTGATATTGAGATTCAGAGTGGAGTTCCGCTGGAATTCGGAGCAGTTCCGGTTGCAGACGGAGTTAATTTTTCGCTTTTCAGCAGATCCGCTGAAAAGGTGGTTCTAGTCCTTTTTGATTCGGAGACGGACAGCCGCCCTTCCGCAGAGATAGAATTTGATCCGGTAAAAAACCGTACCGGTGATATATGGCATATTTTTATAAAAGGTATATGTGCCGGCGCACTGTATCTGTATAAGGTGTATGGAGAATATAATCCGCCGGCCGGGCTGCGTTTCAACAACCACAAATATCTTTTTGACCCTCACGCAAAGGCGTTCACCTCAGGTTCCGTTTTTCTGTCGTACAACCGTCAGCGTTCTATGGGACTTGCAGGAATCGAGAACGGTGAGCTTTCGGATCTTTCCGGCTTTCCGAAATGCGTAGTTGTCGATGACGGTGATTTTGACTGGGAGGATGACGCTCCGCTGAACATTCCTCTTGAGGATACGGTGATTTACGAGACCCATCTCAGGGGATTCACCGCTTCTCCCACGTCCGGTGTAAGCGCCCCCGGAACATACCGCGGTTTTTCCGAAAAAACTGATTATCTCAAGAATCTGGGCATTACGGCTGTCGAATTTCTTCCGTTGTTCGAATTTGATGCCAATGAGAACGGAAACATAAATCCGCGGACAGGTGAGAGGCTTACGAATTTCTGGGGCTACAGCACAATCGGTTTTTTTGCGCCGAAAACATCCTATGCCGCGGACACAGCTCCTGGCGCGCCGGTGAATGAATTTAAGGCTATGGTGAAAAAACTCCACAAGGCGGGAATCGAAGTGATTCTTGACGTGGTTTTTAACCATACAGCGGAAGGAAACGAGCATGGATATACATTCGGATTCCGCGGAATTCAGAATGACGTATATTACCAGCTTCCGCCTAATGAGCGCCAGTATTACATGAATTTTTCAGGCTGCGGAAACACCGTGAACTGCAATCATCCTGTTGTACGTGATTATATAATCGGATGTCTGCGCTACTGGGTTCTTCAGATGCATGTGGACGGTTTCCGTTTTGATCTTGCATCGATACTGACGCGCGCCTCGGACGGAACTCCGATAAAACTGCCTCCTCTTACTGAGGCGATAAATGAGGATCCTGTTCTTTCACGTACAAAAATAATAGCCGAGCCATGGGATGCCGGCGGACTTTATCAGCTGGGATGTTTTCCCGGCGGTTCAAGATGGTGCGAATGGAACGGACGTTTCCGTGATGACATCAGACGCTTCATCCGCGGAGATGAATTCACTGCCACGGCCGCTGCGACGCGTATCGCCGGAAGTTCCGATCTGTACAAATTCTCCGGACGCTCACCTCTTGCCTCGATAAATTTCATCACCGCGCACGACGGATTTACGATGAACGATCTTGTAAGCTATAACTACAAGCATAATGATGAGAACGGCGAGAACAACTGCGACGGTTCTGATGACAATCTCAGCTACAATCACGGTTACGAAGGCGCGTCGTCGAATCCGCGGATAGAGACGCAGCGTATAAGAAAAATCAAGAATTTCCTGTTGTATCTTTTTGTGTCGCAGGGAGTTCCGATGATGACCGCCGGTGACGAAATGCGCCGGACCCAGCACGGAAACAACAACGCATATTGTCAGGACAACCAGACAAGCTGGATTGACTGGAGTCTTGCCGGGCAGAACAGCGGACTTGTCCGTTTTACAGCCGGAATGATAAATCTGAGGAAAAATCATCCTGTTTTCAGGAGGAAGGCTTTTTTTTCCGAGCCGCACGACAAATCATCTGTGCCGGAGATAACCTGGTTCGACGTGAACGGAAAAGTTCCCGACTGGAGCAAGATGAGCCGTTTCCTTGCGTTCAGACTTAGTTCCGTGGACGACGGTGATTTTTACATTGCGGCCAATATGGACATATATGATCTTACGTTGAACCTTCCGCCGCTCCAGAACGGAAAAAAATGGTATCGGATTGCCGACACTTCGTTTGAAAGTCCGGCGGATTTTATGGAGAGCGGCAGGGAGGAGCTTCTTCGCGAGCAGCGGAGATATGTCCTGCTTTCCGGAAGTTCCATAATACTTATAAGCAGATGACGGCCGCCGGACTTTATTTCCGTGCCGTTTTTATAGAAGAAAAAACACTATCCAAACTGGAGGTTTGATTTACAATGGAATTTAATGCCGAAAAATTCAAGGAGAATCTTTCAGCCCGTCTCCGCAGACAGTACGGAAAGGACATCTCTCAGGCCAACAAGCATGATCTTTTTGATGCTGTCTCCGCCTCTGCGCTTGAGCTGATAATGGAAAACTGGATGGCGACACGTCAGGAATATGAGAAAAAGCCTGTAAAGCAGCTTTATTATCTTTCCGCGGAATTTCTTATGGGACGCGCTCTCAGCAACAACCTGATTAATGCTCAGATTAAGGAGCAGGTCAGGGAAGTGCTGAAGGATATGAACATAGATTTTGACATGATTGAGGACGAGGAGCCTGATGCCGGACTTGGAAACGGAGGTCTTGGAAGGCTTGCGGCCTGTTTCCTTGACAGCCTTGCGACCCTTGACTATCCGGGACACGGATACGGAATCCGCTATGAGTACGGAATGTTCGAACAGCGCATCGAGGACGGTTATCAGGTTGAATATCCGGACAACTGGCTCAAGCACCGCGATCCGTGGGAAATCAAAAGAAGCGATCTTGCGGTTACAGTGAAATTCGGCGGAAACATAGCGTACGGAAAAACTCCGGACGGACAGCCCCGTTTTTATATAGAGAATGCCGAGGAAGTTACCGCGACTCCTTATGACATGCCGGTAATCGGATACGGCACCAACACGGTGAACACGCTCCGTCTCTGGGCCGCGACTTCTCCGAACGGATTCGATCTCCAGCTGTTCAATAATATGGAATACAACCGCGCCGTCGAGCGCCAGAACAGCGCTGAGAATATCAGCCGTGTGCTTTATCCGAATGATTCAGGTCCGAGCGGAAAGGCGCTCCGTCTCAAGCAGCAGTATTTCTTCTCGTCTGCATCGCTTCAGGATCTTGTAAGGCATTATGTGGCCGATTACGGAACTGATTTCAGCAAATTTGCGGATCTCCATGTGATTCAGCTGAATGACACGCATCCGGTTGTCGCAATTCCTGAACTTATGAGAATTCTCATTGACGACTACAATGTCGGCTGGGATGACGCATGGAATGTCGTCACAAAGACTTTTGCCTATACAAACCATACGATTCTTGCCGAGGCTCTTGAAAAATGGCCGATTAATATTTTCCAGGGACTTCTTCCCCGAATATACCAGATTGTCGAGGAAATCAACCGCCGCTTCCTGATTGAGCTGCGCCAGGAATATCCGAACGACTACGAGAAGCATCAGCACATGTCAATCATCCACAATGACAAGGTTTATATGGCATGGCTGGCAATCCATTCTTGTTTCAGCGTGAACGGAGTTGCCGAACTTCATACGGAACTTCTCAAGACCGCGGAACTGAAGGACTGGTATGAGCTTTATCCGAAGAAATTCAACAACAAGACGAACGGAATCACCCAGCGCAGATGGCTTCTGAACGCCAATCCTGAACTGTCTGATTTTATCACCGCAAGAATCGGTCACGGTTGGGAAAAGGATCTTACGCTTCTTAAAGGTCTTGAAAAATATGCCGATGATGAGGAATCCCTGAACCAGCTTCTGGAGATAAAGCAGCGCAACAAGCAGGTTCTTGCCGATTATCTCAAGCATACCCAGAATGAATTCCTTGATCCGGACAGCATTTTCGATGTTCAGGTCAAGCGTCTGCATGAATACAAACGCCAGCTCCTCAACATAATGCACATAATGTATCTTTACAACAGGATTATCGAGGATCCGGATTTTGATCCGCCGGCACGCACGTTTATTTTCGGTGCAAAGGCCGCCTCAGGCTACCGCCGCGCAAAGTCAATCATCAAGCTCATAAATACAGTCGCCGACAGGGTGAACAATGATCACCGTGTGCGCGGAAAAATCCGTGTGGTTTTTGTGGAGAACTACCGCGTCAGTGTGGCCGAGAAGATTTTCCCCGCGGCTGATGTTTCGGAGCAGATTTCCACGGCCGGATTCGAGGCTTCCGGAACTTCCAACATGAAATTCATGGTGAACGGCGCACTTACGCTCGGAACGATGGACGGAGCGAACATAGAGATTGTTCAGGAGGCCGGAAACGACAATGCGTTTGTGTTCGGACTTTTGACTGAGGAGATAAAGAAAATGGAGGCGGATCACAGCTACAATCCGCAGGAATATCTTGACCGGAATCCTGCGCTTGCAAAAGTTGTGGAGCAGCTTGTTGACGGAACCTACGATCCGTCAAGGCAGATATTCAAGGAAATCCATGATTCACTTATCTACGGTGTCGAAGGTCAGCGTCCTGATGTTTATTATGTACTCGCTGATTTTGATTCCTACTGCAAGGCTCAGGATAAAGTCGCTGCGGCTTATGCCGACCGCAAGGCATGGGCCAAAAAGACGCTCATCAATATTGCGAACAGCGGAAAATTCTCATCTGACCGCACGATTGAGGATTATGTCCGCGACATCTGGAAGCTCAAGAAGCTTTCTGTCAAAAAATAAGGCTGTCTGCTGACAATGCAGCGCAGGGCCGCGTCCTTTTTCCGGGGCGCGGCTATTTTTATGGAATTCAGATAATGTATCCGGAATCAGTTTCGAGAATTCTTGCCAGGGCAGGATTCGCCTGCGGCCGCGGCGGATACTCATTTGTCCGCGGAAACGATGTCCGTGTGAACGGAATCCGCATCCATGACCACAGATTCACCGCGGATGCGGAACGTGATGAGATTTCAGTGAACGGTGAGAAACTTCCTCCGGTAAGACATATCTATCTGATGATGAACAAGCCGGCCGGATTTGTCTGCGCACATGAGTCCGGATGGAATCCGACTGTCTATTCGCTGACAGAAGAAATTGCGGTTCCGTCCGGGCTTACCCTGAATTCTGTCGGGCGGCTTGACAGGGATACTGAAGGCCTGCTGCTTCTTACTACGAACGGTTCGTTCTCCCATGCCCTGATGCAGCCGGAATTTCATGTCAGGAAAGTATACCGCGCGGTTCTTTCCCGTGATATGACGGAATCCGAGCGGAAGTCTGCGGCTGAACGGTGTCTATGTGGAATCACTGTTCCGCCGGACAAAAAGAGTCCGGAATTTGTGACGAGACCTTCGGTGCTTGAGTGGGAATCTCCTCGTTCATGCACGATAACCGTAACGGAAGGAAAATTCCACCTTGTTCGGAGAATTTTCTCCGCGCTCGGAAATGATGTCACCTCGCTCTTGCGTATTTCAATAGGCTCCCTTATCCTTGACCAAAAACTGGCTTCCGGAGAATTCAGGGCGCTTTCCGGAACGGAGCTGACCTTTCCGTTCAATTGAATTTCCGTATTATCACCCTGTATGCAACAAAAAGCGGAACAGCAGCGCAGACCCAGGCCAGCGGTCCTGCAAGGCAGATTCCTGTGTAGCCGATAAGGGCGGGAAGCGTATAGGCGGAGACCGTCCTTGCTGTCAGCTCAAAAACTCCTGCCATAAGCGGCATGAATCCGCGTCCCATGCTCTGCAGGACATTCCTGTAAACAAATATCACGAACAGGAACGGATAGAAAACTGATGTGCAGCGGAGATAAATTTCCGCCGCCTCAAGAACATCCGGCTGGTTTCCTTTTACAAAAAGTCCGGTCAGCTGATCCGAGAAGAGCAGCGCAATCGCCATGGAGACAAGTGACATCGCTATTGTCAGGACGCAGCATTTTCCCGTTCCCTGTTTTATCCTGTCTATGCGTCCGGCTCCAAGGTTCTGTCCGGTGTAGTTTGCCATTGTTACGCCGAAAGTTCCTGCCGCTACTGCTATCAGCTGCTCGACTTTCTGCGCCGCTGTATATGCCGCAATTTTTACCGGACCGAATGTGTTCAGCGCGCCCTGAAGAATCACAACTCCGATTGCCGTTATTGAAAACTGGAACGCCATCGGAAGTCCTATTTTCATGTGCTGGCGCGCAAACCAGAAATCCCAGTGGCAGTCCTGCTTTTTGAGCCGCAGTATGGGAAATTTCTTTATCATGTAGATAAGAGATGCGATTCCGGAAAATATCTGGGAAATCACCGTCGCAAGTGCGGCTCCCGCAACACCCATTCTGAACTGCGCGATGAACTGTATGTCAAGAACAATGTTCAGCACGGATGATATTACCAGAAAATAAAGCGGAGATTTGCTGTCGCCCAGCGCGCGGAGAATACATGCCGTCGCGTTGTAAAGCACTGAGGCTCCGATTCCCGCGTAGATTATGATTATATACTTGAATGCGTCGCTGAAAATTTCGGAAGGAGTGTTTATAAGCCTTAAAATAGGAGCGGCCGTCACGGATGCGAGCGCCGTCATTACAACAGTGGAAAAGACATTCAGCATGATGTTCATGTAGACCGAATGTCTGACACCCTTCTCATCCTTTGCGCCGAATTTCTGAGCCGTGATGACCGCAAATCCCGATGTAAGCCCTGAGACGAATCCCAGCACCAGGAAATTCATCGGTCCTGTGGTTCCTACGGCAGCAAGGGCATCGGTTCCAAGCAGCCGTCCTACGATTATTGTGTCGGCCATGCTGTACAGCTGCTGCACGATGTTTCCTATGAGCAGCGGAATTGAGTAGAAAAAAATCAGCCGGAACGGTTCTCCGGTGGTCATATCTTTTGCCGCGCTCGACGCATGTTTCGGCGCAATGCTGAAATGAATGCCCATAAAACAATCCTCGCGGAGAAATTAATGAAAAAGAATACGGAATGTCAAGCGTTTTTTATTTGAAAATCTGTCTAAACATTTGCTTAATTCCTTTAATAAACTTTAATTTTTTTATTACAAAGGACTTTTCAAACAAATTGCTGTTATGATATATTTTTAACACCCGCTTTTAAGCGGAAAAGGGGTAAAGAATCATGAAGAATGCTTACGTAAACCGTATTTGGGACGAAGTAAAGTCAAAGAACGCCGACGAACCGGAATTCCTTCAGGCTGTTGAGGAAGTTCTTACAACTTTGGAGCCGGCCGTTGATCAGATGCCGGAGCTTGAGCCGAACGCTGTTCTTGAGAGGCTTGTGGAGCCGGAGCGCGTCATCATGTTCCGTGTTCCTTGGATGGATGATGCCGGAAATTATCATGTGAACCGCGGATTCCGCGTTCAGTTCAACAGCGCCATCGGACCATACAAGGGAGGACTCCGTTTTTCTAAGGAAGTGAATCTTTCAGTCCTCAAATTCCTGGGATTCGAGCAGGTTCTCAAGAATTCCCTGACAACACTGCCGATGGGCGGCGGAAAGGGCGGTTCGGATTTCGATCCTCACGGAAAATCGGACAAGGAAGTAATGCGCTTCTGCCAGTCATTCATGACAGAACTTTACCGCCATATCGGAGCTGATGTTGACGTTCCCGCCGGTGACAAGAATGTCGGCGGACGCGAGATCGGTTATCTTTTCGGACAGTACAAGAGAATCCGCGACGAGTACACCGGAGTTCTTACAGGAAAGGGTCTCACATTTGGCGGATCGCTTATCAGAACGGAGGCCACAGGCTACGGTCTGATTTATTTTGCGCAGGAGATGCTCAAGAAAGCCGGCGAGGACTTCAAGGGTAAAGTATGCTCTGTTTCCGGTTCAGGAAACGTCGCTCAGTATGCTGCTGAAAAACTTATTCAGCTCGGGGCGAAAGTTGTCACCCTTTCCGATTCGAACGGATATATCTACGATGCGGACGGAATCACACAGGAAAAACTTGACTGGGTCAAGGAGCTCAAGTGCGTGAGGCGCGGAAGAATTTCCGAGTATGCGGAAAAATTCCCGTCAGCAAAATATTTTGAGGGAAAGAAAGTCTGGGAAGTCAAGGTTGACTGCGCATTCCCATGTGCGACACAGAACGAGCTGCTCGGCGAGGATGCCGAACTCCTTCTGAAGAACGGAGTAAAGCTTGTTGCCGAAGGTGCGAATATGCCTTCAGATCTGGATGCAATCAGCAAGTTCCAGGCTGCAAAGATTCTGTACGCTCCGGGAAAAGCCTCAAATGCGGGCGGAGTTGCGACATCCGGGCTTGAGATGAGCCAGAATTCCGAGCGTCTCGCATGGTCTGCCGCAGAGGTTGACGAGAAGCTTCACAACATCATGATCAATATCCACGACAACTGCTACAACACCGCCGTGAGGTTCAATCAGACGGAAGGCAAGTGGGTGAATTACGTTGCCGGTGCAAACATTGCGGGCTTTGTAAAAGTCGCCGAGGCAATGATTGCCCAGGGACTTGTGTAATTTGCAATAAACAGAAATTCTGTGCCGGATTTCGGAAGTATTTTCGTCACGGAGTTTGACATGAAAATCCGTCCGGATTTTTTCTGAAACAGAAAAATTCCGGGCGTTTTTTTTGTCCGTCCGGAATTTTTTTCTTGTTGACAAAAAACTGCGAATGTCATAATCATATTCTGTGAGGTGAAAATGGATAACGGAATAGACAGAATTTCAGTGTGGGGCGACTCTATCTTGAAAGGTGCGGTCACAGGAAAGGACAGCGGACATCTGTTTGATATAATAGAAGAGAACAGTCTTTTTATTGCCTCGGAGAAACTTGGTTTTGAGCTTGACAATCAGAGCGTGTTCGGAAGCACAGTAATAAAGACGCAGCGCAGGCTGAACAGGTCTCTGGAAAAGGAAATTCTGTGTGATCTTGGAATAATAGAGTCCGGGGGAAACGACTGTGACTACGATTGGACCGCCGTAAGCGATAATCCGGATGAGGAACATTCTCCGCGCGTTCCGCTTGATGAGTTCATCCGCATTATATCTGAGATGGTTTCGGCGTTGCGCAAAAAACATATAACTCCGCTTGTGATGACGATGCCTCCGCTTGTTCCGGATTTCTGGTTCGAGCACATCTGCCGCGGACATGACCGCAATAACATCCTGAAATTTCTTGGTGGCGCACCGGACAGACTTTACCGCAACCATGAGCTGTACAATCTTACTCTTATGAGATATTGTTTTGAGCACGATGTTCAGTTTGTGGATATGCGGCTTGCCATGCTTGAAGCTGATGACTACAGGAATCTGATGTGCCGTGACGGAATCCATCCGAATGAGGACGGTTACAGGTATATGGCAGGAATCTGGGAGAAGAGGCTTCCGGAAATAAAGAAGGAATTCCAGGACTGATGGAATTTCCAGTGGAGAACAGACAACAATTATGGAAGAAATAACAGTTTATACGGACGGCGGCTGTTCCGGAAATCCTGGGCCCGGAGGATGGGGAATTGTGGTGATTGCTGACGGTTCCGCAAGGCAGCTTTCGGGCGGCGAAAAGCTTACTACGAACAACCGCATGGAACTTACGGCGGCTATTTCCGCGCTTTCGGTCATAAAGAATACTCCTTCATTTGCCGGAAGAAAAGTCACCGTGAATATTGACAGCCAGTATGTCAAGAACGGAATCACCTCCTGGATAAAAGGATGGAAGTCAAAAGGGTGGAAAACCGCCTCAAAGCAGCCTGTCAAGAATCAGGATTTATGGGAGTCACTTGATGCTCTTAACTCCTCGCTCGATGTGGAATGGAACTGGGTCAAAGGCCATGCGGGAGTTGAATACAACGAGATATGCGATTCTCTGTGCAAGGCGGAGATGCAGAAATTCCGTTAAAGGGAGGAATAATGGAGATTACAGGACAGGCGATCGCATGGAAAGTGGCCGCAGGAATTATGGGAATTGTGCTTCCGGTCGCGGTTTTTCTGATATGGAAAAAGAAGGATGTCAGAATCAGACCGGCTGTTGTCGGAGCGGTTGTGTTCGTGGTGTTCTCTCAGGTGCTTGAGGGAATTCCTAAACTGATTTTTTTTAACGGGACAACGGAGCTGTCAAAATATGTTTGGTGGCACACATGGGCGTATGTTCTGATTGGATGTCTCCAGGCCGGAATTTTTGAGGAGACGGGACGTTTTGTGGCGTTCCGTTTTTTTCTGAAAAAATATGACGATCCCAGAGATTCTGTCACTTATGGAATCGGGCATGGCGGAATTGAATCAATTATTGTGCTTGGACTGACCGCTCTTTCCAGCATTGCGATGGCCGCTGCCGTGAACAGCGGAACTTTGGAGCAGAGTCTGGCAGGTTTAGGTGAGGCTCAGCTGAAATCCGTGGAAATGCAGATTTCAGCACTTGCAGACTATGGATTTGTCAGAATGATTCTGGAAGTGTCTGAAAGGATTGTCGCAATGGCGCTGCATATTTCGCTTTCGGTGGTCGTGTTTTATGGTGTCCGCAGAAGCAGACTTTTATATCTTTTTATCGCCATGATTTTTCATGCGGTGTTCGATGTTCCGGCCGCATTGTATCAGTGCCGGCCGAAATTCTGCTTTTTGTGGAAGCCGTTTTGTGTGCGCTTTATGCGGTCAGGATATACAGAAAGATGGTGCGGAAATAAATTTCCAACCCCCTTTTACACCTTAAAAAGTCCGATCTGAGTTCCGATTTCTTTTACGGAAGCTGTAACATCGCCTGAAATTTCAGAAAGGACTTCACGGCTCTGGCTTGCCTTTGCGGCACCGCTTTGCATTTCGCCCATGCTGTCTTTTATTGTCGCGGTTGTGTCCTGAAGCCTTTGAACTTCCGCAAGAATGTGCCTGTTGCCTTCCGTCATTTCCGCGGAGGCGACTTTTACTTCCGAAGTTGAATCGTTCATTGAGCGGAGCGCGTCCGTAATCTGCTTTGAGCCAATCTGCTGCTCGTCCATGGCGTTTTTAATCTGCATGATAATCTGGCTTGTCTCGGTGATATTTTCGGAAACAAGAGAAAATTCTGATGAAGTTTCATTTGAAAGCGCGACCACGTTCTTTATTGTTTCCTGAACCTTTGAAAGTTCCGTTCCGATTGAATGAGAGCGGTCGGTGGAAGTTGCGGAAAGTTTTCTGATTTCATCGGCAACAACGCTGAATCCTTTTCCGGCTTCTCCTGCGTGCGCCGCCTCAATCGCCGCGTTCATCGCCAGAAGATTTGTCTGCGCCGCAATGTTCGCAATGGCAACGTTCGCGTCCTGAAGGATTTTTGACTGCTGCTCGATTTCAAGAATCATTTTGTTCACATTCGACTGGTTTGCAATTCCCGTGTTGGAATGTTCTTCGAGAAGCTCAAACGACGAAATCATTTTGCCTACCGATGTGTTCACGGAATTTATATTTCCAATCATCTGCTCGACTGCGGAAGATGCCTGCTGAACGTTGTCCGACTGCGTCTGAATCATTTTTTCAAGCGACTCGATGTTGGAGCTGATTTCGTTCACGGCGTCGGCAGTTTCCTGGACAGAGCCGGCCTGCTCCTGAATCAAGCCGTTTACGCTTTCGATGTTGGAGGCAATCTGACCAAGCGAAGCGGCCGCATCCTGTGTGCAAGTCTGAAGCTTTTCGTCCACTTCGGAAAGGTTGTCCTTTGAAGTTAAAATCTTTTTTACGATTTCCTGCAATTTTTCAAGGAACTGATTGAATCCTTTTATCACCTCGCCGATTTCGTTGTCTGAAATAACGTCAATCCGCTTTGTAAGGTCGGCGTTTCCTGTCGCGATTTTATCAACCGACTGCTTTACAAAAACAAGCGGCTTTATAAAAGTCTTAACAAGATTCATCACGATGAACACCGCAAGAATAATCACGGCGACCATAATTCCCGAAATCCAGAAAAGCATTCTTGTGAGCGGGCTGAAATAAACTCTGTACGGAGCAACCGCAAGCACAGACCATTGGGAGTCCGGCACCGGCGCGAACGAGGCAATCATCTTTTTGTTCTGCGCTTTGTCAAAATACTGGAATGCGCCTTCGCTTCCGCTGAGCACCAGGTCAAGGAGTTCCTGCGGATAAATGTCCTTTGCGCTTTCGGCTGTTTCCGAGTTGAAGTATTTTTCGGAATTTGCGGAAGCCACGATGTTTCCTGTCTGGCGGCTGATTACGCAAGGCTTTGTCCCTTCGCCCAAGTCGATGTTTTTTATTGTGTCGTAAATTGTGTTTCCGTTTACAACAAGAACCAGAACTCCGGTAACATTTTTATTGCCGCCGTAAACAGGCACGCTGTAGTGCTGCAGAACGGAATTCGTAACCGGGCTGAATTTTGGGTCGGAAAAAAAGTTGTTTCCGCTTATCGCCTGCTGAAAATATGGGCGGTTTGAAAAGTTGATGAAACGTCCGTCCTCCAAAAGGGAATCTCCGTTTTTGTCATAAAATGCAACGTCCCTGTATCTTGAATCCAGATTGGCAAGAATCGGAGCAAGAAGCTTCTGCTTTTGGCTGAGTGGCACATCTTCCTTTCCCAAAAGCTCAAGGCTTGCAACAGCTTTCAGCGCGGTGAATTCCTTTTCGTTTATTCCTTCAATTTGATTTGACAGGTCGTCTGTGATTGCCGCAAGCTGACTGTTCACGGATTTTTTCAATGCCTTTGCGGAAATTCCGTAAGAAGTGATTCCTATAAGAAGATTCGTGGCTACAAAAGTTGAAATTAAGACAACGCCAAATGATGATTTTTTGCCTTTGCTGATACTCATACTCCCTGTTATAGAATTATTTTTTTTCACTGTCAACTTTTTTAAAAAGGATAGTTACAAAATTTATGTAAATTTTTACCGTTAAAAGCGCGGCGTGTTTTTCAGCCTGTAGATGCATGATAAAAATCCGTCTGGCGCTTGTCAGTTTTCCTGAAAATGTGCAGAATGGCGGCATGGTAAAACACATAATTCTTTGGACTTTAAAGCCGGAGCTTTCCGGTTCAGAAAAACAGGAAATCAGGCGGGAAATAAAATCCGGCCTTGAAAATTTAAACGGAAAAATTCCGGGTCTGCTCAAAATAAAAGTGAATGTGGACGGAAGACTTGATTCCTCGACTGCGGATCTGATGCTCGACTCGACTTTTACGGATCGGGAGGCGCTCAGAAACTATTCGGTGAATCCGCTTCATGTTGCGGTTGCGGATTCAAAAGTAAGACCTTTTACGTCCGTGCGGAGCTGTCTTGATTTTGAGATTCAGCAGGAGGATGAATGAAATTTAAATTCTGTCCCCATTGCGGAAATCGTCTTGCCGAAAAGGAAATCGGGGACGAGGGGCTTGTCCCGTTCTGCACGGAATGCGGAATTCCTCTTTGGGAAATGTTCACGACAAGCATAATTGCGGCCGTTGTGAATGAATCCGGTGAGATTGCGCTCCTGCGGCAGAATTATGTGTCCGAGACGAAACTTGTCTGCGTCGCAGGAATAATGAAACCCGGCGAATCAGCAGAGGATGCCGTTGTCCGCGAGGTGAGGGAGGAGCTCGGACAGAATGTGGTTTCTGTCGGATATATCGGAAGCTGGCCGTATAAAAAGAAGGAGATGCTGATGCTTGGTTTTGAGGCGGACGTGATTAAGGATGAATTCAGGCTTTCCGGTGAGGTTGACTCCGCCGAATGGCTCAGACTTGAGGACGCACCGCCGCTTCTGCGCGAAGGCGGCATAGCATGGCAACTTGTGAATGAAGTTATAGCCCGGAGAAATTCTTCCGGGCATATATAGCGGAAACTTTTTTTACTTGGCTGTTTTCGGTTTGCTTATTCCGAAAAGCACGAAACGCAGGACGGGAATGCGGCGGAGAATTTCCCACAGAAGAATGCTTCCGCAAAGCGCGGTGGCGAGTTCAATCAGATAGATGACCGCAACCGGAATTTTCTGCGCCACTGGAATTAAAAGCGTGTTCACCAGAAGAAGCACAAAAATGTGCAGAATGTAAATTCCGAAGCTGGTTCTTGTCATATAGTCAAAGAATCTGTTGCGGAAATTCAAAACAGTCTGTGCGGCGCCTAGAATTCCGAGCGCGGTGAACCAGGCGTGGAACACGCTGAGCCAGTCGTTCAGCACGGAATAGTCGGCGTAGTATGTTCCGTAGTTCTTCCTTATGTAGAAAATTCCGGAGGTGATTCCGGCAGCAAGGAAAATCCATCCCCATTTTTTCAGCGCGCCGAGAACTTTTCCGGAAGAAAGCCAGTAATATCCGGTCAGAAACGCCATCGGGTAATAGCACATCCTGTACGTAGTGATTTTGGGCATGTTCAGAATCTGAGCCGAACCCCACATCACAAAAAAGAGCGCACATAGAACAGCAATATTCAGGACCTCCGATTTTTCTGCAAGGGCGGAGATTCTGTCATTTTTGTCGATAACTTTCAGAAGCGCAAGGACAAGGCAGGCGAAGAAAAGCACATGGCAGAACCAGAGCGCGCCTGTTCCTGATGCGACGTAGATTATGTATTTTACAAAGCCCGGAATACTCTGACCTTCCGCCGGATTCATGTAGTTTTTGCTGATTAAATATCCGCAGAGCCACTGAACGCAGAGAATTCCAAGTGTGGACGGAACCAGAAGCTTGTTCACCCGGCTTCTGAGGAAACTGCGGACAGTTTTCTTTTTTAGCGAGATATTCGCGCAGATTCCGCTTACAATGAACAGCAGCAGCATGAACCACTGGTATACACTGTACTGGAAAATTCCTGCAAAGGTGAAAGTTCCTGCCTCGTAATCAGGAAGTCTTTTGTACATCGCCTCCGTTCCGATGTTATTATAATAGAAGAAAATGTGAAAAACGACCACGATAAGGATTGTAATCCACCGGATGTTGTCAAGAAAATAAAGCCGTTCCTGGTTTTGCTGCGTTCCGTTTTCCGCATCTGAAATTCTGCTTTCCATAAAAATACCTCCAGTTTTTCTGTTTTATTCTCCGCCGTCCGGATTTTCCGTACCGTTTCCGAAAATTTTCGCGAAAATCTCATTGAATGAATTTTTCGGCGGAACCGCGATTCCTTTCTTTATGTCCGCAAGCAGCAGCAGCGAGTCTCCGCTTTCTATTCCGAACATCTCGCGCATCTCCTTGGGAATCACAATCTGGCCTTTTGTGCCTACCGTGACCGAGCAGGCGAATTTTTTTCTCACTCCCTTTTTGTCCTTTACATCCATTGTCTCCATGTTCATTTTCCGCCTTGTGGTTTATTTGTTGTATAAATCATACTTTTCATACTGAAATAAGTCAAGCTGCCGTGAAAAAAAATAAATTTCCCTTGCCGAAAATGACGCAATCTGCCATTGTTGTTGTCATGAAGAAAAAGATAAATTTTTTGCCGTTCGTTCTGCTCGCCGTCATGATTCTGAGCATTGCGGGCTGTTTGTTTTTCGGCGGGCGATGGCGTTCCGGCACAGACTCTTCAGGTTTTGTTTTCTGGGGCTTCTTCTTCTCAAGCTTTCTGGCGGCGGAAACGGTCATTTTTCATCTTGTGCCGCCGTTCTCCGCGCTTCTGCTTTTTCTGATTTCGCGCGACAAAAATTTTCTGGATTCATTCTGGTTCAGGGAGCACGCATGGGAGAAAAAATTCTATGCGTTTATAAAAGTGAAGAGCTGGAAGACAAGCGTCGGAACTTATGACAGACGGCTTTTTTCGGGAAAGAATTTCTCAAGAGACAAGCTCGTTCTGACAATGACGCAGTCTGAGCTTGTCCACGAGATGATTTTTCTGCTGAGCTTTATTCCCCTGAAGCTGGTTAAAATTTTCGGTCATCTTCCGCTGCTTTTGTTTATGTGCACTGTTTTTGCGGCCGCAAACCTTCCGTTCATCTTCATCCAGCGTTTCAACCGTCCGAGAATTCTCAAAATGAAGGAAAGAAAAACATCCGCCGGAAATTCATGAAATTTTTCACCTTTCTGTCTGTTTCTGCGTTGCAAATTGTTTTTGCAAGTGATAGAACTTCCGCATGGAAAATCTGAATGTGAGGATTGCGGAACCGGATGATGCCGCCGCTCTGCTTGAAATTTATGCGCCGTATATTCTGAATACGGCGATAACCTTTGAATACGAAGTTCCTTCCGAATCTGAATTCCGGGAAAGAATTTCAGGAATTCAGAAGAAATATCCTTATCTTGTGGCCGAGTGCGGCGGAATTCCTGTCGGATATGCCTATGCCGGAGAATTCAAGTCAAGGGCGGCGTATGAATGGGCCGTGGAGACTTCGATTTATGTCGCTCCTGAAAAAAAGCGTCTTGGAATCGGAAAAACGCTTTATTCCGTGCTTGAGGATATTCTCCGTGCGCAGAACATTCTGAATGTCAATGCATGTATCGCTTTTCCTGACAAGGCTGATGAATATCTTACGGATGGAAGCCTGCGTTTTCATGAGAGGCTTGGATATAAAACTGTCGGCGAATTCCATTCGTGCGGCTGCAAATTCGGACGTTGGTACAACATTGTCTGGATGGAGAAAATTTTAGGCGCGCATACGCAGAATCCGCCGGCCGTAAAATGGTTTGACGGATACAGAGATGAACTGTGCGCCTTGATTAACCGTTAGCGCGGATTTTTCCGGATTTATTTTCTACGGCCTTTATAAAAGCCGGATATCCGCATGTGACAAAAAACGTTATCACAAAATATTTTATGAGATGTGAGATGTGTCCGCCGCAAAAAGAAAGTGCCGGGCCAAGACCTGCATAAAGGGCGGCGAGTATGACAATTCCTGCTGTTCCGCGGAGAATTTTCCGTCCGGCAGTTCCGTCCGCCGAAAAATTGACACAACGGCGTTCTGTCCACCAGCCGGCAAGTGTTCCGCATAGAAGTCCGCAGGCGGTGTAGCAGTCGGTCAGCATACTGTACGGATCCGCGATGATTCTTCCGTCTGCCGTATAATCCGCCGGGTATTTTTTCAGGTTCAGGAATATAAGCAGAATTACGGAAAATGCGGTTCCTGCGACAAAGACGGCAGTGTCCTTTCCGGGATTTTCGTTTACATGATGAAGCGTGCAGTTTACCGCGAGAATTCCAGCCGCGGCTACAAAAAGCGCGGTCACGACATCTGCGATTGTATGTGCGCCGAGCCAGTTTCTTGAGAAGGCTGTAAGCAGAATCAGAAGCGAAAGAAAAGCGACCGTCCGTTTGCTGTCCCTTTTCCAGACGCTTATTCCGCCAAGAATCGAGGCTGCGGTTACGGTGTGGCCGCTGGGAAATGAATATCCGGTGGCCGAAGATGCGGCTTCCGGCGCGACATGAAGTCTTGAATCCCGCAGCCACGGACGGTAGACACAGGCTATGTTTTTTACAGTCTGATTCAGGGTGAACGAGAAGGCGTAGCTCAATATGACGGAGATTCCGGCGTGTTTGTCCACACACCAGTAAATCACGGCGGCAACCGCGACACCTCCGGCAATCATGAATTCTGATATGAACACAAAAAAATAATTCAGCCAGGACGGAGCGGCTTCCCTCAGACACTGGAGTGCATAAAGATAATCCATTTTTCGGTCTCCCATAGAAAGTCAATAAGAAAGTTGGCGGATGCAGTTTTGCCCGGCAATCACGCACAGAATTCCCAAAATCAAGCTTGAAAAACTGTAAAGTGCCGCCATAAAAAAGTTCTTCCCCGAAACAAAATTCGCGCTTTCCAACGCAAACGTAGAAAAAGTCGTGAATCCGCCGCAAACGCCAGTCTTAAGAAAAAGCACAACAAGCGGACTGAACCTAAAAGAAACCTTCTGCGCCGCCAAAGAAGCCAGCGCTGTAACAACGCCAATCGCAAAGCAGCCAAGCATATTCACAACAAAAGTCTGAAACGGAAAAACGCTCTTCACCGGAATCAGCGTAAAAAAATAACGCAAAACGCTTCCCGCCGCACCGCCTGCCGCAACAGCCAAAATATTCAAAATCATAAGGCAATTCTATAAAGTTTGTGTTTGCAATTCAATCAGCGGAAGAACAGAAATGCGCAAAAATTGTCAGGAATTTTTTCTGAACGTAAAATCTGCAATTTTTTCTAAAACTCAAACATTCCCTGTGCTGCGTTCTGCTTTTCTTCGGGGAACGTGTTAAGGTACTCAAACACTTTTTCCAGCCGCCACTCGATTCCGGCTTTCTGACATTCGCTTGTGATAATTCGCATCAGGCGGTCGTTTTCTGGGCTTGTAACTTCGTAAGAGTTTCCGTAGGTGCGGATATATTTTTCCTTCAAACCGGGAAAATGCTGGTCGAGCTTGCTGTAAAAATATTCGCGGTTTCCTTCGCGCAGTGTAAGTCCGATTCCAAAGCAGATGATTCCGCGCACTTTTTCCTGAACGCAGATTTCCACAAGGCGGCGGATATTTTGCTCGTTGTCGTTTATAAACGGAAGAAACGGCGAAAGCCACACAACGGTCGGAATTCCGCGTTTTCTGCATTCGGCAAGAACTTTTGCGCGTTCATCCGTTGTGCAGACCGCAGGCTCAATGACGCGGCAAAGATTTTCGTCCGCAGTCGTAAGCGTCATCTGGACAACAGCTTTTGATTTTGCGTTGATTTCTTCTATTATATTGATGTCGCGCAGAATCAAGTCGCTTTTTGTCTGAACCGCAACTCCGAATCCGTGCCTGCTGATTATCTCAAGGCAGCGGCGCATAAGAACAAGTTCCGCCTCGCAGTGCATGTAAGGGTCGCACATTGCGCCTGTTCCAATCATGCACTTTTTGCGTTTGGAGGAAAGTTTCTGCTCCAGAAGTTCCGGAGCATTCCGCTTTATCTCGATGTCCTCAAAATCGTGGTTCATCTGGTAACAGCGGCTCCGCGAATCGCAGTAAATGCAGCCGTGCGTGCAGCCGCGGTAAATGTTCATTCCGTTGTGTGCCGAAAGAATTCCCTTTGCTTCTGTAAAATGCATGGCTGATTATAGCATGTTAACATGACAGCGTCGTGTCAGGTTTTGGAAAAATAAATTCAGACTGCCTGTTTTTAGTGATTTTTCACCCTATACAGTGTTAAATACAGCAAATTCATCCCCTTATAAGGTGAATTATTCTTGATTTTTCTTTTTTTGAACAATATAATTACCGCATGAGCATAAATAAGGACAAAGTTAAGGAAGTAATTCTCGAAAATCAGAGGTTCGCGCAGTCTGTCCGTCTGGTTCGCCGCAGCATAAAAATCCAGCCGAACTTCAACTATATTTTTGTGGGAATACGGCGCGCCGGCAAGTCATTTTATCTGTTCCAGTGCATTCATGACCTGCTGGCAGACGGTCATAAAATAGAGGAAATTCTTTACTTCAACTTTGAGGACGACCGCCTTGACGGAATTGAGCTTGCCGACCTTGACCTGCTTCTGCAATGCTACGGCGAGATGTTCAGCCACAAGCCTTTTGTTTTTCTTGACGAGATTCAGAATGTCGCGGGCTGGGAAAAATTCGCGCGGCGGCTGGCGGACAACAAATATTCGCTTTTCATCACCGGAAGCAACGCCAAAATGCTTTCCAAGGAAATGGCGACTGTTCTTGGCGGAAGATTTCTTGTCCAGAACGTTTTTCCGTTTTCGTTCGCGGAGCATCTTTCCCTGAACGGAATCACCACGGATCCGGTTTCTCTTATCCGCAGCAAAAATGAAATCGTGCGCGAATTCGAGACGTATTTTTACAACGGCGGACTTCCTGAGCTTCACTATGCGCAGGGAGCGGAAAAGCGGCTTTGGCTCAGCAACCTTTACAACAAAATCTATTTCGGCGATTTGATTTCGCGCTATAAAATCAGGAACGAGAGGGCAGTCAAGTTTCTGATAAAAAAAATCGCGGAAAGCGTAAAGCAGCCCTCATCGTACACAAGGCTTGCGAACATCGTCTCGTCGTGCGGAACAAAGGTCAAGGCGGAAACGGTTGCGGAATATCTGAACTATGCGGAAGAAGCGTGGCTTGTCTTTCATGCGGAAAATCTTTCAGCAAAGCTTTCGGAACGTGAATCCGTCAAAAAATACTACATAACGGACAACGGAATCCTGAACCTTTTTCTAACCGACCCGAACACTTCACTTCTGGAAAATCTTGTGGCGGTAACACTTTTGAGGAATGAGACCGAATTCTACTTTTACCGCTCCTCCGACTGCGAGGTTGACTTTGTTCTGCCGGAAGAAAAAACCGCTATTCAGGTCTGCTACAGCCTTTCCGATGACGAGACAAGAAAACGCGAATTTTCCGCCCTGCATTCATTGGACAGACGCTACGGGCTGAAAAACTGCCTTGTAATTTCAAAGGATGCGGAGGAAACTGCCGAATATAAAGGCACGCAAATTAAAATTCTTCCCGCCTGGAAATGGATTCTGGCAAAACATAAATGAACGGATTTACAGTGCCTCAAGCAGCGCGGCGATTTCTTTTTTGATTTCTGACTTTGACTTTATTTCTGACTCGGGGAAAAATTCACGCGGATTCGTCTCAAGAACCTCGGCGATTCTGATGATTGTCATGAGCGACGGCTGGTTTCTGCCGGACTCCACGTGCGTGTAAAAGCTCTGCGAGAAATTTCCGCGCGTGCACACTTCCAGCTGCGAAAGTCCCTTTGAAATGCGCGCAAGCCTTATCTTCTCGATTACATATCTGTGAATTTCCTCATTTGTCATGCAAAAATGATATTATTCTTTAGAGCATGATACGATTCTCTATACAGAATAATAATTACTTGATAGAGTAATTAAATTGCTTTATAGTAAACAAAAATAACTCTATAAGATAACAAGCCCTCATCAACTTATTCACAGGAGAAAATCATGAAACCTCAGACAACCAGCAAAAAGAACACCGCAAAACTCACCGCTGCACTTTTCGCGCTTATTCTGCTTTTTCCGTGCTGCATGGACTCAACTTCAGGCGGAAATTCATCCGGCTACGACAGCGGAAGTGACACCGGAAACAACGGCAGCTGGGAAAATCCCGACGACCCGGACGCGCCGGAAAATCCAGATGACACTTACTCCGCGGACATTGAAAGTCTGGTTGTCGTGAATCTTGACGGAACCTGCACGGTTTATGTGGAAAACGGGCTTGCCGGCGAAAACGTTTCAACTTCGGAGATAAAGGAACTCATAAGAGAAAAAGCCGAGCTTTGCGTGGCTGACAAAATGAGCGGCTACGGATATGTAAGTCCGAGCGTAGTCAACCTTACCGTAAAATACAGCGTAAAGGACGGCAGGGAAATTTCCAACACGGAATACAGGACTTACGTGCTTCCGCCGCTGAACGCCGTCATGACCATAAAAGACGGATTCATATACGGAGCAGGCGTTAATCTTGTGCAGAATCTGGACGCAGTCAGCCGCGGCGGTCAGAGCGGCTCTGTGGAAGTTCTGATTTCTGACGACGGAAAAACAATTGTTGACGGAGTGGCATTGGAAGCGGCGGACGTTGATCCGGAAGCCGAATATACGCTGAAACCGGCCGGCTCAAAAGTGAACGTCATCGCATTCATCGCGGCAAAGAAAAATCTTACGGAAAAAGGCGTAAAGAACATAACCTGCGCCTACAACTCCTCCACCGCAGATTTCTTCCTCGACTTTTCAGAAAGCGGATTTGGCGAGACAATATACCAGAAACTTGGAATTCCTTACGGTTCTGCAACTTCTGCAAGCAACGCCTATTTTGAATGGGACGACTACGGAAAGGCGTTCAACCTGCCTTCGGATTACTACAACTGCATAAAAACAGATGAGTACGACAGGCATATAGAAATTGACGGCGTGGATTTTCTTGAAAAGCCGGTTTATTACTACGTATGGCCGGAAAGCTATGGATGGAAACCTGACTGCTCTATTCAAAAAGCCTTTGTTTTTGGAGAGGAAGTTTCAGAGGTGGATGTCTCTTTCGGCAGGGAGCACAATCTTATTGACGCATACAAAGGCGGAATCATCCTGAAAAATCCGGACGCAAAAATCACGAGCGGCAATATCGCAGAAACGAATCTGACCGGCATGTTATATACTCCGACAATTGACTATGACAAAAAATTCAGAAAATTCAACGAGAACACGCTGATTTCATATCTGTACACAGAATCAAATCTGCCGAATTTGAGCTTCGATGTTAACTTTTTTTCTGTTGCGGTGGAAGACTGTAATTTTTTTGATATAGGAATAGACAAGTTGTTTGAAAACTACTACAGGAAAAACAGTACTGACAAGCTGTTATTTTCAAAAAACGATACTGATATATTTGATGCCAAAGAATATCTAAATGGTGGTTATATGTATGATAAAAATGGTAATTATAACAATAATGCTTATGATATTGACATCAATACCGCTCTTTTGATGGCTGAAAAATTAACAAGAGAAATTGAAAATGTTAATATTTCTGGAACAATTACATCTGATAAGGATACAACTTTGAATCCAACAAATGTTCGTTTTTCTGGTGATGTTTCTGGTTTGAACTTTACTGCAACTGCTGGAGGCGGCCTCATAGATTTTGCCGGTGTTGGTCCAAAGAAAATTTCAGCTCCAAGTGCAAAAATTATCGTAGGAGGTCTTGAAAATGCTAGTGAAACGTCTATTACTGGTAATGTTCTTGATTATTATAATGTTGATGAAAGTGTATTAAGTGATGTTGATGTTTATTCAACCTCAATTAAAACCGTTTATTCAAAGGGAACAAGGTCCAGTTTTAAAAATACATGGACTGGTACAACCTTTAAGTCTGGTTCTTCCGCTTCTACTAACCAAGCTTGGGAAAAGAAGGGTAGGGGTGAAACAGTTTCTGACAGTGATCTTATCTCAAAATTAGATGTAAAGGCAAAGGCTAATAATCCACTTTTGCAAAAATTACTTGATGAAAATCGCCCCGTTTACGGTTAATATAGATTCTTCCGCAAGTCCGCCCCGCCCGGCGGATTTTTTTTAATCAGTAAAATCCAGCACAGGCATTTTGTGCTCCATCACGACGGAACGCAGAATTTCGTTTGTCTTTGACTGATAGCCTTTCCCGAAGCTTTTTAAGACTGCAACTAAATCTGCGTCAAGTCTCATTGTAACAGTCTGTTTTATAGGCTCAATCTTGTAATATTTGAATTTTGCTTTTGAGAAATCTGTTGTTTTTGGAATGTCAGAATAGTCAACAGGGACATTTCCGAGATTTTTCAGTTCGTCAATTTGTTCCTGTGTAAGATTTGATAAATTCGTCATAGGCTTTCTTTTCCTGCGGGTCAAGCCCTCTTGCTGAAATCAAGCGGTGCCGTTCCTTTCCGTCTGAACACCGTTCCGTATAAAACACTGTGACTACGGCTATTCCGTTTATGTTTCCGAATCCCTGAAACCTTTGCTCCGTCTCTGAGTGTTCCTCATCGGCAATCTCAAGAAACAGCGGGTCAAGAAAAACTTTGGATGCCGTCTCAAAGCTTAAGTGATGCTTTTTTATGTTGATGAGATTTTTTTCGCTGTCCCATTCGCATGTATCATCACTGCTGAAAACCGTCATGATTGTATTATAAATCGTTATTTACAAAGTTGTAAAGATAGAATTCATGTCATTAGCCCCCTTGCCAAAGTTCCGCCGGCTGTCTACAATAAATCAGCAGCATAAAAAACTAATCTGAAAACAGGAGGCCGGCTTTGTCGTATGATGTTTTGGAAAAAGAAATAAAAACTCTCCCGGAACAGTGTTATGCGGAACTGAGCGATTTTATCGTTTATCTGAAGCTGAAATCCAAATTTTCGGAATTTGAAAACAGAAACAGCTCCTACAATGACGCTGTGGAGAAGTGGCGCGCGGATTCTGCCGATTTGTTCAGCAATAAGGATGATGCGGAATTTATGGAACACGCGTTTGATAAAACAGGAGAAGCCGCAGAATTTCACCCAAAGGAAATCTGGTGATGAAAAAATATCTTCTTGACTCAAACATTGTTTCAGAGCCGACAAAACCCGTGCCGAATCAGTCAGTCCTTGACTTGATTGAACGGAACAGATTTTCCTGCTCGATGTGCAGCGTCTCCTATTTCGAGATGCTGCATGGAGTTTTAAGGTTGCCGGACGGAAGAAGAAAGGAACGGCTTATGGCTTTTCTGAATGAAGTCGTGTTTCCGTTCTACGATTTTCTTCCTTATGACATGAAGGCTGCGAGAATCCATGCTGAAATGCTGAGCAAACTGGAAAAATCAGGAAAGCCGGTTCCGTTTCAGGATTCCATAATTGCGGCTGTGGCAATCGCAAATGATTTGGTTTTAGTAACCAGAAACACAAAGGACTTTCAGAACATAGCTGATGAATGTCCGCTTAAAATCGAAAACTGGTTTGCCTGACCTGCGGAACATTCTCCCCCTTGCCAAAGTTCCGCCGGCTGTCTACAATAGGCGGCAAGTTTGCGTCGCAAATTTTCAAACGGATTATCCAGTCAAGCTGGATAATGACAAATTCAATATTGATTTTTTCAGGAGGTAGACCGTGATTCTTTGTATTGCAATGTCTCCGTGCAAAGTCTTTTAGGGCAGTTTGTACGGAGTAGTTTCTGCTCTTGGACTTTGCGTTTCATCAGAAAAATGAAATCAAATGGAGCAAAGTCTTATGAAAAATTTTATGAAAACACTGCGGGAAATGAGGACGTTCCTGCTCTTGTGGATTACACAGTCCTTCTCTTCATTCGGAAGCGCGATGACTTCATACTCGCTTGTCATCTGGTCGTACACGCAGAAAGGTTCTGCGCTCATGACAGCCCTTCTGATGGTCTCAACCTACACGCCTTATGTGATTCTCAGCATTTTTGCCGGCGCGCTCAGCGACAGGTGGAACAAGAAAGCCACTATGCTCGTCTGCGATTCGGTGGCTGCGGTCTCAACGGTGGTGATGTTCGTCCTGCTCAAAAACGGGCTTCTTGAAATCTGGCACCTTTACCTGATAAACGCTGTCGGCGGCCTGATGAACACGGTCCAGTCTCCGGCTTCGGAGGTTGCTGTCTCGCGGATTCTGCCGAAAAAGCACTATCAGCGTGTGGGCGGCCTGCGCTATTTTTCCAACGCCCTCAATTCGATTTTCGTGCCGATTCTTGCGACTGCGGTTGTGGGGCTTTTCGGGATGACGGCAGTGGTCGCCTTTGACCTTGCGACTTTTTCCGCGGCGTTTCTTGTCCTTGCGCTCGCCATAAAAATCCCTGAGCCGGGCGGAAATCCGGAAAACGGAAATGCGCGGTCAGCCTTGGAAAATCAGGCTGAAAAAGCAAAGTTCATGGATTCGGTAAAGGACGGAATCTCGTTCCTTAAAAACGAGCGCGGACTTCTTTGCATGATAATGTTCCTCTCGTCAATCAACCTGATTGCTTCGATTTACAGCGCGGCTCTTCCTGCGATGGTCCTTTCAAAGGGAATCGGCGGACAGAAGGCGCTGGGGCTTGTGAATTCGGTAATCGGAATTTCCATGCTGATCGGAAGCGTTCTTGCGTCGGCAGTTCCGGCTCCGAAAAACCGCGTGCGCACAATCTTTGTGTGCCTGTTCATTTCAATGGGGACGGAAAACATCATGCTCGCTCTGGGACGCTCGCCGGTTGTGTGGTGCGTCGGCGGATTTTTGGGCTACATCCTGATTCCGCTGATGAGCACGAACCTTGACGCAATCATGCGGCTGCGCGTTCCGGACGGGATTCAGGGGCGTGTCTATTCGGTGCGGAACACGTTCCAGTTCTTCACGATTCCGGCGGGATATTTCCTGGGCGGATTTCTTGTGGACAAAGTGTTCGAGCCGTTCATGGCAAGATTCGCGGCAGGCACATTCCTTGAGCGCGTCTTCGGAACAGGAAAAGGCTCCGGGGCGGCGCTGCTCTTCTTTGTGATTGCGTTCGCCGGAGTCGCCGTCTGCATAATCTTCAGAACAAGCCGCTCAATCCGCGCGCTGGAAAAGGAGGAGCTGGAAAGAAAGTAGAATTGTATTTTACAGGAGATTCCCGTGTCGTAGCACGGGAATGACAGGTTCTGCCAATGTCATTGCCAGGCGGGACCGGGCAATCTGTTGCAGGATTTCTTGTTCTCCGCCTGTCAGCAGATGACAAGCCTCCCTTTCGGGAGGCGACAGGCAGGCTTATTGACAGTCAATAGCTCTGGCTTTCGGCTGTAAATAGGCAGCGGTTTTAAAGAACAGCGGTCAGGCTCTTGCGGTAAAGTCCGGTCTTCAGGTTTTTCAAGGTGTTTGAGGAGCCGCTTATTTTCGTCCTTATCTCCACGGTGAATTCTCCGGCGGGGACGGAGGCGTCCAGAAGCACTATGACGCGGGCGGGCTTGTTCTCGATCACGGCAGGGCATCTGTAGGCTTTCCCGTCCGATGAGCTTACGGCGAACACTCCCTGCTCGCTGTCGCCTGGGTCGAACTTGAGGCGGCTTCCGAGGATTTCCATGACGCTTCCGGCCCTGATTTCGTTTGTGCTTGAAGTCACTTTGTCGGCGACTTTCGTGATGTAGGGGTCGGTGCTGGAGCTTTCAACTTTTGTGGTTCTGGCCTTCTTTACGGCTTCCTTAAGGAGTGTTCCTGGTGTTACGTTGAGCCTGAGCGTGTGGCGGCTCTTGTCGAAGCTGTCGTTCTCCCCGGCAAAGACTCCTGTTATGCTGTAGGACGTGTTGACAAGCGGCGTGTTCAGGCAGCCTCCTTCCTCCACGATTGCGGCGCATTCGTCCGCGTAAAGCTGCATGATTGCCACGATGTCGGTACGGGTTACGGTGGTTCCGCGGCGGGCCATGCGGTCGATGATTTCGTCGAGCGTGCAGGCCTTTGCGTCCGTAACCTGCGCCATGTAGTCGTCGGGCTCGGCTGTGAGCAGGTTCTCTCTGAGTGCGTACTTTATCATAAAGCGTCTCCTTGGGGATTTTTTGTCTCCCCTGTCTTGTGCCGCCCCGTTTCCTTTTGAGGCGGCGTCGGGCTTGGATGGATTGCGCGCGCGGTGTGCTGCACTGCAATGTCGGATATTTATGAAAGGCGCGGTGTGAAGGATATTGGGCCGCCGCACTGTGTCCTGCTGTTTCCGTACGGCGGCTGACTGTCATTGCCCGGCGTTTTGCAAATGTCATTTCCGCACTTGGTTTCTATGTCATCTTCGGGCTTGACCCGAAGATCTATTGCAAAGAGATTGCTGACCGAGTTTGCTTCGCAAACATCGCGTGTCAAGCCCGGCAATGACAAAAAAATTAAGCGAGCAATGACAGAGCCTACTCCCCGGTGTAGTTGTAAACAATATTTGCGCCGGTGAGCTTGTCGTTGCCGGTTGTGCTGATGTTCGCCTTGAGTGCCTCCCACTGCGCCTGCGTGCCGCCGTAGTACACGGTTTCTAGTTTGTCACATCCAGAAAATGCATATTCGCCAATATTAGTCAGGTTTGCAGGAAGCGTTATTTCTGCAAGATAACAACAGTCGTAAAAAGCCTCTGATTCAATGATTCTTACGTTATCAGGGATTACAATTTCTTTAAGAGAGAGCGTTGAGTAAAAAGCCTTAGTTTTAATACTCTCTAAAGAGTTTGGCAATGTTATTCCTAATAAGCTGGCACCCTCAAAAGCCTTCTCTGGAATTTCTGTAATTCCACTTGCGGAAAGGTCAAGATTAACTTTGACATATTCTTTCCACCTTGAATACATTTTATCGTTTATTTCTCTCAGAAAATCCTTATCACTTTCTTCTTTGCTGATGATTTTTACCGTGCAGACATTCGGATTTTCAAAAGTTCCGCCTTCCAAAGTTGCGACTGCTGCTGCGGCTTTGTCGGCAGGGGTGTAGACTTCCTTGGGATTGGAGCCCAGGCAGATGAGCGCGGCGTTGTCAAGGGCTTCGTTGTATGAGGAGGTGATAGTGATTTTGTCCCAGTCCTCCTTTGATCCCTCGTAGTTTACTGTCGTCAGGCTGCCGCACTGATAGAATGTACCAAAGCCGATGGATGTAACGCTTTTTGGAATCGTAACGCTTGTTAAGTTTGAACAACTAGAGAATGTACTATCAGTAGAAGTAACGCCGTCTGGAACTGTTACGTTTGTTAAGCTGCTGCAGCCAGAGAACGCACTCATACCAATAGAAGTAACGCTGTTCGGAATGTTCACAGTTGTTAACCTGTAGCAATTACTGAACGCACAAGCACTGATGAAAGTAACGCTGCTTGGAATATTCACGCTTGTTAAACTGCTGCAATAATCGAACACATTATCACCGATGGAAGTAACGCTCTCCGGAATGGTCACACTTATTAAGCTTGCACAACGGGAGAATGCGTATTCGCCGATAGACGTAACACTGTCTGGAATTGTAACGCTTGACAGAGGGCTATCGCTGAACGCATATCTACCGATAGAAGTAACGCTGCTTGGAATGTTCACACCTGTTAAATAGCGGCACTCATAGAACGCCTTGCTCGGAATTTCTGTAAGCCCGGTCGTGCCGCCAAGGTCAAGAATGATTTTTGGCTTGTTTGAGTTTCCGTTGATTGCTTCCTTTATCGCAGTAAGGTCGTCCGCAGAGATTGTGCCCGCAACGGTAACTGTGTGCTCCTCGCTGTCTGTAAAACCTGCGATTGCGGTTGCTGCGGCAGCGGCTGTCATTCCCCATTTTGCGTAAAGCGTGATGTCGCCGGTCAGCGTGATTTTTGCCTTGTCGGAATATGAAACGTCTCCGTCGGCGGATGTCGCCCAGCCTGTAAATATGTAACCGTCTTTCGTGAACGTATTTTCAGGAAGCGTGATTTCCGTTCCGGCAACTTCGGTTATGCTTGCGATTGTGCCGCTTCCGCCGTTTGCATCAAAGCTTACTGCGTAGGTTCTTACAGTGAATGTGGCGATCGCAGTCTCGCTGTCTTTCAGTCCATTTTTTACAGCAACTGCGGAAATCGCGGCGTTTTCGGTAATTGTTATCGGTTCGGAATATTTCTGTTTTGATGAGGAGAATTCCTCGGCGGTCGGTGCGTCTGTTCCGGCAACGAGCAGATAATAAATTGCCGCGCCTTCCGTTCCGCATGTAAGCGTGATTTTATCATTGTAATCGACCTCGCCTGTCGCGCTGAATGTGACTTTCTCGACCTTTCCGATTTCCGTCCACTGCGCGTAGAGCGTCAGGTTTTCTGTCAGCGTGATTTTCGCTTCATCCTTATGGACAATGTTTCCATCGTCGGATGTCGCCCAGCCGGAGAACGTGAAGCCATCTCTGGTGAACGCGTTTGCGGCAAGTGTGACTTCGCTTCCCGATTCGTCGGTCTGTGGTTTCATCTCGCCGCTTCCGCCGTTAGCGTCGAAGGTGATTGTATAAGTTGCTTTTGGATTTGTGTTTGAGCCGCCGCCGTTTCCGGAATCAGAAGGATTTTCTGTAGGATTTGTTACTTGTCCGCTGTCGTCGTTGCTTTCAACTTGGCAGCCGGCAAGCACCGACAATGCCAAAAATAGCGCGGTAATTACATGGGGGGGGTAAAGAATCTGTTGTGAATTTTCATCTCTTTCTCCTGTAAAAATAATGTTGTGAATTTATGTGATTTTATTTCCTGTATATTGTACTAAAAAACTTGGAAATTACAATGCAAAAATTAAGGGGGTAGGGCGGAATTCAGTTTCGCCCCGGTTATCACCTGATGAATTCCCGGATTTCATCGAGCCGCGCAACTGCTGTTTTGCGCCCTTCATCGTAGACCCGCTGAAGCTCGTCCGGATTTTTTTCCGTGCGGCTGATTCCAAGCGGATTTTCGGGGCAGATGACAAGCGCATTTCCGTTTTTTTCCTGTTCAAAAACGTATCTTGTCTCCCCGTTGTACACGGCATGGCGGTTTTTCATCGCATTTACAATTGCCGGATATTTTCTGAGTGCGATTTTCATTATTCCGATCAGCTTGTTCGGCTTTTTTATATAGTTCCTTGGCTGGGTCAGAACCACGATGTTTCTGCTGAATCCTGACTTTTCAAAGAATTTCAGCGGAATCGAGTCAGTCATGCCGCCGTCCAGAAGCTCATAGCCGTCAATTCTCACAACTTCGCTCGCAAGTGGCATTGACGCGCTTGCACGCATCCAGGTAAGGTCGTCCGCATCGCAGGTTTTCAGTTCCTTATACACCGGTCCGCCGGTTCTGCAGTCGCTCGCCACTACAAAAAACGGCATGGGATTTTTTCTGTATGCCTCAAGGTCAAAGATGTCCAGAGTGTTCGGAATCTGGTTGTAGCAGAAGTCCGCTCCGTAAAGGTTTCCTGTTTTTACGAGCGAGCGGAACGAACAGTAGCGCCAGTCTCCTGCGTATTTTTTGTTATATCTGATTGTTCTTCCGATTTGTCCTGACTTGTAGTTGCAGCCGAATGTCGCTCCTGCCGAGACTCCGACAGTTCCGTCAAGTCTGATTCCGTTTTCCATGAACACATCGAGAACTCCGGCGGTGAACATTCCCCTCATCGCTCCGCCTTCCAGAACAAGCCCGGTTTTTGTGTTTTTTTCCATGCGGACATTATATCGGTTTGGAAAAAAATAGAACAGGGAAGGGAATAAAAGATTCCGCCTTTCGGACTGATTTATTTCTGCTTTCGGAATCATTCCGCAGACTGTCAGCACGTGTTTTCTGCCTATTGTCATTCCCGACTTGATGCGGGAATCTCCATATAAGATTGCCGTGTCGGTGCACGGCAATGACAAAGTAGGCGAGATTGTCGGGTCAAGCCCGACAATGACATCCTGTCCTATGTCATTCCCTTGCTTGACAAGGGAATCTCCTCCTACTCATACTTCCATTCGCTCGCCTTTAGCTGCGTGGAAATCATCTTGCTGTAGATTCCGCCTTTTTCAAGCAGTTCCGCCGGGCTTCCCTGCTCGGCAACAACGCCGTCTTTAAGGACGACAATCTTGTCAGCACTGGCGACAGTCCTCATGCGGTGTGCGATTATCAGAACGGTCTTGTTCTTTATCAGACGTGAAAGCGATTCCTGAACCAAAGTCTCGTTGTCAACGTCAAGGCTCGCAGTCGCCTCGTCGAGCAAAATTATCGGAGCGTCTTTCAGGAACGCCCGCGCAATCGAGATTCTCTGACGCTCGCCGCCTGAAAGCTCCGAGCCGTTCTCGCCGATTACCGTGTTCCATTTTTCAGGCAGTTTTTCCACAAAGTCGTCGCAGCGTGCAAGCCGTGCCGCCGCAATCACTTCGTCGTCGGTCGCGTCCTTCCGCCCGATTCTGATGTTCTCCATAACCGTGTTGTTGAAAAGCGTAACGTCCTGAAACACGATTGAATACATTCCGAGGAGCGTCTCCGGGTCGATTTTCGAGATGTCCATTCCGCCAACGCTGATTTTTCCCTTGTTCAAGTCCCAGAAACGCGCAGCAAGTCGGCTCACCGTTGTCTTTCCGCTCCCGCTCGGCCCGATTAACGCCGTAACTTCGCCTTGCCTTGCCGTGAACGAAACGTTTTTCAGGATTTCCTTTCCGTCATTGTACGAAAAGCCCACGTTCTCAAATACGATGTCAAATCCGTTGTTTGAAAGCACCGCTTTTCCAGTCTGTTCATTGTGGCTCAAAATTTCGTCCATACGCGCACAACGCACGTCGCAGCTGATAATCGCCGCAAGATTCTGGAGCGAAACTTGAAGCGGGTCGTACATTCTTGAAACCACAAGCAGATACATAAAGAACGTGAGAATGTCAATTTCGCCTGAGGCAAGAAGAACCGCGCCGGTAATCGCGACCGTCCCGATTCCGAGCTTCAAGACCATCTGCGCAGAGACAACGAATGCAGCCGTAGCAAATTCCGCGACAATCGAATGTTTTTCCACTGCGCGAACTTTTTCCGCAAATCCTTCAAGATAATTTTCCGCCGCGTTGTACGACTTCAAGTCACGAACAGTCTCAAGCCCTTCCTGAATTCCGTCCGCGCACGCAAGCTTGTACTTCATTCCCTTTTCGCTCACCTTGTACTCAAACTTCCGCGAGGAAACCACAATCACAAACGCAACCGGCATTACCCAAACAGCGGCAAGCGTCATCTTCCAGTTGAAAAAGAAAAGGCTGAGCACAACAATCGTCGTTGAAACAAGCGAGCCGACAAGCTCAGGAATCCAGTGCGAGGAGGCAGTCTCCAAAACCGCGCAGTCGCCCATAATCGTGCTGGTCAAGTCCGCCAAGTCCTTTTTTCCGAAGAATGAGAGAGGCAGCTTTCGGAGCTTTTCCGCCAGAGTCCGCCGCCTGATTCCGCTTTCCACATAAGTCGTCAAAAAAGTGGAGCGGTACTGAAAGACCGTCGTTATAACAATCAGAGCGCAAGCCGCCACAATTCCGCACGCAAAAAACGGAAGAGCCGAAAAAGCGACCGAGCCTGAAAGCAAGTTCCGCACGAGCGCGTACAAAAGCCCCACCGGCAGCATCAAAACCAGATTCGCGAGCGTAACCGCAAAAAACGCACGCAACATTCCCCTCGCCCCATAATCCGAAAGGGCGTATTTATGCTTCAATTTTTCGTTTATCGTCATTTTTATTCTCCATTTCTGTCACAATCTTGACTTCGTTTTCTGTCATTATCGGGCTTGACCCGATAATCTCTTTTTCCATACAGATTGCCGTGTCAAGCACGGCAATGACAGGTTGTACTCACGGTCATTTCGACAAGCTCAATGACCGCATTTTTTACACTTTCCATTCCGCGGCTTTGTTGTATTCCGCCCACATTTTCGCGTAGATTTCGCCGTTAGAAACAAGCTCCTCGTGCTTTCCTGATTCCGCGATTTTTCCGCCGCTCAAGACAAAAATCCTGTCCGCATTCGTTACGGTCGAAAGACGATGAGCAATCATAATCACGGTCTTGTCCTTGGAAAGGTTCGCGAACGCCGCCTGAACTTTTTCCTCGTTGTCCGGGTCTGCAAACGCGGTCGCCTCGTCAAGAATCAGAATCTTCGAATTTTTCAGAAACGCACGCGCAATCGAAATGCGCTGGGCTTCGCCGCCCGAAAGATAAACGCCTTTCGCGCCAATCACCGTGTCGATTCCGTCCGCAAACTTCGCGATAATGTCCGCACACTGCGCCTTTTCCAAAGCCGCAAGAACTTCCTCACGCGAAGCCGCAGGATTTCCGAGCCGAACATTTTCCAGAATCGACATCTTCAAGAGCTTTGAGTCCTGAAAAACATAGGAAACCTCATTCATCAGCTCTTTGGAAGAAATGTCTCGAACATCCACGCCGCCGATTTTTATTGAGCCTTGCTGAGCGTCCCAAAAGCGAGCCACAAGAGAAGCCAAAGTTGTCTTTCCGCCGCCGCTCGGTCCCACAAACGCCACGTGCTCGCCAGCCCCGATTCTAAGCGAAACGCCGTCCAAAGCCTTTTTCCCCGAATCGTCGTAAGAAAAACTGACGTTTTCAAACCGCACAGAAGAATCAGCAGGAATTTTCGGAGAAGAACTTTCTACAAGCGGCTTCATCGAAAGAATCTCGTTCATGCGGTTCAGCGCATCCGTCACAATCATCGAAGCCTCGCCCGAATAAGCAATTTTCATCAGCGTCGTCGTCAGAATCGGAGTGAGAATTATATAGAAGAGAAGATTCAAAATCAGCGAATCCGAAACGTCCTTTCCGCCCAAAATGTAAGCCGCCGCAATCAGAAACGCAAAAACAGAATTCGTCGCAAGCGTGAAAAGAACCATCGGCTTCATCATGCTTTTTGTGTAGGTGACTGTCCATTTTTCGTAGCTGTCAATCGCCGCCTTGAAGCGGTTGAACGAAAACACCGACTGCCCGAACGTCTTCACAACTGGAATTCCGCGCACATATTCAACCGCCTCGTTCGACATCGTCTCAAGCGAATCCTGATACTTCGCCATGTCCTGCTGCATTTTCTTTCCCATCATTCCGCCCATCGCCAAAAACGCGAGCAGAGCCGGAACAAGACACAAAAGCCCGATTTTCCAGTCGAAAAAAAGCATCATCGCCACAAGGCAGACCGGCGTAACGTAGGAAACAACCTTGTCGGGAAGCGAATGGGCGATAAAAGTCTCAGTCGCCGCCGAAGAATCGTTCACAATCCGCCTGATTTTTCCGCTGCCTTCTTTTTCAATCAGCCCGAGCGGAAGCGTCATAATATGATTCATCAGCTTGAGCCGGAGATTCGTCTGAATCCTAAACGCCGCCTTGTGCGAGCACATCAGGCCGCCCACATAAACCAGAAGAGACGCCAACGCCGAAACAACCGCTGCCCAGCCATAAAATTTAAGCGAGCCAGCCGCCGACACAAAATCAGGACGCACCGACAAAACTTCGCGAATCAGCCGCCAGATAAAATAGAACGGAGCCATCGCAAGCACCGCGCTCACACCCGAAAGAAGCCACGAAGCATACACGAAAAACCTGTGATTTCCCGCAAACTTCATCAGCTCGCCAACCGAACTTTTCTTTTTTTCCATATAAAACCTCTTAAAATTGTTTTTGTTTAATCAAGGTCAGTTATCAATCCGCAAATTTGATAACCGCATAAAAAAAAGAGGCCCAAAAGCCTCTTTCTAAAATCCCATAAGTTTTGTGTTTTTTTATGTAATCGCGTCATTTTTGTTTCCTTTTGTTATCACTGATAACAGTTTTTCAACAAAAACGAATATATCACAACAAAAAGTTAGCGTCAACTAACAGAAAAGAATAATTTTATTTTATTAGTCCTCGTAGTGACCTCGACAAGCTTTTACAGTAATTTTATCTTCGGAAAATTCGTAAACAAGCCGATTTTCTTTATCAATTCTTCTGCTATATTCGCCCTCTTTGTGGTTCAGTTTTTCAGGCTTTCCTTCACCGCGTAATGCACCATCACGAGAAATACTTTTCAGCAGTTTGTTAATTTTTTGAACTGTCTTTTTATCTTGAGTCTGCCAATAAACATAATGTTCGAATCCAGTTTCTGTAAAAGTTATCTCGCTCATTCTGCCGCCATTGCCTCAAGTTCTTCCATCGTCTTTACAACAACTTTTCCTTGCCGAAGCTGCTCATCGCTTTTATCGAGCATGGCAAGATAAGCCACATTTCTTTTTGCCTTTTCCATTTCCTTGAATTCCTTTTCAGAAACGATGACGACATTCTTGTTTTCCTTGCGCGGAACAATAACCGGCTCGCCGTTGAACGCCATATCAAAATATTTCTTTATGTTTGCGCGGATGTCCATCTGCTTTGCGATTGTCATAGTTGCCTCCAAAAAGGTTGAAATATAAATTACGTACCAAAAACCGTACTGTTTGTAAGATAAATCGGAATCAGGAGATTGTCAAGGAAAATAGAATAATATTATTCGCAACCTAAAAATTACGAATAACAGAGCGAAAATTTTTCTGGATGTTGAAGGGATTCCAACTCAATGTCCGCGTCTAGGGCGGGCCAATGCAGATTCCCTGCGAAATCGGTTTGAACATCGGCGATGTCCTTTATGTCTGAGTTTTCAAAAACAGGATAATCCTTGTACGACACAAAATATTCATTTCCGTCAGACGCAATCAGCCAGATTCCAAACGGAGAAATATTCGTGACAACCGCTTTTTCAACTGAAATGCTTTTTCCAGAATTCATCGATTTCCTCCTTCCTGCTTTTTACGATTTCAAGAATTTTGTTCACTTCCTTTTCAGAAAGATTTATTATCTTTGCAACAGAAATTTCAGGCTCAAGCCAAACTTTCACCTCACCATCGGACGATGACACATGAATATGTCTGCGGCTTTCTTCCCTTGAAAAGAAATAAAATCTGTATTGACCTTGAACAAAAACTGTAGGCACCGATTCACCTCATAAAAAGTATACATTTCTTTTTGGGGGAAATCAATGTTTATCGGAAAAAACAACTTTTTCCGATGTCATTGCCTCGCTTCATTTTATTGTCATTCCCGTGCAAGTACGCCGAAAGGCGGTCGTAGACACGGGAATCTATTCTAATATTTACACGAGAGATTGTCGCGTCAAGTGCGACAATAATAAAAAAAGCGGGGAACTTTACGCTCCCCGCTCGTTTTTCCGCTGTCATTGCCCGACGTGATTTCAATGTCATTCCTGTGCCACGACACAGGAATCTCTTTTACTCGCCTGTGTAATTATAATTTACAGTTGTAGTTGAAGCTGTAAGTGAATCATTGTAGCTCCCAATGCTTATTGCGTTCCACTGCTCTTCTGTTCCTCTGTAGTTTACTGTTGTTAGTTCGCCTAAATAGTTGAACGCATCTTGACCGATGGAAATAACACTGGCTGGAATTGTCACGCTTGTTAATTTGCTGCAACCAAAAAATGCATTATCTAAAATCATCTTTGTAGTATCATTGATATTGCATGAAGTTATATTTCCATCTTTTGCTTTAATCAAGACTAAATATGGATTGTTTTCATTGCCAATATAATTAGCGTTGTCAAATTCATTAAATTTCAAGCTGGTGCAACCATTGAAGTTAGCATAACTGACATTAGTAACACTGTCCGGAATGTTCACGCTTGTTAAGCTTGTGCAACCTTCAAATACAGAATACCAAATAGAAGAAACGCCATCCAGAATTATCGCAGTCGTTAAATTTACACAGTTAGCAAATGCATAATTCTTAATATCAGTAACACTGCCCGGAATGCTCACACTTACCAGGCTGCCGCAACCATCGAACGCATAATAATCAATAGAAGTTAATCCTGTTGTCTGGCTTAAATCAAGATTGACTTTTGCCTCTCCGTTGTTTTTCAGAGCAGCACTAATCACAGATATTGTCTCGCCTGTTATTTCTCCGTCAACTGCAATGTCATGCGGACCTTCGCCGGACAAATCACCAATTGCAGCCGCTACAGTGTCTGCTGTTATTATCCATTTTGCATAAAGGGTAATGCTTTCGGTTACGGTGATTTTCGCTTTGTCGGAGTATGAAACATTTCCGTCGGCAGATGTCGCCCAGCCCGCAAAGATGTAGCCGTTTTTTGTGAATGTATTTTCCGGAATCTCGAATTCAGTTTCAGCTGTCACAGTCCGCGGATTCATCTCGCCCGTTCCGCTGTTCGCATCAAATGTGATTGTGTAAATTTCCAGCCATTTTGCGTAGAGCGTGATATTGCCTGTCGAACCTTTTGCGATTTCGGTCGCTTTCGTTGCAAACGAATCTTCCCTGTACCAACCGCCGAACGAGTAACCGTTTTTTGCCGCTGCATTCAGCGTTATTGTTTCGGTTTCCACGTTATAACTGGCAGGATTATCATTTTCCGCATTTTCCACATTTTTGTAAGTAATGATGTAGTCGCCCTCTTTTATCCACTTTGCGTAGAGCGTTACGGTCGCGCCGTTTTCCGTGGAGAGGTCTTTGACTTTTGCTCCAGCCTCGTAGGTTGTTCCTGTTCCGTTGGCAGTGGCGCACCAGCCCTTGAAATCGTAGCCGGTTTTTGTCAGCTCTGTAGCAGGGAGCGTGAATTCCTCTCCGACGGTTGCGGTGATGTCGGCAGGAAGTTTTCCTTCTCCGCCGTTTTTGTCGAATTTAACAGTATAAGAAATCTTTGCGGCAGGCTCATTGCCGCTGTCGTCATTGCTTTCAACTTGGCAGCCTGCAAGAACTGACAAAGCTAATAGCAATGTAAAAATTAAGGGGGGGGGTAAAGGAATTGTTATGAATTTTCATCGCTTTCTCCATAAAAAGTGCTGAATTTGGTTTGCTCCGCACTTTTTGATTAAATTTAGTATGTTTTTACTATTATATAGGAATTTTTGGAAAAAACAATGAGGAAGTGTAAGAAGAGTTGCCGGGATTTGTGGTGGTTTCGGCAGGCTCAACCACCGCGTTGCTTTATGTCATTGTCCGGCGTGGATTTTCATGTCATTCCCTTGCTTGACAAGGGAATCTCTTATTCAATATGCGAGTTCTTCGTGGCAAGCCCGAAGATGACAGAGTGGATTGCCGTGTCGGGGCACGGCAATGACAGGTTGCCTTTATGCAGGTTTTTACAGTGCAAGAATTCGTAAAGCAAAATGTAATTTTGTAGCGAACGTGGCTTAGGGCATGGAAGCCCGGAGTTCCAAAAAGTTGGTTGAGCCTGTCGAAACTGACTTTTTGGAATGAGCCGCGGTTAGACGGCGAAGTGCGGAAAGCCCGACGGCAGCGGCGGAGTGAAACGGAGACGATGCAGGAAGCCCCTTAACCGATTTTTTTAGAAACGTTGCAGTCTCGGCAACGAACGTCAGCTACACAAATTCAACAGGAAGAGCGGTGACGGAATCGCTGAGAATGATTTTTCTGTCGCATTGGCAGATTATGCAGCCGCCTCCGATTTGCCTGTCCGCAACTTTTGAAAGCACGGAGAAGTTTTTTGCCATGCTGATGTCCGGTCGTGAGGATTTTTTGATTTCAACCGGGTAAAGCACGTTGTCTTTTTCTATCAGAAGGTCGATTTCCTTTTTGTCCTTGTCCCTGTAGAAGTAAATTTTCTGCGTGTCGTGTCCGGCGTTATAATATGATTTTATGATTTCGCTTACAACAAAAGTCTCAAACAAGGCTCCGGACATTGCTCCGTTCATTGCGACCTGAGCAGAAGTCCAGCCGACAAGATAGCAGACCAAGCCTGTGTCCATAAAGTAGACTTTCGGCGTTTTTACCGCCCTGCTGTTTATGTTTCTGCTGTACGGATGAATCATTCTGATTATGCCGGAAGATTCAAGAATGCTCGTCCACTCCTGAATTGTTTTGCTTGAAACTCCGACATCTCTTGCGATGGATTCCGCGTTCACAAGCTCGCCTGTTCTTGCCGCCAGACACTGCATGAAGCTGTTGAATTTAACCAAATTTTTTGCATTGATGAGTTCCGCAACGTCACGGTCAAGATAAGTCCGTATGTATGAGCGATAAAATGATTCCCAGTCCTTTGCTCCGTCGTACATTTCCGGCATACTGCCTCTAAAAATGTGCGTCCAGATGTTATCGTATTTTTTCAGCTCGGCTGCTCTGGAAGTTATGTATTCGGAAATCGGAAGAAATTCCTTGTTAAAGTCAATTCCGAATTTTTCACGCATGGAAAGGGCTGCCATATCGATTATACATACACGGCCGACCAATGAGTCCGACGCGTTTCTCAGCAGATGATAGGACTGCGAGCCTGTAAGAATAATCTGCCCGGTTTTGTCGGAACTGTCCGCAAGAAGCTTGACTTGAAGAAAAATATTCGGCGCACGCTGGACCTCGTCAATAATCAGCGGAAAAGAATGATTCTTAAAAAACAAGACCGGATCATTCAATGCCATCTCAAGCTCAAAAAAATCATCAAGCACGGCATATTCATACTCGGGAAGGAACATTTTCTTTAAAAGCGTTGATTTTCCGACCTGACGCGAACCTGTAATCAGCAGAACCTTGAACTGCTCTTTCATTTTCAAAATATATGGATAAACCGCCCGTTTGACGAACATAAAAACCTCGACTAATCTGGAGTGCCACTCCATTTTAGTTGAAAATTCCAGAAAAGAAAAGATTTTACCGGCAAAAAAAGCGGGAAACTTTCACGCTCCCCGCTCGTTTTTTACTGTCATTGCCCGGCGTTATTTCAATGTCATTCCTGTGCCACGACACAGGAATCTCTTTTACTCGCCTGTGTAATTATAATTTACAGTCGCACCTGTAAGTTTGTCATTATAGTCCGCAATTGTTATTGCCTTCCACTGCTCTTCGCTTCCCTTGTAGTTTACTGTCGTTAAATTGTTGCAACCATAGAATGCGCTCAAATCGATAGAAGTAACACCGGCGGGAATTGTTACGCTTGTTAAACCGCTGCAATAAGAGAACGTACTCGCAGCAATAGAAGTAACGCTTGCTGGAATTATTACACTTGTTAAACTGCTGCATTCGGTGAATGCAGCATAACCGATAGAAGTAACGCTGTCTGGAATGTTTACATCTGTTAAACTGCTGCAGCCATAGAACGCACATTCTCCGATGGAAGTAACGCCATCAGGAATTGTTACGCTTGTTAAACTGATGCACCAACAGAACACCTCTTCATCGATAGAAGTAACGCCGTCAAGAATTGTTACACTTGTCAAACCTGCGGCGGCTGCAATTAAAGTTTTTCCGTCTTTTGTATAGATACAATTTTCATAACTTTTATATGCTGAATTATCTTCGGATACTGTCAATTCTGTTAGGCTTGTGCAATCATTGAACAGGCTCCCACCAATAGAAGTAACGCTGGCTGGAATATTCAAACTTTTTAAGCTGCTGCAATAAGAGAACACAGTATCACCTATAGAAATAACGCTGTCAGGAATTGCCACACTTGATAGGCTGCTGCAATACTGAAACGCAGAAGTGCCAATAGAAGTAACGCTGTCGGGAATGTTCACACTTACTAAACTGCTGCAATTATAGAACGCACTTATACCAATAGAAGTAACGCCATCTGGAATATTCATACTTACTAAGCTGCTGCAACCATTGAACGCATCATAACCGATGGAAGTTAATCCTGTAGTTTGGCTTAAATCAAGGCTGACTTTTGCCGCCCCGTTATTTTTCAATGCGTCCTTAATCGCAGATATTGTATCGCCTGTTATTGCTCCAGTTACTGCGATGTTGTGCTCACCTGATTCAAGTCCTTTGATTAACTCTGACGCCTTGGCTGCGGTGATGACAGTTCCGTCGGTGCAGTGGATTGTGGCGTTCAGAAGGACATCGTTATCTGTGCCGACTTTTTCCGTATCTGCAACAAAGGCTTTCCATTCATCCGTTGTGCCGTCATAGTTCACGGTCTGCAAAGATGTGTAAATAAACGCTTTATCCCCAATAGATGTTATGCTTTTTGGAATTGTTAAAGTTGCAAGTTTTTTGCACTCGTAGAAAGCTTCGGTCTTTATACTCTGTACTCCTTCCTCCAGCACGACTTCTTCTAGGTTCTCACAGTTCCAGAAAGCCAGTTGTTCGATTGTTTTGACATTGCCCGGAATGGTTGTTTTTGCAAGGGAATTGCATTCGCTGAAAGCTCTCATGCCAATAGATTTAAGTCCGCTTCCGAATTTTATGCTTGCAAGACCGCTATTGGCAAATGCAAGAGCATCTATTGTCTTTACACTGTCCGGAATCACAATGTCAGTAAGATTCGGACATAGCCGGAATGCATACTGATTGATGGATTCAATACCTTCCGGCAACACGATTCCTGCAAGTGCCTCACATCCAACAATTTCAATATCATCATAGAACGCATATTCAGGAATCTCGGTAAGCCCGGTTGTGCCGCTTATGTCAAGATTGATTCTTGTGTCAGAATTTTCAAATAATGCTTTGCTGATTGCAGTTATTGTTTCTGAAGAGATTTCGCCGGTCAGAACAATGTTTGTGTTTCCTGCCTTGATTGCCGCAGAGATTGAGGCCTTCGTAACTGTCCATTTTGCGTAAAGCGTAATGTCGCCTGTTTTTTCGCCCGCGTTCCAGCCGGTCAGCTTTTCGCCGGAGAATTCCGCGTTGTCGTACCAGCCTGCGAATTCGTAGAATGTGCGGCTCAGGTCTTTCAGTTCGACAGCATTGCGTTCCAAAAATGTCTCAGGATTGCTTTCATCGTTTGTTCCGCCGTTCAGGACATAGGTGATTGTATGTGCGCCTTTTTCCAGCCAGCGCACATAAAGAGTGACAGTTCCGGCTTCGGTGGTAAGGTTTTTTACTTTCTCTCCCGGCTTGAAGTTTGTTCCGCTTCCGTCAGGCTTTGTGTTCCAGCCGTAAAAATTATAGCCGGTTTTTGACATGGTTGTGGTTTCGGGCAGCGCAAATTCGGTGTCGTAGGTTGTTTCTATAACCGCATCATCGGTATTTCCGCTGTCATCGCAGAACCTGACCTTGTATGCGTTGGGGCTCCACTTTGCGTAGAGCGTTGTATCTGCGGTCAGTTTGACTGTTGATTTGTCCGCGCGGTCTGTGCCCTTTCCGTCCGCCGCCGTGTTCCAGCCGGAGAACGTGTAGCCTTCTCTGGTGAACGTATTTGCGGCAAGGGTGATTTCCGTTCCCTCGTCCGCGGTCTGGGATTTCATCTCACCGCTTCCGCCGTTCGCGTTGTAAGTTACAGTGTAAGTTGCTTTTTCGTTATCGTTGCTTTCAACTTGGCAGCCTGCAAGAACTGACAAAGCTAAAAGCAATGTAAAAATTAGGTGGGGGGGGGTAAAGA
>CAVBEH010000012.1:0-84018 GCA_963594605.1 Bacteroidaceae bacterium
AGCAAAAACAGGCTGAAAAAATTATTGCTCATTTTTATTTTGCCTCATACTTTTTAGTTTAAAATTTATTTTTTCTTCAAACGACAAAAGCGTAATCCCCAAAATTATTATTGCCGCGCCAACAAGTTTTTTTGCAGTGATATTTTCGGCGAAAAACAAAAAACTCCACAACATTCCCCAAATTACTGTAACCGCCTTGTTCGCCGTAGCCACCGACAAAGGAATTTTCTTTAAAACCTGCTGCCACAAAAGTGCATATCCAAAAAGAATCAAAATCAAAATGCAGTAAAATGCACAAAATTTAAGCGAAAGAAATTCGTAAGAAGAAGCAACTTTTCCCAAAACAGTGTAAAAACTGTATAAGAGGAATCCCAAATGCATGAATATATATGGAAGAATTTTATTCATTTTCGGTTTCTTTTACAAGGAATTTTGGCTGAGCGTTCACGGTAAGATAAATCTGCCCAAGATATTTGCCGATAATTCCCAAGCTTACAAGAATTAAGCCGCCCAAAAACAGCAGCAGAATGACCAAAGTTGTCCATCCTTGAACTTCAACCTTTCCGGTAAAATACTGAACCAAATAAACAATCGCAAGAACAAAGCCTGCAAATGCGGAAACAAAGCCAAAATACGTGGAAATATTCAGCGGCATTGTAGAAAAGCCAAAAAGCATCCTCAAAAAAACTTTTATGGACTTTACAAGGTTGTAATTGCTTTTTCCAAGTTCGCGTTTGTGATGTTCAATGTTTATCTGCGTAATGTTTTTTGTAACTTGAAAAATAAGACCGTCAATATACGGAAAAAGATTGTTAAACTTTACAATTTCCTGAACCACGCCTTTTGAAAGAATCTTGAACGGCGAAAGATAAATTTCCTTAGGCTTGCCGATTGAAATTTCACTTATTTTTCCGTTGAACCAGCTGCCAAGATTTTTCCAAAGTTTCTGCTTTTTGTGCTCAAAGTTCGCATAGCAAACGTCAAAACCCTTTTTTGCCTCTTCGTAAAGCTTTAAAATATCGTAAGGGGAATGTTGCAAATCGTCGTCCATTATTACAACAAAATTCCCTTTAGCGTAGTTCAGTCCGGCAAGAATCGCGCTGTCCTGCCCCGCATTTTTTCTAAGATTTATTCCAATCACATTTTTGTTTACTTGGCAGACTTTTTTGATTTCTTCCCAACTGGAATCTTTTGAGCAGTCATTGACCATAATCTGCTCATAATCAAAATCTTTTAGAGCATCGGCAATCTGCCTTGAAATCTCTAGAACACATTCGTGACTGTTATAAACTGGAATTACAACACTTATTTCTTTCATACTTTACCTTTGCGCATAAAAATTCTGAACAGTCTGAATAACTTTGTTTTGGTCAGATTCGGAAAGTCCGTAGTAAAGCGGAAGCCTTACAAGACGCAAACTGTATTCCGTTGTAACTTCATCTTTTGAATCGAAACGCCCAAATTTTATTCCTGCAGGGGAAGAATGAAGCGGAATATAATGGAAAACCGCCTGAACTTCATTTTGCTTTAAGTAAGAAATCAGTTCTGTGCGTTCTTCCAAAGATTTTGTAATAAAATAGAATATATGTGCGTTGTGAATGCAATCCTTTGGAACAAAAGGAAGTGCGATTTTTTTCTGCTGAGCAAGGTTTTCAAAAGATTCAAAATACTTTTTCCAAATTGAAAGGCGACTTTCCTGAATCTTTTGGCAATCTAAAAGCTGGGCATAAAGATAGGCGGCATTCAAGTCGCTTGGAAGATAACTAGAGCCGTAATCACGCCAAGTATATTTGTCTATTTGACCGCGAATAAACTTTGAACGGTCGGTACCTTTTTCCCTGATGATTTCAGCTTTTTCGTAGTCTTCTAAATTCGTGTTTATTGATATACCCCCCCCCTCGCCCATGGAAAGGTTCTTTGTTTCGTGAAAAGAAAAACAGCCGTAATCGCCGATTGTTCCAAGAGGCTTGCCTTTGTAAAACGAACAGACTGCTTGAGCGGCATCTTCCACCACTTTTAGATTGTACCTTTTTGCAATCTGCATGATTTTGTCCATTTCGCAGGCAACGCCGGCATAATGAACAGGAACAATCACCTTTGTTTTTTCTGTAATTGCCTGCTCAATCTTGTTTTCGTCGATATTCATTGTGTCGCGTCTTACATCAACAAAAACCAACTTTGCTCCACGCTGAACAAAGGCGTCGGCAGTTGAACAGAACGTAAACGAAGGCAAAATGACTTCATCACCGGGTTTTATGTTGCAAAGAAGAGCAGCCATTTCCAAAGCGGAAGTGCAGGAAGTTGTTAAAAGAAATTTTTTTTGCAATACATTTTCAATATGCTGCGTACATTTTTTTGTGAACAAACCATCGCCACAAATCTTGTGGTTTTCTATAGCCTGCTGAATATATTTAAGTTCATTTCCTGTTACTGGAGGAATATTAAATGGAATCATAAACTGTCCTTGTAAACTGCAAAATTTTATCACAAATTCTGCAATAATTCTATAAATTTAGCCGTGATTTTAGACCACTGCCGGTCTTTTAAGTCAAACGTGTACGATTTTTTGTCTAGTGCAACTGCTTTTTGACATTCTGCAATAAAATCTTCATAAGTGTAGGTTACGCTAATTCCCACTTCGGACAATTTTGGCGTATCGCAGTAGGCAACAATCGGTTTTTGAGCCGCCATCGCCTGATAATATTTTGCAGTAATTCCTAAAGGTCGGTTTTTGTAAAAATCGGTAACGTAAGGAACCATAACAACGTTGCAGTTTGTAATCCAGGCGGGAACTTCTTGAGGTTTTATTCCGGGAACATAAAAAAGATTTTCAAACATTTTTACTTTTTGCAAAACCGTTTCGTTCGGGAAATTAGGACACACAACAATATAATTGAAATTTTTGTTAGATTCGCACGCCTTGAACAAAAGATTCCATTCAACTTCCCAAGCACCAACGTACAAAATCGTGTTCGGCTTGTTCAAAAGAGCTGGTTTTGGATACATTTTTTGATAGCTTTCAATGTCAACGCCGTTTGAAAGAAGCGTATATTTAGCCTTTTCTTCAAAACCGGCAATTTTCCGCTTGTAAAGGTTCAAACCTTCCTGATTTACAATGATATTCAAATCTGCACCCAAAATCATCTGCGTTTCGTTCTTTTGATAGCGCGAAAGACAGCCGTCGTACATCAAAGGGTCGCTTGGACGGTAGACGAATTTCGCATTTGGAAACATTTTTTTCAGCTTTTTTAAGAAAATCATTCCGTCGCAACTTTCAAAAACAAAAACGTCAGTGCCGTAAAGCCATTTTTTTGCAAATCTCTTGAAAGAAGAAAAAGAAAAACGTTCAAAAGCGTTCATCATGGAATCCGAAAAAAACTTGTTGAAAAAATTAGGAAGCTTTAAGGTTGAAAGAGTAACATTCGTGAGCGTGGAATTATTTTCGTGATAAACAAGCCCTTTTTGCAGTTCCTTTATGGATTTTTTGTTGTAAAGTTCCTGATGCTGAAAGTACGAATAATACGGACGCGGAAAACTGAAAAAAACAACTTCAATTCCCTGATTGAGTGCTTCCTGTGCGAATTTATGAAAACCGCCCAAACGGTTCGACTTCCAATTGTGTCCGGTCAAAAACGTGATTTTTTTCATTTTATTTTAATCCCTTGAATACAAATCCCGCGTGTAGACTTTTTGCTTAACGTCTAAAAGTTCTTCGCTCATTCTGTTTGCAATAATTACATCGCAGGAATTTTTAAAACTCTGCAAATCGTTTAAAACCTTGTATTTTTCATATTCGCAAGAAGAAATTGTAGGTTCGTAGATTACAACCTCAACACCTTCTGCACGGAGCTTTTTCATTATGTCCTGAATTGCACTTGCCCTAAAATTGTCGGAATTCGACTTCATCGTAAGGCGGAAAACTCCAACAGTTTTAGGCTTTTTTGCCAAAATCATAGTTGCAATGTGAGTTTTTCGAGTGTCGTTTGATTCAACAATTGCACCAATCAAATTGCTTGGAACATTTTCATAATTCGCACGCAGCTGTTTTGTGTCTTTTGGAAGACAGTAGCCGCCGTAGCCAAAACTTGGATTGTTGTAATTATTGCCAATTCTTGGATCAAGGCAAACGCCGTCGATAATTGATTTTGTGTCAAGATTTTTAAGTTCGGCGTAAGTGTCAAGTTCGTTGAAATATGCCACGCGAAGAGCCAAATACGTGTTCGCAAAAAGCTTTACGGCTTCGGCTTCCGTAGGCTTCATAAAAAGAGTTGGAATATCCTGCTTGATTGCACCCTGCTTTAAAAGCGAGGCGAACTGATGTGCCTTTGGAGAAGTGTCGCCAACAATAATTCTGCTTGGATAAAGATTGTCGTAAAGAGCCTTGCCTTCACGCAAAAATTCTGGGGAAAAAATAATGTTCAAATTCGGAAAGCGTTTGCACATTTTTTCTGTAAAACCAACAGGAATTGTTGACTTTATTATAACCGTTGAAGAAGGGCAATGTTCATCAACAAGCGAAATTACGGATTCAACCGAAGAAGTATTGAAAAAATTCTTTTCGCTGTCGTAGTCGGTAGGCGTTGCAACAACCACAAAATCTGGATTTTTATACGCAAGAGACTTGTCCGTAGTGGCAGTAAGATTCAGCGTGTGCGAAGAAAGATATTCTGAAATTTCCTTATCGACAATCGGAGATTTTTTTTGGTTAATCAGATTGACTTTGGCCTCAACCAAATCCAAAGCAACCACATTATTGTGCTGAGCCAAAAGAATCGAATTAGAAAGCCCCACATAGCCAGTTCCCACAACAGTAATATTCACAGATTTTTCCATAAAAATATTTTAATGCTTTGTAGGGAAAAAAGCAATTTTGTAAATTTTAACTTTTTAGTCAAAAACTGTTTTTAAAAGTACACCTAAAAAATGTGTAAATAATACAAAAAGTCCGCCTTAAAAATGTTGTAAAATAACATTTTTTACTATAAACTTTATGTATGAAAAGAACGATTTTTACAAAACTTAACAACTGGAAAAATTCAACAAATAGAAAACCATTGATAATTCGCGGTGCTAGACAGGTTGGAAAAACATGGTTGATGAAAGAATTCGGTAAAACAAGTTTTGAACAAAGCGTTTACATAAACTTTGACAATAATTCACGTCTCAAAAAAATTTTTGATCAGGATTTTGATATAAAACGGATTATTTTGCTTATCTCTGCAGAAACTGGAATTTCCATAGACAGCAAAAACACGCTTCTTATTTTTGATGAAATTCAAGAAGCTCCAAAAGCACTTTCTGCATTGAAGTATTTTTATGAAAACGCTCCAGAGTATGCGATAATCTGTGCAGGAAGTCTTTTAGGAATCGCACTGCACGAAGGTACTTCTTTTCCGGTGGGAAAAGTTGATTTTCTTGATTTATATCCGTTTTCTTTCAAGGAATTTCTTCTTGCATTGAATGAATCTTCTCTTGTTGAAATTTTAAATAGCAAAGACCAGAATTTAATTCTTGCAATGAAGTCAAAATTCATTACAAGATTAAAAGAATATTATTTTGTAGGCGGAATGCCAGAATCAATCTTAACTTTTATTGAAAAAAACGATTTTAACAAGGTGCGGCAAATTCAAAAAAATCTCATATCTTATTACGAGCAGGATTTTTCAAAACACGCACCATTGAATCAAGTTCCGAGACTTAACCTTGTCTGGAATTCCATTCCTAAACAACTTGCAAAAGAAAATAGAAAATTTATTTATGGACAGATTCGAAATAGAGGTCGTGCAAAAGATTTTGAAATTGCAATTCAATGGTTGAATGACTGTGGACTTATTCACATTGTACACAATGTTTCAAAACCAGGATTTCCTTTAAAAAGTTACGAAGAATTGGATTCATTTAAGATTTATCTTCATGATATAGGTCTTTTATGTGCAATGGGCGGCATTGACACAAAAACAATTCTTGATGAGAATAAATTTTTTTCAGAATTTAAGGGAGCAATTACAGAACAATTCGTACTTCAGGAACTGATTGCCAACTGCAGTTTTCCAATTTACTATTACTCAACACCGAATTCCTCTGGAGAAATTGATTTTCTGATCCAAACGGAAGGAAAAATAATCCCGATAGAAGTAAAAGCTGCTGAAAATCTTCAAGCAAAAAGTCTGAAGGCTTTTCATCAAAAATACCAGAACGAATTTTCAATCCGAACCTCTTTGTCTGATTTTAGAACAGACGACTGGCTTACAAACATTCCGTTGTACCAGATTGGGAATGTTGAGGAAGTAATATCAGACCCGTTTCAGACATAATCAGCAAGTTCTATCCCGGTAAAATTCTCCATACGCTTTATGTTCAAATCGTTTATATTCTCATTTTTAGTGTTTGACTGCATAAGAGAAGATTCCTGCGTATGACGAATTGCCAGTGGATGGACCGTTTTTGAATTTGAGAAGACTATTTTTATCCCCTTTTTCAGTTCCATGAATTTAAGCCAGATGTCATCGGTGTTTAAACAGTATTTTTTTATATTTTCAATATCGAAAGTTTCAGAAGGTAAAATTCCGGCAGGATAAAGAATTCCTCCGCACCCGGTAGCTAAAAGACTGTAGGAAGGTTCGGTAATTTCCGTATATTCCCATTTCCAATCTTTATATTTATTTACCTGATTCATGCTGTTTTTTGTAATCAGATTAACCCTTCTGGCACACACGCAATTAGGATATTTTTTTTGACATTCTGTTAAATCTTTTATCAGGTTTTCATCATAAATCAAATCATCATCAACCGTTATCACATTTTTTTGAGGATATTCCTGCATGGCAAAAAAATACTTTTTATGTGGTTTTATGTCAGGATAATTCATTTTTATGACAAATCCGTATTTTTTCAGTTTCAGCAGTTTTTTCGGTAAGTCAGACACTTTTGAATCCGTCCCCAGATAGAGAATTATGCTTTCCGCACGAATTTTCTGATGAAGCAGAGAACGTATAACAAGATGAATTTTATTCAGGCGGGCAGGGTAAGATGTCAGTGATACAATTACATTTTCCGCATTTTTTTTATGTTTTTTAATTGGAAGATATATTTTTGCCGTCAACAAAAGACGCTTCAGAATTCTGGCAATTTTTTTCATAAACTACAAAACCTCTCTCAATCTTTTTATAAAATTATCCAATGAATAGAATTCAGCCCTTTTTTGGGCATTTTCACTCATTTTAGTCAGAAGTTCTGAATCCTTAAAAAGCAGTTCGGTTTTCTGCACAAGTTCTTCCAAAGTATTCCACTTAAATCCGCAGTTTTCTTGAACAATCTCTTTTTGTCCGCCTTTATCAATAACAATAGGAACACAACCAACACTCATAGCCTCTACCGTAGTCAGCCCGAAATGTTCCAAAAGATAAGGATTTGTTTCACCAAAGCCTTTTGCATGCCAAAAAACTTCCGATTTTGAATACAAAGTTTGAAGTTCCTGATTTGACGGCTCAAAGACAAACTTAACTTTTGGGCACAGTTTTGTAATATAATCCTTATAATCTACCGACTCATTTTTTATAGAACCGGCAACAGTTAGATTGCAATTTTCTAATAAAAAAGACGAGCTTTTATAAGCATTTATCAACTCTTCGATCTTTTTTGATTTTTCAATTCGACTGCATATTAAAATAGTTCCTTTTTCTTTATGGCAATTTTGAACCAGCAGATTTACAGGATGATACGTCATTTTTATCTTTTCATCTGGGATGTTCCAAAACTTTTTCAAATAGAAAGTTGTAAAATCTGAATTCGGAATGAAAATATCATACTTTCTACGGAAATTTTCATCTGCTTTTTTTGCAAACGGCATAAAAATCTTGAATTTATTGTAAAAGGGAAACGAAGATTTTTTTTCAGGAGGAAAATGCACTATGCATATATTTTTTTTTGCATCGCCAGTGACAAGTCCTCTTGAACAGTAAAAAAATCTGTCGCATTTTTTTGTTATTTTTGAAATCTTTTTCTGCAGCAGAAATGACGAAAGTCTTTTATACTTTTCCAGAACTTCTATATATCGGATTTTTATGTTTCTGCACTTTATGGAAGTTCCATACATTCTGTTTATTGTTTCTATAAAATCCTCTGCACTCAAATATTCTGTATTAGGATAGTGTTCCGTGATTATGATAATCTCGTCATCAGGAAAAATAACTTGAAGGGAATAAATCAACCTGCTGGTAAAACTTTCAGTACCACCAAATTTGTAGATGTAGTTTTTTATGTAGATAGAATTTTTCATCAGTAATGTATTATAACAGAAACGGGCGGAAATTCAAAACTAGATAGATAATCATGTAGAAATTATGGAATTTTTCTTTTTTTACTTGATAAAATATTTCCATTCAAAAAATTCTCCGAAAGATATTATGAGTATATATGGGAGGGCGATAAGATTTTCACAGTACCAACAGATTCTATAATACTGATTCCATGAATATAACAAGACAAACTGATACAAGTTGCTTTTTCATTTGCTGATTGCTATTATAAATGATATGGAATCAAGAAAAATAGCAATAGATCTGTCTTTTATCGATTACTTTGGACACGGAGAAGAAGTTAAAGTAAGTTCCCTTACTATTTTCATAACGGAAATATTGAATTCCATCACAAAACTAAATAAAGCTGAAAATTTTATCTTACTTTGCAGATTTCCTGACATTAACTTTATAAAAGGGGAATTTCCTGAATATGAAGTCATTGCAATAAAGCCTTTTGTGAGCAGTCTTATATATAAAGTCTCAAACGGAAAAAAACTTGGCGGGAAGTTTTTTTGGAAAGACAGATTTTATAAAGAAATTGTAAAAAACAACAGTATTTCGGCAGTATGGTTTCCATTTGCAAATCATAAGAATTTCATACCGGCTGAAATCGGTGCTGTAAAAATACTTACAGTACATGACATAGTCACATATCATAGCGGGGATGCAAAGAAATTCTTTGACAGAATTTTTTCTGATAAGACCAACAAATTTATTGTTGTTTCAGAATATACAAAAAAAGACATTGAGAATACTTTGAACTATATGGACTCTGTCGTAATTCCTCCTCCAATAACACTGGACTTGTCAAGAACAAAAAAAATTGACTCGATAACCGGAAAATATATTTTGGATATAAATTCCTATACAAAGCGAAAAAATAACATAACTTTATTAAAAGCCTTCAACCTTATAAAGGACAAAACGGCTCTCGGTTTGGTGTTCTGTGGAGGTCAGAAAGATCCTGCAGTCTATAATGAACTGCTGGAATTTGTGGAAGAAAATCACCTTGAATCCCGTGTAAAATTCTTTTACGCAATACCGGAAGATGAAAAGAACTGGCTCATGCTTAATTCATATATTTTTGTCAATCCTTCCACTTTTGAAGGTTTCGGAAGAACCCCTGTAGATGCGGCTATATGCAAAATTCCTGTAATCTCATCAAAGGCAACATCTTTATACGAGGCGACAATTGGACTTGTTAATTACTATGAAAATCCGACTGACAGTTCCGAACTTGCAGAAAAAATTATTGAAGTCATAAACACTCCAACATCAGAAGATGAGTTGAATTCCATATCCGAAAAACTTGTTGACGCTTACTCGCCAAAATCTGTTGCAGAAAAATATATGAAAATATTTCAGGAATACTTTTGAAATGGAACTGTTATTTTTCAAAACTCAGATTTTTTATAAAAGGAATATGTCTCATAATTTCAAATGCAGTTTTCTCTTTCAGCAATATTGATACCGATGCATAGATGAACATTCCTACCGGTATGCACGTCAGTATTGAGAGAAAGCCGCTCAATTGTACATACTTCTTTATCAAAATAACTGGAATACACATGATAATTGTTGAAAAAACAGTTTTTACGAGTGTCAGATATATGTGTCTTTTGTTTATGAATTTATGAGAAAAGAATATCTGTATCACTGCTACTGAACTTTCCGCTATAAGTGTTCCTATAGCAGCTCCTTTTGAACCTAAGTTAGGAATAAGCATTGCGTTTATGCAGAAATTCATGATGGCACCAATGAAAACAGACAGTAATGTTATCTTCTCTTTGTTCATGACAGGGAAGAGCTGACCTCCAATAAGGCTGCTTATCGGGATCATAATCATAATAGGTGTGATTATAATCATTGAGGGAAGTGCCGGAATATAGTTCTGTCCGCTGAGTAAAAGTATTATATCATCACTTAAAAGGATAAGACCTGCAGCAGCAGGAATCGAAAGGTACAATATAAAAGAAAATGCCTTATTGAACAGTTTTTTCAGAGATTCAATGTCATTTTTCATTCTATATTCAGACAGGCGGGGCACCAGTACCGTTGTTATTGCTGTTATCAGGGTTATTATGATTTTATTTATTTTCGTTGCGGCTGAATAATATCCTATTTCCGTATCTGAGGATAGAAAACCGAGCATGGAACTGTCAAGAAGAGTATATATGCTTGTAACTACATAGGCACTAAAAAAAACAAATATGGGTTTCAGATGCTTTGCCGGATGAAGTTCCTGAAATTTCATCCAGTCGATATATTTGTTTGAGTGAATGAAATTCAAAATATTGGCACCGACACTTGATACAACACAAAGAAGCATATAGTTCATTAAGTCATCTTTTGTATGAACTGATGTAAAAAGCAATACAATGCTTATAATCTGAAATATAACAGTTCTCAACGTTATATACTCATATTCTTCCTCTGCAACATATAACCAGCTTATTTCTATACATGAAAATACTATGGTCAGACTTGATAGAAGAAGCAGATTTCTGTATTCCAAAAACTTAGGAACTAAGAATAAAGCGGCCAAAAAAAGCAGATACGCAATAACAGTGGAGCATATATGTAGAACCGTAATTTCTTTTACAAAACACGATAGTTTCTCCCTGTCGTTTCTTAGTTTCGTAGATTCCCTTATTCCATAATTGTAGATACCAAGTGTAGCGATAAGAATAAAATATGATGTAATGTTGTTGGCGAAATTAACTTTTCCCATTCCTTCCGGCAAAAGAATTCTTGAGGCGTATGGAAATGTGATCAAAGGAAATACTATTGATGATATTGATTTTATCATATTCAATAAAGCATTTACCGTAAGTGATTTTTGAGACATAATGAAGTCCTGTTTTTAAAAGTTGTATTTTAAGCTCATTTGCATATAAAAATTATTGATATCTGGTTTTGTCTTGTCATAAACATTGTTATAAATTCTTATATATCTGAATGAACCTGAAATATAGAATGACTTTGTAATGAAACAGGTCGATTCTATACCATATATCATATAGCATTTCCATGCATCATGCCATTTCGCATTGTTTTCCGTTGCAGATGTATAAACGGCCTGATTTGAGACATAGTTATCATCTGGTGTAAATCTGTGTATTGCAAGAGCCGATGTTCCTTTTGGGTAATAAAGTCTATATGACAGATACTGACTGTTTCCAAAAGTACCGTATCCTCCGGCCAATGATTGCCCTTTGTTTGTATATCCCTGCAATATAGAACCATGAGAAAACCATCCCTTGTATTGCCATTGGGTTTGGAAATCCTGAGTCATTTCAAAATTATTCCATTCAAAAATAATCTCACTGGAAATTCCGTTTTTTGCAACAGGTATAATTTGCTTCATTCCTACAGTGTATATAACTGTGTGAAGAGGATTTCTAGGCCATGCAGAATAGTCATCTTTTCCAATCTCCCCGTAGACTTCAAAACCCACCTTCTGAAACTTCCAGTCAAATGAGAATGTAAGTTTTCCGTCCTCCGGTTCTCCGACATTATTGTTGTCATTCAATGAGAATAATCTCAGTGCATAACTTAAATTGCTAAATTTCCACTGTGTAAGAAAAATCCTGTTAACTCCTATTGTAAAACCGGGAATAAAACTTGGCGAGAAAGAAAGGGAAAGTGCATTGAGCATATTTTCTTTATTGGTATAGTTCTGAGGATTAAAATAATCAGACTGCACCAAATATCCGGTCCACAGACGACCTTCGATGTCTCCCAGATACCAGTTTATGCCCGGTATGGTGACTTTTGTCTTTCTGAGTCCTATGTCGAATTTGGGATATGAGGCGGCGTTGTTGCTTCCAAGCATGGGATTGAGCCATGCAGGACCAACCCATGGTGACTGGGTGCCGAATCCGACCGTAAATGTGTGCCAGCTGTAGCGGATTTCGCTGTCGCCCCAGTCGAAAGTCCAGAAAGGTTTGTCCCCGAAACGCTGAACCAAATCAACTCCGCCACCTTCCGTATAAAAATAACTATATTCGCTGCCATATTTTCCGGATAAGTGCTCAAACTCCAGATTCTGGCTGAAGCTCACCTGCGGCTTGAGCGTAAGTTCTACTCCGTAGCCTTCGAGCCGTACACCGGCGGTGAGCGAGGTGTTGTAGCCGCGTCCCTGCCACAGCGCGCCGTCGTTCTGGCCGTATGGGGCGGCGGTGTTGAAGCTGTTGAACCATTCAGGTCCGTAAATCCGGGCGGTAAGTCCGCGTTTTATTCCCTTTAAGTACCAGTTTGTGTTTGGGGAAGCCATGCTAAGAAGGGTGAATGTTGTTCCGAGGTTGTTGTTCTGCCATGGGTGAGCGGCTTTCACAGAGGTTCCGATTGGTTCTTCCGTTCCGGCATTTCCGGTCGCAACCAGCTCTTCGTCATTCTCGCAAAATTCCGCAGAATTCAAGGAAACATCTTTTTCCGCCTTTTCCGCAAAATTCCACACGGAATCGCTGAGAGTGCGGTAGTTCAAGGCGGGACGCTCAACAGTTCCCTGCAGCGAAAGAAAATCGTAGTACTCCTCCTCAACGGATTTTAAAGCTTCCTGTGATAAGACTGCCGAGGTTGAGAAAACGAAAAAAGTCAGGACTGAACAGAAACGCACTTTATTCATGATGGTAATCTCCATTTTTGCCAGCCGGACGCGCGTCCGCACCCGCGGAATTCAGATTCCGCTCACATTATCAGAATTTAATGTTTTAATCTACACGGCCGGCCGACAGCAGGTTCCACGTATGCTCTAGCACACGGAGCGTATCAAGCCCGGTGTCCAGAGTGGAGAGCAGTCCGCCGCGGCCGTCAAGAAAATCAACCGCATTTGAGATCATGTTCGAGAAATATCCTGTCCTTTTCGGTGGTTTTGAATTTTTGTCCGGCAGAAGGGACCAGAATCCGGTGTAGAACGGTGACTCCGCGCGCCTGTAGAGTCCGAAGATTCCGTTGCCGATTCTGATGCGTCCCATGGTTCCGGTTATGTCAATCTCGAAGCCGAACCAGCGGCTTTTTCCTGACAAGGCTATGGTTATGTCGGAACACCGGTCACATGAGCACTGCATCCTCATCATCCGCACGGAATTTCCTCCGTCCTCGTATCCGGCTGCGGTGACTCTTATGCTTTCCGTATGTATGCTGTCCCCAAGGAGAAAATGCACCGCATCCACAAGATGCGTCCCGTCGTGGAGCAGGCTGTACGCTCCTGTCGCTTCCTCCGATTTTCTGTAGACAGCCATTCCGGAGTCGAGTCGTGCGCTCACCGATATGACATCTCCTATCTCCGGCATGAAATTCCTTGCGGCCCTGTAGTCGTCCGCGAACCTGCGCTCATGGTTGACCGCAACCGCTACTCCGAATTTCTCCGCCTGCTTTTTTATCTCAAGACCTTGCTCCATGTTCAGCGCCACCGGTTTTTCCAGTATGACAAGTCTTGGAGTGTATGAAATAATATCCAGAGCTGTATCGAGATGTGCATTTTCATTTACGGCGATAACTGCGATTTCTGGTTTTTCGGCTCTCATCATCCTGCCGGCATCCGTGTATGTGTTTACGGCTCCTTTTCTGCCGGAGACGTATTCCCTCCATTCCTCAAGCCTGGTTCTGTCGGTGTCGCAGCCGGCGACGAGTCTGACCGAGCGGTTTCCGAGCAGAGCCATCGTATGCGAGGCCGGCTGCTCCCTTTTCCTGTCGAATCCGAGCGTGAATCCGATCCGTCCGCAGCCTGTCACGGCCGCCGTATGAATTTTCCTTTCCATAAAATCCATTATAATGTTTTTGCCGTGTCTCATGAAGTGCGGATATCCTTGCCGCCGAGCATGTTTTCCGGGCGGACCTGCGCCGTGCTGTTGATTTTTACCGCCCCGCGGCGGTAGACTGTCGGAGTATGACAGAGATAGAACTGGAGCCGGAATCCCTGGCTGGAATTTTCAGGAAGTATCTTCCGGATGCGGACTGGTCGTTTGTGTTTCCGTCTGCCGTCGTGAGGGACGGATGGGCGGACTGGTGCGTGCTGAATCCGGAGGCCAGCGGAACCTCCGCCGTCGATATGACCAGGTTCACCGAATGGGACCGGTTCAAGGCGGAATTCATGTCCGCGGCTGTTCCGGGACGGGCGGCGGTGCAGCCGGAGGCGAGGAGGCTTTTCGCCGCGAGGACGATACGCGAGAATGCGTCGGATATGTTCTTCCGCAGAATCATCTCTCCGGAATTCGCGGATTCGGCGGGGGCTTTCACGGAGTGGCTTTCGGGAATTCTGCCCCATCTGGGGCTTTGGCGTGAGCGTTATTCCGTCTATCTTCAGGAGATGGGGATTGAGGCCGGCGCGGATCCGGATTACGAGAACCGCGATCTTCTTCTTCTTTTCAGCAGGTACTCTGATTTTCTTGACAGGAACGCGCTTTTCGAGCCTTCGTGGGTGCGGCCGGACTTCTCGGTCACGGACAGGAAGTTCGTCCTGATCTATCCGGAGGTTCTTGACGACTTCTGCCGGTACAGGGGGCTGCTTGAGCCGTGCGGAAACGTCGTCTCCGTGATTCTTCCGCCGGCGGCCGGCCGGGGGCCTGAGTGTGCCGTCTATCCTGATTCCCGCACCGAGCTCAGGCGGACGGCGCTGCTCATGAGAAAGCTTGCCGGCGACGGGACTCCATGGAGCTCAATCTCACTCAGCGTTCCGGATATTGACACCTACCGTCCGTACATAGAGCGGGAATTCACCGGGTACGGGATTCCGTTCGTCATAGGAGCCGGGACTCCGCTTTCATCATGCGGGGCCGGCCGGATTTTCCGCGAGATAAAGGAATGTCACGATTCCGGGTTCTCGTACCAGACAGTCAGGACCCTGCTTTCGGACGGTTATGTCCCGTGGCTTCAGGATGGCGGCACGTCATGTTCCGGTGACGGGAGTCCGGTCCGGACCGACATGCGCAGGCTCAGGGAGAGCTTTGTCCGCGAGGGGAGCCGTCTCCGGTGCATCTGCGGCTACACGGATGATGACGGCCGCGCGGTTGACGTGTGGGAGAAGGCCCTGTCGGAATGCAGCGGCGATGAGGCCGAGCTGTCGTTCTACAGGAGGCTGAAGCACGGTGTCTCCGCGGTATGCCGGGCCGGATCATTTTCGGCTCTGAGGCAGGCCTGGTTCAAATTCCGGGAGGATTTCCTTGATCCCGGAGCATTCTCCGGAGATGCGGACAATGTGATAAGCCGCTGCGTAAAGGTTCTTGATGTCCTTGTTGGGATAGAGGAGAGGTTCGGCCCGGCCGAGAGGCTCATTCCAGATTCCCCGCTGTCGTTTTTCCTGTCCGAGCTTGACCTTACGAAATATGTTCCCGTGCAGGACAGGGCCGGGGTCAGGGTGTTTCCGTACCGTGTCGCGGCGGGCGCTCCTTTCGCGTACAGTTTCGTGATCGATGCGTCACAGCGGAATCTCGACGTGCCGGCAAGACAGCTTCCGTTTCTCAGCGGCGAGAAGCGCGCGCTTCTGGGATTTCCGGATTCGGATCCGCTTGCGGATAAGTCCGTTCCTTTGATAAGGCTTTACGGCGGATGTTCTGCGGGAGGGACGTTCTTCTCCGGCGCGGAGCAGACATTCAGCGGCTTCTCCATTCCTTACAGCTGGCTCAGCGCCGCCGCCGCGGAGACCTCCCCGCTCGATGATGATGATTTCATCCTTCGGGAGAAACGATGGATTGTCTCCGGAGCATCCGGCCCGTCTCCGTCCGTGACCGCGCGGCAGTCCGAGGCGGGACGCAGGTGGCTGCTCACGTCGGCATCCTGCTCCTCCGACCGCCGTGTCTCCGTGCCCCGCGGGAGCGCAGTGGACACGGCCGCGCGGTTCGTCCTTACGGAAAAACGCGGCTCCGTGGACAGCCTTGTCCTGACCCAGAACGACATGAGGAGATTCTTTCCGTGTCCGCGCCGGTGGATTTTTTCCGTTGTCCTCGACGTTCGGAAGGACACACTTGACACGGATCTTATGTCGGTTTTTGACATGGGGAATCTTTACCACAGGATTCTTGAGCTTGTCATGCGCTTTTTCTGCGGACAGACAGGTCCTGACGGTAAAAATCTTGAGAAAAAAAGGAATCCGGTCCCGCTGCCGTGCACAAATAAAGACAATCTGTTTGATAATGAGGATGAGATGCGAAGAATAGTAGACAATATGATACGCATTGCTCTTTCCGAACGGAGGCTGGATCTCCAGTGTTCGCCGCTTGCCATGGCCGGACTGTCCGCCCAGTCGGATGAGATGGCCGTCTGCATTATGGATTTTCTTCATGTCCTTTGCCGTCCGTGCGTACAGAAGGACAGGATCAATTCAATAACATCCACTGAAGGATTCGGCGGATACTACGTGCGTGATGTTGAGGCATGGAAATCGGCGCCCTGCGCGGAAGACGGCGGAGTCCTGCTTTCCGGAAAGATAGACTGCATTCTTGAGGCTGAGATCGCGTCCGGCTGCGCGGATCCTGTGATAATAGACTACAAGAACACGATGTCGGCATTTCCTGCGTCCGGAGCGGTAAGACCCGACGGTGCCGGACGTCTGGGAGATTTCCAGATGCCGTTATATGCGCTTCTTGTGACCGGCGGAATTTACGGCGGCATAGAGGCCGCATATTTCTATTCTGTGCACGGCGGCAGCTCCGGGAAATTCCGTCTGGCGGTGATAGACAGCCGGACCGCCGGAAAATCAGCGGAGGATTTCAGGCCGGCGGCGGATGCGGTCAGAAAATATGCCGAGGAATTCCGGGCGGCGGTGGATTCCGGAGCCTATTCTCCTGACCCTGAGCTTGTGGATCCGTATTCTGACGGAGGATGCCGTACCTGCGAATTCCGTGGAATATGCAGGTACACGTATTCGGTCGGCGGACGGGTGATGGCCGGAACCGGAGGAGGTGAGAGATGACGGATACGGAGGACGATTTGGAAAATTACGCATACCTTGACATATTGGGCAAAAAGCTTGACGACCGCCAGCGCGCAGTGTGCTGCCGGACGGACAATACGGTTGTCGCGGCGGGAGCCGGCTCCGGAAAGACGCAGGTTCTCGCGACAAGATTCGCATGGCTCGTGATGTCATGCGGAATTCCGGCCGGTGAAATTCTTACGCTCACATTCACGAACAAGGCCGCCTGCGAGATGTACGCCCGCATATACGTCATACTGTCGGCCTTCGCCTCGGACGGAAGGACACCGGAACCGGAAAGGAGCCGCGCCGCCGCCGCCGTCGCCGGTTTCTCCGGAGTCCACATACAGACGCTAGACTCGTACTGTGGAGGAATTCTGCGCCGTGCGGCCTCGCGCTACGGCATAAGGCCTGATTTTGTCTCAGGAGGAACAGGTGCGGACATTGGAGAACTGGCGCTGGGCTTCGCCATGAGCCACAGGAACGCTCCGGCCGTCCATGCGTTTGCGGAACCGGGAAAAATTCAGGATTTTGCGGAGAACTATCTGGCCGCGCCTGTTCTCAGATATTCCACGCTTGCGGATCCTCCGGATCATTTCTCGTCACGGCTCGCTGTCCAGAGGAAGCTGGCGGCGGAAAGATGGAACATTATGTTCTGTCCGGAAGCCGCGGAGCCAGGACGCTGCGTTCCGGCGGGACTTATCGGCGAGATCTGCGGAAAAGTATCCTCATGCTCTCCGGCGGAAAGCGGGGATCCCGCATATTTCACGGCCGTGGAAGATGCCGTCGGGTCATTTCCGGAATTCCGGCCCGTGTCACCAGAGGGAATCGCGGACGGATCGGACGCATCCCATGTGAAGGCGGTCTTGTCGGCGGTGAGGTCAATCACGTCCGCACGCACGTCAAAACGTTCCGGTCCCGCCGCCGGGCTCAAGGCCTGTGTCTCGGCTCTGGATAAATTCTCGGCGGAGATTTGTTCCCTTGCGGATTACGTGCTCCGCTATCCGGCGATAGAGAACCTGTTCATGCTGATGGACGGATTCAGGGAGACTGTGAATTCCCGCAGGCGCTCCGCCGGGACGCTCTCGTTCAGTGACGTCACGGACATGGCCCTTCTTGTGCTGAAGGAACAGAAGGACATAAGGCGCCAGGAGAAACATGCCTTCAGCAAGATAATGATTGACGAATTCCAGGACAACAACGGGAAGAACAGGGATCTGCTTTTCCTTCTGTCCGAGACGGACACGGACGGGGAGTACGGATGTTCTGACGGGATTCCCGACGCGTCCATGATAAGGAAGGACAAGCTATTCTTCGTGGGAGACGAGAAGCAGTCCATCTACAAATTCAGGGGGGCCGATGTCTCAGTGTTCAACAGGCTGCGTGATGATCTTGGCCGCGGAAACTTCTTTTCCATGGAATACAACTACCGCTCGTCAGCGGAGCTTCTGTCATCATTCAACATGATGTTCGGCGGTCAGGAGGCCGTCTTCGACCCTTCACCTGACAGGCCGGAGTTCGAGGCCGGCTATGAGATTCCGGCGGCGAAATTCAACGCCGCGGAGGGCAGACCGGAACAGCTTCCTGAGATAACTGCCGGGAACGCAAAAATGCATGTCTGCCTGATGGGTGGAGGTGATGATGACAGGGATGCCTTCCTTGAACGCAGGGAGCAGGCCGCATTCTTCATGGCGGAGAAAATCAGCAGGATGTGCGCGGAGGAAGGAATTCCGTTCGGCAGGACCGCAATACTGACAAAGTCACGCTCTGACTACAGGATAATCCTAAAATGGCTTGAGAGGCTCGGCGTTCCTGTCGAGACGGACATGAACGCCGGAATTTTCGCCGATTCGGTCGTGAACGACGTGTACAGCTTTCTCAGGCTGTGCGTATATCCGTCGGACAGCGGAGCTCTGGCCTCGTTTCTCTGCTCTCCGCTGGCGGGCATGGAGCCCTATGAGGCGGCGGCGTTTCTTGCCATTGCAGGGAGCACGGGCGGAGCGGACGGAAAGGCCGCTCCCGATACGGACGCGTTCATTGACAGCGGCTCCATGATCCGCGCGCTTGAGGATGACATAGGCGCGGAGCGGGCCGGCAGGCTTGTGTCGGCGCTGCGTTTTCTCCGGGACCGGCGGGATTCTGTCAACGGAAGCCCTCTTGCGGCCACCATATCGTTTATATGGAATGACTGCGGCTACAGGTATGAGGCGGCGGCGGCCGGCGGAATATGCTCGGCGGCGGAACGGCAGTTCGATCTGATGTTCGAGCTTGCGAGAAAGGCCGATGCCGAGGGCAGGAGCACGTCATGGTTCGTTGACCGGCTTGAGGCCGTGCGGGAGGGCGAGGGAAAATTCTTCCGGCAGGATACGGATGACGGGCTCGACTCATCGAACACCGTGTTTCCATCCGAGCGGGAGGATGCGGTGCGCCTGATGACAATCCACAAGAGCAAGGGGCTGCAGTTCAGCCACGTGTTTATATGGGGCTGTTTCGGCGCGGGATTCTCCGCCTCAAGGGAGAATTTCTTCTGCGGCGTGGAGACGGGACTGTCGGTTCGTCCTTCAGCCGGCTCCAAGGACTTTTTCGCGCTCAGACAGCAGGAGGATGAGAGGATGCGCTCTCTTGCGGAATTCAGGCGGCTGCTGTATGTCGCCGTCACGCGCGCGGAGGATTCCGTGTGGCTTGTCGGAGGTGACGGCGCATTCCTTGAGAAGGAGGCGGAGTCCGGAACATCGTCCTACGGAGTCCTTGAGTCCAACATCAGAAAGTTCTACGGTGGAAAGATTCCGCGTCCCGGAGAGCGAGTGTTCACTCCGGGCGCTCCCTATGATCTTATGATGGTGCCTCCTGTGGAGCGCTCCGTTCTCGGCAGTTTCGGTGGCCGGGACGTGTCACGGGACGAGGTACGCAGAAGGTTTGAGCGCGCGCTGAATTCACGCGGACCGGACGGTTATATAAAGACTCCTCCTGCGGTTGACATGAGGATTTCGCCGAGCGGACTTGAGAGGGAGATTCCTGCCGCTGAGGGGAGGCGGACGGGATGTCCGGAGCTTGACGCCATCATCTCCCGCTGCGCCGGTTCCGCGGGATTCGGTCATGCGGAATTCGGAACGCTGGTTCATGACTTCCTGCGCGCATATGCGGCCGGAGAGAGTCCGATGTCATATACTCCGCCGGCGGCCATGTACAGGAGCCTGCGACAGGATGACATAAGGGCCGTGACGGAGATATGCCGGTCCATGACTGAAATTTTCAACCGGTCGTCATACGGAAGGGAGGCACAGGATGCGCGGAAAAACGGAGGCTTCCTGCGGGCCGAATGGCCGTTCAGATACAGTGACGGAGGAACAATCGTGTCCGGAGCAATGGATCTTATATACCGCCGCCGTGACGGAAGCTATGTGATAGCGGACTACAAGACGGATTCCGCCGCCGTTCCGGAAAGGTATGCGGATCAGCTGAGGTGCTACAGGACCGCGGCCGCGGGAATTCTCGGCGTCACGCCGGACAGAATCTCCTGCGTGCTGTTCTTCCTGAGGGACGGAAGCGCGGTGGAGATGTGACTGGTGCGGATGGCATTACCCGGCGGTTTTCGGGGACGTGCAATATTCCGGAACGGTCCTCATGCCGGAATATTGCATATATTTCCATAAACATATATATTATATGCATAAATATACATATCAATAGGAGCGGATTATGGCAAAAGACAAAGTTGTTCTTGCTTATTCGGGTGGACTTGACACTACGGTTATAATTCCGTGGCTCAAGGAGAACTATGACTACGACGTCATCGCCGTATGTATCGATGTCGGTCAGGGAGACGACTGGGACGGAATAAAGGCGCGCGCCCTGAGGACAGGGGCATCCGCCTGCTATGTCGTGGACGCCAGAAAGGAATATATTGAGGAATACATCTGGCCGGCGCTTAAGGCGAATGCTGTCTACGAGGACGAGTATCTGCTTGGAACATCCACTGCACGTCCGCTGATCGGAAAAATTCTTGTCGAGTACGCGAGGCAGGAGAAGGCCGTCGCCATCTGCCACGGCGCCACAGGAAAGGGAAATGACCAGGTCCGGTTCGAGCTTGCGATAAAGGCGTTCGCGCCGGACATCAGGGTGATTGCGGCCTGGCGTGACGACAAATGGAACATGGACAGCCGTGAGGCCGAGATAAAATATCTTGAGGACAGGGGACTTGAAGTCCCGATGAAGAAGGACCAGTCTTACAGCCGCGACGAGAATATCTGGCATCTCAGCCACGAGGGGCTTGAGCTTGAGAAGACGGAGAACGAGCCGAACTATCCGCACATGCTCAAGAACACGGTCGTTCCGGAGAATGCGCCTGCGGAAGGCGAGTATGTTACCGTCGAATTCGAGAAGGGAATTCCCGTCGCGGTGAACGGAAAACGGATGGATGCCCTGGAGCTGCTCACCGAGCTGAACAGGATAGGAGGAAGGAACGGTGTCGGACTTGTCGATATATGCGAGAACCGCTGCGTCGGCATGAAGAGCCGCGGCGTGTACGAGACGCCCGGCGGAGCCATACTTTATTTCGCGCACAGGATGCTTGAGCATCTCTGTCTGGACCGCGACACATATCATTACAAGCAGCAGCTTTCCGTCCGTGTGGGCGAGCTCATATATGACGGAAAATGGTTCACCACGCTGATGGACGCATGCATGGCGTTCGTGGACAAGACGGAGGAGACAGTCACGGGCTGGGCGAAGGTCAAGCTCTGCAGGGGCGCGATCCGCGGCGCAGGATCACATTCCAGGTACAGCCTCTACAACGAGAGCATAGCCTCGTTCAAGACCGGCGAGCTTTATGATCACAAGGACGCCGAGGGATTCATAACCCTGTTCGGCCTTCCGCTCAAGGTCCGCGCGATGATGGAGCAGGAAGTCGGGGAGGGACAGGCGATAGTCGAAAGCAAGTCATTCAAGAAGCGGCCTACGGAGTAGGGACCGCCGGATTCCCACGCCGCCGGAACAGGATCAGATGCGGGCATCATGCGGTCCTGTTCCGGCGGCATACTCTCACATCGAGTCCGCGCGGCGGAGCATCTCCGTCTCCCAGGCGAGAAGACTGTCCTCCATGTCCGGTCTGTCTCCCCTAACGTCACACATTATCCTGAACACAGGTTCGGTTCCGCTTCCGCGCATCCAGATGAAGGCGCATGGAATTCCGTCCGCATCCCTGAATATTATCTTGAGCCCGCCTCTGCCTGAGACGGAGAAGTCGCGGACTCCGCGTATTTCATCGGTTCCCCTTGTGACCGCACATTCCCAGTCCGCAAGTCCGAATCTCTCCCTGAGATCCGATGTCTTCCATTCCTCCTCGAACACCTTCTGGAAATTCGACTTCAGAACCGCATGGTCGGCCGTCTTTATCTTGAGGACGGCTCCGGGTTCGGACACGCCTGTGGTGGTATACTGCGGCAGCGATGCTGTTATGTCGCCGAGCGTGTAGTCAGGACGGAATTCATGGCCTGATCTTTCGCACCAGAGGCGGTAAGGTCCGCGGTCCCTTATCAGCAGTAGCTTTAGCACCGCGAAAACCGTATTCATCGGATCCCTGACGCTTGACGGATAGGTGATTGTGCCGCCGTTGGAGCCCTCGCCGAGAATTCTGACGTTCCATCCCTCCGCGCGTTTTTTTCTTGCAAGGTTGACCACGTTCGCCTCTCCGACCTCCGCCCTGAACACCTCCGCGCCGAGCGTCCGCGCGATCTCGTCTATTCTCATGGACGTGGGGCAGTTCACGGCTACGGCCGGCCTGAATCCGGAATCGCCCGAATGCTGAATCGCCGACCATCCCAGCTCCGACAGCACCGACAGCGAGAACACCTCCTGAGCCTTCAGCACTTCTGCCGAATTCCTTTTTAAGTCCCAGTAGACAAGGTTTCCCCTGTCGCCGTCGCAGTCCGGCATATATCCGAGGATCACATCGTCATGTCCGGCCGCCCGCAGCCTCTCCATCTCCCGCGCGGTCCAGACAAGGTTCTCGGCCTCCGGAATTATTCCGTGCGCGATTCTGCCCGGAACCGTGTTGATTCCGTAGAATCTTATTCCGAGATCCGAGAAATACTCCCTGTCAATGGAGAGTGTTCTGGCGGATCCGTTGAAGTCGCAGATGATTCCCGTTCCCGCGGCCCCGTCGGAAATCATCCGGAAGAAGCGTGAGCGCATCACGGTGTCCGAGGTGTCTGATACCGTCAGATTCATGAATTCCCGGTATGCGCGCAGCGCGTTGTGCTTTGCGCTGCCTGAGGAGTCGCGGATGCCGTCGAGCAGCGACCTTGGACATGAGGCTGCCGCTGAAACCTCTGCTGCTGCGGCGGAATCATCCGACAGCCTTCTCTCGAATTCCCTGACAAGCTCCGCGTTTTCGGACGCCTCAAGCACGCCCCCGTCGTTCAGTCCGAATTTTATACCGTTGTGGCCCACCGGGTTGTGGCTTGCGGATATGTAAATGAATCCGTCAAGCTTCCTTGCGAAGGCCATTATCTCCGGCGCGGCCGTCACTCCCGTATACTGGATTACGGCTCCGCGTGAGGCCAGCGTTCTTATCACCGCGTCCGCAATCTGCGGTCCAGTCGGTCTTGTGTCGGTTCCGACGGCTATCACCGGGGACTGTATTCCTGTCCGCGCCGCGAGCCAGTCAAAGAACACGCCGGCCGCCACGGACGCAAGCGTTGAATTCATCCCTCCTATGTCCGGAGTCATGTCCTGCCCATCTCCGGTATATGCGAAAATCCTGCGCCATCCTGACGCCGATAAAATCATGTTGTGTTCCATGGCGCATATTCTATCATCAAAGTCCGGGAAAGACAAATCCGGCGTGCGGTCCCGCGCCAACAGGGATTTCACCGATATAAAATTCCGGATTTTGCTTTATAATGACCGGATGTGTCCATGTGCGGAAATTCCGTCATGGACGACTTTTTGCACGAGGTGATTTTATGAACAGAACAGCGGGTCTTATAGCTCTTTCCGCGGTCCTCGCGTCGGCGGCCAGCGCACAGGATCTGAGTCTGAGGGATGCCGCGGCTTCCTGCGGATTCAGGGCCGGAGCCGTCGTCTCCTATGATACGGCGGGGAACGGCGCATACAGGGAGCTTCTCTGCAGGGATTTCAACAGCCTTACAGCCGCGAATGAATTCAAGGCCTATTCGCTTGTCAGCCAGAAGCTCAGCAGGAATTCGGCGGACGGAATGCCGGTGATGGACTACACCAGGGCGGACGCGATAATGGACTTCGCCGCCGCAAACGGATTCAGGGTGAGGGGACATGTCCTTGTCTGGGACGCGTTCATGCCGGACTGGTTTTTCCGCGAGGGATATAAAAAAAGCGGAAAGCTGGTGGACAGCGGACTTATGAGGGAGCGGCTCAGGTCATACATAACCTCCGTGATAACGCACTTCGAGGAGAAATATCCCGGCGTGATATACTGCTGGGATGTGGTGAACGAGGCGGTGGGAGACTCATCCGCCGATTATGACGCCGGTGATCCGCGTCATATCAGGACAAGAAGAGGCGGCGCGGCGAACCTGTTCCGCTCTGTGATCGGTCCGGACTACGTGGAGCTTTCGTTCAGGTATGCGAGGGAGGCGGCCGATTCCGCCGGAGCGGACATAAAGCTGTTCTACAACGACTACAACACATTCTATGAAGAAAAGAGGAATGCGATCTGCGCGCTTGTGGAGAGCATCAACTCGTACGGGAAATTCTGCGACGGGGTCGGAATGCAGGCGTATATCGGCGGATACGGGAAACAGGCCGGCTGCATGAATCCTGCGGACATAGCAAAGGTCGGCGAGGCGATAAGAATATATGCGTCCCTGGGATGCGAGGTTCAGCTTACGGAGCTTGCGGTCAGAAACTACGAGAACGATGCGGATACGATGAGGCGGCACGCCGAATTCTGCGGAAATCTGTTCAGAATGCTCTCCAAGGTCAACACCGCGGAAAATTCACCGCTTACCGCTGTCTCCGTCTGGGGACTCGTCGATGATCCGGATGCGGATCCGGCAAGCTACGGCTACAGGATGAACGGTCCGTACTGCGGAATATACGACAGCGGGCTGAACAAAAAGCCTGAATTCTCCGAGATTGTCGCAGCTCTCTCCGGCCCGGAAAAATAATCCTCCCCCCGGCAGCGGAACCGGATTCCGGCCTGGTCTGCTTTAAATCCGTCAAGCCGAATTTAAAGCAGACTTACGGGATCCACATCGCATTCGATGTAGACGTTCCGGCTGTGGCTGTACCTGAAGAGAAGGGCTCTCGCCGCCGCCTGAAGGGGAATGACCGACTCGCCTTTTAAAAGAATGTGGTAGCGGTAGTTGCCCGATATTCTGAACACGGCGCATTCGGCGGGGCCTATTATCTCGGCGCCCCGGGCGGCTTCCTTTCTGAGTATGGGAACAGCCTGCGCGGCCGTCTCAGCCGCTGCGTTCCTGTCTGATGATCTGAACACAAGCCTTACCAGCCTGCTGAACGGAGGAAATCCCAGCATCCGCCTCTGCTCAAGCTCGTAGCGGTAGAATTCGGCTGTCTTTCCCGAGCAGGCGTACATCACAGGCTCACGTCCTGGTGAATATGTCTGCACCGCCACCTTTCCGTCCGGAATATATCTTCCGGCGCGGCCCGCGACCTGTGTTATCAGAGAGAAGGTCCGTTCTCCGGCCCGGAAATCAGGCATGTGCAGCCCCGTGTCGGCAAGTATTATTCCGGCCAGCTGAAGGCGGGGGAAATTCAGTCCCTTGGCGACCATCTGTGTTCCCAGCATTATGTCGTATTCGCCGCGCTTGAAACTGTCCAGCGCATCCAGAAGCTCATCCCTGTTCCGGAACGAGTCCGTGTCCGCCCTGATTATCCGCGCATTCGGAAATTTTACCCTTGTCTCGGACTCGATGAATTCCGTCCCGAATCCCGCGCTTCCTATGTCGAGAGACCCGCAGGAGGGACATGACTGCGGAGGATCCGCCGACCATCCGCAGTAATGGCAGCGCAGCCGGTTGTCGCTCCGGTGATATGTAAGGGGAACCGAGCAGTTCCTGCACGTCAGCTCATATCCGCAGCTGTTGCATCTGAAGAAATGGGTGAATCCGCGTCTGTTCAGGAAAAGTATCGCCTGATGTCCGGCGTCGAGAGCGGAATGTATCATCTTCTCAAGCGGCTCCGATATGCATCCGTCTGCCGGATACCGGTTCAGGTCTATGCATCTTATCTCCGGCATGTTGCCGCCGGCCAGACGTGATGAAAGCTCATGCCTCCTTATCCTGCCGCATTCCATCATCTGCCATGCCTCTACGGACGGCGTCGCGCTGCCCATGACAAGGGGAATTCCGAGACCTGAGCATCTGTGCATTGCAACCTGCCGCGCATGGTAGCGGGGGGTCGTTCCTGACTTGTACGAGCCGTCATGCTCCTCGTCCATTATTATGAGCCCCAGATCCGGGACCGGCGCGAAGACCCCGCTGCGCGCGCCGACAACCACCCGCGCCCCGCGCCTCATTATGCGCCGCCATTCGGACAGCTTCTGGCTTTGTGTGAGTCCTGAGTGCAGGACGGCGGCCGTGTCTCCGAATCTGCCGGCTATCGCCTGCGCGACCTGCCTTGTCAGGCTTATCTCCGGCACAAGATAGATTACCCCGCGGCCGGACTCAAGAACCCTTTCCGCAAGCGAGAGAAAGACCTCCGTCTTGCCGCTTCCTGTAGGTCCGTACACATAATGGAACAGGTTCCTTCCTGCGGATGCGGACAAGATTCCGTCAACGGCCGCCTCCTGCTCGGCTGACAGGACGTTCTTACCTTTTTCCGCGATGTCCGGCTCAAAAGGAAGACCGGCCGATGAGCTCTCCCGTCTGCCGGAGGGTGTCATCGCGAACACGGCCTCTCCCGGCGTGCACAGATAATACCGGGAAAGCCACATCGCCATGTCCATCATTGCGCCGTCAAGGAGAGGCTCTCCATCAAGAATTCTCCGTACAGGTCTTATTCTGGAGGCGTCCACCGGACAGTCCGGCGGAATTCCGTCATGGACGGCGGCGATGAAACCGGTCGTCCTTCTGTTCCCGAACATTATCTCGGCCCGCATTCCCGGAACGGGCGCAGCCGTCCCGTCATCGCAGCGACATGAATAGGTGAACGTTCCGTCTACAGGCAGGTTCAGTATAAGCTCAAGATATTTTTCCGTCATCTGGCTTCCGTCCGTCCGGAGACATATCCGGGCGAGATTTCGAGAAGCCTTGACCTGAACATCTTCAGATCATCCCATGCCGGACGCTTCAGGCTCTCATTGCGCAGGAGCGCGCTCGGATGATATGTGACGAGCAGCGGAATTCCGCCGTAAGAACGGAATGAGCCCCGGAGTCTTCCGACAGGCTCGCCGGTGGACAGCAGCCGCTGGGCTGCGATACGTCCCATGCACAGAATCATCCTCGGCCTGAGAATTTCTATCTGCGCCTCAAGGAACGGCGAGCATGCGTCCTGCTCGTCCGGAAGCGGATCCCTGTTCTGAGGCGGCCGGCACTTGACTATGTTCGCTATGTAGCAGTTCGTGTCACGAGACAGCGAGATTGAGGCGAGCATTCTGTCCAGAAGCTGACCTGCCTTTCCCACGAACGGGAGCCCCATCCTGTCCTCGTCCGCTCCAGGTCCCTCTCCTATGACCATCACAAGAGGAGTCATGGAGCCTGTTCCCGGAACGACGTTCGTCCTTGTCCTTGCAAGGCGGCATTTTGTGCACCGTCCGATTCTTCCTGTCAGCTCGTCAAGCGACGGCGGCGGTAGCGGGGACTCCGGCTGTCCGCAGCAATCTGTCTCTGCATACGCCGGTTCCGGATCGGTGCTGAATTCCGGCGTGTTCCTGAACCGTGCAGGCGTATAGCCGAGGGCGCATGATCCGGCCGCGGCCAGAAGCCTGTATATTATCTGTTTTTCTTCCGCTTTCATTTTCCGCAAGGATAGCACATTACTTGTCTTTCGTCCAACAAATAAGTATGATGTGCGGAGTATGATAAAGTGCACTCGGAAATTCATATTCTTCTATCTGAATACAGGGGCGGGCCATATTTCAGCGGCCAAGGTTCTGAAAGCCGAAATGGAGAGGAACTATCCGGGCGTGGAGATTGTGCTGCGCAACGGTTTCGGGCGGAGGAACATTTTCGGCAGGTTCGCTTTCGAGGTTTTCTACAACCTCGCCTGCAACTACTTCAAGGGCGCATTTCCGCTTGTCTATGATCTGGGGCAGTACCGTTTTTTCCAGACTTTCGTGAACAGGATGATGTTCGGCATAGCTCCGGGGCTAAGGCGGATTATCGAGGAGGAGGGCGCGACCGACGTTGTCAGCTTCCACTTCGGCCTTACCCCCCGGCTGAACGGCGTGATAAGAAAACTTCCCCGCAAGGTGAACATAACGGAGATAGTGACGGATCCGTACACGGTTCCTGACGCATGGTTCTACGAGAGGAACATGGACTATCTGGTCTATTCCGACGAGGCGAGGAACCATGCCATAGAGCGCTGCGGAATCCGCCCCGAAAGGGTAAGGGTCATTCCGTTCCTGATGAACGGGAAATACCGCATGCCATACACACCGGAGCAGGCAAGAAAAAAACGGGCCGAGCTGGGACTTGATCCGGACAGGAAGATGGTCCTGATGGTCGGAGGCGGAGAGGGACTTCCCGGCGCCAACGAGATTATAAAGGAATTCATACTCAGCCGCGCGCCGTACACCGTGGCCGTCGTATGCGGAAAGGACAGGGCGGAATTCGAGGTGCTGGATCTGCTGCGGCGCGCCTATCCCAAGATGGGGCTTCATGTCTACGGCTTCATTGATTACCTTGACGAGCTTGTCAAGGTCTGCGACTGCGCCGTGATAAAGGCCGGACCGGCGACCCTTTTTGAGATGCTCGAATGCCGCAAGCCGGTGATAATCTGCAAGTACATACACAATCAGGAGCTGGGCAACATGCGGTTCGCGGTGAGAAACGGTGTGGGCTGGTTCATACAGAATCCGCACGACATATATCTTAAGATAAACGAGATTCTGTCCGACGGCGGCTGCCGCAGGAACCTGGAGAGGAATTTCGGCAGGATAAGGATAGATACGGACGCGTCGGTCTCGGCCCGTATCCTGATGGAGAAATGACGTCTATTCGTCACGCGTAGTGCTGAGCGGAACCTCGCCGGCAAACGTGAATTTCTTTATCGTCCTGTTCCTGTATGCATCCTCTATCATTCCGTCCACATCCAGTTTTCTGTAGATTTCCTCAGCCTTGCCGGCAGTCCCCCTAAGGACAGGATGCCTCGGCGAGAACAGCACGCAGCAGTCCTCATAGGGCAGTATTGATGTCTCATAGGTTCCGATGAAATTCGCGGTGCTGACAATCTCCTCCTTGTCCATTCCGCAGAGAGGCCTGAGAAGCGGGAATTCGGCGAAATGCTCCGTAACCGTCATGTTCTCTATTGTCTGGCTCGCCACCTGGCCGAGGCTCTCGCCGGTTATTATGCAGTCGGCTCCGCACCTTCCGGCAAGCCTGTTTGCGGCCTTCATCATGCAGACACGGAGCATGAGTGTGGTCCAGGCTTCCGGTGCGGCCTGTCTTATCCTCATCTGCACGTCGGTGAACGGGATTATGTTCAGATATGTGGTTATGCCGAAATAGGCGAGAGTCCGGGCAAGGGTCTCCACCTTTTTCTGCGCCTCCTCGGATGTGTACGGATACGAGTGGAAATAGCAGCACTCGATTTTCATTCCGCGGCGCATCATCCTGTAGCCGGCCACCGGGGAGTCAAGTCCGCCGGACAGCAGAAGAAGTCCCTTTCCGCTGCATCCCGCAGGAAGTCCGCGGCAGCCGGTTCCCGTATCCGTGTAGACGAAACACCGCTCCCGGACCTCCACATGGATTGTCACATCAGGATTGTGCACGTCAACCTTCATGAGCGACTCGACCCTTGCGGCGGCCTCACAGCATATCTCATAGGAATTCATCGGGAATTTCTTGTATGCGCGCCTCGTCTCAATCTTGAATGTCCTTGCGCCGTCCGCGGCGGCCTTCTGTGCGGCCCTGAATACGGCGTCGTTTATGGAGGCGATTGTCCGCCCGCATTCCTCGGTTCTGGCCCATCCTGTTATTCCCAGCAGGTGGTTCAGAAGGAATTCGATGTCCTCCGAGTCCTTTCCGTCGCAGTCTATGTACATTCGTCCGGCGACAAGAGAGACCTTCGCGTCCTTTCCGCCCAGACAGCGCCTCGTGTTGCTTACAAGAAGCCGTTCAAATTCATGCAGGTTCGAGCCCTTGAGAGTCAGCTCGCCGAGTTTCGCAAGATAAGTCATAATCGGCGATTGTACAGCAAAAGGGCGGGCGTTGCAAATGTCAGTTTCTCCTTTACCATGAGGATGTTAAGGAATATAATCGCTTCCGTGAACGCAGTTGAAGTTTTTGAGGACTGGCTTGACGGCTACCTGAATTTTGAGCGCAGGCCGGAAAAGGACATTTTCTGGCTGGATACGGCGGACTATCTGTGCAGGAGATTCGGCAATCCGCAGAATTCCGCTCCGGCTGTCCATGTGGCCGGCTCGAAGGGCAAAGGCTCCGTGTCCAGGATGATCTCATGCATTCTCGGTGAGGCCGGATTCAGGACGGGAGTTTACTCATCCCCGCACATCACCGATTTCAGGGAACGCATAAGCCTTCCGAAGTCGTTTTTTGACGAGCGGATTTATGAGGATACAGTCAGGGAGCTTGTCCCGAGGATAGAGTCCATAATTCCCGAGAATCTGCCGGGCGGAAGACCTGTGACCTGGTTCGAGCTTGTCACCCTGTTCGCATTCCTCTGTTTCCGGCGGGCTCAGACGGACTGGAATGTCATTGAGGTGGGGCTAGGCGGAAGGCTTGACGCCACGAACATAATAATGCCGAGGATAAGCTGCATAACTCCGATCGAGCTTGAGCACACAGAATTCCTTGGAGACACGCCCGAGCTGATAGCAGAGGAGAAGGCAGGAATAATAAAGACCGGAGTTCCCGTGGTGGTCGCGCCGCAGCAGAGCGCAGGTGTAAGGGAGATTTTCTCAAGAACCGCGGCGGAGCGCCGTTCACCGTGTCTTTTCGTGGACGAGGTTACGGATTTTGTGGACTGGGAATTCTCCTGCGGAAATGGCCTTCCAGTGATGTCAGTATCGCTCGGCGGTCCGCTTTTCTCGCGCCCTATAAGGACGGAGCTCAAGCTGCTGGGCGGAATGCAGGCCTGGAATGCGGCCGAGGCGGCAGTCACGGTGAAGACGCTTTTTCCTGACATGGACGAGGCCGTCATCGGGAGGGGGCTTTCGGAGGCGGTTCTGCCCGGAAGATTCGAGATTGTCAGGAATGTTCCGTATTTTCCGGGAATTCCGGCCCTTGTTCTTGACGGCGCCCATACGGTCAACAGCATAAGACTGACGCTCGACACCGCGGACAGGCTCTACGGAGACAACATCTGCCTGCTGTTTGCCTGTGCCGCGGACAAGGATATAAAGGACATCGCCGGCCTTCTTGCCGGCAGGTTCAGGAAATTTTTCATAACGCGTCCAGGAGGACAGAAGACATCAGATATTGCCGCGGAGACGGACGCATTCAGAAATGAGAATGTCAGCTTCACGGCTGATCCGGACTACATCAGGATGACGCGGACCGCTCTTGCGGCGGCTGACGCCTGCGGCTCGGTTCTCCTTGTGACCGGCTCGTTCTATCTTGTCGCCGAGGTCAAGAGAATCATCGCCGGAATTTCAGACGACGGTTCTCCTGACACGCCTTGACACGGATGTGAGGACCTCGTAGGAGATGGTTCCTCCGTCCGCCGCAAGATCCTCTGCCGTGCGGAGCGCGCCCGACTGTGCGGGGCCGAATATGACCGCGCGGTCAAGAGGCCTTACGCCGCTGTCAGAACCAAGTTCCACCATGCACTGATCCATGCATATTCTTCCGCGGACAGGATAGTTTCTGCCGTTTATCGTGACCTGCATTCCCGGTGAGAAGCGCCTTAGAATTCCGTCAGCATATCCGACCGGAAGAACGGCTATCTCCGTATCCCGGCCGCAGCTCCAGGTCCGTCCGTACGAGACGCTGTCACCGGCGCGGAATTTCCTGACCGCAAGAACACGCGTCTCCAGCGCCATCGCAGGCCTCAGCGGGAAATCCGTACCGGTTCCGCGGAGATATTGCTCCGTCACGTCGCCGGGATAGTAACCGTAGATTATTATTCCGGGCCGGACCATATCCAGGTGCATCCGCGGCTCCGTCATTATGACCGCCGAATTCGCGCAGTGGCGGATTCCCGGATTCATTCCGGCTCTCCTTACGTTCTCAACGGCCTCAAGGAACAGGTCGAACTGCCGGGCGGTGTAACGCCTGTCGTCAGTGGAAATTCCGTCGGAAACAGCGAAATGCGTGCACATTCCCTCCAGCTCCAGCGTGCCGGAATCCCTGATTGCGGCCGCCTCAGCTCCTGCCTCCTGCGGCAGACATCCGATTCTCCCCATTCCCGTGTCAACCGCAAGATGGACGGGAATTTTCTGTCCCGTCCGCCCGAAACGTGTCCGTGCGGCCCTTGCGAATCCGTCTATGTATTCCCTTGAGAACACAAGCGGAGTTATGTCAAAATCAGCCAGGGCCTGAAATTCATCAGGAGTGCAGAGGCTGAGAAGCAGAATTCTTGCCTTTATTCCGGCGGCTCTCAGCTCGGCTCCCTCCTCCGCGCTGGCGACCGCGAGGAATTCAGCTCCTGACCCGACGGCAGCCTCGGCCGCCGTGACCGCGCCGTGACCGTAGCCGTCAGCCTTGACTGCCGCACAGATTCTCACGCCCGGAGCGATATGTCTCCGTATCTGATCAAAATTATATTTTAGGTTGTCCCTGTAGATGAGGGCTTTTGTACAGCGTTCCATTTTCCCGATTTTATGTTTATAACACTTTTTTTACAATATGTTATTGTAAAAAACAGGCGTTAATAATAAAATGCGACAGTTTGGTTTCTTTGCTCATTTGATCTGCGTCGCAGATTTTTTTCATATGCAGTCAGCCGCAGACATGCGGAGCTGATGTATTCGGCCGGTTGCCGGGCTCCAGGTCCGGACAGTTTTTTTGGAGGAAACATGGTTTACACAGATACAAGGGACAGCGGTGTCAGAACGGATTTCAGGACGGCAGTGCTCGGTGGCATGAATCAGGCTACAGGCGGACTCTACATTCCAACTGAATTCCCCAGGCTGGACGGCACATTCATAAACAGGAATCCATCACCATCGTTCAGGGACATCGCGTTCAACATGGCCAGACCATATATCGGCGGCGAGATTCCGGACGAGGATCTCCTGGCCATAATCCAGGACGCATATCCGTTCTCTCCCAAAGTCGTTCCCCTGGACAGCATATCCTATGTGCTTGAGCTTTTCCACGGTCCCACCTGCGCGTTCAAGGATTTCGGCGCGCGCTTCATGGCGAGGGTCATGTCATATTTCAACAGGAACGAGGACACACCTCTTCATATACTAGTGGCGACTTCCGGAGACACAGGAAGCGCGGTCGGAAGCGCGTTCCACAACGTTCCTGGACTTGACGTCACAATCCTCTATCCGGACGGAAAAATCAGTCCGCTTCAGGAGAAGCAGTTGTCCACGTTCACAGGAAATGTCCGCGCGCTCAAGGTGAGGGGAACTTTCGACGACTGCCAGAAGCTTGTCAAGACCGCATTCACGGACAGCAGCCTCCGCGGAAAACTCCGTCTGTCGTCGGCGAATTCGATAAACATATCAAGGCTTCTTCCTCAGAGCTTCTATTATATGTACTCGGCTCTTGTGGTCAGGAACCGCGCGGCGATGGACAGCAGGATTTCCGATCCGTCCATAATAATGGCGGTTCCGTCCGGAAATTTCGGAAACCTCACTTCCGGTCTGATCGCAAGGGAGATGGGTGCGCCGATAGCGGGATTCATCGCGGCGACGAATTCCAACAGGACCGTTCCCGACTGGATCGCAACGGGGGAATACAACGCGCGGCCTTCCGTCGAGACTTATGCCAATGCGATGGACGTGGGCGCACCGAGCAACTACGAGCGGATAAGGGCTATGTACTCGCTTGAGGAGGTCAGGCAGCTGTTCGCCTCATACTGGCTTGACAACAGCGGAATCGTCTCGGCGATAAAATCCTGCAACGACAAGACCGGATATATCATGGATCCGCACGGCGCAATCGGCTGGAAGGCATGGGACGACATAAGGGGAGGAGCGATGAAGTCGCTTGTCGGAGGAGAGAGGAACAGTCCCGACAGGCCGGGACTTACGCCGAACGTTCCGTCATGGGCGGATGATGTGATATCCAGAAATGCGGTCGGAGTCATACTGGAGACCGCCTCTCCGGCAAAATTCGGAGCTACAGTCTACGAGGCGATAGGAAAGGAGCCTCCGGTTCCGTCAAGGCTTGAGGAGGTTATGAGGCTTCCTGACAGGGCGGTTCCGATGGACAACAGCTACCAGGAATTCAAGGACTGGCTTCTTGCCACGCTTCAGGCGGATCCCTCATGAACATGGAGGCATTCATACTCGGCTGCGGCGGAATGATGCCGCTTCCTTACAGACATCTCACATCGGTTCTCCTGCGCAGGGACGGAGATCTTTTCCTTTTTGACGGAGGAGAGGGAACACAGGTCTCGCTTAGGAGGCTGAATCTCAAGTGGAAGAAGATAGATGCCATCTTCGTATCGCACACCCATGCGGATCATGTCACGGGGCTTCCGGGAATTCTGATGCTTTCCGCACAGGTGGACAGGACGGAGCCGCTTTACATCTACGGCCCTCCCAAAATCAGGGAATACATCGAGACGAGCAGGCGCGTGCTTGACATGTACATAAATTATCCGATTGTGGTGAAGGAGATCGAGGCTCCGTGCGTGGTGCATTCCGGAAAGGACTTCTACATACGGGCATTTCCGCTGGATCACACGAAAACCTGCGTAGGCTATACTCTTGAGGAGCTTGACCGTCCCGGAGAATTCAATCCGCAGAAGGCGCGTGAGCTCGGAGTTCCGTGCGGACCGCTCTGGTCCCAGCTTCAGGCCGGATTCGAGGTTAAGGCCGCGGACGGCTCGACCGTCAGGCCGGAACATGTTCTCGGAGGGAAGCGCAGCGGCAGAAAATTCAGTTACGTGACTGACACACTCTTCAGACCGTCCATAATAGATGATGTCCGCGGCTCGGATCTTCTTGTATGCGAGGGGATGTTCGAGAATGCACTCATCGACCAGGCCAGGGAGAAAAAGCACATGACAGCGGCGCAGGCCGCCGTCATCGCGAGGGATGCCGGTGTCAGGCGGATGTGCATGATACACTACAGTCCGCGCTACACGGACCGAGAGCTGGGTGTCCTTCTAGATGAGGCGCGGGAGATTTTTCCTGCGGCGGAGCTTTCCCGCGACCGTATGCATATAGAAATCCCGTACACAGACTGAGCGGATTCCGGAATTCAGGAGGGGGAAACCACTTCCTGGACAAGAACCGATAGTCCGTCCGCAGACAAGCAGTCATATCCTGCGGCGGCGATGCCTATCACATCATCTGCGGTGTACATATCCTCATTATAGAGTATCACTGCGGCTGTGTCTCCCGGCTCAAGGAAGCAGCTCTCTCCGAACCGGGTGTATCTTGTGGCTCCGATGGAGACCATTATGCGTTCCGGGCGGTCCGCCAGGTTCATGTAACGTCCGACATTCTCGGCGGGACCGCTTTCCGTCTGGAGATTCATTCTGTCAGTAATCCATCGGACAAGGCTTCCGTGGAAACAGGAATAATCCATTATGGTGCTGTCCTCACCGCAGACATGAACATTTCCGTTACGGACAAGCAGACCGGAGATCCTGTAGCTGTCCAGAATTCCTCCCTCATCAAGAGTGTCAATATCCTTCAGGTCAGCCGCCAGCCCCTTGGAGCACCGTCCCCAGTTCTTCTTCGTGCTTATACGGCAGGTTCCGGGTTTTCTGACCGAACAGTCGTCCGAGGCTCCGAATTTTTCCGGAACAAGGGATACAATCCTGTCCTCCGACCATATTGCCCTGAACACAACCGCACACTCAGGCTCCATCTGTACTTTATGTCCTCCGGCCGGAAGTACTATCCTGCCGCTGCTGAACGGAAACGTTCCGAGAAATTCAGGAATCCCTCCGGCGGCGTTCCTTATATATGTCGGAAAAACCGCCTTCGGCGCGCCGGGAGCGGCTCCTGTTCCGGCAAATGCCTCGGACTCGCCGGCCTGCTCAAGATGACCGGTGAAATTTCCTGCGATTCCGAACGCCGCATCAAAATTCATCTCATATTCGTTCATGGGAACAATGATATGGAAAATCCGCTCAAGGTTCAACAAGTTTTTCCGTCATACGGCGTGCGGTTCCGGTAAAAGACGGTTCCGTAAGTTCCGGAAATTCAGCGGCGAACGCCCCGGATGCGGTGTAAAGCTTCTCCGGAGTGTCGGCGGCAAGCGTGACCTCGCACCAGCCTTCCGCACGCTTCTGGTCCGCCCTCAGGTCATGGAATTTCTCCGTGCGGACGGTGTGCGGAAAACGGGAGATTCTGTCCATGACGGAGTCATCGACGGGCGGAAGCTTGAAATTCAGCACGGGGCGGAATTCGCGCCTGCTTTTTCCGTCTCCAAGAGTGTCCTGCAGAAGCATTGCGAAGAGCGGAATTCCCGCTGACGACGCATAAAGCTGTGACATGCCCGACAGCCTGGTGTTAACGTCCAGCACATACCAGCCGTCTTGTCCGCGGACAAGATCCACCTGGGCAGTACCCTCCAGACGCAGGAATTCAGCAAGTGATGCGAGAATTCCCTCCGGTCCGTCCGTCCCTGAGATGAGCGGTCCGGCCTTCACGCACTGTCTCGGAGCCGTGATCCCGTATCTGTTCACCGACAGCAAGACCGGAGGCAGGACCGTGTAGTGTCCCGGCCTGCCGTGTATTTCGGCTCCGAACTGATCTCCTCCGACGAATTCCTCAACGATTCTGTCCGAGCTGTTCCTCTTTGAGTCAAGGAAGTGCACGGCCTGTGCGGATGAGACCGCCACCTCCATTCCGTGTGAGCTGAGTCCGTCCGAATCCTTTATGACTATGGGAAATCTCAGGCCGGCAAGACCGCGCAGCGTCTCCTCGCGGTAGACGTTCGTCCGTATCTCCGGATGTCCCATGGCGCACTTGTAGCGTCCGTTATGGACATAGACATATCCGGGAGCAGGAATCCCGGCCTTCTCAAGCGCAAGATGTGTCATGAATTTGTCCGCACAGGCCGATGCCGACGCGACAGGATGGGATATGGTTGCCACTCCGTTTTTCCGGAGAATTTCCGCCACAAGTGCGTCGTTCAGTCCGAGCCAGTCATGCCTGGATGTCCAGAACGGAACGGCGAATGCGAGATCAGGCTCAAGGGCAAGAATCTCCGACGCGCATTCCGCCGGTGACGTGCCGCGGAGAATGACTGTCTCCGTCAGCCGGGATGTGGAAAGAACGGAATTTCCCCTGTAGTCCGCGGCGTATATGGCAGGAAGCTGCGTCGCGGTAATCAGCTCATGCTCCGGAAACATCTCCGCAGTCCTGTCCATCATTCGGCTGCATGATGGGACAGTTCTGATTTCAAACGTCTCTCCGTCAAAGCGGTCGGAATTCGTGCTGTAGAATACTATCCTCACCTTCCGCCGCCTTCCGCGGCCGCAAATTCACGGTCCATCTTCTCCTTGTTCAGAGTGTAGTAGAAGATGGAGTGTCCGGCGGCATTCACCCTGCGGAGTTTTTCCGTGTACCGGCTTCCCGGCAGAATCCGCTCCGCCTCAGATATTTTTCTCACGCAGCCGGCCGTGTCTCCGTTCTCGTAGAGCATCTGCGAATAGTATGCCTTTGCGAAGAAAAGCTCGGCGTCGTTCCTTGCTGTCTGTTCGGCACGCGCGAAACATTCGGCCGCCTTTTTCTTGCTTCCTCCGGAAATTCCCGGGGCGAAGAAATACCAGTGCGCGATGTTGAACAGTGCGAAGCACATATCCGGATCCTCGGCAAGAACCATGTCATAATATTTCTTCACATTGAGACCTTCCTTCATAGCCGTGCCCATCGTAAAAAAACGCAGTCCGGACGAGAGGATGTCTCCGGCCGAGCAGTAGAGCCATTTGTCGTGCTTCCCGCCCCGGTGAGTGCTGAACCATTCCGTCAGAATCCTGTACTGGCCCATCAGAAGCTCCTCCAGCACGGGGCTGTCCATGTCCGTCTCATATATATAGTTGTATTTTTCCCAGACAAGCATGTTCATGATTATCAGCGAGGCTTCCGCGGAGATTCCTCCGCCATCCCCGATCCGGGAAATTTCATCCATATATGCGTCCGCAGCTGCCACCGCATCATCCGGAGACGGAAGCGCGGTGAGCCTCATCCTGAAGTCCAGGACGCCGTCGATCAGCGCATACTCGTCCGGTGTAAGCGCTCCTGCCGCCGCCGGAGACAGCAGGTAAAGTGCGAAAACAAAAAGATACGCTTTTTTCATGTCCGACATGATATTGGAAAAACACGGGCTTTACAACTTGCACGTCCGCCGAAGGTCAAGTCAACGCAACTCAAGTCAAGTTGCTATTCACCGTGAAACAGTATATATTATAATTTATGCATTCACACAAAGACATAAAGGAAATCCCGATTTTTTTTGCGACCGACAACAATTATGCCCCGTATCTTTGTGTGTCCGTCGCATCGATGCTGGCGAACGCCTCTACGGACTATTTCTACAGAATATATGTCCTTACGACCGACCTGGATCCGTGCATCGAGCGGAAAATCAGAAACTGCATTACAGACAACGCCTCGATAGAATTCATGTCGCTGGCAAACGAGCTTGACAAAATCCAGAGCATGTTCCATCTGCGCGACTATTACTCGAAGGAGACATATTACAGGATTTTCATCCCGAACCTTTTTCCCCAGTACGACAAGGTTCTGTACCTTGACTGCGACATCGTCGTGCTCGGCGACATCTCCGAGCTTTACAACACCGACATCGGCGGAAACTATGTCGGCGCGGTGCAGGAGGAGGTCATGGCGGAGGTGAAGGTTTTCGGCGACTACGTGGAGAAGGCGCTGGACATACCGTGCGGTGATTATTTCAGCGCGGGAATCCTTCTGATGAACACAAAGCTCCTCCGGGAGAACAGCATAGAGGAGAAATTCGTGGATCTCCTGAACAGGTTCAAATTCACCGTAACGCAGGATCAGGACTATCTTAATGTACTGTGCCGGGGAAAGGTCAGATATATGGATCTGGGATGGAACAAGACCGCGTTCAGGAACCCTGAATTCGACGACGGCGACCTGCGCATAGTCCACTATAAGATCCACTGGAAGCCGTGGCACTATGACGGTGTCCTTTACGAGGAATTCTTCTGGAAATATGCGGTCGAGACCGAATTCTACGACATGCTCCTGGATCAGAGGAATTCATATTCCGACGCGCAGAAGGAGAACGACAGGATTGCATACGAGAGGCTCATGGCGCAGGCGGCCGCGGACTCCGCTGATCCCGGCAACTACAGGAACACATTGAGAAGGGGAGCCACCGCATGACGACGCCACGGAAGGCTCAGGACAGGCTTGATGTCCTGAGAAGAATAGACGAATACGAGAGGAAGGGGCTTTTCTCACATGACGTGGAGGACGATCCGCCGACGGTTCCGCTTGAGGCCGATCAGGTTGACTATCTGGGAGAAAAGCTCTCAAGCCGGATCATGACGGCTCTTGTCAACTGCTACGGAAAGCACTTTATAAACGGACTCATACGCAGCCGCCGCCTTATAATAAAGGAGGTCAGGGGAATCGGGAATTTCACGGCGCTCGGCGGATCCGGCGCCGTGATAACATGCAATCATTTCAACGCCTATGATAACTTCGCCGTATACAAGGCCATAGAGAAGCCGCTCGGGCGGCGCAGGCTGTACAAGGTCATAAGGGAGGGGAATTACACATCTTTTCCCGGTGTTTACGGACTTTTCTTCCGCCACTGCAACACCCTGCCTCTGTCGAGCAGGAGCAGCACGATGCGGAAATTCATGAGCAGCGTTGACATCCTTCTGAGGCGCGGAGAGAAGATTCTCGTATATGCCGAGCAGGGGATGTGGTGGAACTACAGGAAGCCGAGGCCGCTGACAAACGGCGCGTTCAAGTTCGCGGTGTCGGCCGGGGTTCCGGTAATCCCGTTCTTCATAACGATGGAGGATTCCGCCATTACCGGTGAGGACGGATTTCCGGTCCAGGAATACACAGTCCACATACTTGAGCCGATTTTTCCGGATCCGGCGCTGTCCTGCCGCGGGAACGTGGATGAGATGAAGCGCCGCAACTACACGGCATGGAAGGATGTGTACGAGAAGACATACGGAATTCCGCTCGTGTATTCGGCGGAAGGCGACTGATATGGCAGACAGGCGGCGTGTCATATACTACAGCGACGAGATGAACGACGAATTCTCCACGGCCGTGATAAAGCCCCGCCGGATTGACGGGAGCTACAGGTACGGCGGAGGAACATTCGCGTGGAGGGCGGCGAGGCTGTTCTGGTACAGGATCATAGCGTTCCCGGTCGCGGCGGTATTCCTCAAGATCCGCTACGGCCACAGAATTGTAGGGCGCGGCGCGCTGAGGAAATGGCGCGGAAAACCGTATTTCATATTCGGAAACCACACCAACGCCGCGGCTGACGCGCTAGTGCCGTCATTCGTATGTTTTCCGAACGGAACATCAGTGATAGTCCACCCGAACAATGTGTCGATGCCCGTGCTGGGACGGATAACGCCGTACCTGGGTGCGGTTCCGCTTCCGGACGACATGGCGGCGGCAAGGAATTTCTCGCATGCGCTTGAGGACAGGCTCTCACGCGGAGAGGCCGTCGCGATATATCCCGAGGCCCATATATGGCCGTTCTACACGAAGATACGCCCGTTCACGGAAGTGCCGTTCAGATATCCTGTCCGGTACGGAACGCCTGTGTTCTGCTTCACGAACACCTACCAGAAGAGACGGTTCACGGATTTTCCGCGGATGGTGACGTACGTTGACGGTCCCTTCTTTCCTGACACGGATCTTCCTCCCGGGGAACGGAGAAAGGATCTGCGGGACCGCGTATACAGGACGATGACGGAACGGAGCCTTCTGAGCAACGTCGAGCGGATCAAATACATAAAGAGATGATTATAAGAGGAGCGCAGACATGGCGGACATTCTTTACTGCGGAAACGGAGCTGTGTTCGACGGAATTCTCACCAGTATGCTTTCCGTCATGAGGCGGACCGGAACCGGGGAGCCGTTCACTTTCAGGATATTCACGATGGATCTCCCTGAACTTAAAGACGGATACACCGCGCTCACGGAGAGGCAGGCGGAATTTCTGGACCGGGCGGCGAAACTCTACAGTCCGGAGAATTCGGCAGTGCGGTACGACGTGACGGCGCTTTACAGAAGAGAATTCTCCGGCTGCCCGAACGAGAACGCATACTGCTCGCCGTACACGCTGATAAGGCTTCTGGCCGACATAGTTCTGGGCGGAGAGATCAGCGGAAAGCTTCTGTATCTTGACGCGGACATAATGTTCAACCGTGACGTCATGCTTCTGTACGGAACTGACCTCACGGGATACGAGTATGCCGCCGCCCGCGACCACTACGGGAAGTACCTGATCCGTCCCGACTACATAAACGCCGGAGTCCTGCTGTTCAACATGGGGGAATGTGCGCGCACCGGAATTTTCGCAAAGGCGAGGGAGCTGCTGAGGGCAAAGAAATGGCTCTTCGCCGATCAGGATGCGCTCTGGCACAGCACTTCCCGCAAGAAACTGCTTCCGCAGCGCTTCAACGACCAGAAATTCCTGTGGAGTCATACCGTTGTGCGCCATTTCTCAAAAAGACTGTTCTGGCTGCCGTTTCCACATACGGCGAACATAAAGCAGTGGAACATCCCGGCTGTACACAGGATTTTCGGCTACACCTGCTTCGACGACATACTCGGTGAATATGTATGGCTTAAAAAGTGCTTCGGACGGGGAATGGACGTGCCTCCGCATGAGAAACCGCCGCTACAGTCCTGACGCAGACAGACGCCGCAGAGTATCCCTTGCGGCGGATCTGACCGTGCTGTCATATCTTGGACTCAGGAATCCGGAGAGAATTTCCTTTCCCCGTGATGAGAAGGCGTCCGTTCCCATGAACCTGCACACCGACTCCGTGGCCGCGCATATATTTCTTGCCGTCACACTGTCATTTCTTCTTGACGCCAGAAAATCAAGCGATTCAAGGAGCTTTCCGTCCGGATCATAGCCGTTGGTTCCGATTCCTCGCAGGACCGAGTTCACCTGGGTTCTGTCCGTACCGCGGCGGAGGACCGACGACTGCACGCCCGTGAACGTGTCCGTCCCGAACAGCGGAAGCATGGACAGAAGCCTCTCCGTTCCGGCGCCGTCTGACTCGAAAACGGACAGTTCCGTCCGGCCTCCGAAATCGGACGAATTCAGTGACGACTCATATACGGAACAGGCCGACATCAGATCCGAGACAAGCTCACGTTCCCTCGGTCCGTAGCCGCCTGCGTTCAGGAGGGTGAAATTTCCGTCTCCGGCGAGCGTCTTTCCGAATCCGTCTCCGTACACATAGCCGAATCTCCCCGGATCAACGGAGTAGAAGCTTCCGTAGCCCTTCCTTCGTCCCGGCCTGACATGAGCGGATCCGGATGTGCCGGCGGACTGGGACGCCCGGTATGCGTTCAGGGACCAGTCGTCCATGCAGAGGACAAGACGGCTGTCATCAGTAAAAACAGACGCATTCCAAGAGAACCGCCCCTGTCTGTCAGGCAGCTCCGCACTCCATATCTGCCTGCCGTTTCTTCCGACAAGGACGGCGTTTTTCCCGTCGCTGACAAAGACTCCGTCACCGGTCAGCACCGTACTGAAGAATCTTGTGCCCTTTACTGAACCTGCCGTGCAGACAAGCCTGACATGACCTGAAGCCGTGTCCAGAAACGAGACTGCCGCGCCTCCCGGCGAGGGGCACACATAGACGGCCTCATGACCGTATTCCGGCACTGCGAATTTTCCTCCCGCGGAACTGTTACCGCCCTTGAGCACCCAGACTCCCTCCGATCTTCCGCCCGCATCCGCGACAAGACCGGCGCTTCCGTCCGTGAACGAAAGCAGAATTCCGTCGGCGCATGATTCGGCGGATACCACCTCTCCGGCGAACGTGATGTTCTCCATCGTCTCGCCGAACGGAGATATTTTTATTCCGCGCGATTTTCCGTCCGCTGTCCCTTCCGTGAACACTACGATGCTGCCGTCCTGAAGTACGCACGGAGATATGGATGATAGGACGGGCAGGGAGACGCTCCATTTGATTACTCCTGTCACTCCGAAACATGCCGCGGCGCTGTCACCTGTCACGAAAATTCTTCCGTCACGTCCCGCATAGGGAGCTCCCGCAATACGGAATCCGGGGCGCGCGCGCCACAGCTCGACTCCGCCCGGATTCAGCAGCACAAGCTCCGTGCCGGCTCCGGTGACGGCCGCGACAAGACCGCCCGGAATCATTGTCATCACGGTGCCGGAATCCGCGCCCCTGAGAGGTTTTTCCCATAGAATTTTCCCGGCGCCGGAAATTCCCGTCACTGTCCTCGCGTCCGTGACCGCTATGAATCCGTATTCCGAAGGAAGCGGATCCGTCAGTACGCGTCCCGTCAGCACAAGGCTCCATGACGCGTTCGTCCTTGAGAGAATCTGTTCGGCATGAAAGGGTGACACCGTGAGCACGGCCGCGGCCGCGGCGGATGCGATCATTCTGCGAAGTCCCATCCTCACCTCCTTGAGAGGAACGCAAGGCTTTCTATATGGCTTGTGTTCGGATAGAAATCAAGAAGAAACAGCCTGTCAAGGGTGTAGCCCGCACATGCAAGCTCCGCGCAGTCCCTTGCATGTGTTGACGGATCGCACGAGAGAGAGCATAAGAACGGAATTCCTGACCGGCACAGATATGAGCGCACCTCAGGCTCCATTCCGGACCGCGGCGGATCCGTAACGGCGGCGTCGAATTCTCCGCAGGAGTCCGCACAGTGCTTTACCCACGAGGCTCCGCTCATCCCGAAGCTTGAATGGGGCTTTCCTGCCATGTTCATCTCCGCATACACGATGGCATCCCTGTTGTGCTCCACCATCGTGACATGACTGAACCTGTCCGCAAGGAAAACCGATATTGAACCGCAGCCCGAATACATGTCGAGAACGTTACCTCCTGAGATTCCACCGCAGATCAGCTCCACGGTCTTCATGAACACTTCCGTGTTCGACTGGAAAAATCCACGCACGTCAAACGATATGTCCTTCCCGCCAAGCCTGACGGTCACCATGTTTTCCGGAGACAGGACAGTTCCAGAAAAACGTCTGTTCCTCCTGCCCCCCGATCCGGCGGAGCTCCGGCTTTCCTTTCCGTTTGAATTCTGTCCTTTCTCCGACGTCACGGAAAGATTCGGAAGTCCGTATCCGTTCACCGCGGACACGACGGAATTTCCTCCGAACACGTGGCATCTGCCTCCCGGCCGGGATCCGGCCGGCACTGATGAGAGGAATGAATTCACCGCGGCCTCCGCACATACGCACGAGTCAACCGGAACAGTCCTGTTCGTGCCGCGGCCGGAGAATCCGCCTCCGTTCAGCTGAAAACGCGACCTGTATCCTTGCGACGGACCTGTCACGGCGGACACCGGCTCTGCCGGAGAAAGCCCATGCCTCAGGAACATCTCAGAAAGCATTTCCCTTCTGAGATCCGTCTGATACCCCGCATCGATGTGCATCATGCTGCAGCCGCCGCAGATTCCGTACCACCGGCATTCCGGGACGGTCCTGTATGGCGAGGGCGTCAGAATTTGTACGATTTCAGCATTGTCATAATCGTTTTTGTGTTGTAATATTCTTATATCAAGTTTCTCATCCGGCAGCGAATACGGAATGAATACAGTCTTCCCGCCGATTCTGGCTATTGAGTCGCCGCCGAACACCGTCTTTTCTGTGATGACCGTCTTTATTTCCATGGTCATCATCTTATCAGAAACGGCTCTTTTTTGGGAGATAGGACCGTCAATTTTGACGGTGTTTTCCTGAATATCATTCCGGTGTTTCCGGAAGAGGAAAACTGCACCGGCGGCTTCCTGCCGCGGAACTGAATGAAATTGGAAATCAAAAGAAGATGGAAAAATTCCATTTGAATTTTAAGGGAGCGGATATGATTACGAAGAGTTTTATGAAGACAATGTCGGACGGAGCGGAGGTCTGGGTGAACAGATGGGCGCCGGATGCCGAGGAGGAGATCAGGGGAGTCGTGGAGCTTCATCACGGTCTGGCCGAGCATTCCATGCGGTATGACAGGCTCGGTTCAGTCCTGGCGGAGAACGGATATGTGCTCAGCGCGCACGACATGAGGGGACACGGAAGAACGGCCGAGAACGCAGCCGCAAAAGGAACCGGAAAATTCGGAAAACTGGCTGACAGGGACGGTTTTGAACGTGTGGTTGGGGATCTCAGGGAGCTTGTTGACGGCCTGAAGGCTGAGTATCCCGGTAAAAAGACCATCCTGATCGGCCACTCCTTCGGCTCGTTTGTGTCCCAGGGATACATAGAAAGATACGGCGGCGACATAGACGGATGCATTCTCTGCGGAACCGCGGGTCCCAGGCCAGCACTGGTTTTCGGCGGGAAAATTCTGGCGAATCTCTACAGGATTTTCCGCGGTGCGGACACCGAGGCTGAGGCTCTTCACAAGGCGGCGTTCGGCGCGTACACCAAAAGAATAGATGACGCCCGCACCGAATACGACTGGCTGTCCGCGGACAGCACGAACGTGGGAATGTTCATGGACGACAGCTGGTGCGGCCGGACGCTCACGGCATCATTCTTCTGCGACATGATGCACGGTCTGTCCGTAATACACAGCGGAAAGGCCATAAGCGGAATTCCTGCCGACCTCCCGCTTTTTCTGATATACGGCTCCGATGATCCTGTCGGCGGGTACGGAAAATCAGTAAGAAAGCTTTATGATGTGTACAGGAGACACGGAATCAGAAATCTGTCCATAAAGGAATATGCCGGCGACAGGCATGAGATTCTGAACGAGAAGGACAAGGAACAGGTTGAGGGCGACATCATTAACTGGATCTCAGGAATTCAGGTGAAACAATAGGGAAAGGAACGTTACTCATCGTGCTGATACGTTATGGTTCAGACTCCAGCGGAAGGCTTGTCAGAAAGGCGGCCGTATACACCAGAGAGGAGCATCTTATTCCGGCGGACAGGATTGATCCCGACGCGCTGCAGATTGTTGTGCGTCTGAAGGACGCCGGATTCACCGCCTATATTGTCGGCGGCGCCGTAAGGGATCTTGTAATAGGCAACAGACCTAAGGATTTTGACATAGTCACCGACGCCACGCCTGCCAGAATCCGCAGAATCTTCAGGAACTCAAGGATTATAGGAAGAAGATTCAGGCTGGTTCATGTGGTGTTCGGCTCCAAGATTTTCGAGGTGAGCACTTTCCGCTCAATATCGGAAGGCTCCGTCGGAAACAGTTTCGGAACCATGGACGAGGACGTTCAGCGCCGTGACTTCACCATAAACGCGCTCTACTATGATCCTGTCCAGGAGCAGGTGGTCGATTATGTGGGAGGACTCAGGGACATCAGAAAGCATGTCCTCCGTCCTGTGATTCCGGTGGACAGAATTTTCGAGGAGGATCCGGTCAGAATGCTCCGTGCGATAAAGTACTCGTCTACGGCAAACGCGAGGATGTCACATTCCCTGAGGCATAAGATAAGATCCTCCGCCGGACTCCTGTCCCAGGTGTCTCCGTCAAGACTGACGGAGGAGATGCTGAAAATCATAAACAGCGGACATTCATTTGACATTGTACAGGAGGCTCTCGACACCGACCTGTATATGTATCTGCAGCCTGCGGCCACGGCCATGATTTACGAGAACAGGACTTCTGAACGCAGCTATATGGAGAACCTGCGGAAGCTGGATGAGCTGGTACGTGCGGAACCGGATGCCAGGCTCGGTAAAAAACTGTATTTCCTGATATATGACTTCGTGTCCGGTCTGACAGACTGGAATATGGAGGTCCGCTCAAAATCCGCGGCAGGAGAACTGTATGTGACGACCTGGACGGAATGCAGGAATTTCGTGCTCCCCATGAACCCGCAGCGCAGGGAGCTTGAATTCGCGGTGAAGTCGGTCATGAACAGCCTCGGAGTTCCCATAAGGCTTCAGCCGAGAACGAGACAGAAAAATGAGGAATCAAGGTAGAAGTCCTATCCGTTCTGTGGAGGCTGGGTACGCGTAATCCTGTCGATGATTATGCTCACCTCCTCAATCAGAATTCCGGTGAAAGACTCGATCTTGTCTATTATGTACTGCTGAAGCCTGTGTATCTTTCCTGTCAGCTGGGTTCCGAAAGGCACATCCACCGTTATCACAAGCCTGTAGCCCCGGCTGTCTGTCTTTATCGATATTTTCTTTACCGTCACTTCAGGCTCACACTCGCTGACGCAGTGCATGACCATCTGAGTAAGCGCGGCCTCCGATATTTCTATACGTCCCTTCTTTGAGAATTCAGGCTGCACGATCGATTTCTCAAGCATCCTCCCGTCGGTCGATTTCCTGTTCTTGAAAAGGTTTCTTCTCCTGAAAAAATCACGCATCGAGGCGGAGAAAATCTGGGGGTAGTTTCTCTTGACCTCTATCGACGGGACGGGAATCACATGCTTGCCTTCCACCTGACGCGACTTTATCGCCTTCTCAATCTCCTCCTTTGTGGAGATGTCCTCTATATGGATTATTCTTGACGGCTGCGGAAGCTGAAGTCTCATCGCTATCTTCATGACCATCTTTTCTGACGTGCCGAGAATCAGAATCTTCTTTATCTTTGTCCTGCGCAGAACCTTTGCGACCTCGTCCCTGTGCTCCTTGTCGTCAAAGAGGGCGACCCTGACCGCACCCATATAAGTCTTCTCGCGCTTGGCGGAATGGCCGGCGACGATCTTCTCGTCCTGTATGAGAAGCCCGTCGTCTATTATCGCGCGGATTCCGTTCTCCTCGGCCAGCAGCTTTGACCGGAAGCTTTTTCCTGTTCCGCTTTCTCCGACAAGGGCGAATACGGTTATGTGCCTCATTTTCTGGAGCACAGACTCTATGGGATTTTTCATGGCGGATATTATAGCCCAGATTCCGTCATACTACAAGTTTTTTTGACGAAATTCATGAAAACGTCATCCGGAGGAGAAATGACGGACGGAGGGAGACCGACCGGATTATCAGGAAAGACAAGCTCCGCCGCATGGAGAAAGAAATCGCGCGGACCGGCCGGATTTCCACCGCCGTAGGCCGAGTCTCCCAGCAGCGGAAATCCGTGGGCCGACGACTGGGCTCTTATCTGGTGCGTCCGTCCGGTGCCGATGGTGAATTCCGCCAGAGTCACGTCATCTCCGCGGAATTTTCCGTGCATCAGAGGAACCGCGCACGTCAGCGCATCCCTTGAGCCTGCCGCGTCTGTGTCCGTAACGGATACAGTCCTGAATCCGCATCCTTCCCGTGGATTCCTGCTGATTCCGTCACTCCATCTGCGCGGACTGTCAAGACGGCCGAGAATGACCCCGCGGTATTTCTTGCCGACGGAATGTTCCCTTACAGCGGAGGAGAACCATCTGGCGCCGGCGATGCTTCCGGAGAACACGAGAAGTCCCGTAGTCTTGCGGTCAAGCCTGTGGAGCGGTCCCGGGGTGAAGGCGAGTGATCCGCCGCACCGGGACAGGGCGCAAAGCCGCTCCCTCACGGAAGACTCTACGGAATCGGTTCCGTGAACCGGAACGTCATAGGGCTTGTCGAATATCATAATATGGCTGTTTCTGAATATCACCGGCGGAAAATCCATGTCTCCGGTTCCGCGACGTCCGGCCTGTTGATACCGACTTTCACGGCCGCACCTCATGAACTGCGCCACCGACACGATGTCACCCTCACGGACTTTTGCGTCAGGATGCGCCTTCTTTCCGTTCAGAAGGATGAATCCCTTCCTGAGTCCCCTGTATATCTCGGTGAGTGCGGATTCCCGCATGAGAATACGCAGTATGCGGTCAAGCCTGCGCCCGTCATCATCCTTTCCCGCAGTGAATTCGCTGAAAACCATAGCTGATTATATGTCCAAAAAAAACTTATTGCTACTAGTAAAAAACATCTTGTAATGATAATATGCGGTATGATTTTATCTTCCGCAAAGGAACAGTTCAGGCTTCTTCTTGTAAATCCGGTGCTCATGTCCTGCATATCGAGCTGGCTCTGCGCTCAGTTTCTGAAGACGATAATAAATCTTGTTTACGGGAAAATCCACTCATTCACACAGCTGCTTGAGATGCTAATCTGGAAGACAGGCGGACTTCCGTCAAGCCATTCCGCGCTTGTGGCGTCGCTCTGTACATCCATAGGGTTCAGGCACGGACTGAATTCCGACATGTTCATAATATCCCTATGCTTTTTCCTCATCACGGTAAGGGATGCGATGGGCGTCAGGCGCTCAAGCGGAATGCAGGCCAGAAAGCTCAACGAGATCGGCAGGGAACTGGGTGAGAAGAATATAATAGAATACATTCCTCTGAAGGAGGTTGACGGCCACACACCGATGGAGGTCATTCTTGGCTGTGTGCTAGGCTTTCTGGTGGGACTCGCGTTCTCACTGCTCAAATGATGATGCTCAGAAGAATTCTTCCGCCGGCAGCAGCAGCGATTGTCATAATATCAGTTCTCTTTCTTTTCAGGACAGTTCCCTCAGGCGAGCTGTGGAGCGGATATTCGGTTCTGTACGTTCCGTCGTCCTCATCCGATCTGTCCGTACGCACGGCGCTGGCGGAATCCGGAATAGAGCATACGGTGTGCCTGTCCGGGCAGTATGTGCCTGCGGCCTACGGAGCGTCATCCGTGGAGACGGCGATGCTTCTCGCAAACATATCCGCCCCCGAATTTGAATATCTGACAAGGCGGAATTCCTATTTCTTCGACAGCAGCAGCGGCTACAGGCTTTATTATGTTCCATCCTCATACAGGGGAAGAATACCGGGCTGCATCTCACGGCTTTCTGATATGGGAATCACGGCGGGACTTGACACGTCGTCCGCATATCCATGGGTGATGCCTCTTGTCTGCGCAGTGTTCGCCGTTCTTCTGGTGTTCCTTTCGGCAGACAGAACCGTATGCGCCGCAGCCTCCGTGATTCCCGTCGTTTATGTGTTCTGCACTCCGTTCTGCACGTCGGCCGCGGCGGTCTGTCTTCTGCTTGTATGCATTTTCTCCGTTTCCAGCCTGTGGCGTAGGAAAGGTGCCGTCATAAAGCTGGCCGGTACCGGATGCGTTCCGGTGATGGCAGCTGCAGCCCTGGTGACATCGTTCTCAGGCTCAGCGCGCGCGGGATTTTTGTTCATCCTTGCCGCCGCAGGAGCATCAGCCGTTCTTCTTACGGCATGGCGGGCCGGAGAACGCGGATCCGACGGCTGTTCATTTGTGCCCGTGATGATAAGACCTGCCGGAATGATGCGGATTTATGCGGGAAAGGCGGGAGCCGTCCTTCCCGCAGCGGCGGCCGTACTTCTTGCGTCGGTGCTGGTATCTGTCCTTTCAGGTTCCTCTTCCGGAAAAAAATCAGGCGGACAGGTGCGTCTTCCGGCGGCGGCGGCTGTCAGGGCGGAGGAGCTTCCCGATCTGGATGACTACACCAGGTGGCTTTGGAACGTCGGAACCTATCCGTACCGCCATCTTGACGGAAATTCCCCTGAGGATCCTGACACAGTGGTGTTTCCGCGCTATGAGAGTTCAGGCGGCGTGATTACGGAGAAGGACGAGATCATGCGCTATGACAGGCAGTTCAGGGCGGCTGCCCTGGATTCCGTTGACAGGCTGCCGTTTGACTCCATCGAGTCGGTGCTGAAGTCTCAGCCGGGAGTTCTGAGTCCGGGCTACAGGTCTTCGGGAGATGTCGGAACGGGGCTTTTCGGAATGATAATGATGGGGCTGTCCATGCTTGTTCCGCTGGCCGTCTACATATCAACTGCAACAAGGCAGGAGAAGGGAATATGACGATTATACCATCTGTATCTGCTGCGATAAAAAACTACAGGGCGCCGGAAAACGCGTTTCTGCCTGGAACCGTCTCGGTTCCGCTTGTGCATGAGGCCGGATGCTACTGCCGCTGCATTGTGAAGCCCGGAGACACTGTTTCCGAGGGCGACATAATCGCCTTTCCTCCGTCCGGAATGACCGGCAGAAGCTGTGTCCATTCTCCGGTTCCTGGACAGGTTGTGGATGTAATATCCACGATGTGTCCGGACGGCCGGTACGAATACGCAGTCAGGATAAGGACGGCCGGAAAATTCTCCTATCTCGGAAAAAAAATCCAGCCGCGACGCGCCGCTGAGGGAACGTCCGCGGCGGAGATGATCTCATCAGGCGGAGTCATAAACACATTCTGCGTCACGGAGCCCATATCTCTTGGTGCCCAGATCTCCGCCGCCGCCGGAAAGAATCCGGTGCTTGTAGTCAGGCTTTTTGACGAGGACAGGTTCGGCATGACCGACTCCCTTACATCGGAATTTTTTCCTGACGAGGTTGAGGACGGAGCAGAGATTGTCGCCTCCGCCGCAGGATCTCCCGGAATAGTATTCGCGCTGAGCGGAAAGCAGACAGGCGCGGACAGATTCGGAAGAAACGGAAACACAGTAATTACAGTCCCGAAATCAAAATGGACGGCCGGTCTGGGCAGGGGACTTACGGAGACATTCAGAAAACAGGGATCCAGGAATTCGCTGAGACTTGACGGCGACCCGCTGTTCATAGACGCATCAACCGCATTCGAGGTTCACAAGGCGGTAAGGCTGGGAATTCCTTCCGTCAGCAGATATGTCCATTTTACAGGAAACTGTCTAAGATCGTCATCATTCCTTGACATGAGAATAGGGATGCCGGTTATGGATATAGTCGGGCAGACCGGAGGATTTGTGCGCGAGCCGTCCCTCATCATCGTGAACGGACTGATCAGGGGAAAATCCGTCCGCTCCTCGGATTTTCCGATAGCGAAATACGTGAAGTCCGTGACGTTCGTGTCAAAATCCAGAATCACGGACTCCCATATATATTCATGCACCGGATGCGGGAACTGCCGCACCGGATGTCCCGCGAATCTTTATCCGGACATGATATACAGATGCGCTGCCGGAGGCGGAGAATTCCATGCGCCGTTCCGCCGTTCCGCGCTGCTGTGCATTGACTGCGGAAAATGCAACACGGTATGTCCATCACGGCTTCCGCTCAGCCAGAGCATAGCTGTCCTGAGAAAAAGAATTATATGCGGAGAAAACGGCGCAGACGGAGGTCTTAACTGATGGATTTCATAAGCAGTTTCCAGACAAGGCGGCCGGTTCCTGTCCGTCCCTATATAAATGCCATGCCGTCCATATCGGCGGTATCAATAAAAATTCTGGTTCTTCTCTGCATACAGGTGCTGATGCTCGCAGTCTCAGGAAGCGTAAGCGCGTTCACCGTCACGGCCGCCGCAGCCGCAGGTTCCGCCGCAGCCGCCGCAGTCTGCTGCCTTGTATGCGGAAGACCATGGTTCACGGTGATTCCAATTGTCGCCCAGGGAATCATGACAGGTCTCCTGCTTCCCGAATCATATCCGCCGGCCGCGGCGATGGTGATAACCGCCGGCACATTCCTTCTTGTGCGCATCATGTTCCCGGACAACGACATGCCATGGATGAACATGACCGTGCTCGCGGTGGTCTTCGCATGGTTCTCCGGAAGAACATTCTTTCCGGAATTCCAGATCACGGGGGAGCTTCTTCCGTCAAGAAATCCGTCGCTTGAGCTGATCCGCGGAGGAGTATTTCCGGTACATGAATTCGACTCGCCCTTAACCGTCATGCTGAACAGCAGCATTCTCTCCGGGCTTAGGGCTTCGGTTCCGGAGGGGTATATATCGATGCTGTGGGACAACGGCTCCGTAATCCCCGCATTCAGATTCAACATAATTACGATCCTCTCGTCAGTGATTCTGTTCGCCGATGACTCGCTCGGAGTCACAGTGCCCGCCGTCTTTACGGCTGTGTATGCCGTTCTTGTCCGGATTCTGGCGCCGTTCATGTTCGGAGGAAGCCTGAACAGCGGAGACGTGTTCCTCGCCGTCTTCACAGGCGGAACCCTGTTCTGCGCGGTATTCATGCTCCAGTGGTTCGGAACCGTGCCGGCGACTATATGCGGAAAAATCATATATGCGGCCGCAGGAGGAGTCACCGCGTTTCTTGTCGCAGGCTGCGGGACATCTCCGGTCGGCATGGTGTATACGGTCCTTCTGTGCAATCTGCTCAGCCTGGTCATACACCATGCGGAGGAGAACAGAATGCTCAGCCGGACAGCCAGGAATGAAAGACAGAAAGAGAAGGCGGAAATCAGATGACAAGGGAAATATCTGCGAGGGAATTCTTCATTAACTACGGAATTCTGACCGCATTTCTTGCGGTGATATTCGGAATACTGATCTATACTGTAAAAGTCACGCGGAAGTCCTGGAGCGCAAACCTGCGTCCGGCAGTGGAGTCCGTCCTTGACGAGAAATTTCCGAATGAATGGATGCTCGGAAGTCCGGTTCCCATTGAAGGCCCGGAGGCGCTGAACGCCGCCTGCTATGAGATAAGGAACAGGAACAGCGGTGCGGTCAGCCGTGCCGTGATTCTAAGAATGAACACATTCATAGGACCGGTTCCCGCCGTGTTCATATATCCGCCTGACGGAGAGGCTTATTTCGCCGGATTTCCGTCCGTGCATGGAAAGACGGAGAGACTGGCGGAATCGGGAATTCAGTGCGACACGAGAATAAGATATTGGGAACTGATGATTCCGGGTATGGTGAAATGAACGGGAATTTGCTCACGACAGAAAGAAACAGGCTCTATGTGTATATCGCGGTCCTTATGACGCTTGTCGTTCCGGCTCCGGGCCGTTTTGTCTATGGACTTCTTCTTGCGGCGGAACTGAATCTCCTTGTCCTTGCAGGAACCCTGATGAACGCCCTTGTCAACAGACTGGGATTCCAGAGGCTGCGCTCCTCGGTGCTGTTCATTCTCACGACGTCACTGACAATAATCTTCAGGCAGATTCTGGTGCTCACCTGCACCGAGGCGGCTCTCGTTCTCGGATTCGTCATTTATCTTCCGGCGTTCTCCGTACTCCTTATTGATTTCCTCATGACCGATGTCGGTGCGCCCCTGCCGGCAAGACTCCGCGGAAACTGCATTCCTGTGCTGAGAATTTCCATTGCGGTTCTCATAATATTCCTTTTCCGGGATCTGGCGGGATTCGGAACCTTCACGTTCTTCGGAAAGGACCACTGTATCCAGGAATTCGTGCTTTTACGGACGGAGACGGCCGGTGTCTCCGCGCTTTGGGCGACCGTTCCCGGAGCATTAATCCTGTCGGCGGTTCTCATACTGATTTACACGGCGGCAAGCGTAAAATTCTCCATCGCCGAGAGGTTGGGGGCAAAATGATCCTTATCCACACGTTCCTGTATTATTTCCTGTTCGCGTCCGCGGTCCTGTTCTACGGAATCGGACTTTACCGTACTGCTGAGACTGTATCTCCGGTGGCGGAGAGTCCCGTCATATTCGTGATGAAGGCGCTTCTTTCAATCTATACTACATCAACTCTGTCATGGCTTGTGACATCCGGAATTCTGGTGCGCCTCGGTCTCACGGAAATATATCCGCTGATATGCCTCCTTATATATATATGCATAAGCTCCTTTCTTGAGGCCCTCATAAGAATAACATCGGGCGCATCAGCTGCGGAGCTGTCCGTCTCGATGGTGATCATAACCGTTTCCGTGGGCGAGAGCGGCTCCCTCCTGACAACTCTCGTGATATGCACGGCATGTGCCGCATCCGTACTTGTCTCAATGACCTTTTTCGGCTGTATCCTGCGAAGAAGGACCTCGGAAGGCGCAGGGCAGTCTCAGATCCGCTGGAGCGTCATACTCTTCATGATGGCGGTCGTGATGGCGGCTGTGGCCGTATTCGACCTGTCATGGCTTAATCCGGAGGTGATAAGATGATTCTTCAGATAATACTGCTTGTTCTCATAGTCCTCGTGCTCGCGATGCTGATACTGTTCCTGTTCATGGTCCTTTTTCCTTCGATAGGGAATCAGACGGAGACGGACGCGCTTGTGTCAGGACGGGAAAGCGGATATGCGGACACTGAAAAGCCATCGCCTCCGGTTTCCACAGGAAAAAAGGCCGCAGTTCTATGCTCATGTGAGAGAAAATTCTCCAATCCGCCGCTCAGATTCAACGCCGGCCATACATGCTCCATGATCCGCTCGGTCTACGGAACCGGAACCGACTGTCCGTTCTCATGCATAGGACTCGGTGACTGCATGAGGATCTGCCCGCAGTCGGCAATATCAATTTCCTCAGGGACGGCCGTAATCTCGTCTCTATGCACCGGCTGCGGAAAATGCGCCGAGGAGTGTCCTGTCGGCATTATCAGGCTTGTTCCTGAAGGAACGCAGTCGCTCGTAAAATGCGTGAACACCGGAAACGACCTGACATCATGCTCATGCAGACAAAAAGAAGAAAAAATTTCATGGAATGACAAAAAAGACTTTAAACTATGGGCGCATTGTTATAGAATACTTGCGCTGATCAGAAACAGAAAGCGCAGATAAATATCTGAGACATGACTTTATAGGAGACTTGCGGCAACGGGTGGGGCGCCGTATCGACTGATGATGGACTTGATATGTGTGAACTTCTGTCTGAAATCACTGTCGTCATTTCCCGAATCAAAGGATCTGTTCGAGCAGGTTTTCCAGACAGTCTATAAGCCCGCTGCAAAATTTCTATATTCTCATCCTGAATTCCCGATGACATTCTCATTTTCGGGTGCCCAGATGCTGTTTTTCAGGAAGAGGCATCCGGAATTCATAACGCTTCTGCAGGAACTAATATCAAGAAAACAGATAGAGATTCTCGGCGGCGGATTCTATGATCCGCCGCTTCCTCTCCTTTATCCGGTTGACAGGAACGGACAGATAGACATGATGACCTCGGAGCTGAGGCAGACCACAGGAAAGCGGCCACGCGGGATTTTCCTTTTCGCGGACTGCTGGGATTCCTCTCTGGTCACGAACCTTCAGACCTGCGGAATCGAATATGTGGTTCTTGACGCAGGCATGATTCCTGAGGCGGCAAGAAAATATCAGCCCGTATACATGTCGGAACTCGGCAGGTCGGTGGAGATTTTCCCGTACTACGGCGGTCTCTGCCCGGCGGACGGCGAGACTCCCGATCAGTACTTGACGAGGCTCAGAACGGAGGTCGGCAGATCAGCCAGAGTGCAGGGCTGTGCGAATTCAGGTGTGCGAGAAAGGGTCGTGACGGTCTGCCTCTCCTGCCAGGAGGCGGAGCCGCTTGTCCGCAGAAACTGGTTTCAGGAGCTGGAGGAATTCATCGGGCGGAGCGGAACCGGAACCGTGCTGACAAACACCGCCGGATGCAGGAAAAATTCAAGGGACAGAATTCCGTACTACATACCGGCCGGAATAAACAGCGGAATCGCAAAATGGATAGCCAGGGCGTTCACCGAAAGCGAGCCGAAGGACAGGCGGCCGTACACCGTATATGACTTCATGCGCACATATCCGCAGAGCCGCGCCCTGTACAGCAGAATTCTCTATGTCAGTATGCTGGTGAACCAGTACAAGGCCGACAAGATGAGAAAAAAGAGCGCGCGTGAAAAGCTGTGGGAAGCTCAGAACGGAACAGCGCTTCTCTGCTCGGCTGACGGTGTGTTCTCAAATTCAAGATGCAGGCAGCAGTCCTACAAGCTCCTGATGGAGGCGGAGCAGATTCTCCGTGACGACACTCAGTTCAAGGAGTCGATAAGCAGCTTTGACTACAACGGAGACGGTTTCAACGAATATGTCTGCCGGATGCAGGACTACTTCTCAATCATAGAGCTGACCGGAGGCGCGCTGCAGGAGCTTGATCTTGTGAAGAGCATGGGCAACTATGCGGACAACCTCAGCAGAATACAGGAATTCGACGGTATCACGGACGGATACAGGCGCGGAATATTCGTGGATCATCTTTTCACAGACCAGCAGTTCTCACGTTATGTGGCCGGCAGTCCGGCCGGAGACGGCGTGTTCTCCGGAATACGCTATTCGGAGCTGAAATTCTCGCCTGCCCATCATGAGATACAGCTCGAGACGTCCGCCGTATGCATGCCTGGAAAACAGCGCGTCCACCTTAAGAAGCGGTATGTGATAAACTCAGCCGGAATGAACGTCCAGTACATAATAAAGAATGCCGGGGAAAGGCGTCTCTCCATGAAATTCGCGGTCGAGTCAAATTTCGCGGACACTGATTTCGGATATGCGGGAACAAGCACATACAGGATGGATGCGGTGGACAACGGCAGCAAGGTCGTGATCGACGCGACGGAAAATCCGGCCGGACTTTATGCGCAGGACAGGCTTCTCAACGTATCCGCAGTCCGGCTCACCGATTCCGCCGCAGGAATCTCGTTCAGTTTCGAGCCGAACGAAAACTGTGGCTGCCTCTGCCGTCCGATTGTGTTCATGAGGCCGGACTTCAGTTCCGCGGCGGCTGTTCCAGTAAGCATGACGATGGTGTCAACTCTTTTCTGGAACATAGACATAGAGCCGGGGATGGAGACGGAAAAAACAATAAATTTCACGATTGCGGCCCCGGTCAAGACAAAGAGAAGGCTTCGCTAGCCCAATTCCGCGGCGGCGGCAAGAAGCCTTTCCCTGCTGTTCATCAGGGGATCCTCTATCACCATGTCGAGAAGCGAATTCAGTATTCTGCCCATCTCCTTGCCTGGCTTGATGCCCGCATTCATCAGGTCTTTTCCGTTCACCGCCAGATCCCGCAGCGTGACTGCCGGTTTACGCTCCATCTCGGAAGTGATCCTGTCCCTGAATTCCACGAGCAGGGCGCCCGCGTCCGTGTCGTGGATTCTGACGCCGGAATTGTGCATTCCGTATATGTCCGCAAGACGGAGATCAAACAGCATACCGATGAATTCTGGACGTACCCTGACGATGAACCGCCTGACCGCCGCATCACTCCATGACGGCTCATAATGGAACATGTGCTGCCTCACAAGATGCGAGACCGCGCCGACGACGGAATTCGGAAAGCGGAGAGAGGCAAGCGACTTCCCGGCAATCAGCGCTCCGGCCGTCTCATGACCGTGAAATGTGTTGAATTCCCTGCCTTCGGAATCAAGCCGTACCTCCTTCACGGACGGCTTTCCGATGTCATGATACAGCGCGGCGAGCCTGACCAGAGGCTCATGTACCGGAGCGCCGTCACATGAGTAGAACAGATGATCCAGCACGTCGAATTCGTGATAGCCACGGAAGTCACGCTGCCCGCAGCCGCGGCACGGAAGGAATTCCGGCATGAATATGCCCATTATGCCCGTCCGCTCAAGCATTCTCAGCCCGGATGACGGTTTCGGGGCGGAAAGCAGCTTCGTCAGCTCATCGCGGAAACGCTCCACCGAGATTCCCGCAACCTTCCGCAGCACATCCGGCTCCGAAATCGCCGCGTATGTGGCTTCCCCGACAGTGAATCCGAGAACAGCCGCAAAACGCACCGCGCGGACCGGCCTGAGCCCGTCCTCAAGGAAACGCACGGACGGAGAGCCGACTGTCCTTATGATTTTTCTCCGTATGTCGCCGCGTCCGTCAAACGGGTCGGTTATTCTTCCGTCAGAAAGGTCCGCCGCTATCGCGTTCATCGTGAAGTCCCGTCTCGACAGGTCGTCCTCTATGGTCGCCGCGTATCTCACGGAGTCCGGATGCCTGCCGTCCGCATATCCGGATTCCGAGCGGAACGTGGTCACCTCAATCTGCCGCCCCATAAAAATCACTGTAACTGTGCCATGCGCGATTCCGGTCGGAATCACAGATCTGAAGAGCTCCGCGACCTGTCCGGGCTCAGCGTCCGTAGCAACATCCCAGTCAGACGCCTCCTTGCCAAGAAAAATGTCCCTGACCGCGCCGCCCACAAGGTAGGCACGGAATCCTGCGGAGGAGAAAATTCCGTTCATTTTTTTGAGCACGGAGGGAATTTTTATTCTGTTTGTGATAATATCTTTCATGCTTATGGAAGATTATAGTTCATCGGCGCGCCGGAAGTCCAGAGATACGACTCCGCTGAAAAAAACGCTTGTCTTTACAGGAGGAGTGTGTCCGCCTCCGGCAGGAACCGCCCGTCTTTTCTCAAGGCTCGGACCTCCCGATTTTGTCATAGCCGCTGACTCCGGACTTGAGGCCTGTCTCGAATATGCGCAGTTCCACGGAGAGGAATTCATGCCAGACATAGTCTGCGGTGACTTTGACAGCCTGAGCGACAGGGAAAGGCTGCTTTCCGCGGATGTCACGGGATCCGCGGAGATAGTCTCATTTCCGGCGGACAAGGACTATACGGACACGGAGCTGGCGCTCAGAATAGCGGAAGAGGACGTGCGGAAATCAGGGAGCAGGATGTTCCTGACACTGGCCGGAGGTTCGGGAGGCAGGGCCGATCATTTCATCGGAATTCTGGACCTCTTCGCATCGGACTTTCCGCCGGATCTGTGGATAACGGAGGAGCAGTGCCTCTGGCTTCTGCGGGACGGACGGAGCATCACCATAAGCGGCGGGACAGGAACAATATCCGCCGCAAGGACGACGGAATCAAGGAGCGCCGGACGGCTCATCTCGGATGGACTTGAATGGGAGTCTCCGCTGTTCAGGAAAGAAGGAATGCCGAGCATAAGCAACCGGAGAAAGGCCGGAGCCGAACGGGCCGTGATGACCGCGGACGGAGCCGACTTCATAATATTCACCGGATTCGGCGCCGATGCCGTCATCAGTCAGAATCCGGACGAGAGGTAGTTCAGAACACCAGAAAACAGCACTGCCGCCGCCGACAATGTTCCTGTGAGCGCAAGGAGCAGGGCCTGGAGGATTACTTTCCGGACAGGGCGGACAATGACAGCGCACGGAACCGACGCCAGAAGTCCGGAGACCGACATGACCGCCGAGAACGAGGACGACGCGAACACCGCCTTCAGAATGAAAATCTGGCTTGAGTCGAGGAAATTCTGCATGTTTCCGGCGGCATAAAGAAGAAGCAGCAGGGAGCACAGAAGCAGCGACGATGCCGCCGCAACAGCGGTGAGCCTCAGCACATGGAATACGGGACTTGTTCCGCCGCTGATTTCCGGCCTTTGAATTTTCGTGTCGGGAGCACTTTTTTTTCTCATGAGTTACCATTATAATATTGAATATAAGAGATTAAGTCCATGAAGAAATTTGTCTTGTGTGTTTTTATACTCGCCGCGTTCGGAGCGGCGGTGTTCATAATCGGATGGACACAGTTCAAAGTCCGGCCCGGTGAATGCGGAATTCTGGTCTCAAAGACAGGAGGAACCGACCGGGAACCTGTCGTTCCCGGAAAATTCTCCTGGCACTGGGAGCTTCTGCTTCCTTCAAACGCGGAGCTGAAGGTGTTCACTCTCAAGCCTGTCAGCACTGTCAGAAAAATAAGCGGCTTCCTTCCGTCATCAGACGGCATTGACTTTCCATACAGCTTTGAATTTTCAGTCGCGCTTGCCGTATCTCCGCAGGCTGTAGTGGAGCTGGTCGGGGACTCCCGTATTTCAGATGACTCCGACTTCAGAAAATATCTTGACACCGTCGCGGACTATGCGGCTCAGAGCGCCGCATCATATATTCTGGACAGGGCTGAGAAAAGCAGCGCGTTCAGGGCGGAGTCGGTCAGACCTGATGACATCATCCGCCATATCCGGCTGTCGGAGTCATATCCAGGAGTGGGGATTTCCGCGTTCGCGGTGATCTCGTCGCGGCTGCCGGATTATGACGCATACAGGAACAGGCGTGAGACGGGGCATGACGCGCAGATTTCTCCGGACAAGACAGATGATCAGGCCATGAACACCGGAGACAGTACGGAGAAAGCGGAGCTTCCGGATGATGACGACGGCCGAAGGGAAAGAAGGAGGGAGAAGGTTGAGGAGCTGCTGGACTCGTTTCCGGAACTGAGGGATCTGTTCACAAATTGAATTTCAGGATGGTCATTTGATTATGGAAAAAAAACTGAAGGCCCTGCGCGGCGCTGTATGCGCAGAAAATACGCCGGAATCAATCACGGAGAACGTGTGCGCCATGTGCGGAAGGATATTCTCCGAAAACGGAATCGCCGCCGATGATGTCGTCTCCGTCCAGTTCACGGTGACGAAGGAAATCACGGCGATGAATCCGGCCGCGGCGCTCAGAAAAGGAGGCGCCAATATCGACGTGTCCCGGCTTGCCCTGTTCTGCGCCTCGGAGCCTGATGTCTCCGGCTCAATGGAAAACGTCATACGGGTCATGGTCACCGCATACATGCCCGCAGATTTTGAAAAGGTGAACGTGTATATGAACGGGGCCGAAAAGCTCAGGCCCGACTTCTGCGGGAACAGGAACAGATGAGAATCTGGATTGTGGGAATGGAATGCGCCGGAATAGCCGAGGCCGGAGGAGTGAAGAATGTTGTCTACGCTCTGTGCAGGGAATTCCATTCGCTTGGACACAAAGTGACGCTCTTCATACCGGAATTCGGCTGCACTGACAGGACAGGCGTTGAATTTACCGGAGAGGAGTTCATGGAGACCGTCAGTCTGTGCGGAAGGGACGAGACCGTCACATACCTGAAGGCAAGAAGCGTCCGCGGAGGATTCAGCGTGGTTCTTGTCGGACACAGGGTCTTCTCGGAAAAGGAGGGCGTCTACACTTATACGGAAAGCGAGCAGGAGAGGAATCCGTCCCATGTCAGGGGAACCGGGCATACGGACATGCTGCTCATGGACACTCTCTTCCAGAAGGCGGTCTGCGTCTGGGGAACGTCCGGTCTCTGCGGAGATGACATCCCCGACATAATCCACTGCCAGGATGCGTCCACGGCCGTCCTTCCAGCATACATAATGAAATCAGGAATGTTTCCAGGAACGGTCTGCGCGGTGACCGTCCACAACGCCGGTCCCGCCTATCATCACAATTTCCGTGACACGGATGAGGCGGACTGGTACACCGGACTCGGCAGGGAATTCATCTCACGGACATTGAATTCAGGACGTCCTGAGCCTTTCCTGATGGCGCTGAATTCAGGAGCGGCACTTACAACCGTCTCGGAGGAATATGCGGACGAGCTGACGGATCCCGGAAACTCCGCCGAGACGGACGGACTTTCCGTCATTTTCCGTGAACGGGGAACAAGGATAAGGGGCATAACAAACGGAATTGATTTCTCCCTTTATGATCCTGAGGACACCGGAATCTCTCTGCTTCCCTACAGTTTCAGTCCTGAGAGAGGAGAGCTGGACGGGAAATACAAATGCCGGGAATTTCTCGTGTCCGGACTGCTGCGGTGCGGAAAGGGCGGACTCATATCAGGAAACGTCAGACAGTACGGATACATCTCGCCTTCAGACGGCGCGGAGGTTTTTGCGGCCTATCACGGACGGATAACGGCGCAGAAGGGGATAGATGTGCTGCTGAGGGCTGTTCCCGCACTGACGGAGAACTTTCCCGGTCTGAGATTCGTCATTGCGGGGCAGGGAGAGGCAGGTCTTGAGGAGAGGATTGTCAGGATGACGGAGGAGCTTCCCGGAAAAATAGTGTTCCTGAACGGATACGACAGGGCCGTCGCAAGGCTTTCCGCCGCCGCCTGCGACCTGATCATACTTCCGAGCCTCTTCGAGCCGTGCGGACTTGAGGACTTCATCGCACAGATATACGGAACCATTCCTGTAGCACATAAGACCGGCGGACTGAACAAAATCATTGATCACAAGACAGGTTTTCTTTACAGGGACAACACGGAGCTGTCGCTTACAGCCAAGCTTTCCGAGGCCGTGTCCATGGTCATTTATGGAGACGCGGCAAAAAAAAGGATGATAAGAACCGCCGCCAGATACGTGCACAGGAATTTCCGATGGAGCCAGGTCGCATCAAAAAAATACATACCTTTTTTCAGGGAAATTCTGAGAAAACGGACTTTCAGGGATTGACTTTTTTTTTCCGGCAGTATAATATAGCTCTCGTTCAGCACTCAGCTGAACGGAAATGCTGCCTTAGCTCAGCTGGTAGAGCACGTGATTTGTAATCTCGGGGTCGTGGGTCCAAATCCTACAGGCAGCTTTCCGGGGAGTTTCCCGAGTGGTCAAAGGGGACAGACTGTAAATCTGTTGGCTTCCGTCTTCTAAGGTTCGAATCCTTAACTCCCCAAAGCGCCGTCAAAACGGCGCTTTTCTTTTTTAACTCCGTATACGTCATGACTGATCCCGAAAGCATTTGACAAACTTTTCTCTATGTTTTAGATTTATCGGACGCACACTCATTGCCGGAGCCGGAAACACACAGCTCCGGTCTTCACGGGGGAAAATTTGAACATTCGCTTTTGGGGAGTAAGGGGGTCTCAGCCCGCGCCGCTGACACCGCAGCAGGTCCAGTCCAAGATCATGGCCGCAGTGCAGAGAATAAGGCCTTCGGATCTTGAGTCCGCCGAAACAAGAGCGAAATTCCTTGCGTCCCTTCCCCCTTGGATTTTCGGGACAACCGGAGGAAACACCCCCTGCGTGGAGCTGTCATCAGGTCAGACCGAGATAATCCTTGACGCAGGTACAGGACTGAGGCTTCTGGGAAAATCCCCGGTGTTCCGGACTCTGCACAGGTTCAGCATCCTGTTCTCCCATTTCCACTGGGATCACATACAGGGAATTCCGTTCTTTGATCCTCTCTACAACCCCTCGTCCGAGGCTGAAATCTACTCGCACAGCGCCGATACGGAGAAATTCCTGACGGATCAGATGTCACAGCCTTATTTTCCGGTTCCGTTCGGCTCCTTCACGAAGAAGATAAAATTCATCACGCTGAACGAGGGACACAGCTTCTTCATTGACGGGATAAAGGTGACGTCGTGCCGTATGTTCCATCCCGGCGGTTCCTACAGCTACTCGTTCGAGGAGAACGGGCGGAAATTCGTCTATGCCACCGACGTAGAGCTTAAGGCCGACAGCTTCACGCCGTCACCGGAAAGGACCGCAGTTTTCGGAGGCGCGGACTGCATTGTCCTTGACTCGCAGTACACGGTGGAGGAATCCTACGGCAAGGAGAACTGGGGACACTCGGCATTCTGCTATGCGGTTGACTTCGCCGTCCACTGGAACATAAAGAAGCTGTATCTTTTCCATCATGAGCCGGTCTATGACGACAAGAAGCTGAATTCGATTCTTCAGGCGGCGAGATGGTACGCGCGGTATATAAACCATTCGGACATAGAAATTCATCTCGCAAGAGAGGAGGATGAGATAATAGTATGAACATCAGCGGTGACGGGCAGAAATTCTCCCTAAGCTATGACTTCACGGCCGCCGAGACGGTTCTTCTCGCGAAATTCCTCAGGGAAAACCAGCCGGAAATTCCGTCCGGACTTGAGCACTTCGCAAAGACCGTGGAGGATGCCGTATACAGCTCGCTGTCGGTGGATGAAGCCAGGGACTTCTATTCATGAAAAGACGCTTTTTTGTTGTTATACCTGCGGCTGTGGTTGCGGGATTGTTCTCCGCCGCAATATACCTGCGCTCGCTGCTTCTTCCGGCTGACAGGAATTCCGGCGGGCAGGAACCGGTCCGGGTGGAGATTCCAAGAGGAATGACAGTCCGCCAGACAGGGGCTCTTCTTGAGAATCTGGGACTTGTAAGAAACGGAGAATTCTTCTATCTCGCGGTGAAGTTTCCGGCGGCGGTCAGACTGCTTTTCCCGTCGTCAGCTTTTCAGGAGCCGTTCGTTCTGAAAAGCGGCGTGTATATGCTGGACACAGGCATGTCCGTTCCTGAAATGATGGCGGCGCTCTCCTCAGGCACGCAGGAATACATAGTTGTACGGCTGCCCGAGGGGCTCACGCTGTCAAAGATAGGGAAGATTCTTGATGACAGCGGAGTCTGCCGCGCCGGGGAATTCATGGCCGCCGCGTCAGACGGAGAGCTGCTGGGAATTTACGGAATTCCGGGAACCACATTCGAAGGCTATCTTTTTCCTGACACGTATTACATGAATCCTGAAACTCCCGCGGACGAGACCGTAAGGATGATGGCGGACAATTTTTTCAGCAGGATAAAGGGGATTCCGGAGCTTTCCGGACTGACTCCGGAGCAGCTGCACAGGACGGTCATTCTCGCATCAATCGTGGAGCGCGAGTACAGGGTTCCGTCCGAGGCTCCGCTTATAGCGAGCGTCTTCACCAACAGGCTGCGGGACGGCATAGGACTGTACTCGTGCGCGACGGTGGAATACATAATCACAGAGATTCAGGGAAAGCCGCATCCGGAGAGAATTCTGATTGAGGACACAAGGACGGACAATCCGTACAACACATACAGATGGGCAGGCCTTCCTCCCGGTCCCATCTCGAATCCCGGACTTACAGCGCTTTCCGCGGCGGCGGCCCCGCCGGAGACGGAATATTATTTCTTCCAGGTGTCGGATCCTGATGCGGGAACGCACGTGTTCTCCAGGACGTTCAGCCAGCACCGGAGCAACCACAGCCTGTATACGAAGAAGGCTCCGTGACACGTCATTCCGCCGGAGAATTCATGCCATGATCTCAAAGGAGACGGTAGAGGCCGTCAGAAACACATCCGACATAGTCTCAACAGTCGCGGAATACACAAAGCTCGAGCGGAGGGGAGGAAACGACTGGTGGGGATGCTGCCCGTTCCACAACGAGAAGTCGCCCTCATTTCATGTGGACGGCGACAAGAAATTCTACTACTGCTTCGGGTGCCATGCATCGGGCGACATCATAAGGTTCGTCATGGAGATGGAGAAAATCCGGTATTCCGATGCGGTTGTGTCGCTCGCAAGGAAAGCCGGAATTCCTGTCCGCTATCAGGACGGCGGTGAGCGCGCGCAGAGTCCTGAGAACAGCCTCGCCGACCGGTACACCGAGCTCTACGAGAGGACGGCCGCGATGTTCCATTACATCCTGCTTGAGCGTCCGGAAGGAAAGGCCGCGCTGGATTATATCAGGTCGCGGGGAATCACCATTGAGACGATAGAGAAATTCAAACTCGGATATTCCCCCGCCGACCGGCGCTGGCTCAGACGTTTTCTTGAGGGGAAGAATTTCAGCGGAGAATTTCTTGACGGCTCAGGTCTGTTCAGCCGCCGCTACCATGAAATATCGTTCTTTTCAGACAGGCTGATGTTCCCTATCTTCAACAGGAGGGGACAGGCGGTCGCATTCGGAGGAAGGATCATACATCTCCAGGGGCCGGACGACAGGAAGTACATGAATTCAGGCGACCTTCCCCAGTACAGCAAGAGGAACACGCTTTATGCGTTCAATTTCGCAAAGAACGCCGTCAGGACGGAGAAACGCATAATATTCTGCGAAGGTTACATGGACTGCATCGCCTACCATCAGTGCGGAATAGAATATGCGGTGGCTCCGCTCGGAACAGCACTCACCGAGGAGCAGGTCAGGATGGTACGGGGGTTCGCCGAAACCGTGCTCCTTTCGTTCGACTCCGACGGGGCGGGACAGGCCGCGACATTCAAGGCCATACTCATGTGCAGAAGGAACGGCCTTACCGTCAGGGTCATCCGGCTGACGGGAGGAAAGGATCCCGCGGAAATAATGCTGAAATTCGGTGCGGACAACTTGACCAGGCAGGTGAATAATGCTATCCTAGACAGCGATTATCTTCTGAATACGCTGGGTGAGAAATATCCGACCGATACACCGGAAGGGAAAACCAGGGCAGCACTTGATTTCTTTCCATATATAGATTCACTGCAGTCGGACATTCTGAAGGAGTCATGTCTGGAGCAGTTGGGACAGACATTCAATCTGAAGCCGGAGGCCGTGAAAAGAGATTTTTTGAATCGTGAACAAGCCCGGATCCGGGCCGGGACTCCGCGGAACAAAATTCCTGAAAAGAACACAACCACGAGACAGAGCGCCGAGCTGAGAGGACTGCTCGCCGTGACCGCCGATCTGGATCAGTTCGCAAGGCTGCGCTCGGAGATAGGCCGGGATGATTTCCGGACTGATACGGCGAGGGAGCTTTTCGGAATTCTTGAGGAGTGCTATGAGACCGGCAGTCTGACAATTCCGGACATACTGGCCCGATGCGGAGAGAACGGACTGTCGCAGCTTATAACCTATGCGGTCTCGTCAGAGGTCTATCAGAAGGAGAACACCGCCGCCGTCATAGATGACACGATCAGGTACATAAAACGGAATGTGATTGACGACCGGAGAAACACGCTGCTAAGGCGGATTCAGAGCTATGAAGTTACGACAGAGGACGATCAGAAACAGCTCAACAGTCTTCTTCTTGAGAAAATGCAACTCGATAAACAGGCCCAGAGCCTGGCAAAGTAGGTGACAAAAGTTATGGATCAGACAGACAATACATCTGTAGAGAAACTTCTTGAATTTGCAAAGACAAAGCCTTTCATCACATGGGAGGACGTTACTGAATTTCTCGGACAGGACTTCATAAATTCCCCCGAGATGGAGTCCGTGCTGAAAATTCTCAGCGAGAACAGCATCCAGCTCGTGGAGACGGACATCCTTTCGGCCGAGGAGGAGAGCCAGGAGGAGTCGGACGAGGATCTTATTCTTGAGTCCGATGACGATGATGTTCCGCCGGAGGAGAATGAGGTCTCGGAGATAGAGAATACCGAGAAGAAGCTTGCCGCGAAGAGCCGGCTCGTGAACGGAGACAAGGACACCAGCGTGGATGATCCCATCCGGCTCTACCTGCGCGAGATCGGAAAGGAGAACCTCCTCACTGCGGAACAGGAGGTCGAGCTTTCCCAGACGATGGAGCAGGGAAACAACATAATCAAGGATGTCATAAAGAATTCGGGGATAATGATTCCGGAATTCTTTGCGGTCGCTCAGCGCGCCTTCACCAGAATAGATATTCACGAGCCCGGCAAGACACGCAAGGAGATAAACGAGGAGATGGCGGACAAGCGCCGCCTCAAAAGCGCATACGGAGAGCACATAAAACCGGTTCTTTCCGAAATGAAGCAGTATATGACACTTAAAAAGCAGCTGTTCGAGACCGAGCAGTCATATTCTGTGTTCAACAGTCCGCAGCTTGTGGCCCTGAGGGAGAAAATCCTGCCGGAACTGAAGAAGATTGACATACAGACCGAAGAGCTGGACAAATTCACGCAGAAATACAGGGACGCGACGATAAGAATCGAGGAATACAGGCAGAAGCAGGAGAAGAAGATGAAGGAGCTGAGAATCTCAGACACATCCGAGCTGCGCAACCTGGGAAGAAGGCTGTCGATGAAGTCTCAGTCCGTCATACTGGAGGAGGAGCTGAACATGAGCGCGGATGAAATCCGCGATGTCTACACCCAGATCCAGAAGATAGACAGAAAGCTCCACCGCCTTGAGTATGAATTCGAGAACAGCGTAGACGACATACAGAAAATGGCCAAGGATATTGAATACGGCCGGCTGATGATGGAGAAGGCGAAGAACCGGCTGATCAACGCGAACCTCAGGCTTGTCGTCTCAATCGCAAAGAAATACACGAACCGCGGCCTCCAGTTCTTTGATCTTGTACAGGAAGGAAACATAGGACTCATAAAGGCCGTCGAGAAATTCGAATACCGGAAGGGATTCAAGTTCTCCACTTATGCGACCTGGTGGATCCGGCAGGCGATCACAAGAAGCATCTCCGACCAGGCCCGCACAATCCGCGTGCCTGTCCACATGATAGAGCAGATAAACAAAGTCGTGCGCGAGTCAAGGCAGCTTATGCAGAAACTCGGCCGCGAGCCTACAGACGAGGAGATAGCGCAGCAGCTGGGATGGCCTCTTTCGCGCGTCAAGCAGGTGAAGAATGTCGCAAGGGAGCCGATCTCGCTTGAGACTCCAATCGGAGAGGAGGAGGATTCGCTCCTGGGTGACTTCATAGAGGACAAGGAGGCGGAGAATCCGGCCTCGCTCACATCGTACAAGCTGCTGCAGGAGCAGCTTAAATCCGTGCTGGGAACTCTGCCCCTGAGGGAACAGGAGGTTCTGAAGATGAGATTCGGTCTTGAGGACGGATATTCGCTCACGCTTGAGGAGGTGGGGCTTTACTTCGAGGTGACAAGAGAAAGAATCCGCCAGATAGAGGCAAAGGCCCTGAGGAGACTCCGCCACCCGCGGCGCGCGAACGGTCTGAGGGATTACATAGAGATCTGATCTCCGGCTGATAGACTAAAACTGGTATTTGTTATATATTTCTAAATATTTTGAGCAAGGAAACTCACATGACGACAACAGATATTTTTGACAGGCTCAAGGAGCTGCAGGATATTCTCGTGCAGAAATATGACCTTGAGGCCAGAATAGAGGATGCGCCGAAACAGCTCGGAACCCAGGATGAGCTGCTCGCAAGGCTGAAGAAGGAATTCATATCCGAGAACGCCGACTACGAGGCGGTCAGATCAAGGGTGCTGGAGCTGCGTTCCGAGCTTGACGAGGCAGTGAACTCAAGGGAATCCGGCGAGAAGGGAATGGACAGCATAACCACGCACCGTGAATACGAGGCTCTTGACAAGCAGATTTCCGAGGCTGCGGCAAAGGAATCGGATATCAGGCGCGAGCTTCAGAAAGAGGAGAAGAATCTCGCCGAGCTGAACGAGAGGATGAAGTCATCTGAGGATATGATAAATTCTCAGGAGGCAGAGCTTGCGAGCGGACGCGAGTCGCTCGACAGGGAGATCTCCGAATACAGGAACAGGCTGTCCGAGCTGAAAATTCAGGAGGACAGGATAACTCCTGATCTTGACCAGGAGATACTGTTCAAATTCCAGAGGATAATCCAGAGGAATTCGGACGGAATCGTCGCCGTAAAGAAGAATGTGTGCACAGGCTGCCACATGATTCTGCCGGCTCAGTTTGCGAATACAGTCCGCGAGGGGGAGAGCATCCTTTTCTGTCCATACTGCAGCAGAATCCTCTATTACGAGGATGTGGACGACTCATCCGATGAGGAGACATACTTCAAGATGACCGATGTGGGAAGTCTTGCCGACTTTGACGCATCTTTCGATGACGAGGATGAGGAATACGATGATGACTCCGACGAGAACTTCTTTGACGATGACGAGGAGTCAGCCGGAGCTGATGACGACGAGGAAGAGGAGCCGGATTCGGATTCCGATGACGACGCCGAATAGACACTGAATTTTTCAGACGGGACTGCAACCGCGCCGGCTTTCCTGATGACAGGACTGACCGGTGAGATAAAGTCCGGGCTCCTGCGGAAGAGATGCCGGATAACAGCCGGGCGCAAGACGGCAGCTGTATCAGGGACAGAGGGAAGAACCTTTAGGGGGACTCCGGCTCGCCTTACATAGCCCGCCGGGCGACAGAAAGTACAACAGAAAACATACCGCCTGATTTTCAGGTAAGGGTGAAAAGGCAGTGCAAGAGACTACCGTGCGTCCGGTAACGGACGCAGCATGGAAACCTCATCTGGAGCAAGACTAAGCAGCAGTTGTGCACTTCCGCGCGTATACTGCGGGTAAGTCGCTGAAGCACCGGGGCAATCCGGTGTTGGGATAGATGGTTGCATTCCGGAAACGGAATACAGAACCCGGCTTATTGTCCCGTCTGTTTTTTTGAAGAAATGAGAAATACTGGAAGAGAAAACCGAAACTATGCAAAACGCCGCAACTACTGGCTGCTGAGAATTCTCAGGGCAGCCGGAATTCTAATGGCGGCTGGCGGCATTATATTTTCATGCTTGTTTCTTGCGGACCGGTATTTCAGGACACACATAACCCTTCGGGGAATTCAGGATGCATGGAAGGCGAGGGACTATCAGACCGTGTATGACGACGGCCGGCAGTTTCTCCAGAAACATCCGTTCAACAACAGCGCGCTCACTTATTCCGGATACGCGGGATTTTTTCTTGCCGTGTCACAGAACGACACGTATCAGGCGCAGAACTACCTTGACAGTTCGATAAACAGCATGAGGGCGGCGCTTTATGAGGCTTCAGAGCAGCTGCGCCCCCAGCTTGAGTATATGCTTGGAAAAGCCTATTTCTACAAGAACACAATATCCTCATATTATTATGCCGACCTAGCCGTGAAATATCTGGAGCTGTCAAGACAGCACGGATATTCAGCTGAGGACACTGCGGAATATCTCGGTCTCAGTTATGCCGCACTTGGCATGACGATGGAGAGCATATCGGCCTTTACGGAGGCGCTTCTTGTAAGGGAATCCGACTCCCTGCTGCTTTCGATCGCGGAGCAGTATTACAGGGCCGGGGAATTCAGCGCGGCAAAACAGTATCTGTACAGAATAAACAGCAGCACTTCCAATGACGAGATCATGCTGAAAAGCAGGTATCTTCTTGGAACCATCTGCTGCGATGAGGGCGACTATGACGGCGCGATGAACGAATTCAATGAAGTTTTGCAAAAAGATCAGAATTCTGCTGACGCGCACTACGGAATTGGTGTAATATATGAGAAGCAGGGGAACATTGTCAGGGCGCGCTCTGAATGGCGTCAGGCACTCAGGATTCAGGCGAATCACCCCGGCGCTCTGAAAAAAATATCGGACAATTAGAATGAAATTTCCGGGAGGATTATAATGGGACTTTTTGACAGGTTTTCGACTGACATAGGTATTGATTTGGGTACCTGCAACACATTGATATACGTAAGAGGCAAGGGTATTGTTATTGACGAGCCTTCCGTCATAGCGGTGGAGAAGGGAACTAAAAAAATAGTTGCCGTCGGCTCAGAAGCCAAGAGGATGCTCGACAAGACTCCCGGAAATATAATAGCGATACGTCCGCTTGCTGACGGTGTAATAGCTGACATTGACAGCACGGAAAAGATGATAAAATATTTCATCTCGAAAATTGTTCCGCGCCATCAGTTCTTCAAGTCGCTCAGGATGAAGATAGGAATTCCGTCATGCGTGACGGACGTCGAGCGCAGGGCGGTGATAGAGGCCGCACTGAAAGCCGGGGCAAAGGAAGTGGAGGTCATGGCGGAATCACTGGCGGCCGCAATCGGTGCTAAAATTCCGATCTATGAGCCGGCCGGCCACATGATATGCGACATCGGAGGAGGAACCACAGAGGTTTCCGTAATCTCGCTCGGAGGAATGGTCGTCACGCACTCAATCCGTGTGGGCGGTGACAAATTCGACGAGGCGATCGTAAAACATGCGAAAAGCGTACATAATCTCATAATAGCGCAGCCGTCTGCGGAAAGGCTGAAAATTCAGATCGGAAATGCGGCTCCGGAAAAGACAATCGAGAAGATGGAGCTCAAGGGAACCGACGCCATAACAGGACTGCCGCGCAGACTGGAGATAGACAGCGTTGAGGTCCGCGAGGCGCTCAAGGAGCCCGTGAACAAGATTGTCGAGGAGATAAAGACTACACTAGGGCAGACTCCTCCTGAGCTTGCGTCCGACATAGTCGAGCGCGGAATTGTCATGACAGGCGGAGGCTCCATGCTCAGGGAACTGCCGAAACTCATATCAAAGGAGACCGGGGTTCCGGTCATTCTTGTGGAGAAGCCTCTTGAATGTGTTGCTATAGGCGCGGGAGAGGCGTTCAGCCTTTTCAGGGATATGTCATCCGAGCGCGCAATCTACGACAGCCTGAACGAGTAGTCCGGAGCCATGCAGAGAAAGGGTCATTTTTCGCTGAAATTCCGTGTTCCGGAATTTGTTCTTGCAGGTCTTGTCCTGCTGTCCGGCACAGCGCTTGCGTTCAGTTCAGGAAGTTTTCTCCTGAACGTAAGGAGGGCCGGTTTTTCTGTCATATCGGCGGCGGACAAAGGAATTCACTTTGTCGTGAGCGGAATCACCGGCGCCTTCACCGCTGTCCGTGAGCTAGGCCAGCTCAGAAAGGACTACAACGAGCTTGTGTCACGGCTTGAGAACTACGAGCAGATGCAGAGATCCAATGCCGACATACGAAAGGAGAACGAGCGCCTGAAGGAGCAGCTTGACTTCTCCATGTCGCTTGAGGAGATGAACGTTCCGGCAAGAATAATATCAAGGAACCTTGATGACGTGTTCAGCTATCTTACCGTGGATAAGGGCAGCGTGAACGGAATCAGAAAGAACATGCCTGTGATAGCGATTCAGAACGGCAACACGGGGCTTGTCGGAAAGGTGGTTCAGGTCGGTTCCTTCACCTGCCAGATAATGCCGGTTTATAATATAGACAGTATTGTATCAGCACGGCTTCAGAACACACGGGATCTCGGTCTCGTGAACGGTCTCGGAACCCAGGATCAGCCTCTCATTCTCCAGTATATAAGAAAACGCGTCGCGGACGAGCTCAGCTACGGGGACATAGTAGTCACGTCGGGAGAAAACTACAACTACATGAGAGACATACCTATCGGCTCCATATCTAAAATTACGGCTCTGGATTACAATTCATCACTGAGAATAGAACTTACGCCTGTGATAGACTTCGCCAGGCTTGAGACGGTAATCGTCGTGAACCAGAAGGAGCTGAATGACATGAGAGGAGGGGAGGACAGCTGACAAAATGAAATCTTTTCTTATAAGTTCGTTCATACTTCTGTGCTGCACTGTCATTGAGTCGTCAATACTCTCGAACATATCATTTCTTGCGGTGGTTCCCGATCTGTCCCTGATCTGCCTGCTGTATGTCTCGCTGCTGAACGGAAGGCTCTTCGGCGAGACATCCGGATTCGTGTCGGGGCTTTTCCTCGACTTTCTGACAGGAGTTCCGCTCGGATTCAACTGCCTGATCAGGACTGCTGCAGGTTACATAGGCGGACTGTTCGCCGAATCGGTGATAATTTCGGGGGTGATTGTGCCGATGCTTAGCACGGCGGCGGGAACCGTAGTGAAATCGCTTCTGGTGTCGGCTGTCGCATTCATATTTCCGTCATCCGGAATACATGCATCCGGACTTGTATCATATAACTTCCTGTCTGAGTTCATACTTAACGTGCTGATATCACCGTTCCTTTTCAGGTTTCTGGGATATTTCAGGAATTCACTCTCGACTGCAAAGGATGTGACAGACAATGTATAAGAGGCAGTCCGAGGACAACGGAATCAACCGGAACACCAAGCTGTTCATAATTTTCGCGGGACTGATGCTTTTCGGTGCGGTATACATATACAGGCTTTTCTCCATGCAGATAGTGCAGGGTGAGAAGTACAGGACGCAGTCAAGAACCATATCAAGCCAGGTCAGCGTTATTCCGGCCCAGCGCGGCGAGATTTTCGACAGGAAAGCCTCGCAGCCGATGGTGATAAACACCGAGTCGTTTGCCGTAAGCATGACTCCCGGAGAAATTCCCGCGGGAAGATATGATACCGTCGCGTCAAGGCTCGCACATTTTCTCGGAGTGGACAAGTCGGAGATAGACGCGAAGATTCCTCCCTCCGTCCGGCGTTCATATACCACCGTGCAGGTGCGGTCCAACGTCCCGTTCTCCGTAATATCGAACATAGCGGAGAACAGGACGGATCTGCATGGAGTCTCCTGGGCGTCAAAACCGAAACGGACTTATCTTCATACAGGTTCCCTTTCGCATATAGTAGGCTATGTGGGAGACATAACTCGCGACGAGATAAACGTGCTTTACAACAAGGGCTACAACAGCAACAGCATAGTCGGAAAGACGGGAATAGAGAAGCAGTATGACTCGCTTCTGCAGGGAAAACCAGGACGCGAGATGTCAACTGTCGATGTGCACGGGAGGATAATTTCCGACACACCGGCTGTCGAGCCTCCGCAGATGGGAAAAAATCTTGTCCTCACCATAGATTCCGACATACAGAAGCTGGTGGAGGACACTCTGGGCAAAAGGGTCGGAGCTTCCGTAGTGCTGAAGCCGGCGACGGGCGAGATTCTGGCGATGGTGTCATATCCGTACTTCGACTCGAACATATTCAGCATGGACGACAGTTCCGCCGAATACAGCAAGCTTCTTAATGACAGCTCAAAGCCGCTTATAAACAGGGCGGTGCAGCTGTCATATCCTCCGGCATCTACGTTCAAAATCGTAATGTCAGCGGCCATGCTCCAGGAGAAGGCGTTCCCGTCGGCTCAGAAAATCGAGTGCAAGGGCAAGATGCTTTACGGAGGACGGGTGTTTCATTGCCATATCCATGAGCCCGGACACGGCTGGCTTGACATGAAGAACGCCATGGCTCAGTCATGCGACATCTACTACTGGACTGTGGGACGCGACTACCTGGGAATAGAGAAGATCGCATCGTATGCCAAGGAGATGGGATTCGGAAGAATTCCGGAGATAGATCTTCCCAGCCAGGTGGCAGGGCTTGTGCCGACAGCCGAATGGAAGGAGAAGAAATACCATGAGAAATGGGTCGGAGGCGACACCCTTTCCGTTTCGATAGGACAGGGGTACATGGAGGCGACTCCTCTGCAGATGGCGAACATGATTGCGATGGTCTCCAACAACGGCAGGATTTACAAGCCCCATATACTCAAGGAAGTCCGTGATCCTGTCACTAATGAGGTGATAAGGGAAGTCGAGCCTGAGATTCTGGTTGAGTCCACAATCGATCAGGCCGTATGGAAAGAAATCCAGGAGGCGCTCCGCTATACAGTTACCGACGGAACACCGCAGTATCCGATGCACAACAAGCTTGTTCAGATTGCATGCAAGACAGGAACAGCGGAAGTTGACCGCTACAAGGACAGCTGGCACTCATGGCTTGTCGCGTATGCGCCCTACGATGCGCCGCCCGAGGACAGGATATGCGTCGCCACAATAGTCGAGGCCTGCAACAAATGGGAATGGTGGGCACCTTATGCGACCAACATAATAATACAGGGCATCTTTGCGAACCAGACATACGAAGAGGCCGTGAAGGAGCTGGGATTCCAGTATCTGACAAGAAACAGAGGCAGACAGGAGTAGTGCGGTATGAAAAACAGGATACTATCCAGGTTCGATTATTTTCTCATCCTTATCGTGCTCACTCTCGTCACCACCGGTATTCTTTTCATATATTCATCAAGCATAAATTCAGAGGGAATATCCGTAACGAATGAATACATAAAACAGATAATATGGGCTTCTGCGGGTATCGTATGCATGGTGACAGCCACACTGTATGACTACAGGAAGCTTGAGTCCGCATCCCTGTGGCTGTATCTGGGGCTGATACTGCTGCTTGTATATACGAGAATATTCGGGCGCTATGTGAACGGGGCGAAGAGCTGGATCGGAATAGGCGAATTCGGAATCCAGCCGTCGGAATTCGGAAAAATATTCTTCATACTGTTTCTGGCCCGTTATCTTGACCGCAGCCAGAATTCAGACAGTCAGCTGCGCAGATTCATCGCAGCCACGGCGATTCTTCTTGTTCCCATGGGACTGATACTGATTCAGCCGGATCTCGGAACAGCCAGCGTCTACATTCCGGTATTCCTGCTGATGTGCTTCATCGCGGGAATTCCGCTCAGATACATAATGTACATACTGATCATGGGAATTATGACAATTGTATTCGCCATAGCTCCGGTATGGAACACGGAAATCGCAAAAACACCCCATGCGGCAATATCAATCCTGACCGACATGAAGCTCAGGATGATTCTTGTCGGTGCGGCTGTGGCCATCTCACTGATAGGTTTTGTCGTAAGACGTTATTTCAGGGGCGCCGGGTACTGGTTCTGGCTCACATATATCATGTCAATAATAACAGTATCACTGTTGATGTCGGTCGTACTCGGAAAAGTCCTTAAATATTACCAGATAAAGCGTCTTATCGTTTTCATGGATCCTCAGACCGACCCGCTCGGCTCCGGGTGGAATATAATCCAGTCGAAAATAGCGATCGGAGCGGGAGGCATTTTCGGGCGCGGCTATCTGAACGGGACACAGAGCCATTACAGGTTTCTGCCGCAGCAGAGCACCGACTTCATATTCAGCATCCTGTCCGAGGAGCTCGGATTTGCCGGAGGCTGCATGGTGTTCCTTCTTTACTTCCTGATATTCATGAGGATCCTGCGCATTATGAAAAAAACTCCGAACAAATACGGGCTTTACATTCTCGCAGGAATTCTTGCCATGTTTTCATTCCATTTCTTCATAAATGTCGGTATGGTCATGGGCATGATGCCGATAACCGGAATTCCGCTGCTTTTCCTGTCCTACGGAGGCTCATCTCTCCTGTCCGCAATGACATGCGTGGGGCTGGTGATGAGCATAAACAGCAGGCGCAGTCTGAAATAAATAAACCGGAAAAGTTAATTCCCGTCCCAGAAAAGAGCAGGGTTTAGTCCGAAAATAATTTCTGGCTGCATATTGGTAGACAGAATACCCATTATCAAAAGTAACGCAATGGAGGTTTTAAGATGGTCACTTATGCTTTTAGAGTTCAGTTCCTCACTAAGAGGAATATTCCGGAAATGTATGAATGTGAATTCAAGTTTTCTGGTACAAGTCTGGAACACGCTAAACAGTCTGTGTTTGATTTTTTGTTTGAATGTACTGAACAATCTGATTTTTATCGGATTGTCGGTTTTCGTGAGATAGAAGCTGATGATTGTTGAAGATTTGCTTTGTGTTATCGAATATCCTGATGTTGAGCGTAGAGAGGTTCGTTTTTACCGTGAGTTCGGTAACCGTTCTGTGGTAATCATGGAATCCGTCTTTTATGTTTCTGACGGTGATACGGATGAGTATTTTCCGTTTGGTGTTTTGACCTTTGATAACTTTGTAAAGGTCGTGAATTCCGTTTGCCGTGTCTATGATTGTTCTTGGACTTGTCTCGGTCGTTATAAATATGACCCTGATAAAAATATTTGTGAGGAGGTTCGCCCAGAATGATTGTTTACTGTGTCCGCCGGAGATACCTGAAATCTAGGTCTCTCCGTCTTACTGGTTTTCTGTTCGATTCGATGGAAAAAGCTAGACGCAAAGCCAGAGAGTTACAGAAATTTGAGTGCAATTCTGACTTGCTTTTTGAAGTCTGTGAACTGGAGGTAAAATAATGCAGTTTCCAAGCAAAGAAGAGATGTTCACTATCGGTTCTGCCGTTGTGATTCTTGTTTCGTTGGTTATCACCAATTGTAATCAGGTCTCCCCCGCTCGTGTTGTTCCTGATACCCCTGTAGCTGTTGAAGAGGTTGAATAATGGCTGACGCTGCTTCAATCATTCAGGCTGCGAAGGCCGCACATGATACCAACATGGATTACGTCAATATCGGCTTCGGCCTCTATGACAGAGATTATCAAAAGAATTTGCAGCAGCAGATTTTTGACCGTGAGGATACCGCAATCCAGAGACGTGTTAACGATATGCGTTCTGCCGGATTGTCTCCCATTTTGGCCGCCGGTAACGGTGCTAATGCTGGTGGTATTGTCTCTACTCCCTCTTCCGGCTCTGTCCATCCGTCAAATGACCTTTCCGCCCTCGGTGCCCGTGTCTCCCAGAGAGAGGCCGACCAGAGGCAGAGAGATTTGTTGGAGCTTGAGCGTAAGAAAGTCGAGGATGATACTAATCTCCGTCAGCTTCAGATTAATGAGGATAAGCGCAAGAATTTGCGTAATGAGGAATTGAAGCTTAAAGAGATTGACAATAATGACGCTCGCATGAAAGAGGCTTACCGGATTTCACAGGAACGTCTTGAGCTTGATAAGTCTGATTCCGCTGTGCGTGCCCGTCTTTCTGAATCCCAGATTCGTGCGACTGACCAGCAAACGAATAACGCCGCTCAAGAGTATGAACGTACTGAAATGCGTCTGAAAGAGTTGAAGAGTTTCGGCCTTACTGAAAACGTTGACCCCGCAATTCTTAAGGTTGTTACCGCTCCGCATAATTCGGAGCTTCGTTCGGCTCTCCGCCGCCGTGTTTCTGGTGAGTATTCTGATTTTGCAGTTAAGAATGATAAGACTAAGCGTAAGATTCGTGAAAAGGATGACAAATTGATTGCGAAATCTTTTAAGTGGTTTGATGAGGCGCTTGAAGCTGCTGGCGTTCATAATGCTTCTGAAAGAATGAGGGCTATTAATGATTCTTTCTCTAATGTAATTAAGGCTGTGCAGACTGGAGCTGGTTTCTTTAATCCGGCTGCTTCTGCTGTTCCTACACAGTCGCCGATTTATACTCCTAAATCTACCAGTTACGGAGGTATTCAATTTAATTGACAGACAATTTGAACGTTTTGTTTTCTCTGGCTGATTTGCCCCGTTCCCGATATGGAGAGGAGCATTTTTACGATGACCAGAGAGAACATCCGGAGAATTATTACGTTTTCTCCGATTCCGTCCGCCGTGTGATGCTCTACAAGAATCATCGCACCGGCCGTTATTTCGTGAAATGGTTCAATATTGTATGTGAGGATTTGAATCAGTGGTTTGATGTTCGCAGAGGTGTTGGCCGTTATGACTGTCCTCTTTGTACGAATGAGTATGACCGTTTCAAGAGTGCCGTCCATTGCTGGAGAACTGTTGTACGTTGTTACTTCCGCTCTATGGAGAAATGTGGATTGTGGCCTGTTCTCGACCGTTCCAAATGAAGAAGTACGGTAGGATATTCCCTGTCCCTTGTGGTTGGTGTATGTCCTGTCGTATTGACCGTCGCAATGCTTGGGAGCAAAGAATTATGTTTGAGTGTCAGAACAAGAAGACTACGTTCTTGACACTTACCTATGACGATGAACATTTGCCTTATAGTCCGTCTGGTCTTGCTACGCTCCGTAAGGATGATGTCCAGAAGTTTTTCAAGAGGCTTCGGCGTAATCTTGATAGAAAGGTGTTCCGTCCTAAATTCAAGTATTTTGCCGTCGGTGAGTATGGTGATGAGACTTGCCGCCCGCATTATCATATCATAATCATGGGACTTGATTTTCAGGAATGTTTTCCTCTGTATGTCAAGTCATGGAATAAGTGCGCTGCTCCGGAAGTTATTTCCAAGCCGCTTAAAAATGGAGGTATTCGATATGTTCTAAAGTATCTGGATAAACAGATTCATGGTGATAAGGCTCTTGAGGTTTACGGAGATACTGAACCGCCGTTCAATCTCATGAGTAAAGGTATCGGCTCGAAATATTTTGAAGATAATTTTGATGATATTGTCAAAAATGGCGGTTACTCTTGGCATGGTGTAATCCGTCCGCTTCCTAAGTATTATGTCGATACTTTTCGGCTCTGGAAGACAAAGAAATATCTTGATGACAAGTCAAAGAATGTTGTCCGCCAGTATAACAAATCCAAGCGTCTTGGCTTTGATTCCGTTGATGAGATGAATAAGCAGTTGGGCGCTGTGCGTGAACATCATTTTGTTGTTGACGCTCGCAATTCTCTTCATCCTGTTGAGATGGAGATTTCTCACGGTGACCGTGATGTCACTGTTTTAATGAATCAGTTAGAAGAGGTTAAAAATGAGAACTAAGCTTTATGTCGTATATGATAATGTCGCTGAATCCTGTGACGAAATTTTTATGGCTGCTAACGATGGTGTTGCCGTCCGCAATTCCTATCCGATTATCAGCCGTAATCCTAAATTTCAGGATTTGTCTTTGAAGTGTGTCGGCTCGCTTGAGCTTTCAAACGGTGCGCTTTTTCTTCACCGTGATGGAATTACTGATATTCCTTGGGATTGTTATAAGTTCCCCCAGACAAAATCAGTTGAGACAAAAGAGACTGACCCTGTTCGGATTGAAAGAGAGTTTGTAGAAAAGACTTCGGATATTAAGGATTAGTTATGGCTTCAAGAGTTGATTCCGGTTCTAACGGAGGAATTTTTTCCCATGATACCAAAGCGTCCGTTCCTCGTTCGCTTTTTGATTTGTCGTATCTCCATACGTTTACGGCTGAAATTGGTGCGTTGATTCCGTTCTATCTTCAGGAGGTTGTTCCTGGCGATGAGCTCACGCTCTCCAATGATATTCTTGCCCGTGCTATGCCTATGGTTGTCCCGCCGATGGCTCGTATGAAGATTATCACTAATTATGTCTTGTTGTATAACAATGAGATGTGGCACTTGTGGAACCCCTTTGTAACTAAAGGCCGTAGAGGAAATTACGATGCGGAAGTTCCACGTATTGACCCCCGTAAATTCGCTGGTGATTGCGGAGCCGGTAGTGTCTGGAACTCTATGGGATTTCCTATCTTGTCAAAAGATGAGGTTAACAAACTTGACCCGTCCTTGTTTCCGTCCGCCTTTCCGTTTTACGCTTATCAGCGTTATTACCGTGATTATGAGTGTAACAAGAATCTTAATCAGAATAATAAAGGTCTTTTCCCAGACAATGATTATGATTGGGTCTTGAAGTCCGGTCTTGTCTCTGATGTCAATGTTACCGGTGATGATGATGATTCTGTTCCGCTCTGGAAGTTGCATTATGCTGATTTTCGTGATGATTACTTTACTACCGGTTTGCCTTGGCCTGTCCGTGGAAATGTTGAGACGCTCGACATTAAATTCACTGGCGGTGATGAGCAGACTTTATTAGTGGAAAATCTTCCGGAAAATGTGCCGCTTTCTCTCGGTAATCAGACTATTGATGAGATTGCCGCTTCCGGTGTGAATATTCAGGCGACTTCTGCCGGTCTCGGTTCGCAGACTCCTTATCTTGGTGGTTCTATGAGTTCCGGTGGAAGTGTTGGAAGTATTAATGTCAGTATGCGTGCTGTTAATGCTATCAATCGTTCTACTTCTGGAAGTCCTTCTTATGATGCTCAGGTGTATACACGTTTGAAGGCTTATAATGATGCTGCGACTGATAAGATGTCCGTCAAATTTTCGCTTTCCGGAATGGATGTAAAATCTTCGGTTACCTGTGATGAGCTCCGCCGCCTTTTTGCCGTCCAGATTTGGCAAGAACGCAATGCACGTACTGACGGTGATTACAATTCCATGATAAAGGCTCATTACGGTGTTGACCCCCATATCAATGATGGAACTCCGATTTATATCGGTGGCACTGTTCAGGATGTTGTTTTTACGGAAGTTCTTTCTTCTGCCCAGACTGAAACCGGTTCATCTTCTGATACTCGGCTTACTCCTGTCGGTGCTATGAAAGGACATGGCATTACTTCCGCTTCCGGATATGTCGGTAAAGTCCATGCAAAGGATTTCGGTCTTGTCCTCGGTGTCATGAAGATTGTTCCGGATGTTACTTATTCTCAGGGAATTCCCCGTGAATGGTCTCGTACCACTTATGACGAGTATTACTGGCCGGAATTCAATGAGCTTGGCCCTCAGGCGATTTTGAATAAGGAATTGTTTGTTACTGGAGACGCTTCCAAGGATAATGACATCTATGCTTATCAGGAAAGATTTGCGGAGATGAGACACCGCCGTAATATGGTTTCTGGACTTCTTGCGAATAAGAATGATGAGTATTTCAGCTCTTGGACATGGGCTAGATTCTTTTCGGAGACTCCTACCCTTTCAAATTCGTTCGTCAATATGGAAGGTAATGTCCGCAAGAATATGTTTGCCGTGCCGTCTGAACCGCCGTTCGTTGTTCAGGTCGCTAATCGTTGCCGTGCAGTCCGTAGACTTCCGTATAAGTCTATTCCGGCCGGTCTTTGATGAGGTTGTTTTATGTCAGAAATTGAGAATGCAAAGCGTAAGTCAACTTGTTTCGGTCTTATCGGTAATGTCGTTGATTACGATGACCCCGTTAATACTCGTAAGTTTGATGATTCGATTGTCGAAAAACAGTTCTTCACTCCCCAGAAGGAATCTGTTCGCCGTCTCCTTGCTACTCCCACCGCCGTTAAAGGTGTTCAGCAGTATGACTTTGATGACGGTATTGATGATGGCCGTGGTCTTCCTATTACCAGATATGAAGGTGTTGACCGTGCGGAAGTCAGTCAATATGAAATGTCTTTAAGACAGCATATTGATAAGACTGTTTATGAAGATGCCGTTCGTGCTGGTGATATTATCGCCTCTGAATTGGCCGCCAAGACTGAACAGGCCGCCAAAAATCGTTCTGGCGACAATTCTAGTGCGTAGACTGTGGAAAAACCTGTGGATAAGTACCCCTTGTAAAGGTGCTTATCCATAGGAATTTTCCATAGTCTCGCTTATATCTCAAAATCTGTGTCGTTACTCTTGACGGTGCAGTGTTTTTATGTCTTAATCTTTGTAAAAGGAGTAACGCAAATGTATTATGATTTTGATGATTTTGTAAATTTGTTGGCTCAAATTATCCCTGTTGTTTGCTGGTTGTTTATCGTTGTGTTTTTAGGATGGTTTATTTTTGGTTATCTCATTCCGTATTTAAGAAATTCAAAGAAAAACGGATTTAATTTGCCTCGTATTCATCTATACATTCATAAAGTAGAAGATAAGGAATAAGAAAATCCACATTATCCATATCTTGATATGGATAATGTGGAATGACACATTTTATGTGTCTGGAAAAAAATGAAATAAATTGAAATTTTACTTGACAGATGTTTTAAAGTCTGTTAGCCTGTTGATAGTTACGCATTGACATAATACCCATTATCAAAAGTAATTATCCAGCATTCTCCGCCGATGGAGTTTCAACA
>CAVBEH010000013.1:0-83605 GCA_963594605.1 Bacteroidaceae bacterium
CTGTCCCAAAAAACGCTCGTTAAAAAGGACAACTTTTCAATTCAATAATCAAGTAATATAAGCAATTCTTACACTTACAACAGAAAGATTTTTACCAAGTTTTCCTTGTTCTTAGCAAGCTATAAGTAAAACATACCTAGTCCGTCAGGCAAATAAAGTAACTAAATTTTGAAATATAGTTACTTTATTTTTAAAGATTCACAGTCCGCTTTCTTTCAGCCATTCGTCGATTCTTGAGTTCAGGTCGCGACCGCCGGAATAGAAGAACTCGAACGGAAGCCCCACGTAGCTTTTTAGCAAGTGCTTTGAAAGGTCGCTCACGCTGTCGCCGAACATTGTTCCGCCGTGGCTTGAAAATGAAATCACGGTTTTGCCCGAAAAATCGTAGCTTTCAAGGAATGTGTAAACCGGCATCGGAAGAGTCGCCCACCAAGTCGGGTAGCCGAGCAGCACAACATCGTATTCAGCCATTTTTGCCGCGGAGATTTTTGTCTTTAGCGGCGGACGAGTTCCGTTCATCAAGTCGCGCTGGCTCACGTCGTAGATTCCGCCTCGGTACGGATTCTGCATTTCAAGCTCCACAAGGTCAACATTCTCCTCGCCAAATTTTGATTTCAGCGTTTTTGAAATGTATTCCGCCGCGCTTTCGGTGTTTCCAGAATAGGAAAAATAAGCCACGAGCACACGCGGATTTTTCGGAACTGAAATTGAAGCGACTTTCTCGTCATATTTTGTCTCAAAAACAACGCTCCGCGCGCCCGTATTTTTTCCGCCAGTGCCGCCAGCACTGCTGACATTCCGTGCGATTCTGAATCCAAGATTTCTGTCTTTTGTAAGCGGATTTGAAGCCGAACGGTACGCGCTCCGCAAGTGCTTTCCAAAATCGTTGAATCCGCCGCCACGGTTCACGCGGTAAACACCAGCAGCCGCCCCAAGCGGATTCAAAACAGATTTTTCGCCCACGCCCGAACCGCTTTTTCCGCCAGAACTCCCAGTCGCCCCAGCCGAAGCCGCTCCGGCAACTTCCGAAGCAGAAACCGCCTCGTCATAACTGCCGTAATAGTCAAAAACCCACTCGCTCACATTTCCGTGCATATTGTAAAGCCCGAACCCGTTCGGCGAGAGCGAGTCCACCGCAATCGTTTTTCCGCGGTTCAAACCCGGCTGAACATTCGGATTCGTGTGCCGAACATAATTTTCTTCTATTAAATAAGGATAGCTTCCCTCATAGTTCGCATCTTTCGGATTGTTCCAGTTGCCCGTGTTAAAAATCGTCGTCGTTCCGGCGCGGCAGGCATATTCCCATTCAGCCTCAGTCAAAAGCCGATAGCCGTCCGCCGCCAAGTCCACAGAGACATCAGGAAACTTCGCGTTCTTTCCGCCGATTTTGTAGACCGCCGCAAGCCCTTCCGCCAAAGATTTTTTGTTGCAGTATTCAAGCGCGTCATAAAAAGAAACATTCTCAACCGGCAGATTCGCGCCCTTGTTCCAGCTCGGATTTTTCCCCATCAGTTTTTCGTAATCCGACTGTCGAACCTCGAACGCGTCGCAATAAAAATCGCCGACCGTAACCGAATGTTGAGCCTCGTCCGAATCCCGCATCCGCTCCGAAGCAGGACTCCCCATCAAAAACGTTCCGCCCTTTACCAGCACCATCTTCGACTCCGAAAAAGCCGAACCGCACAAAAAGCAAGCGGCAGCAATTCCAAAAATGAATTTTCTCATATCAGGCTCCAGTTTTTCAATTCCACAAAAAATATAAATCACTCGAAACAATATGTCTAATATTTATTTCTTATTTCAAGATATGCAGAAAACAAATAAAATTCACATCATTTTATAGAAGAAAACAGCCTGTAAAATTTCAAAAATATGTTATAATTGTATATTATGGCTTCAAAATTTTTAACGAATACTGACAAGGAAACTTCTTTATCAGAACGCGTTCAGGCATTAACAAAAAGCAGTTCAAAACTGGATTTTCTTGTCGGATATTTTTTCTTTTCAGGATTCTGTGAAATTTACAGAGACTTGAAAGACAAGCCGCTTCGTATTCTTGTGGGAATGGATGCCGAAGTCAACTTAAACAACTGCATTGTTGAATATACGACAAATCTTGACAGCAAAAAAAACACGGATTCAAAACTTACAATAAGAAACAAATATTTTGAAAACCTAAAAAATATTATAAACAAAGCTGACATTCTAGATTCTTCTGATTTTGAAAAGTCATACCGCATATTTCTGGAAAAGCTTGAAAACGGAACTCTGGAAGTAAGAAAAACAAAAGACCCGAACCATGCAAAAATGTATCTGTTTTATCTGCCAAAAGGAACAACACCGTCCGGCATGGATGAAAGCAAAATCATAATAGGTTCAAGCAATTTTTCCGTACAAGGATTCAAGGCACGCAACGAAATCAATGTGTACTTGCAGGATGAGAATGACTTTGAGGACGACAAAAAGATTTTTGAAGAATTATGGGAAAATTCAATTCCAATTGTCAGCAAAGAAAACAAAGACGATTTTAAAACGCTTGTCCTTGAACACACCTGGCTTGAAACGATTCCGACCCCTTATTTAATGTACATCCGTGTCTTATATGAATACTTCAAAGCAACTGATGACTATATAAAAACACCGAAAGAAATTACACGCGACAGGCTTAATCAGTTTTTTGATGTCTCCTACCAAGTTGACGCCATAAGAGACGGTGTCGCAAAAGTGAAAAAACACTCTGGCTGCATTGTCGCAGATGTCGTAGGTTTGGGAAAGTCAGTCATAGCCTCCGCAATCGCAGCAAATCTTGACAAGCGGACGATTATAATAACACCTCCGCACTTAAAAACACAATGGGAAGACTATGCCGCCGATTTCGGGCTTAGAGGCTGTAAAGTCTATACATCAGGCAAACTTGAGGATGCAGTTAATGAGAACAAGAACTACACTGACTCAGTAATTATCATCGATGAGGCGCACCGCTACAGAAATGAAAACACAGCTGCCTACGGCTTTCTGCATCAGCTTTGCGCAGGAAATCAGATTATTCTTCTTTCAGCCACGCCATTCAATAACAGACCGGAAGATATTTTTTCACTTATTAAACTTTTTCAAATCCCAGCACATTCCACAATCCAGACCGTAAACAATCTTGGAAACCAAATGGAACAGCTGGTCATTGAATACAAAAAACTGAAAAAAGAGCATAGAGCAAAAAAATCAGATGAAAAAGAATTCAACGAACAGTCAAATAAACTGGCTGAAAAAATCCGTGAAATCTTAGACCCGGTTATCATACGCAGAACCCGCGTTGATTTGGAAAAACTTATAAAATATCAGTCTGATTTAAAGGCGCAAGGAATTCAGTTTTCACAAGTCAAACCGCCGAAGTCGCAGAATTATGAGCTTGGAGAGTTGTCAGACTTGTATAAAGAAACTCTTGAACTATTGACAGATGAAGCGAACGGTTTTAAAGGCACACGCTACAAGCCTATGGTTTACCTGAAAAACGACAAGTCTATTATTTCAAAATATGCGGAACATTTTGAAGTAGACAATTTTCAGACAGGACAGAGAAACATGGCAAAATTTATGCAGCAGCTCCTTGTCCGCCGTTTTGAAAGTTCCAAATACAGTTTCATCAAAACTCTTGAAAACATACAGAATTCAATGAAAAATCTTATCAAATGGGTTGAAGATTTCAAAAAGATTCCGCTCTATAAAAAAGGCAAATTTCCTGATTTTGAACAGATGGAAGAGCTGTGCGATTCCGCTGATGATTCCTTGTTTTCTCTGGATGACATTCTCCAATCAGCTTATTCAAAGGATATGGAAAAAGGTTTGATTTTTGTTGACACGTCAGATATTACAGACGACTTCAAAAAGGACTTGCTCTCGGACATCGCTTTGTTTGACAACTTTCTTTCAGAATGGGAAAAAGTGAAATCAGACCCGAAACTAATTTCCATCGAAAAAAGCATAAAATCTTCCTTAAAAAATGAGCCGCAGAGAAAAATCATCATATTCACAGAATTTTCCGATACCGCTGATTATCTTTCTGAACAGCTAAACAAAGACGGACTGCGTGCAATGATGTATTCCTCAAAAACAGCGACAAAATCCGGCCGCGAAACAATCCGCTCAAATTTTGACGCTGGTTATCCGGAAAACATGCAGAAAAATGACTACGATGTTCTTGTAGCTACAGATGCTATTTCAGAAGGATTCAGCCTTCACAGGGCAGGAGCAATTTACAACTATGATATTCCATACAATCCTACAAGAGTTATTCAGAGAGTCGGACGAATAAACAGAATCAACAAGAAAGTCTTTGATGAGCTTTATATCTACAATTTTTTTCCAACGGCAACCGGAGAAGAAGTAAGCCACACAGCCGAAATTTCAACATTTAAGATGAAGCTTTTTCAAGCTATTCTTGGAGCCGATACAAAGATTCTTACAGAAGACGAGACAATTGACGGTTATCTTGGAAAAGAATTTACGGAAGAAGAAAATAACGCGAATTCAGTTTCGTGGGATGTCGAATTTCGAAATGAGCTTTACAGAATCGAAAATGACGAAAAGGAATCTCTTAAAGCCGCAATTGAGCTGCCCCAGCGTTGCCGCATAGCACGAAAAAATGTCAATTACAAACAAGCAGAACAGGATTTACTGGCAAACGAACTTTTTGACGACATTCAGGAAAAGGGAGTTCTGTTGTTCTCCAAAAAAGGAGACGCATACAGATTCTGCTTTACAGCCCAAGACGGCTCCACAATAAAAGTAAATCCGCAGCAGGCACTGTCTTTATTTAGAGCGACAAAAAAAGACAAGGGGCAGGCTGTTTCCGATGGATTTTACAAGATGTACGAAAAGGCAAAAGCGGAAAGCGGAATTGTAAGAACCTCAAAACAAAAAAGCAAAACAGCGCAGGAAGCATTTGGAATTCTGACAGTCCTTAAAAATAAAGTGAAAAATGACTCCGACAAGGAGTATTTAAAATCCCTATGCGACGCAATAAGCTGGGATTCAATTCCGACTTATTATGTAAAAAAAATCGCAAGGCTAAATCCTGCAAAGTCTGACTCGCTTGCAGAAGTAAAAGCAATAATTCCCGACGGTTACCTTATAACAATTCTTGAAAAAGACAGAAAAATCGATTCTGAACCAGAAACAGTTCTGCTTGCAGAAGAGCTGGTATAATATTGGAGAAAAAAATGAAAACTTTTGATGTATCTAAAGACTATAACAGAGAAAATTTCCGGGAATTTCTGACAGATTTTTACCGGATGACTTTGAGCCGGCAGAAGAGGAAACTTTCTTTGAATACAAAAACATTGAAGAAGGCTATAAATTAGGAACTTCTGAAAGCCTTAATCTTGATGTCTTTGAATTCCGCACAAAGAACGACCATGATCCGCGTGTTACGCTTACAAAAGAAGTTGTTTCTTGCATGAAAAAATATGGATTCAATCAGAATGTGCTGGCAGTTTTCTATTCCGCAAAATCCAATGCGTGGCGATTGTCTTTGATTACGTCGGATTATGAATTTGTGAACGGAAAAGTAAAGCCGCTTTACTCAAATCCAAAACGATTTTCTTTTAAGCTGGGAGAAGGATGTAAAAAGCATACTCCGGAATCAATGCTTTCTAAAAAAGTTACATCGTTTGAAGATTTAAGAAAGCGGTTTGATATTGAAGTTGTAACTAAAGAATTTTATTAGGAGCTGTTCAGCTGGTACACCTGGGCTTGCGAACTTTCCACCTACCCGCAAGGAAAAGGAAGCAATGTAAAACAGACAGACAAAAACAACGAGACAAACCTTATAAGACTTATAACCCGTTTAATGTTCGTCTGGTTCATAAAACAAAAAGACCTTATTCCTTCATGGATTTTTGACGAGTCTGAGCTAAAAGAAATTCTGTCAGACTTTGATTCCCAAAGCACAGAAAAAGGGAACTACTATAATGCGGTCATCCAGAACCTGTTTTTTGCGACTTTGAACAAAGCGATTGCGGAGCGCGGTTTTACAGATGACGACAAAGCGTACCTGCAATACGGAATCAAGACTTTATACAGGGATGACAACAAAAAATCATTCTTCAAAGCAAGCCACGAGGAAATAATCAAATTATTCAGTTCAGTTCCTTTTTTGAACGGCGGACTTTTTGAATGTCTTGACAAGCTTGAAACTTCTAACAGCGGAAACAATGTTCAGATTTACAACGACGGTTTCAGCCGCGAAAGTAACCGGCGAGCTTTTATTCCAAACGCATTATTCTTCCAGAATGAAAAAGACGGACACGAGGGAATTGTCCATATCTTAAACAGATATAATTTTACAGTAGAAGAAAACAGCCCAGTGGAAATTCAGGTTGCCCTTGACCCGGAACTGTTAGGAAAGGTTTTTGAAAACCTTCTTGGAACTTACAACCCGGAAACAAGCGAGACCGCCCGCAAGGATTCAGGCTCGTTTTACACACCGCGCGAAATTGTGAATTTTATGGTGAATGAGTCCATAAAAAATTATCTGAAAAACAGCACTGAACTTTCCGAAGAACATCTTTCTCAGCTTTTTGATGACAATATCGCTGAAGTAAAATTCAAGAACAACGACAAAATCTTAAATGCGCTCATGAACATAAAAGTTCTTGACCCGGCCTGCGGTTCCGGAGCTTTTCCGGTCGGAATTTTACAGAGATTAGTCAGCTTAATAAGGAAACTTGATTCTTCTTATGATTCAAAGCAAAATCTTTATGAACTGAAACTGCACCTGATTGAAAACTGCATATTCGGTTCCGACATTCAGACAATCGCCGTTCAGATTGCAAAACTCCGCTTTTTTATAGCACTGATTTGCGAGCAGGAAAAAGGAAGCGACGCCAAAAAGAACTACGGATTTGACCCGCTGCCGAACCTTGAGACAAAATTTGTGGCGGCAAACAGTCTAATCGGATTAAAATCGGAACAGTCCATGGCTCTTAACTTAAAAAACGAGGCTTTAAGCAGACTAAAAGAAGAGCTTCTTGAGATTAGAACAAACCATTTTAAGGCTTCCACAGCCGGCAAAAAGAAAGAATACCGAAACAAGGATAAAGAAAAGAGAGCGGAAATAATCTCTCTGCTTGAAAAACAGGTTGTTGGACTCAATACGGACGCAATAACCGCAATTGAAGATGAAATCAGGAATTATGAAAAACAGCTGAAAAATCTTCCGGTCGTTATGGTCGATGTTCAGGAAGAAGCGGAATTATTTGACGCAGCTCCAAAAACTTTATTCCAAAAAGACAAAAACGAAGACGAAAGGAAAAAGATTCAAAAGGAACTGAAACTTGCCCGGAAAAATCTTGAAAAGGAAAAAGCGAAAAAGTATTCATCTGACGAAGCAAAATCCCTTGAAGAACTGGTAAGCTGGAATCCTTATGACCAGAATGCGGTAAGCAGCTTCTTTGACGCAAACTGGATGTTCGGAATCGAAGACGGATTCGACATTGTGATTGGAAACCCACCGTATATCCAACTTCAGAACAACAGCGGAAAGCTTGCGAAACTGTACGAAAGCCAGAACTACAAGGCGTTTGCAAAGACAGGCGATATTTACTGCCTTTTTTATGAGCGAGGTTTTAATCTGCTGAAAGACAACGGACATCTCTGCTTTATCACATCCAACAAATGGATGCGCGCAGGCTACGGCGAAAAACTCCGTGACTTTTTTGCAAAAAATGTAAATCCGAAGGAGCTTATAGATTTTGCCGGCGTAAAGGTCTTTGAAAGTGCGACCGTTGACACGAACATTCTGCTATTCCAGAAATCGCAGAACCAAAAGCAGACGCTTGCCTGTGTCACAAAAAATATGAAATATGATGACTTAGGAAATTTGAGCCATTTTATTCAGCAGAATTCGTCGGAGTGCGCTTTTGAAAGCTCTGCAAGCTGGGTGATTCTCTCTCCTGTAGAGCAGAGCATAAAGAGGAAGATTGAGGCTGTTGGTGTTCCGCTCAAGGACTGGGATATTTCAATCAATTACGGAATAAAAACCGGCTATAACGACGCGTTCATAATCAGCGGCGCAAAGAGAGCGGAAATTCTTGCGGCCTGCAAGACAGAGGAGGAGCGTCAAAAAACTGATGAGCTAATTCGGCCGGTTTTGCGCGGCCGCGACATCAGGCGATACGGGTATGAGTTCGCGGATTTGTGGCTGATAAACACGCACAACGGCATTAAAGAAAAAGGAATTCCAAGAATTGACGTTGAAAAAGATTATCCGGCTGTCAAGAAACATCTGGATGAATACTGGGACAAAATCGAGAAAAGAGCCGACCAGGGCGACACTCCGTATAACCTGCGCAACTGCGCATATTTGGACGATTTTTTTAAGCCAAAGATTGTGTGGGGAAATCTGAATTTAAGGGCAGCTTACGCCGTTGCTCCGGAAGGAATGTTCGTAAATGCGCCGTGTCCTATGATTGTTCCTGCTGATGAATATTTGCTGCACATCCTGAATTCTAAGCTGGCGGATTATTATATACGAAGCCTTGGCGTTACAAGAAACGGCGGATATTTTGAGTACAAGCCTATGTTCATAGAAAAACTTCCTGTTCCACCACAAAAAGGAAAAACTCCATTTTCGGAAAATGACAGCGAATCTGAAATAGACCAAAAAGTCTATGAACTTTACGGACTGTCAAAAGATGAGATAGATTTTATTGAACGGCAATAAAATAATTTCATATTGTTCTCATTTTTGCATAAAATTATTTCTTGCATCTTAAACAAAAAAATCATAAAACAAGTTGTAAATGCAAGAAAATACAAACACGTCAAAACTAGGCGATATTCTCAAAATCGGCTGTTTGGGGTTGGTTAAAAAATGAACTTGAAAAATGAATGTCGGATTACTTGACTTTTATCCAGAATATGATATATTTAAATTATTGAGCTGGTCGAAAGACCCAGGTTCAACCTATTAAGGCGGGCAGACTGTCCCGCCATTTTTTTGTCCCGGAGTGTTTATGCATAATTTGAGCATTTTTGTTGATGAAAGCGGAGACTTTGGAGAATACAGCCATCATTCACCGTATTACATCATAACAATGCTTTTTCATGACCAGGACAAAGATATAAAACCATTAGTTCAAAAACTTGATTCTGAAATACAGTCTCTTGGATATGAAAAAGATTTTGTAATTCATACAGCTCCTCTTATACGAAAAGAAGAAATGTTTAATAATGTAATGCCAAATGAACGCCGCGCATTATTTACAAAACTGTTTTACTTTGTATTAAAATCAGATATCAAGTTTAAGACTTTTGTCTTTGAGAAAAAACAGTTTTACAACACTTTTAAACTTGAAGGACAGATGGCAAAAGAAATGTCTTTGTTTATTCGTTCTAATCTTGAATTCTTTCAGACTTTTGATAATGCGATTTTGTATTACGATAATGGGCAGCATGAATTGAACAGAATTTTAAATGCGGTGCTTACAACGGAACTTTCACATTATGATATTAGAAAAGTGTTGCCCAAAGATTATAAATTGTTTCAGGCAGCAGACTTGATATGTACAATACAACTTCTTGCCTTAAAACGAAAGCGAAAGGAACTTTCAAAGTCTGAACTCTTGATTTTTCATAATGAAAGAGAATTAAATAAACAGTTCATAAAGCCAATGATGAAAAAAGAATTCGTCTGATTTTTGAGGCCGTATTAGCTCATCAGTTTTTTGACGCTCCTCCTCTGTCTTGCAGGCCGCAAGAATTTCCGCTCTCTTTGCGCCGCTGATTATGAACGCGTCGTTATAGCCGGTTTTTATTCCGTAATTGATTGAAATATCCCAGTCCTTGAGCGGAACACCAACAGCCTCAATCTTCCTCTTTATGCTCTGCTCTACAGGAGAGAGAATCACCCAGCTTGCAGAGCTTTCAAAAGCGCACTCCGACGAATTCTGCTGAATAAAATGGCTCGTTTTTTTTACTTCATTTTCCCCAAATATCTGGCGAGTGTGTTCCTGTCAACATTGAATTTCTTTGCAATCTGACGTTGGGAAATTCCAAAAGCGAGCAGTTCATCTATAATTTCTTTTTTTCCATACAGTTTATGCTTTAACGGTGATGTTTTTCTCCCCTTTGGACGGCCAAGACTTATTCCTTCCGCTTTTTTAAGCTTCAACGCTTCCTTTGTCCGCTGGCTAATCAAATTGCGCTCTATTTCTGCGCTCAATCCGAAGGCGAACGCCAGCACCTTGCTTTGAATGTCGTCACCAAGCCGGTAATTATCCTTTATCGTCCAGACTTTGCAGTCCTTTTTCATGCAGATTGAAAGAATTTCCATAATCATGAACAGGCTTCGCCCCAGCCGGCTAAGCTCCGCGCAAATTATCAGGTCGCCGCTCTGAACATGATTCAGCAGGTCTCCGAGCTTGCGCTTGTCGTAATTTTTCGCTCCACTGATTGTCTCCTCAATCCAGCCGTCAATCTCAAGATTTTCTTTTCTACAGAAATTTCCGATTTCAAAACGCTGATTCTCAACTGTCTGCTTGTCCGTGCTCACGCGGATATATCCATAAGTCATTTTGTACCTCAAAAATATTTTAATTTTTCAAGATACCATTGAGCTGATGCAGATTCAAATTTCTATTATTTCAGGCATTTTCCCTTTTATATTCAGAAACAGATTTTCCTGTCCATAGGGCAAATGCGCGGAAAAAAGAGTTCAAGTCCTGAAAGCCCAGCAGATACGCAATGTCCTCCGAGGAAAAATTTGTGTTACGAATATAATTTCTTGCAAGAAGCGAGCGCGTGTGGTTCAGTTGTTTTTGGAATGTCGTGTTTTCTTCCTGAAGTTTCCGCTGCAGCGTCCTTTTTCCAAGCCCCAACTTAGCCGCCGCATCCTCAATAGAAGATTTTCCGGCTGGAAGAAGCTCCACAAGCACGCTCCGGACTTTTGCCGAAAATGACGAGTCTGCTTCCATCTCGGAAAGGCGTTTTTTAAGCTCAGGCTCAAAGAAATTCCACATCGACTCGTTTTTTGTGATGAACGGAACTTTTGCGTCCGCCGCAGAAAAACTGATGGAATCTTTTGCGGCAATTTCCGCCCCGCGCCCAAGAAATTTTTCGTATTCAGGATTAACAAAACATTTTTTCACGCAGACTTTTGAGGGCACAATATTTTTCTTCGTCGCCTTTCTTATCAAATTCAGAAGAAGAACCATTTCGATTCCAACAATAATTTCAGGAAGCTCCAGATTTTCCTCGCCGCAGATATTCACCGTGATTCCGTCAGCATTTTCAAAAATCTTAAAAACAACTGCGCCTGCAAGCGACTTGTAATGCGAAATCCGTTTTATGCACTCGCCTGCGTTCGCGCTGCAATAAGCGGCAAAAATCGGCGGAGAAATCGTCTCGATATTTTCAGAAGCGGCAAGCTGAATTGGAATTTTCTTGTCCGGCACGAGCGATTCAACCGCCTGCATAAAATTAAGATATTCTTCCGACGTCAAGCACGGATTTTCCCTTGAAAAAACGTCGGATGGAAGCCCTGCACGCCGCAGAATCTCCTCAACAGAAATTCCATAAGATTCAAGAAGAGCCGCATAATTTTTGTCCAACGGAAAGCGTTTCATTTTTCACCTTTTTATATTCTAGCTGAAATTTCGGATAATCCAATCGTAAAAACGGTCGCCGAAGATTTTTTGCGTAAGAACCATCGGTTTTGCCATGAATCCGACAAGATAACGCGTTTTAGCTCGTTTTGACACAACGGCTTTTCTTATGGTTTTCGCAATCACTTCAGGTTTTGTAAGCATTTTCCCGGAATAATTTTTTATCATTCCGCGAGCAGCCTTTTCAGCATATTTTTCATACGCGCCGCCCTTTGCGGATTCCTTAAGATGGTTCGCCGCGATTATTCCCCAGTCAGTCTTTATTCCGCCCGGCTCAACAACCGCAACGTCAATTCCAAACGGCGCAAGCTCCATTCTAAGACAGTCCGAAAATCCTTCCACCGCAAATTTTGTGGCATGATACCAGCCGCCGAACTTTGTCCAGATTTTTCCACCCATCGAAGAGACATTCACAATCTTTCCAAAATGATTCTCGCGCATTTTTGGCGTTACAAGCTGAATCAGCCGCGCCATTCCAAAAAGATTCACCTCAAACTGCCTTCTAGCCTCGCTCATCGGAACGTCCTCAACCGCACCGTAAGAGCCATAACCGGCATTGTTCACAAGAACATCGATTCGCCCGGCTTCTGAAAAGATTTTTTCCACACAGCCTAAAATCGAATTTTCATCAGTCAAATCCAACGAAATAGGCTTGATTCCAAAATCCTTAAGCTCTTCCATTTTTTCAAGGCGACGCGCTGCCGCATACACAGTAAACCCGACTTTTGCAAGTTCCTTTGCCGCCATTGCCCCGATTCCGCTTGAAGCTCCAGTTACCAACGCAATTTTGTTCATCATAATTCCTCCAATTCCACAAAATGATTTTCGATGAAATTATAGATGAACATTTTTATAAATGAACGGCATTATGCGACAAGCTCAATGCAATTCGCGACAAAACGGCAGATTTTTATGGGTACTTGCGCCGTCTGTTTTATTTCCCCAGCCACTCGCTGACCTGTTTTTTCACAGTGGCCGCGTTGTTCTGGGCGGTTGTTCCACGGATTGCAAGCACACTTTTTACTGTCGCGTTCGGTTCGGCTTTTTTCAGCTTGGCTTGTGTTCCTGACGCACCGCTTCCCTCATGGGTGTAGAACGGACGGATTGTCTTTCCGCTCAAATCAACTGCGTCCAAAAAAGAGTAGACGCACGGTAACGTTTTACAAAATCACGTGCGGACAACGAACGTTAAAATAACGCTGCACGAAAGTGCTTGCGGTTAATGAAAATCAAAATAACGTTCCTAAAAATCATCTGCGGACAGCGAACGTTAAAATAACGTTTGAAGAAAGCACGCCTGTTCAAGAAACGTTATAGTAACGCTTCTTGAATTCATGCGAAGTTGACAAACGTTATGAAAATGCAAGAGAAACTGTCCGTTTATTTCCGAGCGTTCCGCAACGAAAGCACGGCAAAAAGCGCGATTCCGCACAAGGCGACAATCACGCCGAGAAGCGCGTCATCTTTGCTTAGGTCAAAAAATGGCTCTCCGCCTGCAACGTTCGCGATTCCGTCAACGCTCCACATTATCGCCGCCGCCCAAAAAGCGAGCATCGTTGTAAAAACAGGCTGACTGAATTTTCTCAAGGCAAAACCGTGTGATTTTTCCGTGCAGTCAGTTTTTTTTGAAACAATGAACAGCACGGAAAACACAGCCGCCATAAAAACTGTGATTATCAGGCACATCAGACAGCAGCCCCGGAAAGTCCAAGCGCAGAATGCTTTTTCTTCATATTTCTAACTAACGCCGCAATTCCGATTCCAGCCGCCCAGGCCGCAGTTGTAAGCAGCGCCATTCCAACTCCAACCGTCGCTATTTCGTGCAGCATTTCAGGAATTTCAGCAGGATTTTTCATCGCCGTAAGGAATGGCGGAACAAAACTGATTTCTCCATGATACAAATGCTCGACTGCAAGCAGAAAACTTCCGCCGTAAAGCATTTTTTCAAGAATTCCGAGTTTTTCTTTCAGCACTTCAATTTTGCGATTTTTCGCCTCATCCGCACTTTTGATGACAGAATCCGCATTGTGCCTGAAAACAATTTTCTTTGCGACTGTAAGAACAACAGCCTCAGCCAATGGAACAGTAAAACACGCCATAATTTCCTCCAAAATTTTTATGTCATTATCGGGCTTGACCCGATAATATACTACAAAGTCATAACGGATTCCCTTGTCAAGCAAGGGGAATAACGCTCTATTTTTCGCACTCGCTCACAATTTTATTGTAGACTTCGCCAAACGGCTTTTTTGATTTGCGCGCAATCCGTGAAACGCTTTCGTATTCCGGGTAAAAACACTTTTCGCCGTATACGTCCACAACTTTTACATCCGCGCTTTCTCCAAAAACTTCCACAGAAACCGCCGAACGTGCAAGGCAAGTGCGTTCCATTTGCGCCTTTCTGATTCCGATTGTCGTTGTGTGCGTAAAAATGATTCTTTCCATTTTCGCCGCATCTTCGACTTTGCAAAGCACAACCAGAAGCCACGCCGGACGGTTCTTTTTCATAAAGCACGGAAGATATTGAACGTCTAGCGCGCCTGACGCAAAAAGCTCGTCCATCACAAAGCCCAAAGCCTCGCCGGTTGAATCGTCGATGTTCGTTCCAAGTTTTACAATCTTGTCATGCAAAGCGGACGTAAGCTGATTTTCAGAATTGATTTTTTCAGCCGTTTCAATCAACATTGCACGCACAATGTTCGGAACGCCGTAATTTCTTTTTCCGGCTCCCATTCCGATTTTTTTAAGCACAAAATTTTTCGGCAGACTGAAATCTGTTGCAACCGCGGCAACAAAAGCAGCTCCGGTCGGAGTAACAAATTCGCCGCGCTCCCCGGTTATTTTCAGCGGAACAGAAAAATCCTGAACAATGTTCGCAACCGCCGGAACTGGAACAGGAAGAATTCCATGCTGACATCTCACAGTTCCACTTCCCTCGCACAAAAACGGAACAAAAACTTTTTCAACATGAAGACTGTCAAAGCAGACCGAAAGCGCAATTACGTCAACAATCGAATCAATCGCGCCGACTTCGTGAAAATGAACTTCCTCAACCGGCTTTGAATGAGCCTTGCTTTCCGCCTTTGCGATTATCTCAAAAATTTTATGCGCAAGATTCCGCGCATTTTCTGTCATTTCCGTTTTGTCGATTATTTCAAGAACGTCATGCAGATTTCTGTGCTCGTGTCCGTGAACTTGTTCTCCGTGTTCTCCATGATGATGTTCATGAGAATCTTCGCCATGCTCGTGGCAATGTCCGTGGTTCTCGCCGTTATGAAAGCCATCGTGATTATGCTCCGCATGCTCATGCCCAAAAAGATAGTCCATGTCGTGGTCGTGGTTTTCGTGCTCCGAATCCAAAATCACATTGAAGTCAAGGCAGGAAACGCCGTTTTTTTCCACTCGCTTTATTTCAGTTTTAAATCCTTTTGCCGGAATACTCGCCAACGCTTTTTCAAGTGCCGCTCTGTCCGCGCCCGCATCAAGCAAAGCCGCAACCGCCATGTCGCCTGAAATTCCATAGTTACATTCAAGATACAAATCGCTCATTTTTCACCTGCCTGATTTTTTACGCTTCCGCAGACTGCAAGACGGTTTATCTGCGTTGCAATGTACCCCGCGCCGTAGCCGTTGTCTATGTTCACAACGCTTATTCCGTTCGCGCAGGAATTTATCATCGACAAAAGAGTTGAAATTCCGCCCAAGTTCGCGCCGTAACCAACAGAAGTAGGAACTGCAATCACGGGAACGCTGACCAAGCCACCCACAACGCTTGCAAGCGCGCCTTCCATTCCAGCGACCGCGACAACAACATTCGCCTTTTCAAGTTTTTCAGTCTGGGAAAGAAGCCTGTGTATTCCGGCAACGCCGACATCAAAAATGCGCTCCACCCGCGAGCCGAAAAATTCCGCAGTCTGGGCAGCTTCCTCCGCAACAGGAATGTCCGCCGTGCCTGCAGTGCAGACCGCAATGTTTCCAATAAGATTTTTCTTTTCGCCCTGAACTTTTATGACTTTTGAAATGCTGTCGTAAGTCGCCTGCGGAAGAATTTCCTTTACAATTTCAAACTGATTTTGCGTTGCCCGAGTTCCAAGAACTTCGCCGTTCGCTTCAAAAAGCCTTGCAAAAATATCTTTTAAAAATTTGTCATTCTTTCCCTGGCAAAAAACAACTTCGCTGAATCCAGTCCGCTCTTTGCGTCCCGTGTCGAGCTTTGCAAATCCCAAGTCGCAAAAAGAATCTTTCATTTTAAAACCTCGTTCATCGAGCCGGTTCGGTAGCCCTGCAAGTCAAGCGAAACGTACAAAAATCCGAAACTTTTAAATGCGCCAACAATTTCTTCCCGGAGCGAAAACGCTTTTTCCATTTCCGCCGGGGAAACTTCGATTCTTGCAAGATTTTCGCCGTGGATTCTTACCCTAAGCTGACCGAACCCTTTATCGAGAAGAAACTGTTCAGCCTTGTCAACCATTGAAAGTTTTATCTCGCTGATTTCTTCTCCATAAGGAAAGCGCGAAGAAAGGCACGCGAACGACTGTTTTTTCCAAGTCGGAAGATTCAGTTCTTTTGAAAGCTCGCGGATTTCCGCCTTGAACAAATTGCAGTGGCGCAGCGGACTTTTTACGCCGAGTTCCGCGACTGCCTGCAAGCCCGGACGGTAATCTCCGTTGTCGTCCATGTTGCTTCCCTCGCAAACAAAGGCGATTTTATTTTTTTGCGCAAGCGAAATGATTTTTGTAAAAAGCTCTTTTTTGCAGAGATAGCAACGGTTCTTTGGATTGTGGCGGAATTCAGGAATATCAAGCTCTTCTGAATCCACGGTAAAATGGCGGATTCCTTCTTTTTTGCAGAACACTTCCGCCTCGTCCGCCTCGCGCTTTGGAAAGCTGCAAGATTTCACCGTAACAGCAACCGCATTTTCGCCAAGAACATCGTGCGCAACTTTCAGCAAAAATGTCGAGTCAACTCCGCTAGAAAACGCAACCATCACGCTTCCAAGCGAACGAAGATAATTTTTAAGATTTTCAAGTTTTTCGTGAAGTTCCTTTTCAGCCATATTGTTTTCCTTGTCCTTTATCGGCATTTACAAAATCAGATTCACAACAAATCCTGTCAAAAATGAAAACAGAACAACGTATATAATATAGAAGAAAAAATGCTTTGCTCCAAGCGCAATTTTAAGCGCGCCAAGATTAGTGATTTTTGTTGAAGGCCCGGTAAGCATAAAAGCCGCCGCGCTTCCCGCACTCATTCCTTCGCTAAGCCACTGCTGCAACAGAGGAATCGTGCCGCCACCGCAAACGTAAAGCGAAACTCCGACAGTCGCCGCCATAAGAACGCCGAACGCCTCGTTTCCTTTTCCAAAAATTTTCGCCATCGCGTCCGCAGGAACATAACGCTGAAAAACCGCAGAAAGCGCAATTCCAAGCAAAAACATCGGAGCAGTCGCCTTTACATTCCGCCCAAGATTTTTTACAAACCGAAATAAAATGTTCGGGTCGGTGTCGTGATTGTGCGGCTCGTCAAAAGACGAAAAATCAAAATAGGAAGAGCGTTCATTTTTGCAGTAAAAAACACGCACAAGAAGCCCGGCGACAATTCCCATCAGAAAACAGCTTGCAATCCGCACAAAAAGCATTGACCGCCCGAGAGCCGCCGAGTAGATAATCAGCTGAGGATTCAAAAGAATCGAGCTCATCATAAACGCGGCAAGAAAATCGTCCTTTATTCCCTTGCGAGAAAAAGCCGCGCAGATTGGAATTGTTCCATACATGCAGAGCGGGCTTGCGACTCCCAAAAGAGAAGCGAAAACAATTCCCGCGATTCCCGGAACTTTTGCGCCAAGAATTTCCGCCGCCCTGTGAATGTAGTTTTTTGCGAACACCGACACTGCAGAGCCAATCAACATTCCAAGTACCCAGTACCAGAAAATTTGACGCAGCTGCAGGTCAAAATAATACCAAAGGTAAACCGCTTCACGCTGAATGATTTCTAACATTTATTTTTCCACTTTCACATTCACAATGCCGGAAAGATTTTTTATATTCTCCGAACCATCAATCGCTTTTCCAAGAATAAAAAGTCCGGGATATTCATTGAACTTTCCGTAGAACAGAACGACATTTCCCCACGGTGAAAAATACGCCAACGTTCCTAAATCGCCTGAGCATTCAACGCCGTTTTTTAGCGGAAGTTTTTCTTTCGGGTAAAAGATTTTTTCGTTTGTGCTGTAGTTTTCAATCTGAACTTTAAGCGGAAGCTGACTGTAAAGCGACTTGCTCTGCTCGCTTGAGTTCAGTTCATAAACGATTTTATTTTTTCCGTCCGAAACGCTGATTTTCATGATTTCCCCATTTGCGGCATTTTCTGCAAAAACACAGGAACTCGCCGCCAAAGCAGCACCGAATAAAAATGAAAGCAAATTTTTTTTCATAGTTTGCGCCTCCAAACTCCATGTCATTATCGGGCTTGCCAATGCGATGTTTCTAAAAGAAACTCGGTCGATAATCTATTGAAATTTTACAACAGATTCCCGTGTCGTAGCATGGGAATGACAAACCACTATTTAATCTCAACAAGCCTGTAGTTTCTTGTGCCTTTTCCAAGTCCGATTTCCGCGGCGTGCTCCAAAGCGTGGCGGCCGTTTCTCTGTTCAATTCTGTTTATGAGGGATTTTGCAGAATCTCCTTCCTTGTTCTTGTAAGTGTAAATCATGTCGATTGCAGCCTGGTCAATTGCAAGCGGATCTGTTGAAGCAAGAATTCCGATGTCTTTCATTTCAGGCTCGTGAGGACGGCCATTGCAGTCGCAGTCAATTGAAATGCGGTTCATAACGCTCACAAATGCGATTCCTTTTTCGTTTCCCATGTAGTCGCAAACGCCTTTCGCAGCTTCCGCCATGCTTTCAGTGAACAAATCCTGATTCGTAGAGCCTTGAGTAAATCCCCAAAAGCCGCTGTCCAAACTTCTTCCGCCTGAATGAATCAAAGCCTTTCCAGATTTTTTTGATGAAGTTCCGCTTCCGAATCCGATTGAAAGATTCTTGATTGCGCCGCCGAATCCTGCCATTGCGTGTCCTTTAAAGTGCGACAAAACCAGATACGAATCGTAATTCTTGAAATGCGAGCCGACGTAATCGACTTTCAAGTTTTTTCCGCCGTTCACAGGAATTTCCATTTCGCCATTTTCGTCAAGCAAATCGAAAGGCGCAATGTCCAAAAATCCGTGGTCTTTCACAACCTGCTTGTGCATTGCGTTTGATGCGCGGCTTCCGCCGTAGGCTGTGTTGCATTCAACGATTGTTCCAGAAAGCTCGTCCTTTACAAGTTTTCCAATCAAAGAAGGGCGAAGATAATTTGAAGCAGGAGGCTCGCCAGTGCTGATTTTTACACCGACTTTTCCGTGCGGCTGCCAGCCCATCGCCTTGTAGACTTTTACAAGACTTTCAGGCGTAATTTCGCGCGTAAAATAAACAACCGGCGCGTTTTTATCCGAAGTTTCATAAGATTTGTAGTTTTCAGCCTGAGCAAAAATCGCAAATGCAGAAGCAAAAACCGCAAACAAAGAAATAATCCGTTTTTTCATAATTCCTCCAAACATCATGAAGTCAAGAAATCTGTATAAAAATAGAATGAATTAAAACTGAATTAGTTACAAACTGTAACTAAAAATATATTTAATACAATTAACGTAAATTGTCAACATTCATTCCTAATAATCAATCACAGTGTCCTTGAATCTTTGCGCGCTTTCCCATGTTCCTGTGTAGAATCTTTGCTCGCGGTTTAGAGAGCGCATTATTTCCATGTCATCGTCGGAAAGTGTGAATCCGTAAACTGCGATGTTTTCCGCAATGTGGGCAGAATTTCTTGCGCCCGGAATTGTGCTGAATCCTTCCTGAACGTGCCAGCGTAAAATTATCTGCGCCGGGGATTTTCCGTATTTTTCTGCAAGAGATTTTATTGTGGAATCGGCAAAAAGCGTTTCATTTCCTTTTCCGCTTCCGCCAAGAGGAAACCAGCCCTCAACGGCAAGATTTTTTTCAGCACACTTTTTTCTGAATTCAACGCGCTGCGCATAAGGATTCAGTTCAATCTGAACAATCACCGGCTTTATCTCCGCCTTTGAATAGACATCTTCAAAAACTTCTTCATTCAAGTCAAAATTTGAAAGCCCGATTGCCCGAACTTTTCCCTGACGAACAGCTTCCTCCAGTGCGCGGTAGCCTGGCATGTAGTCGCCAACAGGCTGATGAAGATAAATCAAATCCACGTAGTCCGTTCCGAGCCGCTCAAGCATCTTGTCGATTGACTGAGCACCGTTTCCATTGCTGTAATCCGTAGGCCAAAGTTTTGAGGTAATCCAGATTTCAGAACGAGGAATTCCGCTTTCATTGATTACCTTTGCAATTCCTCGCTCATTTCTGTACGCATGGGCAGTGTCAATGTGTCGGTAGCCGTCTTTTAAAGCTTCAAGAACCGCGTCATGAGCCTGCTGCTCGCTTGAGCCATAAGTGCCAATCCCGAACTGCGGAATTTTAAGTCCGTTGCTAAGCTGAATCGTAGCATAATTATTTTCCGTTTTCATTTCAGAATCCTCTGCATAAAAAAGATTTCCGCAAAAAACTGCCGCTGCAAAAAGCGACGCCACAAAAATTGATTTTTTCATCCTGATTTTCTCCTATTATTTCTTATATCACATTGTCATTCCCTGACTTGTTCAAAGAATCTCTATTTCTAGGGAATTACCAGGTCTATGCCCGGCAATGACATAAATGCACAAAAAACTTTTAATTTATAACCTTTATCATTTTGAGCCAGGCAAGAAATTCCTCCGGCCACAAAGCGTTCGTGTACGGTTCGTGCCCCATTCCAAAATTGTGTCCGCCCTGACCAAAAAGATGAAGTTCCGCAATTCCGCGTTTCTGCCAAGCCTGAAAAACTTCAAATCCGCTCTGTCCCGAAAGCTCGTCATCGCTGGACATTGCGGCAAAAAGCGGCGGAAGATTTTCCGGCATTTCCCTCATAACAAGCTGACCATAAATCGAGCCGATAAAATCAGCACGGCTTTCATCAGGAGCAGATTCCGCATTGTAGACAGCAAGCAACGCACCTGCAGAAAATCCCACGATTCCAATCTTATCCGGCTGAACATTGAATTCCGCGGCACGCTCACGCACAAGTTTTACAGCGGCGCAAATATCTTCAAAAGCAAAATCCGGAGACTGCGGCGCATAGTTTCCGCTCAAGCCGCCCGTACGGTAGCCAGCCATTTTTTCAGCCACAAAAGCCTGATGCTCAGCCTCGTCACGCGGAGTTTCTTCCGTGCGATATTTCAAGACAAAAGCCGCAAATCCCTGCTTCTGAAACCATTCCGCCGCCTCAAAACCTCCGCAGAAAATGCAACAGCAGCCGCAACCGGCAACAAAATCTTTTTCATAAAACCACCTATATAAAAAGTCAAGATAAAAACTTCAGTTTTAGGATTGACTTTTTAAGTTGTTTCGCAACGAAGTGAGAAACAACAGTTGATAAGAAAGTTTGCAACGCAAACTTTTAAAGATAAAAACAGACGCCATTTTCGGCTGTTTTTATCTTATCTCCATGATAATTCGGGCGTTCCCCCTCACTCTGTTTCGACAAGCTCAACAACCGTTCGGGTCGGGCTTTTCAGGGCTACAGCTTTCGCTTCCGACCAAACGCAAGCGTTTGTTTTCGCACATTTTTCCAAAATGCGCTCACCCTTCCAATCCCTAACGCACGCTGGCTGAAATAATTTGCCCACAAATCGTTTCAGCCGGCTACATCTGCAAAAATAATAATCCACTCACAATAAAAAAGTCCAATCTAATTATTGAATTAGCAATAAAAAAGTTTTATCATAAAAAGTGGGAACAAGATGACGACAAGACAAATTGACTGCGCCATTGAACTTGCGCACACGCTTAATTTCAGAAAGGCTTCGGAAAACTGCAACATAAGCCAGCCGGGGCTTTCCTATCAGATTCAGACGATCGAAGAGGAAGCCGGGTTCACGATTTTTCTTCGCTCCGGGAAAGGTGCGAATCTTACGCCTGCCGGAGCCACGTTTATTTCAGAACTTGTAAAAATCAAGGAAAACTTGCGCCGCGCAACAGAAAATGCAAGAAACATAAGCCATGGATTTTCGGATTCGCTTTCTGTATCCTTGCCGCTACGGAGCGCGCTTTGCTTTTTGCCGCAGATTATGAAAAATTTCAAAAAGGAATTTCCTCACGTCCTGCTGAACATTCAGTTTCAATATGGAAAAAGCCGCACGGAAAATTTTTTGACTGGAAATACAAACATAATGTTCGGGCGAAAAAACGCGCTTTCACACATTCCGCAAATTGAGCTTCACACGATTTTTCAAAGCCACATTTATCTGATTGTGCAAAAAGAGGATTCGCTTGCAAAAAAAGAAATTATCACGCCACAAGATTTAAAAGACCGAACGTTGCTGATTGGAGGAGGCTCGCCGCCAGAACTGAAAAAAGCGCAGGAGACCGTAATAAACTCGGTTCATCCTGAAACCATGAACAGCGAAGACCATTTTACAACCCTGACAAATGTTGCAGCCGGAAATGGAGTTTGCCTTTCGCCCGGATTCTGCAACGACCGCACAGAAGAATTCAAGTGGATTCCAATCACTTTCGGCACGCCAATCGACTGCGTTCTAGCAACAAGAAGCGACGACCACCGGGAAACAACAAAAAGATTCATAGAAATAACAACAGAAATTTACGGACTGCACGACGAAGAAGATGAACGGCTGTAAATAAAACGGTTTAATTTACAGCAAAAAGAGAATTTTTATATATGACATTGCAATGAAAAATCTCTAAAGTGAGCAAAGCCTGTGTTGCAGGCTTTGCGAACATGGCTTAGGGATAGGAGTGGCACGCCGCAGGCGTGTTCCGAAGCGTAGTGAAACGGAGCGTAGGAATGTAGGCGAAAGCCGGAACCACGAATAGCCCGACGGCGGTGGCCGGAATGTAACGAAGTGAAATGAAGACCGCTGCCGGAAGCCCCTTTTGTTCAAAAGAAAGCATTTTTCTTTACAAATGCAACTTTTTGACATATATTGTAGACATGAACACAGTAGCAATGAATGTTAGAGTTGACAAAAATCTCAAGGAACAGGCGACGGAGCTTTACAATGATTTGGGGCTTTCGCTTTCGAGCGCAATCAATATGTTTTTGCGGCAGTCGGTGAGGGAAAACGGGCTTCCGTTCAAGCCGCAGCGGACGAGACGCAAGAGCGAGATTGAACTTGCATCTGAGGAAGCCGACGAGCTTATGAACGACCCGAACGCGAAAACGTATGAGACTCCGCAAGAACTTTGGGACGAAATCGGCTTATGAACGAAAATTTCTACAAATACAAAACCAGAGCCACAAAGCGATTCAAGAAGCACGCGAAACTCGTAAAAAAGCGTAGCGTAAAAGATTCTGAAAAACTGAAAGACGCGATTGAACTTCTTGCAAAAGGCGAAAAACTTCCCGAACGCTTCCGCGACCACGAGCTTGCAGGAAATCTAAAAGGCAACCGCGAATGTCATATTCTGCCGGATTTGCTTTTGATTTACAGGATTTTCAACGACATTCTGATTCTTGAGCTTGTTGACACAGGAAGCCACGCTGATTTGTTCGGAATGTGATTTTTGAAGTCGCAAAAATCCGCTCTTTATATGCCGGATTAAAGCACTCGATGCCATTCATCTGGCAACGGCAAAAATTGCTGAATGTTCAAACTTCATAACAAATGACAAACAACTCAGGCAAATAAAAGAGATTCCTGTTCTGACAATGGACAATCTTCTCTCCCCTTTTCCCGGCCAGATTTTTTAACACTTAATACTGCCAGCCGATTCCGATGAAAATCTCGTAGGCGGAAAGTCTGCTTCTCCAAATTCTTCCTCTACTTCACTTCCACGAGCCGGTAGTTTCTTGTGCCGCCGCCGAGTTTTTCAAGCTGCTCAACCATTCCAACGCGGTGGGCGGTTTTCCATTCGGATTTTGCGGAGCTGTCAACACTGGCTTTTTCAATCACAAAGTCCAAAGTGCACTGCTCAAGGGCGACGATGTCGCTGGAGGCGATGATTCCGATTTTTCCAAGATTTTTTGCGCCGCGGCAACTGTCCTGTGGCTCAATGTCGTCAAGAACGTTGATGAACGCCCAGTTTTTCTTGTAGTCAAGCGCGGCTTTTGCTGCGTCGGCAAAGCTTTTTTCAAGAACGTCAGCCGGAGTGTTGTGGTAATGGTTTTCGTCCGTGCCGCCAGAGTGGATAATGCATTTTCCGCTTCGGTTTGCAAGGCAGAGCGAGATATTCTTGATATTTCCGTCAAACGCGGGGAGCATATGAAGCCGGACTCGGAAAACCGAAATCAGCGTGTCAAAATCGACGAATTCTTTTCCAGTGCGCGCATATTTCAAAAGATTTCCGCCGTTCAAAGGCAGATTGATATAATCGCTGTCGCTCACCATCACGTATTTTCCGATTTCCGTAAATCCGTGCTGCCTCGCATACGAAAGATTCATCTCCGAAGTACGCCTGTTGCCCGAAAGTCCGTTTCCGTCAAACATCGTGCCGCCGGTTGTTTTCACAAGGTCGCGCAAAAGCTCCGGCTGCAGAACTTCCTCGTCAGGTCCGCCAAAACTCACCTTGATTCCCACGTTCCCCTCGATTTTCTGGTTCAGCGCGCGGTAGACTTTCATAAGCCCCGCGGAAGAAACATCGCGCGTAAAATAAACGATGCTTTGGCTCTGCCGCGAGACAGTTTTTTGACCGGCATTTTGATTCTGGGCAAAAACTCCTGCAGCAAAAAGCAAAGCAAAAAATGTTGAAAGAAGTTTTTTCATGATTTTTCTCCTGTTTCTTCAATTATGTAAGGGCGTTCCCCCTCACTCTGCCTGCCTAACGGCATTCAGGTTCGGGTCGCTATGTTGCGAGTTTTCAAAGAAAACTCGCTCTTAATTCCACAAAAAATATAAATCACCCGAATCAATATGTCTAATATTTATTTCTTATTTCAAGATATGCAGAAAGTGAATAAAAAATCGCAAACAGAAAACTAATAACAATATGACGGGTTCATAGAATCATGCTAAAATAAAAAAATGAACGGACGTCCCTATTTAACAACAGAACTGAGCGCAGAAACTTTCCACCAATATTATTATCTAAAAGAAGAACTTGTGGAATTTTGCCGCAAAAATGATTTGCAGGCAACCGGAAGCAAAACTGAACTTTCCGAGCGGATTTCAATTTTTTTGGAAAGCGGAAAAAGAACACGCACCAACCACAAAACTCGAGAAGTTCAATCTGACGGCAAATCAACTTCCGGCGAAATAAAATCGGATAATATAATAGAAGAAAATTTTATCTGCAGCGAAAAACATCGGGCATTTTTCAAGGAGCAGATTGGAAAAAGTTTTTCGTTCAACGTGGCTTTTCAAAAATGGCTAAAATCGAATGCCGGAAAAACTTATGCGGACGCAATCGCCGCTTATCATCAGATTTTGAAAGAAAAAAAGATGAACGGCAAAGGCGAAATCGAAAAACAGTTTGAATACAACACGTATATCCGCGACTTTTTTGCCACAAACAAAGACAAAACGCTTTCTCAGGCGATAAAATGCTGGAAATTCAAAAAGAGCCAAAAAGGACACAACAAATACGAAGATTCGGATTTGACGGTTTTGCAAAAATTGGAAAAAAACGGAGAATTAAATGAAAATCAAAATAGGAAATTTTGACTGCACGGAATGTTGGGACGGCGTTTTTTACAAAAAACTTTCGGCATTTCCAAAAATAACGGACTGGGAAATTCAGACGGTTCTGGATTTTATCGCCTACGAAAAACTTTACGGCCGCGAATGTAAAATCGAAGCAGGCGATGAAATTCTTTTACAAATCGAACGGTTCAAAGCACAAAACAAAATGCGGATTCCAGTTCCGGCAAAAATCACCGAGTGCACCGCCTGCCCAACTTACAAAGGCTGCATGACCGATTTTGTATGCCACACTTCTCCTGTGGAAAATGCTGTGAAAATCTTTGACTGCGGCTCGCTTCTTTCGCCTGTAAAAGCGCGGAAAATGAGCGGCGCGGAAGTTGCAAAGGAAGCCCGGAACGCGGCAAAAGACCCGGCGGATTATTTTGAATACATCATGTTTGCATGGGGAAACTGTCAGGCTGGCGACCGGCTTGTGATGGAACGCAAGTTGAAGCGTTTTCCCGACGAAAAGGACTTGAGCGAGGATTTTACTCCCGGCGTAAGATTTTTCTTTAACTATAAAAAACTATGCACGCACCCGAACGCAGTTTTTGAAGGCGTTCTTCCGCTTAAAATCAAGGATGAAGTGATTTTAAAAGACTGGATTCACGCAATCGTTGTGCCGGAAAACGAGCGCGCCGCTTTGGAAAATCATATTCCGCAGAATCTTGCGCAAAAAGTCCATTTTGTAAAAAACGACTGCAAAGACATCTGGGCTTGGTCAGAAAAAGTGTATGAGTTTATAAAGAAGATTTGATTTTATACCGACAAAACTCATGTCATTATCCAGCTTGAGTTGCGATGTTTGCATAGCAAACTCGGTTGATAATCTTCTTTTACAGATTCCCCGATCAAGTCGGGGAATGACAACTTCACAAGGAGAAAAAAAATGACGGACGAACTTTTACAGAATCTTGAAAAACTTCATACAACGGAGCTCGGTGCTGTCCGCATAAAACGGAATCTCGGGCTTAAAACCGGCGATGTCATTTCTTGGTGCAAAAATGCAATCCTTGAGGCGGCAAAAAACATTGAAAATGAAAAATCCGGCAAAAGTGGCGAAAACAGCAGGAAATCCGAAAACAAAATCTTCCGCAAAGGAAAAAACTGGTACATAAAAACAGACGGCTGCACAATCACGGTGAACGCATACAGCTACACGGTGATTACGGCGCACAAGGAGGAAAAGAAAAGTCAAGCCGCATTCGGTTCTTCGCATTGAATTCTGAATAAAAATGGGATATTCTTGCAATGTGAATATCCGGTATCCGGAAAATCCGCGTGAATATACTGTTATGGCAATTTATTGCCACTTTCCGCATTGACTTTTTACAGGAGGAATCATTTATGAAGAAAATCAGTTTTTTTGCCGTGGTTGCAATGCTTGCGGCGTTTGCCCTGACGGGATGCAGTTTTGACGAAAATATTTTCGGCAACAACAATGGAACTTCATCCAGCGGAACTTCTTCGGACAATAAGGACGGAAATGAACAGGAACCTGATCAGGACAATCCGCTGGGAGCAGATGATGATGAGATAGTTGTAATAGACCTTGATGCCATGACACAAAGCCAAATCAGTAAAATCAGATTCAAGCAAGGAATGACATACAAGGTGAAAGGCTCAAAAGGCGGCATAAAGCTGACAAAACTTTTTGCAAGAATGGGAGACCTGGAATTCTCAATAAATGTGGACCTGTCCGACCTGCAGATTACCCAGTTCACCGACAGTCTCGGCTGTCATTCTTCTATACAGAATTTGGTTCTGCCGAAGACATTAAAGACAATGGGAACTTTCTCATTTTTAAAGAACAACGCATTGAAGTCCATCGTGTTTTACGACAAGCTGACTGATTTGGGCGGATACGGATTCATGGCGCAAAAACTGGAATCGATTCACGTGATCGGCGACAATCCTATCTATAAAAGTATCGACGGCGTTTTATATGCAAAGTACACCTGGAAGGACGCATGGTACTTATGTCAGTGTCCGCTCGGAAAGACAGGAGAAGTCAACATTGAGGAAGGAACCGTCGCGGTTGCCGGAGGAGACGGACAGGGATTCGGTTCAGGGATAACAAAAATCGTAATTCCGCTGTCGGTAACGGAAATACCTGACGGAGCGTTTGAAAAAGCGACAAACGCCACAATTTACGTCGCATTCAAGAAAACAGCGCCGGAAGGCTGGGCTGATGACTGGAACAAATACTGTAAAAAAGTCGTCTACGATCAGAACGGACCTGACACTCCTACTGTCACAGAAAATGAAGAAACTTTGTCCTGGACATTTGAGGAAAAGAGAAAAGCACTTACCGCCTCAAATTTGGATTTATTCACGGAGGATGAAATTAATGTCTACTATTACTGCAATCTGGCGCGCGTAAACGGCAAAAAATTCCTTGAGCTTGTCGCAAAACCTTATGTGGCGGACTCCAAAAACGGTTATGACGAAAATGACTCTTATGTGAAGTCCCTTTATACGGACTTGGAGATTTTATCGGACAGCCTGCCGATGTTGTCTCCTGACAAAGACTTGTGCGAAGCAGCTGCGGCACATGCAGACGACATGATAACAAACAACCTTTTCCAGCACGATTCTTCTGACGGAACGGACTGCCCTACAAGAATAAGGAAATATTACAACGGTTCGACTTATGGCGAGAATCTGGCGGCACGGACAAACGGAACCGCATTGCAGCTTGTAATGCAGCTGCTCATAGACAAAGACATTGAAGGAGTTGGGCACAGGAAAAACATTCTGAACAAGAATTTCAGCGCGATGGGCGTTTCAGTAAAGACAGGACATCCTACTTACGGAACTGTCTGCGTTCAGGATTTCGGCGGCAGCGTGCTGAATCCGTCCGAGAATTAACCGCCGCCGCCGGATTCAACAACTGTCACCAGCTTTATGGAGTAAAATGCGCACTCTTTTTACAATCGACTTGAAGAACTACGACATAAACGGAACAAAGTTCGAGCGTCCGTCGGCAAGGGCAATCATAATCAAGGGCGGAAAGCTAGCGATGATTCACAGCCTGAAATACGATTACTACAAGTTTCCCGGCGGCGGAATCAAAAACGATGAGGAAAAAGAAACCGCCCTTGCGCGCGAGGTTCTTGAAGAAGCCGGGCTTTGCGTCATAAAAGAGTCGATAAAGGAATTCGGAATGGTTCACCGCATCCAAAAAGGCGAAGTGGAAGACGTTTTTATTCAGGACAATTTCTACTATTTTTGCGACGTTGCGGACGAGATTCAAAAACAGAACCTTGACGACTACGAAGCGAACGAAAAATTCACGCTGGAATTTGTTGACGCAAAAAAGATTATCGGAACAAACGCCACCTGCAAAAATCCAAAAGCTGACAAAATCATTCTGCAAAGGGAAAGCCGGGTAACCAAGATGCTTGTGGAGGAAGGATTTTTAAGATGAACAAGGAATGGTCAGAACTCAACAAGAAAATGCAGATTCAGCTTAAAAAGGAAACGACTTTTGCGGACGGAATTGAAACTCTTTTTGAGCTGCGCAACGAACTCATGCAGGTTGCGGACGGATTTTTCCGCGATTTGAGCCGCGAAGAGTTCTGCGCGATTCCTTTTTTGAACGCGGAAGGCTACCATTCAAAGACAGTCGCATATTCGCTCTGGCACATTTTCAGGATTGAGGACATAGTGGCGAACACGCTGATTGCAGGCGGCGAGCAGGTTTTCTTCCGCGGAAATTACAAGGAACGCACAAAAAGTCCGATTATCACAACCGGAAACGAGCTTGTAAAGCAGCAGATTGCCGATTTTTCACGCCAGCTGAATCTTGCCGAGCTTCAAAATTACATTCACGAAGTCAAAGCCCAAACAGAAAAAATTCTTTCCGCCCTTTCCTATTCCGACCTAAAGAAAAAAGTTTCCGCCGAACGCAGAAAAGAACTTGAATCGCTGAACGTCGTGAGCACGGACGAAAGCGCCATCTGGCTGATTGACTACTGGTGCTGCAAAGATTTTCGAGGACTTGTTCAAATGCCGTTTTCGCGCCATTGGATAATGCACATCGAAGCGGCACTGCGGATTGCGGGGAAAGTGGGTAAGTAAGAGAAAATAAATTGACAATCGACAATTCGTGTAGTATTTTCTACTAAGAGGTATTACTTATGACTACGATTTCGGCAAAAATAGACAATACTGACAAAAATCTTTTTGAGGCAATTTGCACTTCAATGGGAATCAACATTTCTGCGGCAATCAACGCGTTCGTAAAGGCAACAATCCGCGAAAACGGACTGCCATTTGCAATGAAAGCAGCGGACGATCCGTACATTTATTCCGAAGAAAACATGAAATTCCTACGGAAAAGCATAAATCAGATTGAAAACGGAAATGGTCAAGTTCACGAATAGATTTGCAAACCGGCTTGTCTACAAAGTTGAAGGCGACAAAATTTACATCGTCCAATGCGGAACGCACTACCGGCAGTAAAGGCAGAGACAAAATGCACTTTTTTAAACTGATTTTTCTTACCGCGGCAAATTCTTTTCTCTCATACTTTTTGACCACAACGATTGTTGACGTTGCGCTGATGGGACGGCTTGATTTTTGTTTCAGCGCAAAAACAAAGACAAATGAATTTCTTATCACGAAGCCGAACCGGATTGACTTTCAGGACGGATTCAAATGCTCAGGATTTTCCTCCGCGTTCGTGATGCGGCACTGGAACATTAGCGCGGACGGAAATTCAGTCTACGAAAAAATGCCGAACAAAATGAAAGACGGCTACGTTTACCCGAAAGGAATCTTCAACTTCCTTTGTAAAAACGGATTCAAGGTAAAATACTGCCGCGGAAACCTGAATGCGCTCAAAAATGCGGTCGCGGCCGGAAACCCGGTAATCGTGATGATAAAAATCCGCTCGGACAAAAACTGGCTTCACTACGTTCCGGTTGTCGGCTACGACGAGCAGAATATCTTCATCGCCGAATCGCTAGCCGAACTTTCAAACTGCAACGAACCGCATTATAATAGAAGAATTCCGACAAAAGAATTCAAAAAACTCTGGAACACCGCAATGCCCAAAATGCCGCTGTATGCGAACACGTTCTTTGCGGTGGAAAGATGAGGGGTTGTGTAATATAATTAGACATAGGAAACATTTATGAAAACAAAAATTGACTGCGACAAAGCTTTAATAAAAAAGATTTTTGAAAACTGGTACAATATTCCAAACTACCAGAGACCTTATGTCTGGGAAACAGAACAGGTAGAAGAACTTTTGGACTGCATAAAAAATGCTTATGAACGAAAAGAAGAACAATATTTTTTAGGTTCAATAGTTTTCAGAAAATCAGAAAAAGAAATTGACGGTGTTTCCTACCAAGAATGTGAATTGCTTGACGGACAACAACGAATTACAACAATATTTTTAATCATTGCTTCAATAAGAGATATTGTAATTCAAAATAAAGACACTTTTGAACCGACTGCTTATGAAAATATTCTCTCGACCTGTGAAGAGTTAATCTATCAAAAAGCAAATCCTTTTAAAGGAATTCCAGAATTGCAGCGGATAATTTTCGAAATCCGCAAAGATGTAAAAGACTTTGTGGATTCTCATATCAAAGAAAATGGAAGCACAACTATAAATGAAGAAGAGTTCAAAGCAACCGCACAAAACAAATATGTAAACACATCTATCAGGCATATTTCAAACACAGTTTTAGTCGCAAGAAACTTCTTTACTGAAAACCTTTCAATTCTTGGTGATATTTTCAAATATCTTCTGAATAATGTTTTGCTCGTTTATATTGCCACAGAAAATTTAGATGACGCTTTTCAACTTTTTACAGTGATGAATAATACAGGCTTAAAACTTACAAACAGCGATATTCTAAAAGCTGATAACTTAAAGGCTGTCGAAAATGAAAAAGAACAGCAAGAATGGGCGATAGAATGGGAAAAAATGGAATCTTATTTTGGAGATGATTTTGACAACTTTCTTTCCCAAATAAGAACAATTTTAGTAAAAAGAAAAGCCGATTATTCACTTATAAAAGAATTCAATGACAATGTTTATTCAGAAAAACGCTGGAACAGAACAACCAAGCAATGGGAATCCTGTACACCACTCTTAAAACGTGGCGAAAACACTTTTGAATTCATAAAAGATTATTTTCTTCAATATCAAGCAATTTTTGATAAAACACACTATGACGAAACAAAATCTTATGAAATCTTCAACTATATTATTCTGATGAACAAGGGCTTTGAGACAGATTATTGGAAAGCTCCGGTTTTAATGTATTTCAAGAAATTTAAATATGAAGGATTTTTGGATTTCCTAAAAAAACTTGACAATAAACTTTCTGCTGACTGGATTATAGGAATAGTTCCGTCAATGCGTATTGCAAATATGAATGAAATTCAAAAATGCATTGATGAAAAATCAGACTATCAAGACATCTTAAAATCAAATGTGTTTAACATTGACAAAACCAGTTTTGAAACGGTAATTAATGGTAGTGTTTACGGCAGAAAATATGCACGGTATTTATTGATAAAAACCGATATTTTAATGAATAGTCCGGACAAGCAATACAATCTACCTGAGACAATTTCAATAGAACATATTCTTCCTCAAAATCCGACCGAAAATAGCCAATGGAAAAAAGATTTTACTGATGAACAAAGAGAAGAATTGACAGACAAAATCGGAAATCTCACTTTAATTTCAAGAAGAAAAAATTCATCTCAAGGAAATCTTGATTATGAACGAAAATATGAAAATTACTTCAAGAAAAATATAGAAACATTCCCAAGCATGATAAAACTTTTCCAAGAAAACAAAGAATGGAAAATTGGTAATCTAAAAAAACGGCAAGAAAGCGTTGTTGAATTGTTGCTTGAAAACTTATAAAAACTAAAATAGGACTTTCCGATTATGCCGAAAAAAAAATCGCCTTATGAGCTTGATTTTGAAGAATATATCCGCAACTCAGAGCCTGCAAAAAAGGAAAAAACTTATGCCTGGGCAACGGCAATCGGGCTGCAGCAGGTGGACGGACTTACGCCGTCAAAATATCTTTTTGAAACTGCGAAACGGAATATCGACGGTGAAATTTCGGTTGCAGAGGCAACTTCAATAATCGACAGCTATTATGAGTCGAAAGTTAACCGTTCAAGCGATGACGACGGGCGGACAGAAGAAGCCGACAAAGTTTCATCAAGAATCGCGCAGATTTTTAGCGAAAAGTCATTCAATTTTTCTCCGTCATACTTGATTGCGCTTCACGGCAGACTTTTTGACGGAATCTTCAAGTTTGCGGGAAAAATCCGGGACTATGACATTTCAAAAAAAGAATGGGTTCTGGACGGCGATTCCGTAATGTACGGTGCTGCTTTTGAACTGAAAGCCGCGCTTGACTACGATTTTGAACAGGAAAGGCATTTCAGCTATAAAAATCTTACTCTGGAAGAAATCGTAAAGCACATAACTTTTTTTGTCTCGCGGCTCTGGCAGATTCACGCATTTGGAGAAGGCAACACAAGGACAACCGCGGTTTTCACGATAAAATATCTTCGCTCGCTCGGATTCGATGCGGACAACGAACTTTTTGCGGAAAATTCCTGGTATTTCCGGAACGCCCTTGTCCGCGCAAACTACAACAATCTTCAAAAAGGAATCCATGAAAATCCGGAATTCCTTGAAAAATTCTTCCGGAATCTTTTACTGAAAGAACACAATGAACTGAAAAACAGATTTCTCCACATCAGGGCAAAAGATTTCCTGGAAATCAAAGAAAAAAATGCCACTGTAAACTACGGAAAAGTCACAGCAAATAATAAAAACATCACTCAAAATGTCACAGATAACGACAAAAATATCACTGAAAAAGATGAAACTGTCACTCGAAACACTAAAAAAGCTACTGTAAATAACAAAAATATCACACGAACTGTCACTGTAAACAATAAAAATGTCACCCAAAAAGATAAAAACGTCACTGCAAATCATGGAAAAATCACTGTAAATAATAAGAATGTCACACAAAACATCACTGTAAAACTCACACAAACACAGAAAAAAATTCTGAACCTGATAAAAGAAAATCCATGTATAACACAAAATGAAATCGCATCAGTACTGAACATCGCACGCGAAACCGTGAACCGAAACATGAAAAAACTTCAGCAGGAAAAAATCATTCAGCGGCTCGGTGCGGACAAAAACGGCAGCTGGAAGATTTTGCAGTAAAACAGTTATACTCAAAATGCCACTGTACACGAACACGTTTTTTGCGGTGGAAAGATGAAGGCTTGTGTAATACAATCAAAAAAGGAAATATTCATGAAAACAAAAATTGACTGCGGCAAAACTATCAACAGTCTTATACAATTTCTATTACAAACTAAAAAGGAGAAATAATTTTATGACTTTCTTGCAGAATCTATTAGCTGTCTATTACGAACCTCTTTCACGATACACATATATTCCTGAAATTGCCACCTTATTTAAAGACATCAATGAGGGAATAAATTTATCAACTAATTTTCCAGTCACTGAAATTGATTTTTTCCAAAGACGAAATGAAATCATAAATTTTATCATCAAACACAGGCAAAACAATATAATTGACTCAATAAAACAAAAAACTTTTCCGCTATCATTGATTCCTGCAGCAGGCGGAAAATCTCTCAATGAGCTGCAGCCAGCAGATTTACATTACAATCTTGATTTTGAGATTTGCAGGCTAATTATCGACGGAATGCACAAAATCATAAAAAAGAAGTCTCCAAATAGTACCGATTGTGAAATTGTTTCAGATTTGCTTGAAGCCTCTTATCTTGTCTTTAGGAAATATAAAATATAACGATTTTTGTTTTTAAGGACTATTTCTTTGCGTAAACAATTTGAAAATCATACTACAATTCCCCTCTGAATGCTCTGGCGAGGATTGATTTTTTAAGCAGGTCTATTTGCTCCAGGACTGTCTGCGCAGCCTGTTTTGCCTTTTGTTCTTTTTGCAGGATATTGTCTAAAAACTTCACAATTGAAAGCTGATAATTTATAGGTGGTAATTTCAATTTTATTGCTGACAATTCTCTACTATTAATATTATGAATACCAGAAGAAGATTTTGCCTTATAAAACATTTGAAATCTTGCATCATTGGAATTTAGAAACAGAACTAAATATTTTGGCAAAATGAGTTCTGTAGGTGTAATTTTTATTAAGAAAGAACCATATGAAAATTTTTCATTTTCAATTTCAGACAAAGCAGATTTTCCAACTAAATCTCTACTTCCATTTGAACGAATTATTAATATATCATTTTTCTTTACAAGATAGTTTTCATCAATGTTTTTATTTGAAGAATATTTTATATCAGAAAAATCAATATTAGAATCTCCAATATTAGGAATTCGAAGCACTGGTATTCCTTTATTATTATAATCGCACTTATCTGCTATGCCATATTTAAATCCTGTAACAACATCTCCCAATGAAACGTCTTTCCAATCATTGAGTGACAATTCTTCATTTTCAATTTTCAGTTCGCCATTGAAAGCCTTATGCAGAACCGCGGCTTTACGGACTTCAAAGCTGTCCACAACATTTTGGGCTTTTTCTTTTGCTGCGTCCAGTTTTGCAAAAAGGGATTCTATGCGTTTTACAATGCGCCGCTGCTCTTCAATTGTCGGCGGAAGAGGAAAAGGAAGATTTTTCAAAGTGCCAACGCTTACACCACCAATCAATCCATGCCGCTCTTTCATAAAAGAATAAAAAAACACATTTGACTGCAGATAATAATATAACAATTTTGGTTCTACATTTTTACATACAAATGCACACAATTTGTTTCCAAAACAAACTGTTTCTGAAGTAATTCCGATTTTCTTCCCGGCGCTGCCGCCTTCAACGCAAAGCAATGGTGTGTCTTTCGGTGCAGTCTTAAAATTTTCGTAATCAAAAATCTTTACACCGTTCTCATAATTTATTGTTCCGTCAAAATCTATATCTTTTGTTCCGATAAAATTCAAACCTTCGGTGATACCTGTATATTTTTCCTTTTTTACAGTTTCATTAATGCTATTTCCTGTAAAAATGTCAGCAATGTTATTTGCTGTTTCCCACTTCCACCCTTCCGGAAGTTCGTAAGGGGCTTTGGTCTGTTCTGTGGTTTCGGTAGGCTCAACCACCGCATTGTTTATTTTTGTTTTTTGCATATCAATTTCTTTTTTAATCATCATATTTCCTCGTAGTAATATGAATAGTCGATGCCTTTCATGAACATTTCGCGGTCGTTGATTTTGTCTGTCAGGGCGTTCTGCAAAAGAGCTTTGATTTCTGAGGAATCGCCGTGGCTTTCCATCATGGCGTTCAGGTAATCGTTTTTTGGGATTTTGCTCCAGTCAACGCATTTTGAAAGTCTCTTCTTCAAAATCAAATCAAGCCAGATTCTTGTGCTTCTGCCGTTACCTTCCATAAACGGATGTGCAACATTCATCTCTACATATTTATCCACAATTTCATCAAAAGTATTTTCCGGCATTTTGTCAATGGAACTCAAAGCGTCATTCAAATATTGTGCTACACAGAATGTAAAATCGCCCTTGCTTATTGTTTTTGTTCTGATTTTTCCGGCAAAATCATACAGTCCTCCAAAAATATAAGCATGTATCTGTTTCAATGACTTTGTTGTACCAATATCCTCATCCGCAACAAGATTACTCTGCAAAAATGTATATGCCTTTTTCTTGCTTTGTCCGTCTATCGTGCTGTCACTATAATTGAACCAGTCAAGAAATTTTACGGCATTATTGTTAGGAAAGTTCTTTGCAAGAATTTGGACACAATCATAATCCAATGCATCAGCAAAGCGTTTTTTGCCGTCGGGAGCCTTAAATTTGAACTCGTGAGTAAGGCTCACGAGTTGAATGTTATCTGCCGCAAATTTCTTTTTGAGCCAACGCCAATAGTTTCCTGCTTTTACGTAATCTTCTTCATTGTTGATAGCTCGGATTATATCAATTGCGGAAAACCACCATTTTGATTTTTCCTCATCCCAGATTGCGCGGACTTCACGGTCGTTAAAAAAACGAATTGAGATTTTTTGAGTATCTTTTATTGTGGTTTCGGTAGGCTCAACCGTCGTATTATTTGTTTCATTTTTCTTCATTTTTTGTTCCTATCTGTAAAGTTAAAAATTGACAATTCAACTTTAATTTCTTATAATAATAGCGTCTGAGTTCTGGTTATCCAGCCTGAGGCAACTAAAGGGCACTGATTCGTCGGTGCCTTGATTTATTTAAAATCAGTCATACTCCAACAGTACATTATTTTAATATCTGTCATATAGCAATATACAATACCTTTATTTTCTTTCTGCAAAAGAACGCCACGCAAAATTTGCTTTATTCGTTTTACAGGAATACTACTATCAATTTTCAAATACACATTTATTCCTTGATATAATGCCTCCCTAAACCTATGGGAAACAGCATTTTCTCCGCCTGAAACATTTTTAAATTCAGTCAGAAAACCATCCATAACAGAATCAGGATTCTTAATATTTTTAATCGTGCATTTTTCAGGCAAAAGATAAACAACATGATTATTATCACTTGCAATTTTTGCCATTTCAAATTCTTTTTCAAAAACTTTTTTCTGTTCAGAGTTACAAGGTTTTCTACTTTGTGCCACAAAAACATTTCTATAAACTTCTGTCCATATTTCATCAGGAAAAAGTTCTTCTGCTCTTTGCCTTGAAATATCAATAATATTCAACTCGTTGCTCCATATTTGTTTTATTCTTCATTCTTGTTTCCTAATTCTTAATTATTATCGCTTTCTTTTTATCCGAACAAGCGGTATATTTTTATCAGAGCCTATTAAGGTGAAAGCGGGCGTCGTGCCATGCGTTGCGAAAGCAACCTAGCCTTATACTGGGTCTATTTTTTTGCTGATTGCAGTTCTCTCATAAAACCAGTCGAATTGTCGTAACAGTGTTGCGACGGTTTCCAAATACAAGGCTGTCATTGTAGAATCTACATTATAAACAAATCGTGCAGACCCAAGTGCTGCGGTATTTATTTTATTCTTTCCCATTATTATTTCTCCATCGTTCTAGCTGGAATTTTTGCTCAGTTGTTTATTTTCCAATGGCCGCCTTTGTCAGGTCCAATGCGGTAAAGTTTTCCTTCTGCCTGCAATGCCGCAATTTTTTTTGCGACAGTCCTTCTGGAAACTCCTAAAATATCAGCAATTTCCTGCGTTGTTACAGTTTCATTCTCCGCAACAATTTCCAAGATTTTCTGTGAACTTTTCTGTGAACTTTTCTGTGAACTTTTCTGTGAACTTTTCTGTGAACTTTTCTGTGAACTTTTCTGTGAACTTTTCTGTGAACTTTTCTGTGAACCATCTTTTGCTCTAAACAGAATCATAATGTCGTTAGAATGGAGCGTATATTCAGGATTTTCAATTCCGTAGTCTTTACACAAACTGCATATTTTATCAATTCCGCGTCCCCAGCTTTCAATATATCCAGCCCGATAAAAAGTTGTCGCGATTTCCGGATTAAGGGGATTTGAACGGTGCTTTTCAAACAAGGTTTCTTTTGTCCAATCCGAAGGGAAAATACAGTTATTGCTTATGTACAATTTATCCTTATAAACGCTTATTTGAACAGGAATTCCTGCCGAAAAATCCTGATGCACAAGGGCATTGAAAACTGCTTCACGGATTGCATCTTTTGGAAACGGATAATGCTCTATCCGCGTAACATTGTCATAAGAAATTTCTGCTGTCAAATATTTTGTATAAAGCAAGTCAATTACTCTATCAGCCTGAATCAGCAAAGAGCCATGAATTTCGTCTTGATAGCGCAAGTCTGAGTCTGTAACGAAAAAGCCAATTTTCACAAATGCGCCCATTATCCATTTTTCAGGATTTCTATGAAAAAGAATTACTGCCGCCCTTTTTAAAGAATCATCCTCCAAGAGATTTAGTTTTTCCAAAAGTTCTCTTCTGGAAAGCTGCAAATCTTCTTTGCTCATTCTTCCGCTGCGAATCGCTTCCCTAAAGAAAATATCAAAGCTTTCTTTATCCAAATCCTCTGCAAAAATATTATCGACCGGAACTGAATCCCAATTTTTTCCAGTTTTTTTAAGAAGATAATTTGTAAGGGCGTTTCCCTGCAAAAGCTGTTTCGTCGCTCCTGTCCTGTAATGATATTCGCCTTTATAATTAACTGGATACAGACTTTCAGCAACTGTGATTCTGACTACATCTTTATTTTCTTTCTTTATCAAATCCACATCAGCAATAAGTCCAAGAGTCGATTGAATTTTATTTGGAATATCTTCAAGCAATTTTTTTGAATCTTTTACACCGCAAACAGAACCGTCGTCTTTTATTCCTATATACAGGATTCCGCCTGAAGCATTTGCAAAACCGCAAATCCATTTAAGATATTCATCGCGCCAAGATTCTTTGAACTCTACATTCTGATTTTCTGTATTCATGATTCTCCCAGTTTTCAAAATTTAATCAAAGTTGATTTTTCCAAATAAAAATACACGGATAGAGATTACCTCTCCGCCGCCTGCAGTTCCTTTACCACTTCTTTTATCAAATCTGCTGCGGCTTCAAGCTGGTCAATGCAATTTTGGGCGCTTTCGAGCGGGTCGGGCAGGTTTTCATAGTCAAGGATGCTTTCGTCACGGATAAGCCCGATGTCTAGACTGTCTTCTTTTTGGGCAATCTGCTCGCGCGTAAAACAGTTCCAGCGTTCGTCTTTAACTGCTGTGCGGTCTTCTGCTGTATAGGCTTTTATAAAGCCTTCAAAATCTTCCGTTTTTAGAGGATTTGTTTTTCCAAAAGAACGCATATTTGAGCGCATATCGTAAACCCAGACTTCTTTTGTGTTGTTCTCGTCTGTTTTGCCGCGTGTAAAGAAAAGGACGTTTGTCTTTACGCCCTGCGCATAAAAAATTCCTGTGGGAAGGCGCAGAATTGTGTGAAGGTTGCATTTGTTCATCAGGTCCTGACGGATTTTTTGGCCTGCATTATCTTCAAACAGAACGTTGTCCGGAAGAACAACCGCCGCCCTTGCGTTTCCTGTTGTCCTTAATGAGCGGTAGATGTGTTGCAAGAAATTCAGCTGCTTGTTGCTTGTGGTGTAGGTAAAGTCATCGCGGGTCGCGCGCTCGCCGCCTTTTTTTGTTCCGAACGGCGGATTTGTAAGAACCACGTCATAGCCGGTCATGGCTTTTCCGCTTTCGCTCAATGTGTCGCCAAGCACGATTTTTCCGTCTATATTGTGGAGCATCGCGTTCATCAAAGCAAGGCGGTGCGTCTCATGCACAAGCTCGCCGCCAGTGAACGCTTCCTTCACCTGAAATTCAACCTGTTTTTCCGTCAAATCGCAGTAGTCATCGGAAATGCTTTTTACATAGCTGTCCGCGCTAATCATAAAGCCGAAAGTTCCGCAGGCCGGGTCGTTGCACCGTTCGCCCACCTGCGGCGCAACAAGACGAGTCATAACGTCAATCAAGACGCGCGGAGTAAAATACTGACCCGCGCCGCTTTTCTTTTCGCTCGCGTTTTTTTCCAGCAGTCCTTCGTAAAGGTTTCCAAGACCTTCCTCTTTTGCGGAGTACCAGTCCAGCTCGTCAATAGACTTTATGATTTTCTCAAGGTTTTTAGGCTCGTCAATGTTCGAGCTTGCTCCCTGATAGATTTCACGCACGCGCCCTTTTGTGTTCTCGCCAAGGTAATTCAAAAGCTCCTTGTAGAATTTTTTAAGCTCAATTCCGCTGTGGGAAACAAGCTTATCCCAGCGATAATTTTCAGGTATGGAATTCTCTGTTTTTGTCTCTTTCGCCATCTTCAAAAAGAGAATATATGTAAGCTCCGTAACATACTGATGATATGTGATTCCGTCGTCACGCAGAATATTGCAGAGATTCCAAAGTTTGCTTACGATTTCCTGATTTGTCATTTTTTTCTCCAATAAAAGTCAAGATTACACGGCTTTATCTTCGTACAGATATGTATTAAGTTCTTTGATAATTGAACCGAGCGTGTTGTTGAATATTTTGTTCACTTTGCTGAATCCGCCCTGATTTCTCCAGGCAAGATATTCATCAAAAGTCTGAGCATTAAGGACTGATTCATTTATAAGATATTTTTCAATCCGTTCAATCCACTTTTTTTCACCGGCTGTAAAGTCATGCGCCTTGCAAAGTTTTTTGACTGCATTGTGAATACGCTCCTCATGCGGCACAAGAGGGCTTCCAATTGCGTAACGGCGGACAAGCGTAATTATGTCGGCGGCACATTCTTCTTTTGTAAGTTGCTGAACCGCAGTGTTCAGCTGAATGGAATTATAACCGTTCGAATCAAGCGTTTTTCTAAGGTTTCTTAAATCAGCAAGCGTCAAATCCGCCGGGCGAACGCACACAATTTCAAGAGCCTCTATTTTGTTTCTGTTTGCCTTTAAGTATGCTGAAAAACTTTCAAGATAATCGGCTGGCTCCTGCCCTTTTCCAAAGCCGCGCACAACCTCGCGGACACAATCTTCCTTATCGCTGATTGGAATATAATGCGCATCTGTTTTTTGAATCTTGAATGCTCCAAATGCATTTTTTTTCTTTAAGAGCAATTCTTTACAAGATTCTTCGCTTTCATTCTTGCATTTTCTAACGGCTTTCAAAAAATCTTCCACAGATTCATAGTTGGAATTGATTGCAAAATAGTTAATCTGTGTTTCATCCATGTGCCGTTTTACCCGCTGAAGTTTTGCGATAATCTGGTCATTGATGAATTTAATGTGCTCCTCGTCATCGACTTTTTCGTAGCCCGCAAAAAGCTCATCAAAAGTTACAGACGGATTTGAGACAACCGGCTTCATCGAAGAAAATTCATCAAGATATGAATACAAATCAACCGCGTCGTAAATGTCAAAATGAGTTTTATTGATTTTAGGACAAAGTCTAGTTGCCCGTCCTAGCATCTGCTCATAAAGAATACGCGACTTTACGCGCCGCATAAACACGATTTTTGTAACTTCCGGAATATCGATACCAGTAGAAAGCAAATCAACCGTAACCGCAATTGTCGGGTAATGCTCGTTCTTGAACCGCTTGATTGCATTTTGAACGCGCGTTCTGTCGCCGATTGCGCAGGTGATTTTTTCTATCGCGGCAGAAGGAATTTCCTGCTCTTTGTAGATTTCCCTGAACTGATTTACAATTTCGTCCGCATGGCGGTCGTTTGCTGCAAAAATTATGGTCTTTTCCTCGTTTTCCGGGTCAATGTATTTTGCAATTTCAGAAAGAGCTGCTTTATTGAAAGAAGGCGTTATCACATTTTTGTTGAAGTCTTCCACATCAAAATCAAGCTCATCTTCCAGCTCCTCTGGATTCAAAAGTTCCTTTGTAACAGGATTATAGCGCGCAAGGTTTTCGCCTTTTTTATGATGGATTCCATTCTGGTTCAGTTCCGTTTTTATAATATGCGGCGCGTCATAGTCAACAAGATAGCCGTCAATCACAGCCTCGCGGTAAGAATAATTGTAGACAGGATTTCCAAAAATCTGTGTTGTGTGCAGGGCCGGAGTCGCGGTCAAGCCGATTCTTACTGCGTCAAAATATTCTATAACTTTTTTGTACTTGCTGATAAAGTCGTTCTGGTCGCGATACAAAAGTTCCGCCTCACTAAGCTCCCGGTCAAGAGTGTAGCCACGGTGCGCTTCGTCAATGATTATGCAGTCAAAATCCCCGGACGACGGAATTCTTTCTTTATCCTCGCCCATAATGCGGGCAACCATGCCCTGAACAGTCGCAACCTGAATTCTTGTTTCGCCTGCCAGCTCTATGTCATCAAGACTGTTTATATTGTAGATTTTGTTAAGAGGCTGAAGGTCTTCAAGTTTTACATCGTTAAAGACATCCTGCGCCTGCTCGCCAAGCGCCGTTCTGTCCACAAGAAACAGAATCCGGCGGAAACGGTCTGTCTTTAAGAAACGGTAAACCATTCCAAGAATTGTGCGCGTCTTTCCGGTTCCGGTCGCCATCGCAAGAAGAATCTGTGTCTTTCCGCTTATTACGGCTTCCTCAACTTTTTCAACCGCCTTTAGCTGATAGTAGCGTAAATTCAATCCGTCCGGGTCGCATAAAAAGTCATAAGGCAAGTTTTCGAGCTTCTGGTCTGCCTCATCAACATTCTGTTTAAAAGTCGCAAGCAAATCTTCCGGGCTGTACCAGCCTTGCAGCGGCTTAGGAACATTTGTGATTTTTCTTAGGTCATGGAACCATATTCCAGATTCCGTTTCTATCTGTTTAAGATAAGGTCTTCCGTTCGTGGCAAAAACAAAAGGAACTTTGAATTGTTCTTTTTGAAAGCCGCTCTGCCATTTTCCCATGCAGTATTTTTCATCTTCTTCCTTTATATTTCTTGCATATTCGTGGCATTGGTTGTCAACAACGGCATAGACACTTTTTTCATAGGCTTTTGCTTCTATTATTCCGATAAGCTGCTCGCCAATAAAAAGGGCATAATCCGCGCGGTCATCCTGCTTTTTAGTCGGCTTTACCGGCCATTCTGCAATGGCTATTTTTCTGCCTTTTTGCGGACGGACTCCTTTTGAATAACGCAGATTCTTTGTGTCCGCTTCCCAGCCGACTTTTCTAAGCTGCTCGTCTATAAGTTTCCGGGTTTCATCTTCCGTAAGTTTTGCGTTAAGAACCGCTTTTGCGGAAAATTCCTGCCTTTCCTGTTTTGTAAGCGCGGACTGCGGTGTTGAAACTTTTAATAACTCGCGTTCTTTTGTGAGTTTTTCTATTATCGCCTGCTGCTGTGCCAGAAGTTTTTCTCTTTCTAAAAGCAATGCGTTTGAAGCGGCCAGCTCCGACTCCTTGCTCGCTATTTCTTCGTTCTGCTCTTCAATTTTTCTTTCCTGATTTAGAACCAGCCTTGTATAGTCGGGAACTTTTTTCGGCGGCTCGGGCTTTACAAAATCCAGAGCCTTAAATGTGCCGTCGCCGTAAACCTGCATGAACCAGCAGGCAATGTGATAGGCAAAACCTAAAACCAGCAGAGCCTCCTGAGATGATGCCCTGTTTTCATGGGTAGAATTATTCCGGCTAAGGCGCACCTGCGTAATCCATTGGCTTACATCATAGGGCAAAAGACCATTGTTTTTCAGAAGTTTTATTCTGGTGTAATTGGAATTTTCTGTTTCCGGCTCAGGAATGTTTTCAATTCTTAAAATCTCGCGGACCATCAGCTCAACAAAAAGCCCTGATTTATTCTTGCTTGAAGCCGGGTCTGTATAAACATAGTTTTCCGCAAATTCCATTATCTGCGCAAAATCCGGCCAATAAGTTCCTAAAAATGCAAAATTACCCATAAACACATCTTCTTATAATAAAATATTATAACACATTCCGAGCGATTATTGTAGACAAGTATATTTTTGAAGTGCAAAAGATTAGACTGGGTTCAAACGGAGAAGATTGCAAACCAAATTTCCTCCGCAAACATCGCTGGTCAAGCCGATAATGTCATTCCCGCAAATGTCTTATTCGGGGCGTAAAAAATCTGACGCAAAACCGGTAAAACTGTGTTATATTTAATACATTGGAGGAAAAAATGCCTGTAATCTCAATGTTTTATGGAATTATAATCAGAATGCAAAGTGAGCACGGCGGTAAACATCATGTTCCGCACATTCACGTTATTTGCGGAGATGACGAATCCGTGTTCTCACTTGAAGGAGAACAACTCGAAGGCAAAATTCCGACTTCAAAGAAAAAACTTGTTGAGGCATGGATTGAAATTCACAAAGAAGACTTGCAGGCAAACTGGCGGCTTCTTGACGAAGGCGAGCAGTTCTTCAAAATCGATCCGTTAAGATAGCGAGGCAGAATATGTTAAGACCAACTGTCGTAAACGTAATTCCTGAAAATGACTATAAGCTCAATTTAAAATTTGACAACGGCGAGACAAAACTTTTCGATGTAAAACCGTACATCAAAGGCTCATGGTTTGGAGAACTGAAAAATCCTTCTTACTTTAAAACCGTGCGTCCAAACGGTTTCAATGTCGAATGGGCAAACGGACAGGACATCTGCCCAGATGACTTGTATTTTAATTCCGAATCCATGCGGCAATAAAATGAAACTTGCACTTGAGGGCGAGCAGATTTTTAAAATCAATCCTTTGCAATAGGAACATATTATGGAAGAAATAATTTACGGAAAGCCTCTTTTGCCCCGAGCCGTTTCTGTTGAAGCATTGCCGAATTTCATTCTCAAAATTAAATTCAACAATAATGAAACGCGTTATTTTGACGGAAAGAAGATTTATAATTTAAATTGCTTCAAGCCGCTTCAAAATGAAGAGTTTTTCAAGACAGCCCATATCTCTTTTGGCAGTATTGCTTGGGATAACGATATAGATTATTGCCCCGACTGCCTGTACGAGGAAAGTTGGACGGAATCTGAATATACTAAGACCAACTGTTATAAACTTAACTTCAAAACGCCTACAAACTAAACTTACAATTTAACAACGGCATGACAGGGCTTTTTGATGTAAAACCGTATATAAAGCGATTTTCAACTTCCCCTAAAGTCCCCTTTCTTGACAAAACTAATCACGTTAGATATATATTAACTAACCATTTTAGTTTTACAAGGATTCACATGGAAATCAGATACGAAAAACTTAATCACGAAAATTTTGGCGGACATTCGCTTGATGAATTCAGGCGACATCAGACAATCACAGAATGCTGGCGGAACGTTGACGGCGAGATGAAACTTGTTCCGAACAATTTTACAGAAAACTGGACGGTTGAAAAATGCCGTGAGGTTGCTGAAGGAATTTCTTGCAGGCTGGAAAAAGATTTGTCGGCATTCGGGGCGTTCTGTAAAAAACGCATTGTGGGATTCGTTACGGTCGAGCACGAGATTTTCGGGAAGCCGGCAAAGTACGTGAATCTTGAGCAGTTTCAGGTTTCAGAAGATTTCCGCGGTCGGGGAATTGGTCGCAACCTGTTCGCCCTTGCCTGCTCGGAAGCGAAAAATCTTGGCGCGCAAAAACTCTACATTTCTGCCCATTCGTCAAAGGAAAGCCAGGCGGCGTACAAGGCTTTGGGCTGCGTTCCGGCTGTTGAAGTCAACGAAAAAATGGTGGCTGAAGAACCGTTCGACATCCAGATGGAATTTGTGCTGTAACAGGCAAAAAGTGCCGATTTGTAAATTTCAGAATGGAGAAACCATGAAAAAAACAGCGAATGAGATTCAAAAGGAGCGGATTGCAGAAATTGAGAGGGAAGGCGACAAAACTTTTGAACAGCGAGACTTTGGTCGGCAACGTGGATTTTGTGGAAGACCGGGCGATTCAACAAAGCATTTGGAACGACTCGGACAAGCGGTTTTTCAGCAAGAAAATCGATGACCCGAAATTCCGCCTGCTAAAATTCCACACGATTGAAGCGACTTTCAGGATTGAAGGAAAGTTCAGGACGTGCAAGTATAAGTAGAGGATTGTCCGGCTTGCCCCGGTAATCTTATGTCCGGAGATTCATATCCGCGGTCGTCCAAAAACAAACACTATTAGCTTGTCAAAATCCGGCGCAATGAAATATACTGTAAAAAACATTTTATGGGAGACAGAAATGAACAAAAAACTTGCAAATTTGTACTATCTGGCGGCGGCGGGATTTTTCGTCGTTTTTATAATAAGAATGCTTGACAACGGTTTTTCGGGCAACATTGTCTGGCTCTGCCTTGCCTCCGCAAATTTATGTCTTGGGGCTGCCGCTTTAAGAAGAAACAAAAATAATGACAATGATGATGATAAGGAAAGTGATGAATGAAATCGTTGCGATTTTATAAAAATGAGAGAAAAGATGAAAGCAGACTTTGTAAAGGAACTTGAAACGGCGATGTGGGAAGCGGCTAAAAATAGAAATCGGACGGATTTTCTGAATCTGGTGGACGAAAATGCGGTCATGGTCTGTGGCGGTTTTAGGTGTAGCGGCAGGGAATACGCTAATATAATAGAAGATTTTGATTTGGCAGACTACGAGATTTCGGATTTTGAGATTGTGGCGGAAACAGAGCACACGGAAGAAGTGCTCAAAAAAACTGGAAAAGCGGAAAACGAACAGCATGAACCGATGAACGCCGAGTCTGAAAAATTCGTGCAAGTCCACTACTCTATTGAAACCAAAGTTTCCGACAAAAAGAACAGCGACCTTGCCGGGAAATTCAACATCACTTCCACCTGGAAAAATTCCAACAAAAAATGGAAGCTTGTTTTCAACATGGATTCTAGAATTTTTTAGAAAATGATTCGTAGTTGAAAGTATGCCCCAAGGCGAACACAAACGCGAGAGTTTAGCAATAACAACAAATATAACACAAGCTGTAAAAAATCAGTTTGAAAATAGGAGAAAGTCAAATCGAAAATTGATATTTTCTCATTGACTTTTTATGGGAGAAAACATGACCTCAAAATCAGCAGAAAATCTTACAATAAAATACAATGAACTTACGGCATCTCAATTCATCGAGCTTTGGGAAACGGTCTGGGGCGCGGGGCCTTCGCCGGAACAGACGGAGCTTGCGATGGAAAACACTCTGTTCCGAGTTTCAGTTTTTGATGGCGGAAAAATCGTGGGAATGGCGCGGATGCTCGGCGACTTGGGGCTGGACTATTTCATCAAGGACGTTGTCGTCCGCCCAGAATATCAGAAAATGGGAATCGGAAGGCTTCTGATTGACGAGCTTTTGAACTTTGTCAGGAAAAACGGCGTGAGCGGAACAAACATTTTCGTGGAACTCTGCGCCGAGCCGGGCAAAATTCCGTTCTACGAAAAATTCGGCTTTGACTATGATGAATCGCAGCGGCTCAAACTGATGTGCAAGGCGGAATAAAATGAAAATCAGAGTTATGAAAAAGCGCGACTGGAAAAAGTGCCTTGAGCTTTGGCAGAACATTCCGGGCATGGGCTTGAACAGCATTGACGACACTAAAGAAGGCATCGTCCGTTTTCTGCGCAGAAATCCAAAAACGTGCTTTGTTGCCGAAGCAGACGGAACATTTGCAGGAACAATCATCGCGGGGCACGACGGCAGGCGCGGCTACATTTACCACACGGCGGTTCTTCCCCAATTCAGAAGACGCGGAATCGCAACCTCCCTCCTCCAAGCCGCAACGGATGCGCTGAAAAAACAGGGAATCGCAAAAGTCGCCCTGCTAGTCTTTTCCGACAACGAAAGCGGCAACGCCTTCTGGGAAAAACACGGCTTTGCAAAACGCACCGACATCACCTACCGCAACAAGGTAATCAGCGACGTGGAAATGCTAAGAAACAGGGAGGAAAAATGAGCGGAAATTTTTTAGCATTGAAAAATTAATACAAAAAAGCAATTTCCGACGCAGAAATTCTTTCTGTACGTATACGCAAAAAAAAATCTATCCTACCATCATTTTCCACCTCCCCTACCCAACAATAGTTTCACACAACTTCCGTAAGGTTTCTTGACAGCCTATCAGTCGGTCGGATATATTGTCTACAATATTTTTATTCAGGAAACTTCAATATGGCGGAAAAAGGTAACACAAAGCAGGTGATTCTGGCGGCGGCGCTGGATTTGTTTTCGACGCAGGGATTCGAGGCGACTTCCATGCAGCAGATTGCGGAGGCGGTGGGAATCCGTAAGCCTTCTCTTTACAGCCACTTTGCGGGCAAGCAGGAAATTCTTGACGAGTTGACGCAGACGGTCATGGAGCAGTACGAAAAACATTCGCTCCTTGCTCAGGCGGACTGGGACAATCCCGATTTCACTTCCGGCAAGCAGGACATCACGGAAGACGACGTTCTCCAGATGATTCTGAAACATTTTTGCTACATCGTCCACGATCCGAAAATCAGCAAGTCGCGCAAAATGCTTACAATCGAGCAGTTCCAGAATCCCAAACTCAAGGAACTCCAGACCAAGCAGAATTACACGGACGTCATGCGGTATTTTACAGGGCTTGTGAAATTTCTTATCAGCCGGAAAAAACTTTTCGGAAGCGATGCGGAAATTATGGCGGCACAGCTTTGTCTTCCGATTACAGTTTGGATAAACCTTTGCGACCGTGAACCCGAACGCGAGGAAGAAATTGTCGCTCTGATTGAGAGGCACGTCCAGCAGTTTTTCAGGATTTACGGAAGTGAAAAATGAGCAGGATTCTTGTATTGAACGGAAGCGTGCGCAGGGGCGGAAACACGGAACTTCTTGTACAGTCATTTGCCGAGGGCGCGCGGAAAAACAACAGCGTGGAAATCATTTCGGTGGCGGATTTCAAGGTGAATCCGTGCATCGGCTGCAACTCGTGCTTTAAGCGTGAAGAAAACGCCTGCTTTCAGAACGACGATATGACAAAGATTTACGAAAAACTCAAAACTACGGACATTCTCGTGATTGCCTCGCCACTTTATTTCTATGGAATAAGCGCGCAGCTAAAAGCCGTGATTGACCGCCTGCACACTCCGATGCGCAATTCGTTTCCGATTAAAAAACTCGCGCTGATTTTGGTCGGTGCAGCAAGCCTGCCGGAAATGTTCGACGCGATAAAAACGCAGTACCGCCTTGCGCTGAATTTCTTTCACCTTGAGGACGCAGGAACAATTCTTGTGCGCGGAGCAAAAGAAAAAGGCGACGTGAAAAACACGGACGGACTAAAAGAGGCTTACGAACTGGGAAGCTCGCTGTGAGAACTGGCGGAAATAAAAATCTAACGGAGAACAAAAATGAAAAACGACATCTGGGAAAAACTTTACAACGCGGCGAGGAAAGTTCAGAACGCGCGGACAATCTCGCCTTTTATTGAGGCAGGCGGAGTTGCGGCGGCGATTCTCACAAAGGGCGGAAACATTTACGTCGGTGTCTGCATCGATACGGCAAGCACGCTCGGAATGTGCGCTGAACGGAATGCAATTGCGAACATGATTACGAACGGAGAAAGCCAGATTGAAAAGCTCGTCGCCATAACACCCGACGGAAAAGTCGGATCCCCGTGCGGAGCGTGCCGCGAATACATGATGCAGCTCGACAAGGACAGCGGCGAAATCGAAATCCTCGTGGACTACGAAACACGAAAAACCGTCCGCCTAAAGGTACTTCTTCCCGACTGGTGGGGAAAACCGCGGTTTGAGGGAAACTAAATTTTTTACGAGGAGATAATACAAGGAAAATGGCTTTTGACTTCAAAAAGGAATACAAGGAATTTTATCTACCTAAGGGCAAGCCGGAAATTGTGAATGTTCCGCGCATGAATTATGTTGCGGTCCGCGGAAAGGGAAATCCGAACGAGGAAGGCGGCGCGTACAAAGAGGCAATCGGCGTTTTATACGCTGTGGCATACACGCTCAAAATGAGCTACAAGACCGACTACAAAATCGACGGATTTTTTGAATATGTCGTGCCTCCGCTCGAAGGGTTCTGGTGGCAGGACGGAAGGTGCGGCGTGGACTATTCGCGGAAAGAGGATTTCAACTGGATTTCCGCAATCCGTCTGCCGGATTTTATCACGAAGGAAAATTTTGACTGGGCGGTGGAAACTGCGAGCCACAAGAAAAAGCTTGACTGCTCGGCGGCGGAATATCTTGCACTTGACGAGGGGCTTTGCGTTCAGGTCATGCACACAGGTAGCTATGACGATGAGCCTCGGACAATCGCGCTGATGGATTCTTTTCTGGCGCATAACGGATATGAAAACGACTTTGGCAAAAACCGGCTTCACCACGAAATATATCTTTCCGACCCGAGAAAAACCGCCGCGGACAAACTGAAGACAGTAATCAGGCATCCGGTCAGGAAGATGTAGGAATTGACTGCCATTGCCCGGCGTGTTCCAATGACTCGGCACAAATTCCGTGTCATTCCTTTGCTTGATTTTTTTGTCATTCCCGCACTTGATGCTGCGATGTTTGCGTAGCAAACTCGGTCAGGAATCTCTGGCAACAGGTGAGATTGTCAGGGCACAGCAATGACAATGGGGTCAAGCCGGATGATGACAATGAGGGCAAGTTTGAAAATGTCAGTTTTTTTATGTCATTCCCGTGCTTCGACACGGGAATCTCCGGTTGCAGTTTTTGCAAAGTCCGGCTGGTGGATTCGCGGAAAATTCCGATTTATAATTTTTGAACCGGGTTTTGCGGTCAGGATTTTTGATGCCGCGCCGGATTTTTTAGCTGTGTCTGGAGGTGCGGATATGTCTTTGGCGGAAAAAATCGCGTGGTTGAGGAAGAGGAATTTTCTGTCGCAGGAGGAGCTTTCGGAGCGGCTTGGCGTTTCGCGTCAGGCGGTGTCCAAGTGGGAGGCGGCGGAATCCGTGCCCGACATCGAAAACCTTGTGCGGATTTGCGGACTGTTCGGCGTTTCGGTGGATTTTATGGTGAAGGACGGCTGTGGAACGGCGGAATTTGCGGCGGACGATGTGCGTTCCGCTGAAAGGAATTTTTCCGCTACGTCAACTGAAACGGTGAACGGGGCGGACTTTTACGATTCCGCTGAAACAAGGGAATTTCTGTGTCGGGCAAAACGCGCAACCTACGCCGGAAAAGGAAGCGAGGTTCAGCCGTGCCGAAAGAATTCGCACGACCTTTTTTATTCGGAGGACTTGGGCGCGGATTTCGGTAAACTTGAATATTATGACTCGTACTTGGGCGGAAGGAATTTCATCGGCGAGGAAGCGTTATGGAAAGACGGAATTCCGTTCTGGGCGATGAACTACTGCGGACGCGTGCTCGACGAGTCGTTTTCAGGCGACTTTCTGAAAAGCGCGCTCCATGCGGTTGAGCCGGAACTGCCTTTCCGCGGACCTGAATTCTTCCGCGACGGAGACAAAACATACATCTGCAATGTTTGTGGCAGTTTTGACTGGTTCAGCGGAAATGAGGCGATTTTCCACGGAGCAAGGAAAGTATACGAATGCGTTTTCCACGGCGGAATCGTGAGATAGTTTGTACGAGTTTTTGCTTACGCAAAACTCGGTTATTTTACGTGTGCGCTCACGCGCACGTCCTAAGCTAAAGCTTAGGGCATGGAGCACTGGCGAAGGTTGTTTGAACAACCGAAGCCAAAGACCGCAGCCGTGCGCTTTGCACGGCGAGGACTTAGAGCGTTAGCGAAGTGCGGAACGCCCGACCCGAGCGGTTGTTGAGTTTGTCGAAACAAAGCGAGGGGAAGCCCCGGAAAAATAAAATGGAGAAAAATTGAAATGAACAACACACTCGTAAGTTACATTCACGGAAAAGGCGGAAACGCTGATGAAGCCGAACATTACAAAAAACTTTTTGCAAACTGCGATGTTGCCGGTTTTGACTACAAGAACGAAACGCCGTGGGAATTTAAGGACGAATTCTTGAACTGGGCGGAAGAAAAATTTTGTGGCTACAAAAGCGTGATTCTTATAGCGAACAGCATAGGCGCGTATTTTTCGATGAACGCGATTTCGCAAATCGACGCTGAAACTGCCGACTCAAAAGATAAAAACAAAATCACTGCGAAAATCAGCAGGGCATTTTTTATCTCACCAATTGTGAACATGGAAAAACTGATTTGCAATATGATGTCTTGGGCTCGAGTAACGGAAAATCAGCTTGAACAAAAGAAAATTATCAGCACAAATTTTGGCGAAAATCTTTCGTGGGAATATCTGACCTACATCCGCAAAAATCCAATTCAATGGAAGATTCCGACTGAAATTCTTTACGGCGAACACGACAATCTCACTTCGATTGAAACCGTATCGGGATTCGCACGCGCCCACAACGCAAGTCTTACCGTGATGAGCGGCGGCGAGCACTGGTTCCACACGGACGAACAGATGAAGTTTTTGGAAGAGTGGATTGAAGAAAAATTGGAGCGGTAAATACAATCGCCCCAAAGTAATTTTTGATATATACTATAAAAATGAAGTTGAACAAAATCGGGTTTGTTGTGTTTATTCTCATCGCTTTTTTCATGCTCATTATGCTTTTTGTTGTGTTTTTGCGTTTTAGAAACCGCAGTAAAATCAAAATTGACGGCAAAAATGGCGTTCAAGAATCCTTGTTTCTTGATATTGACGGAATGAAGCAGTACGTTCAGATTCGAGGAGAAAACGCTGAAAATCCTGTTATGATTTTTGTTCACGGAGGACCGGCAAGTCCAATGGGATACGTTTCCGCCTATTACCAAAAGGAACTTGAATCATCACTTACAATAATCAATTACGACCAGCGGGGTTGCGGCAGAACTTATTATGCGAACGGCTGCAATTCAGAATGTAATATCGATTTGCTCGTTAGTGACCTTGACGCCACTGTTGAATATGCAAAAAAACGTTTTGGAAAAGATAAGGTGATTATTGCGGCTCATTCTTGGGGAACTGTGATTGGCAGCATTTACGTGCAAAAAGCTCCTCAAAATGTGAGCTGCTATATTGGCATAAGTCAGATTACGAATCTTTACAAAAACAAGTTGAATGTTGCCCGAACAGCTCTTGAAAAAGTTGAAATTAAGAGAACAAAAGACGAAAAAAAACTTTCGGTGTTAATTGAGAAGATGAGCAATGTCAAAAATTATGATGATATGTCGATTTCTGACCTTAGCCGGCTTGTCGCAATTTCTAAAAAGTATCTTGCCTGCAAAGGTGAAATGTCGGGATTCGCCCAAATGACTGCTGGAATCACATCCGCCGACATGAATTTTACCGACATAAAATGGTTTTTACGTCAGATGAATGTAGAAAACTTTTTTGCCCAAAACAAAAATCTGATGGAATACGCCTTTTTCGGTTTTGACATTGATTCGCTTTCAAAAAACTACGATGTGCCAGTTTATTTTCTTGCCGGCAAAGGAGACTATTCCGTTTGCCAAAAAGACGCGCAATCTTATTACGAAAAAATCACCGCACCGCACAAAGCCTTTTATTGGATTGAAAACGCAGGACACAGTATGTTTATGGATTCCCCAAAGCAGTATTGCGAGGTTATAAAAGAGATTTTAGAAAAAGTAAAATATATAGAATAAATATTTTTACAAAGGAAGAAAAATGAAAAAAATCCTGATTACCGGCGGAACAACTTTTGTGAGCAAATATGCCGCCTCTTACTTTTGCGAGCACGGCTACGAAGTTTTCGTTTTGAACAGAAACACAAAAAAGCAAGTTAGCGGCGTAACTTTGATTGAAGGCGACCGGCACAATTTGGGCGGCAAACTGAAAAATCTGCACTTTGACGTTGTGGCAGACATCACCGCTTACAACGCACAGGACATAATCGCTTTGACGGATTCACTCGGTTCGTTTGACCAGTATATAATGGTAAGTTCCAGCGCAGTTTATCCGGATGACGGAATGCAGCCGTTTGCAGAAGAATGTGAAAGAAAGCCGAACAAGTTTTGGGGTAAATATGGAACTGACAAAATCGAAGCTGAAAACGCACTTTTGCAAAAAGTTCCAGACGCGTACATTTTGCGACCGCCGTATCTTTATGGGGCGATGAACAATGTTTACCGAGAGGCATTTGTTTTTGACTGTGCAAGGCTTGACCGTCCGTTTTATCTTCCGGGCGCCGGCAGTATGAAGCTTCAGTTTTTTCATGTGAAAGATTTGTGTCGCATTATCGAAAAAATAATTGAAACAAAGCCTGCCGAACACATTCTGAACGTCGGGAATGAGCAGCCGATTTCGATAAAAGATTGGGTTACGTTTTGCTACAAATGTTTTTCAAAAACGCCGACCTTTGTTGAAGTTAGCAAAAAAATCGAACAGCGAAATTATTTTTGCTTTTACGATTACGAATATTTTCTTGACGTGCAAAAACAAAAGCCTATTCTGCCAAACACAATTGCACTTGAAGAAGGACTAAAGGAAGCTGCCGACTGGTATTTTGCAAACGAACAGAAAGTCCGCAAAAAAGATTATTTGAAATATATCGATGAAAATTTACAGGAGAATTTATGAACCCGATTTCAGTTGACCCAAACACGACTTCACGGGCGCAGGCTTTTGAGCTTTGGATGAACGCGCCCAATCCGATGGTTACTTTTTTCAAGACGCTGGACGTTTCGCCGCTTGTAAGGCTGAGCCGCCGTCGCAAACTCAAGTTCAATATGCTTCTGTGCTGGTGCGTGGGAAAAGCCGCCAGCGAGGTGAAGGAATTTTTTCTGCTTCCGGTTGGCGGCGAGCTTTTGAAATACGATTCGCTTGCCGTGAACACAATCGTGAAGAACAAAACCGGCGAAGTAAGCTCGTGCGATGTTCCGTTCAATGACGACATCAGAAAGTTCAATCGCGACTACCTTGAGCTGACAAGCGAGGTCGCCCAGAGCTGCCAAAATCATGACCTTACGCAAAACATGGTGATTGGAACTTCCGCCATAATCGACACGGAAATTGACGGCGCAGTCGGCATGAACAGCGGAATCTTCAACAATCCGTTTATGATTTGGGGAAAATACCGCCGCCATTTTTTAAAAACAACGCTCACCGTTTCGTTTCAGTTCCACCACACGCAGATGGACGGAGCGCACGCCGGAAGATTTCTTGAACTTTTGCAGAAGAACATCAGAAGCGTGAAAAAGGAATTAGAGAAAGCCGGAAGATAAGAAAATCCGGCGTTTTTCGATTTGCCTTCCAATGTCGTTGATTGGCTTTTGCATTTCTTTTTTAGTTTATGTTTTCTGTGTTGTAATTACGCCAGTGCTGATTTCAAAATAGGACAAAAAAATCACTTCTGTAAATTGCCCATGAAGTGTTATACTATTTACGGAGGTCGTTATGGAAAATGTGGCATATTTGAATAATAAAGGCGACTTAATTCAGTTCAAATACGGAAACACAAAAATCCGCTTTAAAGGTCCGTACAGCCTTGAACGAATTGAGCGGATTAAGGAATGGGATAACGGTTATCTTGTAGTTTCAGCAAAATATTCTCACACAACTGAAGCGGTGGAAGATTATATTGACTTGATTCCGATTCTCGAAAACTTATACATAAAGCCGGAAAACTTTTTACGTTCAATAAAAGAGGTAAAATTAGATTATGCCACAAGATGAAATTGAAAAAATCGCAGCGGAAGCGAAGTTTATCATTGCCGGGTATTCATTTTCGTTAAACGAAGAAAATCAAATCCGTGTTTTGAATTTGGAAAATCCGACAGAAGCCGCTGTTCTTACAAAAGATGGCGACTTGCTTGAAACAACAATGGACGATGCGAAATTGGCATTAGTGCAGTCATATTATCTAAAAAATAAAGAATTCATAGAGGAATAAAATGCCAAAATATACAGCGTTTAAAGTCGCCGGTTATTATCTCTATTTTACAATGGCTTGTACCATTGAATGTATGCACGTTCACGCAAGCGACACAAAACTTACCGAAGCTGGTTCTGCAAAACTGTTTGTAAAGCCAGATGGAGATACTATAGTTACACGACAGGGAACAGTTTCCGAATCAGATATGAACAAAATCAGAAAATATATCAAACTGAATTACATAACAATGTTTGAAATGTGGTCTAAATATTCAGCGCACGGCTATTATGGCGAGAACAAATAAATGGCTAGAAAAAAATCACATAAATTTGTAATTTTTTACAGAGCTTGCTTTATGAAAAAAATATGGAAGTGAAATAATGCAAACTACTAAAAAACAGCATTATGTATGGCGATTTTATTTGAAACCATGGACAGATGACAACCAATCAATAGCATGTTGCAGGAATGATAAAATCTTTCGTTCTAATTTAATGGGTATTGGACAAGAAAATTACTTTTATAAGTTCATAGAAATATCTGACGACGAGGCTTGGTGGATAGAGAAAATATCATTAGATGGTAATGAGCCAGATTTATTGCAAAAGATGTGTTTATCTTGGGTACAAACTTACAGAACTCCCTATAAATTAATTAACGCCTTAAGAAAAATGGGTATAGATGCTAAATCACAGTTTGAGAAAATAATAAATGAAGGAGAAGAAAAATTATATTGTAAATCAGAAGAAATCGGACTTCCTTATTTTGAAAAACTTTATTCTGAAGATTTGTCATTTTATGACAGCATTGATGGTAAGTCTGACTTCAATATTTATATATGTGATCAATTCTTTAGAACAAAAAAGAGACAAGAATGTTTATCCAATTTGCAAAATCGTGGAATTAATTTACAAAAATTATGGCCAGTGTTTAGGCATATATTCGCAACAAAACTAGCTTTCACATTCACTTATAGTGTAGATAAAAAGTTTAATATTTTTCTTCTGCATAATAGAACTGAAATCAATTTCATCACAGGAGATCAACCAGTTATCAATAGATATGCAACAAAAGAATTACAAGGAAAACCTATAGATAAGTTCGAATTTTACTATCCATTAACTCCAAAACTTGCAATTCTACTAACTGAAAAAAAATATACACCAGAAGAATTAACTATTTATGATACTTCGATGATAATAGAATTAAATGATTTAATTTTCTATAACAGTCAAGAACAGATTTATGGACTGTCTGAAATTGAATTAGAAAGATATAAAACTATGTCAAGAAATTAAAAGTCAATATACAAGTAAGTTATGAAAGAGATAGTTATTACAACCTGCTACATATTGTTATCTTTTTATATGTTTTCAATTGCGAAAAATAGATTCTTGATTTAAAAAATATAAAAAAACAAACTAAACAGATATCCTTCCATTCACTTGATAACATATCATTCGGTAGGATATATTTGCAGTTATATTTTTTAAGGAAACAAAAATGAAAAACACTGCGCTGGTCGTGATTGACCTTCAGAATGACATCACAAAAAATTACAGGGAAATAATCGCTCGTGTGAATCAGGCGATTGACTGGGCGGCGGCAGGCGGAATGCACGTTGTCTACATTCAGAATCACAACCTTTCCGCCGGAACAAGGACGTTCAAGCTGGGAACTCATGGTGCGGAGCTTGTGCCGGAAATGAAAATCGCTTCCGACCACATTTTCACCAAGACAAAAAGCAATGCCCTGACAAGCACGGATTTTTCCGCCTTTATTCAGGAGAACGGAATCACGGAATTTTTTATTGCCGGAGCGGACGCGACAGCCTGCGTAAAATCCACCTGCTTCAACATGACAAAAAGCGGCTACACCGTCCACGTGATTTCCGACTGCATCACAAGCTACAACAAAAACAAGATTCCAGAAATGCTCGCCTACTACGAAAGCAAAGGCTGCGATGTCAGAACTTTTGACGAGATGTGCCGGTCGCTTGCGTAATTTTTGTTATTGCAAAGCGTGCCAATGTTCATTGCCCGACACAACTTCTGTGTCATTCCCGCACTTGATTTCTATGTCATTCCCTTGCTTGACAAGGGAATCTATTACAGGTGATTATTAACCAAGTTTGTTTTGCAAACATTGTGGCTCTAGTTTTGCAATAACAAAGAGACAACGCCGGATACGGCACTATGAAAAACGGAGGAATAAAAATGAACGAAACGAAAAACGACATCTGGGAAAAACTTTACAATGCGGCGCGAAAAGTTCAGAACGCGCGGACAATCTCGCCTTTTATTGAGGCTGGCGGAGTTGCGGCGGCGATTCTCACAAAGGGCGGAAACATTTACGTCGGTGTCTGCATCGATACGGCAAGCACGCTCGGAATGTGCGCTGAACGGAATGCAATTGCGAACATGATTACGAACGGAGAAAGCCAGATTGAAAAGCTCGTCGCCATAACACCCGACGGAAAAGTCGGATCCCCGTGCGGAGCGTGCCGCGAATACATGATGCAGCTCGACAAGGACAGCGGCGAAATCGAAATCCTCGTTGACTACGAAGCGCGCAAAATCGTCCGTCTAAAGGAACTGATTCCCGACTGGTGGGGAAAGTCGCGGTTTGAGGAAAAATGACAAAAATTTCTGCAAATCGGTTTGTGCCGCTTGTTGCAATAAAGATGCGGTGATTTATGTTCAGAATCGGTGAATTCTCAAGGCTGACTCAAGTTTCGGTGCGGATGTTGCGCTACTATGACGAGGAAGGGCTTCTTGCGCCTGCGGAAGTTGACAGGTGGACAGGACACAGGCTTTATTCGGCGGAGCAGATTCCCATGCTGAACAAAATTCTTTACCTGCGGGACAGCGGACTGAATGTAAAGGAAATCACTCTTGCTCTTAAAATGGACGGGCAGAAACTTCTTGCAACGCTCGGCAGAAAGCGCACGGAAATCGAAGAGACGATAAAACAGGAACAGGAAAAACTCAAAAAAATTGAGACCGCACGGCGCGGAATTCTTTGTGGCGGCGGAGATCTTCATTACAACATCTCGCTCAGGTCGATTCCTGCGTGCAAGGTTCTTTCGGTGCGTAAGATTGTGCTGGACTACTGGTGCGAGGGCGAACTTTGGAAGGAACTTTCAGCGTTTGCGGAAAAGAACGAAATCGCAATTTCGGGCAGCACGTTTTCAATTTACCACGACACAGAATTCAAGGAGCGGAACGTTGACATTGAACTTTGCGCCCCGGTCTGTGCGAATGGAAATGTCGATCCGCCGTTCAATTTACGAACAACAGAGGCAGTTTTGAACATGGCCTGCACTATGGTTTACGGTGATTTTTCGAACATCAGGAACGGCTACCTTGCCTTTGCCGAGTGGCTTGAAAAAAACAGCGGATACAAAATGTCCGCCCCGACACGGCAGATTGTTCACAGAGGACCCTGGAACGAAAGCGACCCGGAAAAATATCTGACAGAAATTCAGATTCCTCTTGTATCTGACACGGTGTGAGGTTTTATACTCCAATCATCAGTTTTTATTGGAGGCAATATGAAATATCAGGTAAAGGAAATCGGCAAGGTGAGGAACGACGGAAACGGCACGTTCATTCAGCTGGAAAAGGAGTTCATTCCGGGACTTTGTGCGCTGGAAGGATTCAGCCACATCAACGTGCTGTGGTGGTTCAGCGGCTGCGACAACGGGCAGGACAGAAACGAACTGCAAACTCAGCAGCCTTACAAGGGCGCGCCGGAAATAATGGGAGTTTTTGCCACACGCTCTCCCGCACGCCCGAATCCGCTTGCATTGACCGCATCCGAAATTCTTGACATCGATTTTGCAAACGGAATTATCCGTGTCGCATTCATTGACGCAGACGATGGCACGCCTGTTCTGGACATCAAGCCCTACACTCCGAGCCTTGACAGAGTTGAAAATCCCGGTGTTCCGAAATGGTGCGGCAGCTGGCCGAAAAGCACGGAAGAATCCGGCAATTTCGACTGGAGCAAAGTGTTCAACTTTTAAGCGGCGGAGATGGGGACTTGAGGGAACAGGCGGACGACAGTTCCGTTTGTTCCTATGTCATTTCCTTGCTTGACGAGGTGTTTTGTGTCATTCCCGCACTTGATGCGGGAATCTCCTGTTGCGCAATAAATTGCTGATCAAGTTTGCTTTGCAAATGTCGCGTGTCAAATACGGCAATGACAAAGAATCAGGTTACATAATGGAGGAAAAAAATGAACAGCAAACTGATAATCGAAACTGCGCGCCTTGTTCTCCGGGAATACACTCCGGAAGATTTTGACGCGCTTTTTGAGATAATGTCCGACGAGGAGACAATGCGGCACTATCCTGCGCCTTTTGACGTGGAACGCACACGCGGCTGGATTGACTGGAACATTCAGAACTACAAAGAATACGACTTCGGACTGTGGGCAATTATATTGAAGGAAACAGGAGAATTTATCGGTGACTGCGGAATCACGATTCAGAACATCGACGGAGAAATGCTCCCGGAAATCGGCTATCACATCAACAAAAAATATTGGCGACAAGGATTCGCAAGTGAGGCCGCAAAAGCAGTGTGCGACTGGGCGTTCACAAACACAAAATACGAGCGCATTTATTCGTACATGAAATACACGAATATTGCCTCGTACTCAACCGCCAGCGCAATCGGCATGAAAAAGGTCAAGGAATATCCCGACGAGAAAAACAGAATTTCCTGCGCCTACGCAATCACACGCGGAGAATGGGAAAGATTGTATTCCTGAAAAATGGCGTTTATAAATCGGAGAAGATATGATTCCAATTATTCTTAATTTGTGTCTTGGCATTTTCAAATATATCTGCGGCACGGTCAGCGGGCTGTCATCGATTACTTCCGACGCGGCAAACAATCTGTCGGACGCGGTAACTTCCCTGATGACTGTGCTTGGCGTGAAAATGGCTTCGACTTTGGGAGGACAGCGGCATCAGAACGGACACGGACGGATGGAATGGATTGTGGGGCTGGTGGTCTCCTGCTCAATCGTGCTGGTCGGCTGGGAGTCGCTCGGAAATTCAGTTCACGCAATCAGAAATCCTGCAAGCCCGAAGTTCAATGTTTTTATTCTTGTTGTGATGCTCGTGTCAATTGCCATAAAAATTCTTCTGTTCCTTTTCAACCGCAAAAAAAGCCTGGAGAAAAATTCTTCCGCCTACAAAGCTGCCGCCGCTGACTGCATTAGCGACGCGGTTTCGACTTCTGTTGTTACGCTCACATTTTTGGCGGATTCTCTTCTGAAGCTTCATCTTGACGGCTGGTGCGGAATTCTTGTCTCGCTGTTCATCATGCGGAACGGCTTGCTTTCGTTTACGGAAATTACACGGCGAGTTTTGGGAGAAGTTGCGGACGCTGATTTGTCGGAGCAGCTGAAAAGTTTTGTGCTGGAATACAACGAAAATCTGATTGGCGAAGTCGTCGATTTGCAATTAATGGATTACGGCTACGAACGTTACGGCGCGTCGCTGACGGTCAGGGCAAAACACGGCACTGATCGGGCGGAATTCCTTTTGTTGGTTGCCGATTTGAAAAGCGCAGTCTATCAGAAATTCGGCTACATCACCACAATCGAACCTGAAATTCCTGCGTCCCCAAAAGTTCAGGAACAGGTCATGGAAATTGTCCGCCAAAAAATCAGCGGAGTTGACAGAAATCTGACAGTCGCCGAAAACACGCGCGTCAACGAAGGAACAGGCAGGCCACAAGCCGTAATCTGCATTCTCGTTCCGTTCTCATACAGCAGCCGCGAACAGGAAATTTTTCAGCAAGTTCAAGCCAGCCTGAAAGACCAGAACTTTTCCTATACGGTAAAACTTCTTGCCGGAAAGGGAAAGTTGTAAAAGAGAGATTGTTGCGTCAAGCACAGCAATGACAGTAAAATTTAAAACCCAAAATTGAACTTATTAAAACTTAATCAGTTCAGTTCTAGTCCTCATACTTCACGTCAAAGTAATTCAAACTTTCTTTCATGGCGTCCTGAGCTGTCAGGCAGGTGTCTTTAAGATAACCCCGCTCATTTTTCCATTCTTTGATTCCTCTGTAATAAAACATCTTCAATTCCTCAGTGATGATGAACGGAACAATGTTATGTTTTAAACATTCCTTGAACATAATCAGCCTTCCAACACGGCCGTTGCCGTCCTGAAACGGATGAATTGATTCAAAGCGAACGTGGAAATCAAGAATGTCATCAAAAGTGATTGTCGGTTTTGCGTTATATTCTTCAAGCAATGATTTTATTTCTTTAGCGACATTTTCAGGCTTTGTGGTTTCAATTCCGCCAACCTCATTTTCCAGCATTTTGTAGTCGCCAACTTTGAACCAGGATTTCTGTGAATCTGTTGTGCCTGTTTTCAGTATGTAATGAAGCTGTTTAATGAAACTTTCTGAAAGCCTGGAATTTGCGCCTTCGATAATCAAATCAATACAGCGGAAGTGATTTACAGTTTCCATGATGTCATCGACTTTTACTGCTTTATCTGTAATGCCAAGAGTTTTTGTTTCAAAAATATAACGGGTCTGGTCATGAGTGAGTTTTGAGCCTTCAATATGATTTGAATTATATGTAAGGTCAATCTGAATTTTATGGTAAATACCGCCTTTTAAGCCGGCAGCTTTTTCTCTTTTCAAAACTGACAAAAGATTATTCTCATTTTTTATATGTCGGATTTTGCGGTCCGGTTTTTCAGCATTTGCCGGAATCTTCCAAGTCTTGCCTTCTAAAAAAGATCCCGGAACTCTGCCCTGCGAGCAGTAATTTCTTGCACTGCGCTCGCTTAAATTCCAGATTTTTGCAGCCTCTTCAACTGAAATATATTCTGTCTTTGCCATAGGCAATATTATACACGCTATCGGCAAAATATAAAACATTTATTCATACGTTTTTCTTGTTTTATTTTGCCGATAGATTCACTTTATTGCCGGAAAGAAACAGCTATACTGTCATTGCCCGGCTTGACCGGGCAATCTGTGCATAATTACACGAGAGATTGTCGGATCAAGTTCGACAATTACTAAAACTAACACCAATTTTTTCAAACTTTACATATATACAGTAGTAATAAAATGTGCTATAATTATTTTACTGGAAGTGCCTGATTTCTAAGGCGGCGTCTCCCGAACTCAAACCAGCTTGCTGGAATCTTGAAAATCGGGAGGACTTGCGTATGACTTTAGAGCTTGTTTTGGCGGCAGCAACAATTATAAGTTGCATTGCTACTGTTGCAAGTACAGTTATCGCAACCCTTTCTTACCTTAAAAAGAAGAAGAGTTAAAAAGTAAAGCCGCCAAGTCCTGAAACCACTTTGACGGCTTTTAAACCAAAATTGTGGAGACGACCGACAGAAATCGGGCATTTCCTTTCTTTCAATATACTACAGAAAAACGCTTACGTCAAACAGTTCTGTGATTAACTTGACGTTATTCTTTGTGTTTTTCAATGTCATTGCCCGGCTTGACCGGGCAATCCCTTTTACTCAATGGTTACAACATTACCATCGGAGCAGGTTATTTTTGTGCCGCTCGTAAATGCACCTTCTCCAAGTTCTATTTTACTCCATTCATCTTGCGTGCCGCCGTAGTACACATCGGCAAGGCTTGTGCAGTTTTCAAATGCGGACATTTTTATAGAAGTTACGCTTGCAGGAATTGTAACAGTTTTTAAGTTGCTGCAACCTTTAAATGCATAGGCTTCAATAGACTCAACTCCATCGGGAATCACAATAGTTTCCAAAGCGGAACAGTCATAGAACATATTTTCACCTATAGAAGAAAGTCCTTTTCCGATTGTTACATCCTTTAGGGCGGAACATCCCATAAAGACTTGGTAAGTCATAGAAGTGACGGTATCTGGTATTTCTATGCTCGTAAGGCTGGTACAGTGAGCGAAAGCCATATTACCAATGCTGGCAACTTTTTCACCAATTTTTACACTTTTAAGTTTGGAGCAAGAACCAAAAGCCATTTCCCCGATTTCTGTAACGCTGTCTGGTATGACGATTTCGGAAAGAGATGTGTAGGAAAAAGCTTTGTATCCTATTGATATAACGCTCTGCGGCAAAATGATTCCAATAAGAGCGTCATGAACAGCACTGAAACTTTCTTTTGGTATCTCGGTAATTCCTGTTGTGCCGCTCAGGTCAAGGGTGATTTTTGTACCGCTAAAGGTTTTAGCTTTGATTGCTTCTGCTATTTTTGCAAGATAATCCGCAGAGACAGTGCCGGTAACGGTAACCGTATGTTCACCTCCTCCAAGCCGCTTGATTTCGGAAGCAGCGTCTGTGTTAAGTGAGCCGTTGGTGCAATAGACTGGAGCATTTGTAAGTTTTTCATTGCCACTGCCGATTCTTTCAGCATCCGAAGCAAAGGCATTCCATTCCTCCGTTGTGCCGCCGTAGTTCACGGTCAGCGAAGAGGAACAATCATAAAACGCTTCGTCTCCGATTGTCTTTATACTGCTCGGAATAGTTATTTTTGTAAGGGAGTAGCACATAGAAAAAGCATCGGATTCTATCGTTTCGACCCCTTTTCCCAGTGTTACATTTGTAATCATAGATAAAATAAATGCCGAAGATTTTATTGTTTTAACATTGTCTGGAATGGTTATTTCTGTAAGGTTCATGCACAACGCAAATGCTCCATTTCCGATTGAAGTTATACTTTCCGGAAGGACAATTCCCACAAGAGATTCACAGCCAAAGTTTTTATCCTTATCAAAGAACGCATCGTCAGGAATTTCTGTAAGCCCGGTCGTGCCGCTAAGGTCAAGATTGATTTTTGCGCCAGAATTTTCACATAGCGCATTGCGAATTGTCGTGATTGTATCTGCGGAGATTTCGCCGGTAAGTGCGACTGTGTGAACATTGCCGTCCGCAGGAATATTTTTGATTGCTTCGGAAACATTATCAGCGGTTACAGAATCTTTTGATGTGTCGGGATTGCTTGAATTTGAAGGTGTTGAAGAATTGTCGTTTCCGCCATCCGGGTTGCTTGGGTTTGAAGGATTTGTGTTTCCGTTGTCGTCAGTACCAGAATCGGAAGGATTTTCTACAGGCGTTGTTACTTGTCCGTTATCATCGTCCGGGCCGCTGTCAGCTTCGGTCATGCAGCCGGTTAGCAGTGCTAATGTTAAAAATAATGTGAAAATTACACGGGGGGGGGTAAGGAATTTGCGGTTGATTTTCATGAACTGACTCCTGAAAGTTTGTAGATTTGTATGATTTCTTCTATTATATATGATTTCTTGGAAAAAACAATAAGAAAGTGTAAAAAGAGTTGGCGGGAGATTATGTGGCATAGTGCTCATTGAGCTTGTCGAAATGAGTTTCTTGAGTATAAAAGGTGGTTTCGACAAGCTCAACCACCATGTTATTTTGTGTCATTCCCGCACTTGATTTTTTACTGTCATTCCCCGACTTGATCGGGGAATCTCAATGTTGAATCAGTTGCAGGAGATTGTCAATCGAGTTTCTTTCAGAAACATCGCAGAATCAAGTCCGACAATGACAGAGAAAGTCCAACAATGACGCGGCATCTTTTTGTCCTTTCTTCTCCCTTGACAACCTACCTTTCGATAGGCTATATTTGCAGTTATAGTTTTTAGGACGTGAGGCAAAAACTGCCGGAAATGGCGTTGCTTTTTATAGGGAGGAGAAAGCATGAAAATCATCGAATACTTCACATCAAACGACAAGGCGCATTGGCTGGAAGAAATCGCGAAAGCTGACTGGGGCGCGGCGAAATTTCTTCATTATCTTTTGAGCGAAGGCAAGCTGAAGGAAACGCTTGGAGATTCCGCGCTTGTTCCGCTTTTGACCGACGGCGAAAAACTTGTTTCGTTCTGTACTTTTGCGCCGCTCGATGACGTTCAGCCAACGGAACTTTCTCCTTGGCTCGGCTTTGTCTACACCGCACCCGAATATCGCGGACATCATTACGCAGGAGAGCTTTTGAACTGGGCGGAAAGCGTCGCAACCGCCATGAGGCGCGAGGCGGTTTACATTTCAACAGACCACACGGGGCTTTACGAAAAATACGGCTATGAATTTTTCAGAACGGCAAAATCAGTCGGCGGCGAGGAAACGAGAATCTACCGCAAGGAACTTTCTGCGGACGGCGAGGAAAAACAGAAGCGCCTTGAAAACGGCGGACGTTGGAAGTCAGAAATCGTAGCGGCGGCAAAACAGGGCGTTGACATGACGGCAATCTGCGGACTTTCGTGCGCCCACTGCTTTTTGGGCGAATGGTGCGGAGGCTGCCGCTCTGTGTTCAACTGCTGCTCGTTCGGCACGCTGTTTCCCGGCGGAAAATGCCCGAACGTAAAATGCTGCGGGGAAAAAAATCTTGACGGCTGCTTTGACTGCCCGGAACTCGAAAAATGCGAAAAAGGATTCTACACGCCAAGCAATGACGGAGCCGCCGCAAGCAAGGCACAGGCAATCTTCATCCGCCGGCACGGAAAAGAAGCCCACCGCAAAGTTTTGGACAACCTGCACAAAAAATACGAGTTCCAAAAAATGCAGGAAATCCTCGGACAGAGCGTGGAAGAAGGAATTAGGATTTTGGAAGAGAATTTGTAGCAGGCAAACGGTGCGACTCAATGTCATTGCCCAGCTTGACCTGCGATGTTTGCGTAGAAAACTCGGTCATCAATCTACTGTAACTTTTCAACTGATTATCGGGTAAAGCCCGATAATGACATAAAAGATATTTACGGAACATTCCCTGCGAGTTTTTGCAACACAAAAACTCGGTAGTGAACAAAGTTTGCATAGCAGACTTTGCGAACGTATAGCTTAGGGCATGGAAGCCCGAAGTTCCAAAATGTTGATTGAGCTTGTCGAAACCAACATTTTGGAATGAGCGTGAGCGAAGGCTGGAACGCCCGACGGCGGAGGCGGAGTAAAACGAAGCCACAGCCGGAAGCCCTTGAAAAAAACAAAATGGAGAAAAACAAATGAAAAACTTGATTGCATTTTGCGGACTGGACTGCGAATCCTGCGAGGCCAGAAAAGCGACTGTCGAAAACAATTCGGAACTGCGCAAAAAAGTTGCAGCAGAATGGTCAAAACTGAACGGCGTTGAAATCACTGCGGAAATGATAAACTGCGACGGCTGCCGAATAGATGGACGGAAAACTCCGTTCTGCGATTCACTTTGCCCGATCCGACAATGCGCGCTCGGCAAAAAAGAAGAAACCTGCGGCGACTGTGCGGAAATGGAAGACTGCGAAAAAGTTGCAATGATTCACAAGAACAATCCGTGCACAAAGAACAATCTGCTTGCACGGTGAGAAAATTTTGGAAGAGAATTTATGAGAGGAAAAATGAAATTTACAGGAACTTTGATTGCGGTAAAAGACATCGGAGCGAGCAAACGTTTTTATAATGATGTGCTTGGACTGAATGTTGTCGCTGATTTTGGGGTGAACGTTACGCTCGAAGGCGGTGTGGTTTTGCAGACGCTTGAAACTTGGCAGCAGTTCATCAGCACGGACGATGTTATTTTTCAGAACAACGCCGGGGAACTTTATTTTGAAGAGGACAATCTGGACGCATTCTGCGGGCATCTGAAGTCATTCGACATTTGCTACATTCACGGACTGCACGAGCATCCTTGGGGTCAGCGCGTCATCCGTTTTTACGATCTGGACAAACACATAATCGAAGTGGCGGAAAAACTTGAGACCGTGATTTTCCGTTTTATAAAGCAGGGGCTTTCCGCAGAAGAAACCGCCGCACGAATGAATATTCCGGTTGACTTTGTAAAATCGTGCCTGAGTAAATAGAACAGATATTTGGAGAAAAAATGAAAGTATACGGAACAGAGATTTGCATTGACTGCAGAAATTACAAGGCGATTCAGAAAGCAAGAGGATTTGAAGCGGAGTTCATCAGCATAACATCGGACACATCGAACCTGAAGGAATTTCTTGCAATGCGCGACAAAGAGCCTGTCTTTGACGAAATCAAGGCGAAAGGCGGAATCGGAATTCCATTCTTTGTAAACGACGACGGAAGAAAAACGCTGGACATAAACGAAGCGTTAAGCTGGATTGGACAAGAGCCAGTGGAAGCGGATGAAATACATAAATAAAAGGCAAGGGAAAAATGGCGACAACAAAAGAATACATCGATTTTGTGTGTGAACAGATTGAACGATACGGTGAAATGCGAAATCGCAAGATGTTCGGCGAATACATGGCGTACCTGAAGGAAAAGCCGATTCTTCTTGTGTGCGACAACACGGTTTTTGTGAAAAAGCTGCCGGAAATCGAGCCAATTATGAAAGAATTCAACGCGGAATCTGGATTTCCTTACGACGGCGCGAAGGAGCATTTTATCCTCGACATTGAGAACCGCGAGCTTTTGGACAGAGTGATTCCGATTCTGGAAGAAATCACGCCAATTCCGAAGAAGAGGAAGAAATAAATTGATTTTATGCAAAATTTTACGTATAATTTTCTGTAATTAATTGCAGAATGCTTTTTTATATGGAGGCGGATTATGGTAACTTTTGCAAGAAACGAAATTGTGTCGTGCAGCCAGTTTGTAAGGAACTTCGCGACTTTTCTGAAACAGCTGACGGAATCAAAGCAGGAAAAAATTGCAATCATAAAAAACAACGAGATGCAGGCCGTGATGATTCCTGTTGAAGAATATGAAAAGTTGAAGTCCATAGAAGAATTTGCCGAGCAGAAAGAGATTTTTGACACGGTTCAAAGCCGCAGCCAAACTCCGGAATCGGAATATATTTCTTATGACGAGGCCATGAAACAGGCTGGTTTCTGATGGAAAAACGCTATGAAATAAAATTCCACCCTGCCGCTTTGAAAGAATTCTGTGCTCTTGACGGAAGCGTGAAAATTCTTGTGAAAAAACAGCTGGACAAACTCAAGGCGGAGCCTTTTCTTGGGGAAGAACTTGGAAACAAAAACGGTTACAATCTTTCCGGTTACAGAAAAATGTATGCCTGCAAAAAGCAAGTCAGAATTGTCTATTCCATTCATGATGATGTGCTTCTTGTAAAAATAATCGCAATAGGAAAGCGCGAAGAGATGCAAGTTTATGAAGCTGCGGCGGAGCGGATATAAGTTCAAAATGAGCAAATACGAAAAACTTTGGAATTATATTATAGAAGAAAACGGAACGGAATCTTTCAGCCTGACTTTTGACGAAATCGCACGAATCGCAGGACTGCCGCTCGACCATTCGTTTTTGACATACAAAAAGGAACTGGAAGAATTCGGCTGGAAAGTTGCGAAAATCTCGATGAAAAACAAAACGGTTGCGTTTGAGAAAATCGGGATATAAAAGGAGGTTTGAAAACCTATGCCAGTCTGGAATCCGTGGCGCGGATGTAAAAAATGCAGCGAAGGCTGCGAGCACTGCTACATTCACAAGGGCGACGCAAAAAGAGGCGTAAACACAGGCGAAATTGTCAGAACAAAGGATTTTTACAAGCCGCTTGAAAAACTCAAAAACGGTAGCTACAAAATGAAGCCGGGTCTTGTGTATATGTGCTTTACCACCGATTTTTTGATTGAAGAAGCCGACGAGTGGAGAAGCGAATGTTGGCGGATGATAAAAGAACGAGCGGACTGCAATTTCCTCTTTTTGACAAAGCGGATTGAGCGTTTTGCACAATGCATTCCAAGCGACTGGGCGGACGGCTGGGAAAACGTTACGGTCTGCTGCACGGTTGAAAACCAGTGCAACGCGGATAAAAAACTTTCTGTGTTCAGTTCGCTTCCGATTAAGCACAAGGGAATCACCGCACAACCTCTGATTGAACGCATGAACTTGGAACGCTACTTGAACGGCGTGGAATTTGTTGTCGTTGGCGGAGAGTCGGACAGAAACGCAAGAGTTCTCGACTACAACTGGGTGCTTGACATCCGCGAACAGTGCATCCGACAGAACGTGGACTTTGAATTCCGCCAATGTGGAACGCACTTTTTAAAGGACGGCAAAATGTACAATCTTCAGACAAAAATACTTTGCAGCCAGGCGCGCCGTGCCAGAATCAACTGGAAATGCGAAAGAAAAATTTAAGTGAGGCGAAGAATTCGGCTGGAAAGCTGCGAAAATCTCAATGAAAAACAAAACGGTTGCGTTTGAAAAAATCGTGATGTAACAGCCAAATCTGTTTAGTAGTACTAAACATTTATATTTAGTGTAATTAAACACTTGTGTTTAGTACTGCTAAATACTATAATACATTCATGGTTACAAAAGAATTGATTTTGCGGATGGCAGAAAAACAGAAGAATGAAATTTTAAGCTCTCCTATGAATCTTGAGGTGAACAGGGAGGGGCTGCAAAACATTCACTCTCCTATTCCTCAGTTCGTCAGAATAATCACAGGAATCAGACGCTGCGGAAAAAGCACTTTTGTCTGTCAGGACATGAAAGTTCGCTGCAGGAATGCTTTTTATCTGAATTTTGATGAGCCCGCGCTTTCGGAATTTGATTCAAATTCGTTTTTGATACTTGACGAAGCCATCGCCGATTACAGAAAAAAGTATGGAAGTTCAAATGAGCTTTTCTTTGATGAGATTCAGATTATTTCCGGCTGGGAAACTTATGTAAGCTCAAAATTGAAGGAAGGAAACCTTGTTACGGTAACTGGCTCAAACGCCTCTTTATTAAGTCAGGAACTGGGAACAAGACTTACCGGCCGTCATTTGGACTATGAGCTTTTTCCATTCAGTTACAATGAATTCTGCACTTTCCTGAAGAAACAAAAAAATGCGGAATCCTTTGAAGAATATATTTTCAAAGGTGGCTTCCCGGAATTCCTGAATTACAGGCAAAGTCAAATTCTTACGCAGCTTTTTGATGACATCATTTTCAGGGATATTGTCGTCCGCTACGGAATAAAAGACTCAAAATCGCTGCGAACTCTTGCGGTTTACCTCTGCTCAAACTGCGGAAACCTTGTTACGGGAACAAAACTGTCGGCCCAGCTCGGATTGAAAACGACGGCTACAATACTCGAATATCTTTCTTTTCTTGAGCAAAGCTATCTGTTCTCGTTTGTCCCGAAGTTCAGCCATTCAGTAAAAGCACAGTCGGTGAATCCTAAAAAAGTTTACAGCATAGATTCAGGAATGGCAGCAAATATCTCCGTTTCATCGTCAAAAGACATAGGCCGGCTTTTTGAAAATGCAGTGTTCTGTAAAATCCGGAGGGAAACAAAGAATATCTGGTATTATTCTGAAAACAGTTTTGAGTGCGATTTTTTATACGGCACTTCAACTGTTCCGGAAAAAGCGGTTCAGGCTTGCCTTGAGCTGACAAATGAAAACAGGGAGCGCGAAGTCCGGGGGATTGTAGAAACCTGCAGAAAATTCAATAATCTTGAATGTCTTATTGTAACATTAAATCAGAGCGATACGATTGAATATGACGGAATGACCGTAAACGTCGTAAAGGCAACCGACTTCTTTTGACGAAAAAATTTAACCGAGGTGAAAAAATGTTGAAAACACAAAGACTTATATTGCGAAAATGGACTGAATCTGACGCGGAAAGCCTGTTTGAATATGCGAAAAATCCGAACGTTGGACCGATTGCAGGCTGGCCTCCTCACAAAAGCGTTGAAGAAAGCAAAGAGATAATCAAAAACGTGCTGAACGGAGCGGAATGTTACGCCATCTGCGAAAAGGAAAACAACATCGCAATCGGATCGGTGGAGCTAAAACTGAACGGACACACCGACATGACCGAGCGCGACGACGAATGTGAACTCGGCTACTGGCTTGCGCAGCTGTTCTGGGGAAGAGGCTACATGCCCGAAGCCGCTGGGGAACTTTTGCGACGCGCATTTGAGGAACTCGGCATGACAACCGTCTGGTGCGGATATTATGACGGAAACGCAAAGTCAAAACGTGTACAGGAAAAACTAGGCTTTGTCTTTCACCATACTTGCAACGAACTGCCTGTTCCACTTTTAAACGAAGTACGCGTCGGACACACAACCATAATGACCAAAGAACATTGGGAAGAAATTTATAAGCAAAGGATTGATAAATCAGTTTTCCAATTCTCAAATCCTGACCGCCTGACAACCTATTGCTCGGTAGGTTGTATTTTCGGTAACTTTTTTCCGGGAGAATCCGATATGACGGACAAACTGCAATCAGTTACGCAAAAGTTTGTGGAGCAAAGCTGGGAAATTCTGGCGGAAAATCTTGTTGGAATCTATCTTCACGGTTCGGCGGTGATGGGCTGCTTCAACGGCAAAAAGAGCGACATCGACCTGCTGGTTGTGGTGAAAGACGCTCCGACCGACGAGAAAAAACTGCGATTTATGAACATGGCGGTTGAACTGAATGCGCTTGCTCCGTCAAAAGGAATTGAATTCAGTGTTGTAAAAAAATCCGTGTGCAGTCCGTTCGTTTATCCCACTCCGTTTGAGCTGCATTTTTCAGTCGCGCACTTGGACTGGTTCAGAAAAAATCCGCACGATTATGTTTTAAAAATGCACGGAACGGACAAAGATCTGGCGGCCCACATCATGATTATCCGAAACCGCGGTTTGTGCCTTTATGGAAGTGAAATCGCAGAAGTTTTTGCGGACGTTGGAGAAGCGGCATACTTTGACAGCATAAAAAACGACATCGAAAACGCCGAATCGGACATTCTTGAAAATCCCGTTTACACGACGCTCAATCTGTGCCGGGTTCTGGCGTACAAAAAGGAAAAGCTGGTTCTGTCAAAAAAGGAAGGCGGCGAATGGGGCTTGAAAAACCTTCCCGAAAAATACGCCGTTCTGATTCAGTCCGCACTGGACGATTACGCAAACGGTTCCGACGAGCCGGCAAAGTTTGACAAAAACGAATCCGCCGAATACACGGAATATATGAAGAAAGCGATTTCCGGGTAAGGAGTTTGTCGGATCAAGTACGACAATGACAAAGGGGGCAAGCCCGATAATGACAATCAGAAACCTCCGGTTGCAGTTTTTGCAAAGTCCGGCTGGTGGATTTGCGGAAAATTCCGCCTTATAATTTTTGAACCGGGTTTTGCGGTCAGGATTTTTTTGTTGTATTTGGAGGTGCGGATATGTCTTTGGCGGAAAAAATCGCGTGTTTGAGGAAGAGGAATTTTCTGTCGCAGGAGGATCTTTCGGAGCGGCTTGGCGTTTCGCGGCAGGCGGTGTCCAAGTGGGAGGCGGCGGAATCCGTGCCCGACATCGAGAATCTTGTGCGGCTTTCCGCTCTGTTCGGCGTTTCGGTGGATTTTATGGTGAAGGACGGTTGCGGAACGGCGGAATTTGCGGCGGACGATGTGCGTTCCACTGAAAGGAATTTTTCCGCTACGTCAACTGAAACGGTGAACGGGGCGGACTTTTTCGATTCCGCAGAAGTAAGGGAATTTCTGTGCCGGGCAAAGCGTGCTACCTACGCCGGAAAAGGAAGCGAGGTTCAGCCGTGCCGAAAGAATTCGCACGACTTTTTTTATTCGGAGGATTTGGGCGCGGATTTCGGAACTCTTGAATATTACGACACGTACCTAGGCGGAAGGAATTTCATCGGTGAGGAGGCTCTGTGGAAAGACGGGATCCCGTTCTGGGCGATGAACTACTGCGGGCGCGTGCTCGACGAGTCGTTTTCAGGCGACTTTCTGAAAAGCGCGCTCCATGCGGTTAAGCCGGAACTGCCTTTCCGCGGACCGGAATTTTTCCGCGACGGAGACAAAACATATATCTGCAATGTTTGTGGCAGCTTTGACTGGTTCAGCGGAAGCGAGGCGATTTTCCACGGAACAAAAAAAGTGTACGAATGCGTTTTCCACGGCGAAATCGTGAGATAGCTTAGGGATTCGCATATCTGACGGTATGCTGCGAGATTTTGCTTACGCAAAACTCGGTTATTTTACGTGTGCGCTCATGCGCACGACCTAAGCTAAGGCTTAGGGCATGGAGCACTGGCGAAGGTTGTTTGAACAACCGAAGCCAAAGACCGCAGCCGTGCGATTTGCACGGCGAGGACTTAGAGCGTGAGCGAAGTGCGGAACGCCCGACCCGAGCGGTTGTTGAGCTTGTCGAAACAAAGCGAGGGGAAGCTCAAGAAAAATAAAATGGAGGAAAAAATGAAACTTGACGGATTTGGAATTTTTGTGGATGACATGGCGAAAATGATCCGCTTTTACCGCGATGTGCTCGGCTTTGAAATCAGGGAGGCGGAGGACGCGAGCCACGTCTATCTTGTAAAGGACGGCACGCTTTTTCTGCTTTACGGACGCGGCGACTTTGAGAAAATGAGCGGACGCAGATACGAATACGTGAAAGGTCTGAACGGACATTTTGAAATCGCGCTTTACGTTGACACATTTGATGAGGTTGACGCAGAATTCAAGAAGGCTGTGGAAAAAGGAGCTGTTCCGGTGCTTGAGCCTGAAACCGAGCCGTGGGGACAGCGAACCTGCTACATCGCCGACCCGGAAGGAAACATTGTAGAAATCGGCTCGTTCAACAGACCTTTCAGGCAGCAGGAAAAGTAAGGGAACGGAAAAAATGAACGGACATTTTGCGCTTACGCCGCAGCTTGTTCAAAATGATTTGGACGCGCTCGGAAAATACAAGACCGCCGATGTTGACCGCCTGATTCGCGGTTACGTCAAGAAAAATGCGGACGCTTCCCTACTCCGCGCTCACGTTTTGACGCAGCAGCAGTTTCACAGGATTTACTTTTACGTGAGCCTTGAGCAGATAAAAAATGTTGACGGGCGGATGGCGTTTATCCACGAAAACCTGCTTTTTTCGGACTGGTGGCACACGGACGAGCTGATTGGTTACATTGCGGATTTGGATTTTGAGGCGGCGCTGAAATATGCGGCGGATTACGTAAAATCAGAAGAACCTTTTGTGCGCCGCTGGGGTTACGTGCTTTTCATTTCTCGGCTGGGACGAGGGCATGCGGAACAGCTTCTTCCGCTTATGAAAAACGACGGGCATTATTACGTTCAGATGGGCGAAGCCTGGCTGATTGCAGAACTTGCCGTAACCGAGCCGAAAACCGTGCACAAATGGATGGCAACCTGCGGACTTGACTACAAAATCTGCGGCAAGGCGATTCAAAAAATCTGCGACTCATACAGGATTCCGCAAGAATGGAAAGAAAAGTTCAAGGCACTTCGGGCGGGGCTAAAAAGCAAGGCGGCGGAAAAATGACTTTAATCAGGGCAACGGAAAACGACTTTGAGCGGCTGGCGGAATTCTACCGGCGAACGGTTTCGGAAACAAAAGGCATGGAGATTTATGCTCGCTGGATTTACGGACTTCATCCGACGGACGATATGATACACGGACACATAAAGTGCGGAAATATGTTTTTCTCCGAGCTGGACGGAAAAATCGCATCGGCGGTAGCAGCCGTGCCTTGTCAGGGAATGGAATATCATGATGCGCCATGGAAGCTGAATCTGGCTGACGATGAGGTTTCAGTGGTTCACATTCTATGCGTCGCCCCGGAACTTCAGAAAAAAGGAATTGCCGCCCGGACAATGCGCCGCGTGATTGAGATAAGCCGAGAGTCCGGAAAAAAAGCGGTCCGCCTTGACGCGCTGAAATGCAACTCGCCCGCCCGCCGCCTCTACGAATCGCTCGGATTTTCCCAGGTCGCCGAAAGAAACTGGCATACAGAAAACGCAGGACAGACAGATTTCGTCCTGTACGAGCTGGAACTGTAAACGGAGGAGAAATTATTTCATAAAAACTATTTTTCATGTTATACTTTTAATATGTACAGTTTACAGGATTTAAAAACCCATCTGCAGGAAAAGCATAATCTGAAAATCGACCAGAATCAGGAAAAAGACCTTAGAAAAATCGGATATTACCATGGTTACAAAGGCTACCGGTTCGTAAGAAAATCAAACAATCCTATTTCCTTTACAAATTTTTCTCAGGTAGTCGCACTGAATGATTTTGATATGCAGTTGAAAGGACTTTTTTATCCGAACCTTATGTTTATTGAAAATGCCCTGAAAAATTATGTTCTTGAGGCAACTCTTGCCGACAGCCAAAGCGAAAACCTTCAGGAAGTTTTCAACAAGTCGCTTACCTATTACAAGGAATTTAAAACCGGAACCGCGGCATACAAAAAGGAATTCAAAAGAAAAATGGATCTCCAGATGAAAATAAATTCCGCCCTTATCCGAGATTACATGGCAGGAAAAGACATCGAGACTCATTTTTACGAAAGCGGACGTGAAGTTCCTGTCTGGGCTGCGTTTGAAAGTCTGTCGCTTGGAGAATTCGGCACATTTTTCGCCTGCTCAAATAAAACAATAAGGCTTGAAGTTTCAGAACTTTTAAAGCTTCCGACAAACTTAAACGCTGATGGATTTTTACTGAAAGACATTATTTTTGTTCTGAAGGATTTGCGAAATGCAATCGCCCACAACGGAATAATTTTTGACACACGTTTCGCAACAAGCGGAGCCGGAAAAAACATCAAGACTCTTCTGGAAAACGAACTGAAAATAAAACAAATTGATTTTAATTTTATCATTTCTTATGTCGCACTTGTCTGTTATATTTTAAAACAATTGGACGAGTCAAAAAGAATAAAAAGTTTCGTGAATGAATATCAGAAAATTCAAAAAATGACTGAAAAGCTTCCTGTAAGTCAAAACCTGATTTTCGGAACACAGGATAAAGCCATCGCGGAAAAACTGCATTCATTGTGCAAATAAAATGCTTGATTTTTTTGATTTTCTTTTGTAATCTTATAAATGAATTGAGTTAGGATGTCTTCGGACACTTAGCTGTGGGGGCGGATTTGTTCGGCCCCTTCATTTTTTTAAATTCATTCTTGCCTATTTTTTACAATATTCAGCTGCTCAACTAAATGATATTCTGCCCCCCACAAAACAAAAAATCATTGTATAATAAAAACATGAACAACTTGAAAATTGCACTTTTGCAGATAATGCCGGGCAATAATATAGAAGAAAACCGGCGGATTGGTGAGGAGGCGTGCCGAAAGGCGAAACTTTTGGACGCGGACATTGCGCTTTTTCCTGAAATGTGGAGCTGCGGCTACAACATTCCGGAAAATCCGGCGGAACTTGAAAATCTTGCAGTGAGCGCGGGCGGAGAATTTGTTTCGTTCTTCGGGAATCTTGCCCAAGAACTTGACATGGCAATTGGAATCACCTTTTTGGAAAAGCACAGTCCGCAGCCACGGAACACGCTCCAGCTTTTTGACCGTTTCGGAAAATCCGTTTTCACTTATGCGAAAGTCCACACCTGCGATTTTGGCGATGAAAAAGTTCTTTGCGCCGGCGATGATTTTTACGTGGGCGACCTTGACACGAAAAACGGCATTGTAAAAACCGGAGCGATGATTTGCTACGACCGCGAATTCCCCGAAAGCGCGCGAATTTTAATGCTCAAAGGCGCGGAAGTGATTCTTGTTCCTAACGCCTGCCCGATGGAAATCAACCGCCTTTCCCAGCTGCGCGCAAGAGCCTACGAAAATATGTGCGCCATTGCGACCGCAAACTACCCGGGCGGAAAACCCGACTGCAACGGACATTCTTCCGCATTCGACGGAATTGCATACCGCCCCAAGGATTCAGGCTCACGCGACACGCTCGTTGTGGAAGCCGGCGAAGGCGAAGGAATCTACATCGCGAACATCGACCTTGACGAGCTGCGAAACTACAGAAGTCGCGAAGTTCACGGAAACGCCTACCGCCACCCGAAAAAATATTCGCTCATAACAAAGGAAGAAATCCGCGAACCGTTCATCAGGAAAGATTACAGGGGATAGAAAAGTTTTGTTTGTCTTTGCTTCGCACATTACCAATGTCATTCCCTTGCTCGACAAGGGAATCTATTACAATGATTGGAAAGAGATTGCTGACCGAGTTTGCTTCGCAAACATCGCATGTCAAGCACGGCAATGACAGAGAATGAAAGCTCCGATAATCTCATGAAGGACACAAGATTGTTGAACGTGGCTTAGGGATTGGAGCACCTGCGAAGCAGTCCACCGCAAGCGAGCGGAAACCGCAGGTTGGAGCGAGTGCGGAGGATGAGCGGATAGCGAAGTGCGGAAAGCCCGACCTGCCGAATGGCAGGGAAGCCCCAGAGGACAAAAAAATCTGTCATTGACAAAAACTAATGTAACTAGTTTAATATGTGGAAAAAATTTGGAGGTAAGAGGAAAAATGAAAATTCTTGTAATCAACTGCAGCCCGGTAAAAAACGGTGCGACTGCGGAAATTGTGAAGATGGTTTCTTCGTTCGTGGGCAAAGGCAATGAGGTCCGCGCGGTTTGCATTGACGACTACGAGATAAAATTGTGCCGGGGCTGCCGGAAATGCCACGAGACCGCGGAATGCTCGATTTTGGACGACACGAAAAAACTGATGGCGGAATACGAATGGGCGGACAAAATCGTTTCCGTTTCGCCGTCGTACTGGGCGGACATTCCGGGACAGTTCAAGGTTTTTATCGACAAATGCACTCCATGGTGCAACACCCACGAGCCTCACGCAAAAATTCCGGGCGGCAAAAAGGGCTACACAATCGCGCTCAGAACCGGACCTTCAATGCCGGAATGCGAAAAAATAATCGGCAGCATCGAGCATTTTTACGGACATCTTGAAATCGAGCCGAGCGGAAAACTCGGACTTTGCAAAGTTGAACACAAGGAAGATGTTGCGGCACACGCGGAAGAGATTCGGGAATTTTGCGAGGGGATTTTAGCAACTGCATGAAGTTTCAATTCTCCCGACCAGCAAAGCTGAAACAAACCAAAACGAGGATTTATGAAAATTGAACACGTTGCTCTTTATGTGAAGGATTTGGAAGGCGCACGGAAGTTTTTTGAAAAATATTTCTGCGCAAAATCGGGCGGACTTTACCACAACAGGACTTCCGGATTCAAATCGTATTTTCTGACTTTTGACGGCGGAGCAAGACTTGAGATTATGACACGTCCTGAAATTCAAAATGATGAGAAAAATCCTTTGTGCGCAGGCTATGCCCATGTCGCATTCAGCGTGGGAAGCAAAGTTGCGGTTGACACTCTTACCGAAAAACTGAAGGCTGACGGCTACAAAGTTGCAAGCGGACCTAGAACAACCGGCGACGGCTACTACGAAAGTTGCGTTGTCGGAATCGAAGGAAATATGATTGAAATTACGGAATAAAAGAGTAAAAATAACTGTAATTCAAATTTTGCAGGAACTGTAGTATTATTATAGAAAGAAGAATCTGTAAGCGGAGGAAAATATGCCATATAAAATTTTGGAAAATGCCTATGCAGCTCTTGATGAAACGGAACAAAAAGAAGTAGTTGACTTTGTTTTATATTTGATTTCACGCAAACAAAAAAAACAGGAAACAAATAAAGATATTGATTTTTCTTTCGTGGAAAATATGTTTGGAACACTTTCTGATGGCGAAGCGGAAGAAATGGAACAACACTGTCATCTGCATTTTAAGGAATCAGTATGACATATTTTTTGGATGCAAATGTGATAATCGACCTGTTAAATGGAAACAAGAAAGTTCTTGAAAATTTTAAGTCGGCTTACGTGAATGCTGAGATAAAAATTCCTGACATCGCTTATTATGAAGTTTTAAGAGGCTTTTGTTGGAAAGATCCTAAAAATCAGCTTTCAAATTTTGAAATTTTCGTGCAAAAATGCGGAATAGTAAATATGGATTTGCAAACTCTGCGAATTGCGGCAAATATTTATGCAAATTTGATGAGGGACGGAAATAAGATTGACGATGACGGGGACATTTTTATTGGTGCTTCGGCAGTGCGGCATAATGCGGTTCTAGTTACAAACAACATAAAACATTTGTCAAGAATCTCCGCAATTCAACTGGAAAACTGGCGGCTATAGGAAATCAAATTGCAGCTAATAAGGAGAATGAAGAATCCATGAACATTTACGAATCATGCCCGGTGTTTGAGGGCGAAAATTTTTCAATCAGATTGTTCAGGAAAGAAGACTGCGACGACCTGCTGAAAGTCTACAGCGACAAAAACTCTCTTCCGTTTTTTAACAGTGACAATTGCGATGGCGACAATTTTTATTACGCCACAAAACAGCGGATGGAGGAAGCCATGAACTTTTGGGAATACTCGTACAAAAACGGCTGGTTCGCGCGACTTTCGGTTGTGGAAAAATCTTCGCAATGTGCAGTCGGAACAGTTGAACTGTGCAAAAGAGTTTCCGATGACGCTTTTAACAACATGGGAATTCTGCGCGTTGACGTAAGAAGCGACTTTGAAAAACAGGACGTTCTTTACGAAATCTTCTCGCTTGTCGCTCCGAAACTTGACGGACTTTTAGGCTGCGACGGCGTAATAACAAAAGTTCCGATTTACGCAGTTGAAAGAATTCCGGCAATTCAAAAAGCAGGATTTTCAAAATCGGAACATCTGCTTGTCGCCAAAAACGGCTATGCCTACGACGGATATTGGGTAAAGAAATGAACTGCACCTGAAATAAGGAATTCATTTTTACGATAAAAATATGATATATTATAGTAAGTTTAAAAATAATTACAAAAGGTGCTGTAAAAACTGAAAAATGAGGTATAAAATGCAAGGGAAAATACCACATATTATTCAATATCAAGGCTCAAAGAGAATTTTAGCTCCGCAAATATTACAATATATGCCGGAAAAATTTGACAGACTGATAGAACCTTTTTCAGGAATGGCGGCAGTCAGCATTGCAACAGCTTATGAAGGTCGGACAAACAGTTTTCTTCTGAACGACTTGAATGCACCTCTAATCTGCATGCTTCAAGAGGCAATTGAGAATCCCAAGAATTTAATTGAGAATTACACAAAAGTATGGAATGAACAATTTTTTTATGGCGATGACCATGTGCAGCATTTTTATAATGTTAGGGAACGGTTCAATAATGGGGAAAAAAGACCGGAAATCATGCTATATCTTCTGGCGCGATGTGTAAAAGGTTCTGTCAGATACGGAAAATCAGGAAATTTCAATCAGTCTCCTGACAAACGCAGGCATGGAACAAATCCGCAGACCCTTGCTCACAATGTGTATGAAATTTCTCGTCTTCTAAAAGGAAAAACGGAATTTCTTTCCTTGGATTATCATGACATTCTTAAAATGGCAAAGCCCGGTGATTTGGTATACATGGATCCTCCGTATCAAGGTGTTTCAAAAACAAAAGACAACAGATATTTTTCGGGCGTTTCTTTTGAAGAATTTGCAGATTCATTGAAAATTCTTAACAACAAGAAAGTTGACTATCTTATAAGTTACGATGGAGCGTGCGGCGGCAAAGAATACGGAAAAGACCTTCCCGACAGTCTCAATTGCAAAAAAATAATGCTGAAAGCAGGTCTTTCAAGTCAGGCTCTCTTGTTGGGACGAAAATCAACAACATTCGAGGCATTGTATATCAGCAAAAATTTAATTCCCTTATTCTCAAAACTTCCTCAGCAATTGTATTTTCCTGGGATGATGGCATGACAGAATACTCAAAAGAATTTCTTGAACTTTTAGAAAGCGTAACGGCAAAACGTCCGCGAACAGTAATTCAACATATCCTAAAAAACGGATATATAACTTCCCAAGAATTAAAAGACTTGTATGGATATAATCATCCGCCTCGTGCTATTAGAGATGTTCGTGAATATGGGATTCCACTGGTAACTTACAGAGTTGAGGGAAGCAACGGAAGAAAAATTGCCGCCTATAAATTCGGAAATCCAGAAGATATGAAAAATTCTTTATCAAAAACTGCTGGACGGACTTTTCTATCAAAAGCACTGAAAAAAGCTCTTATAGAAAAATACGGAGCAAAATGTTTTATTTATCTCGAGGAGATGGATGAAGCAAAACTTCAAGTTGACCACAGAATTCCGTATGAAATTGGAGGAGAACATGATGAGCAAGATATTGATTATTTTATGCTTCTCAGTCCCTCCGCAAACCGTGCAAAATCCTGGACTTGCGAGCATTGTAAGAATTGGAACATCAAAGATGCAATTTTTTGCATGAGATGCTTTTGGGCGCATCCTGAAAATTATGATCATATTGCTGGAAAACCGGAAAAAATGATTTCAATTGTTTTTTCCGGCAATGAAATTGATGACTACAATAAACTGATTGCTTTATCCGGCGAAGATACCGCCCAGTCAACTATAAAACGGATTTTGCATGAATATTTACTGAAAGACTAAAATTTACAGAAACGGACGAAAAATGAGCACTACAACAACCAGCACACCAGACAAATATCACGAAATAAAACAGCGGCTTATTCTGCTTGCGGAAAATCACGCGGAAATAAAGGCGGTTGTCGCAATCGGCTCGTCAACAAGAAGCGGCGTTCCGGCGGACGAATATTCCGACCTTGACCTTATAATTGCGATGGACGACACAGACGCCTGTCTCTACGGAAATCTTCCGGCGGAACTGGGCGATGTGAAAGTTTCGTTTGTTGAGCCGACTCTTGGCGGCGGAATGGAACGTCGGGTTCTGTACGGCGGCTGGCTCGATGTGGACATGATTGTTTTTACGGCCGAGCAGTTTTTGAACACGGTGAACGAAGGAACTGCGAACTGGGTGATGAACAGAGGTTATACCGTGCTGCACGACAGAATCGGGGCAGCGGAACTTTTGAAGCAAAAAATCTCTGCGGGAATTCACAAGCCTGATTTTTCCGAAAGTGAATTCCAGAACCTTGTGAACAACTTTTATTTTCACACTGTATGGGCGGCAAAAAAACTTCTGCGCGGCGAGCTTTGGTCTGCCAAAATGTGCCTTGACTCATACCTCAAAAATCTTCTGCTAAAAATGCTGGAAGTTCACGCCACAACAAAAAATCACGCTGACGTCTGGCACGACGGAAGATTCCTTGACCGCTGGGCAGACGCAGAAATTCGCATGGAACTGAAAAACTGCTTTGCCCGTTACGACAAGCTCGACATGAAAAACGCGCTTAAATCAACTCACAGGCTTTTTGCAAGAATCGCCAAAGAAACCTCCGCACTTAAAAGCTTTGCATATCCGAGCGAAGCGGAAAAGTTTTCAAATGAATTTCTGGAAGAAAAGTTGTAGAGATGTAACGGAAAATGGGATAAAAAATACATCAAGCTCGAAGCTCCTGCAGAGTCCAGACTGGCGTAAGTGTTCTGTTCTCTCCGGACATTCTTGGCTACCTTAGTTGTGATAATAGCATATTTTTTTTGTTTATAGGCATTGTTATTTTATCAATTCTAAAAACTGTTTTTCTGTTAAAGGCGGTAATAGCACTCCTTCAAAATAACAGTTTTTAATTAAATTTAATTGTTTATTATAGTATTTTTCCATATCAGATTCATCGTATAAAGTAAATCTTCCTTTTGGTATATATAATTTTATTAAATCAGATTTATTTAGAGCAATCTTTAAACAATATATGTCGGCTTCGATTATATTATACAGTCCTATTGTGGAACACACATACCTTATATTATTTTTAATATATTCATCATCTGGCAAAATCTCACTTTTCATAAAGAGGTCCGGATAATTCTCTTCCAGCCAGTCTGTTTTGTTAAGAAGATAAACAATTCTGTCAGCATCATCTTTTGTCAAGCAATCTGGATTCTTTCGTAATAATTTGTGATTTCCAATAACCTTGCAATATCCTTCTTTTTTAAAATATCTTATGTCTTGTATAAGTGTAGAACTTGTTGTTGCAAAATAGTACTTTGTATCAAAAATAAAGCTTTTAAAAAAAACTAACAAGATGATAATAAAAAAGCCGGTTATTTTTTTACGCTTTGAATACTTGGAAAATAAAG
>CAVBEH010000014.1:0-72202 GCA_963594605.1 Bacteroidaceae bacterium
GACAGTAAATGAAAAAGAATCAAACCATCCATTCATTGAAGAAATTTTATTTTCTTTTTGGGAAAACGAAGTTAAATATTGTAAGTCAGGCTCTTTCATATTTAGCACCCTCTCCAAAATTATTTTGCCTTACCAACAAAGTAGATACATAAATCAACTAAGATTATAATCCATATATCCTTTTTGTCAATGAAATTCTGTCCGATAAACTTTTGAGTTAAAAGTCCGAGTTGTGTAATGACGGAATATATGCACCTTGTGAACAATTGTCTTATGCTGATAGTCAGAATAATCTCACGGGCAATTTTATTTCTGAGAAAATCAAAATCATGCATTGCCGGAAGAATTCATCAAAGGCATACAAGACAAATATATATGCTGCCATAGAAAACAAAACGATGAATAGAAATTTGATTCTGATTGCCTTGAATCTTAATCCGCATGAAAACTGAAATGTTGCAAAAAGCAGAATGTAGAGAACCAAAAAAATCAGGAATTTGTCTTTTATCAAGGTGACAGAAACGAATGTGATTGCCGTTAGCAGAACAGAAACCAGCTTGTTTATTCCGTTTGCCGACACAAAAGAAAATATTATTTTATATAGAAGATAAAATGCAAAAGCGCAGACAATTATAAAAACTGCGAGATTGGAAATTCCATCTGACGGTTCCGGCAAAAATTTTCCGAATAAAACTAATTTTACAGAATCAAAGTCAAACTGCTCAAAGTATGAATTCCTGTTCTCAAAATTCAGCAGTTCCGGGCGGATGCAGAAAATCAGTCCGCAGGAAAAAATCACTTCAAATATAATGTCGAAAACATTTAAAAAAACTCGCAATATTTTTTTGCCCGGATGTTCTGAACTGTATTTTTTCTGTGCGGCTTTTTCCTTTTTGTTGAGTTTTCTTTCCAGCCTGAGCCTGTGTTTCTCTTCCTTTCTTGTCTGTCTTTTCAGTTTGTTTTTTTCATGGAAACTCTGAACCTTCTGAGCAAAGGAAGTCAGCCGGCTGTTCAGTTTCTCTGTTATTTTTCTGAAAAATGAACAGACTTTTCCAAAAATCCCGGAAAAAAACTTTCCGCACTTTTCAATAAATCCTTTCATAAATTCTCCTAAAATTCCGCGCAGCGGCGGGCATTGATGCCACCTGAGAGCGGTTTTTTATCTGCAGATGTATGTTGCAACGCTTTGGTAAGAGCCTGCTTTTGTGGACGAAACGCCTATATTAATTTGGGCGGCATTCTTCGGAACTGAAAAATCCAAAGAGAATGTTCCGTCCTCATTTTTCTGCATTTGTGAAAAATTCCGGCTGCAGATTACAGCCGCAAAATTTTTGTCCGGACAATGGATTTCAAAATGATAAGTTTCTCCTTTCTGTAACGGCGCTTCAGTCGGCGAAATCAGTTTTGCCTCGAAAGAATTCTGATAAACTGTCGGATAACGGATCTGGCTTCCTTCCTGTGCGTTCACAAAGAATTCCGCGCATCCGGTGCCTTGATTTCCTGATTTTTTATAATAAAAAACCTGAATCCGGTAAGTTCCCGCTTCCGGAAATTGAATTACGGTATTTGAAAGATTTCCATCTGTTTGTGTAAAGACAAGATTTTCAAGCTGTTTGTTTTTTTCTGTCAAAGTTATTGAAAAATCCAAGACATAATCTTTTTTCAGTTCATATTCAAACTGAATCGAATTCAGAACCTGATTTGTCTTTTTTGGTAATTCCTCATTTTTGATTACGAAATTTTCAGCAAATTCAAAGAATTTCGGTCTGAAATCCGCAAGCTGCAGGAATTCCTCGGTTGAAACCGGTTCCTTTAAAAGCTGCTGGTTCTTTTTTTCCGGAAAATGCGTGAAGATAAAATGCTCAGGCCTTATGAAAAGCCAGTCCGTATTGTATTTCTGGACGGATTTTTTTCCGTTCATATAACCGGAATCCCAAGTGCTGTCAATAAAATAATATGCGTTCTCAATCTTGACCATGTTCCAGGCGTGGTTTGAGGACGTGTTGTTTTCTGCCAGAAGCGAAGTGCCGACTCCGCGGGCATAGCCGGAAACCTTTGAATTTTGGAATCCCAAAGTGTCCAGAAATTTTTTCAACACATTTGAATATCCCTCACAGACCGCAAATCCGGTTTTCAGGACATTCTCGCAGTCTTGAGGTGGAAGTGCTCCCGCCCAGAAGCTTTTTGCATCGTATTTTACGTTCAGCGCGACGATGTCGTGTGCAATCTTCACTTTCTCAAAATCATCTTCGGAAACTGAATTTATGAATTCACAGGATTTGTTTACGAATTCCGCCGGATTTGAAGTTTTCAGCTTCGTGATATTTGCAGGAATTTTCTTTGCGGCGGGATGTGGCTTGTCTGTCCTGAAAGAATAAGCCTTTGAATAATCTTCCGGGATTTTATAGGGATTTGAAGATATTTTCGTCATGTTTTGGTTTTCGTTTTTTTGAGAGCCGGAAGTTCCGCTGTCGAACAGGGATGAGAGTAAGGAATCAAAGGTCGTGCATGAGGAGATAAAAAGGCTTGATATTACGCAAAAGGTTGTTAAAAAGAATTTTTGTTTGGATTTCATGAAAATATTTTAGCACGAACTTCAAAAAAAATAAACTTATTAGTAATAAATACTACCTTATAAAGAGTTCTAAAAAACAAAAATGTCTGCATAATTTTTATTTATGAACGCAAATAAGTCTGATGTTGCGCAAATTTTCGCCCAGAATTTAAAAAAACACAGGAAAAGAGCCGGGCTTACGCAAAAACAACTTTCAGAACGTTTGGAAATTTCCCAGAAGCATCTCTCATTTATTGAAACTGGCGTTCAATTCGCCTCCGCTTCATTGATTGACAGAATATGCAAAGAATTAAAGATTTCCTGCGGAGATTTATTTGCAAGCGAAAAAGATGTTAATATAAAAGAAGTAAATATGATTTGTGCAATGATGCAGAATATTTTTATGCCACGTTTTTTATCACTAGAATCAAAACTGCAAGAAATAGAAAACAGATTAAATCCAAATAAAGAACAGAATTCGTCTTTATAATTGCCCAAAACAGAATATCTTATTAAATATTAAAATAGAAAAAAGTGAAAAAAATGTAAGTGTAAGATAGAATTAAGAAATTTGGGCTATTATAGATTTAAAAAACTAAAATCAGTGCTTGCTGCGACTAATATTTTATATAAAAGATTAGCTTTTAAGCACTAATTTGGATTGTATTCCAACCTTTTGTTGATTTTTTAAGAATATGGGATTACAATCCAAATTATGAAAGATATAGAAAGAACTGAATTTCTAAACAAACTCAAAATTTACAAAGATAAACAGATAATCAAGGTTATTACAGGTATTCGTAGATGTGGAAAATCTACCTTAATGAGAATGTTTATGAATTATTTGCTGGAAAATGGTGTAGATGAAAATCAGATTATTTTTCTTAATTTTGAAGATTTTGATAATTATGAATTATTAAATCCGCAGAATCTTCATTCTTATATAAAAAAACATCTTGTTTCTGAAAAAATGACTTATGTTTTCCTTGATGAAATTCAGAATGTTCCAGATTTTCAAAGAGTTGTGGACAGTCTTTTTCTTAATCCAAAAATTGACATTTATATGACAGGCAGCAATGCATATCTTCTTTCAGGAGAACTGGCAACTTTACTTTCAGGAAGATATGTAACTATAGAAATGCTTCCGTTGTCTTTTAAGGAATTTGTACAAGCTCTTGGAACTGAATCAAATCTTTCCCTTTCTGAAAAGTATAAGCTTTATGTTCAACGAAGTTCTTTCCCCTACACATTAAATCTTGGGGAAGATATAAACGAGGTTTTGGATTATTTAAATGGCGTATACAGTTCTATTGTGCTTAAAGATGTTATTTCACGATTCAAAATTACTGACATAAAAATGCTGGAAAGTGTCATTCGTTTTGTTTTTGATAACATAGGCAATTCTCTTTCTTCTAAACGTATTGCAGATACCATGACTTCTTCTGGACGTAAGATTGATGTAAAAACGGTAGAAAAATATATTACGGCTTTGCAGCAGTCATTCATTATTTATGAAGCTAAACGTTATGATGTAAAGGGTAAAGAATATCTTAAACTGATGGAAAAATACTATGCTGTTGATATTGGTTTAAGATTTCTGTTGTTAGGTCAAAAGGCGAATGATGTTGGGCATATTCTTGAAAATGTGGTTTACCTTGAATTAATTCGTCGTGGTTATAAAGTTTTTGTTGGTAAAGTCGATGACGTGGAAATCGATTTTGTTGCCCAAAACTATGAAGGTAATCTTTATATTCAGGTTTCTGCAACAGTAAGAGATAAATCAACTTTGGAAAGAGAACTAAAACCATTGCAAATTGTAAAAGATAATTATCCAAAGTTATTGCTGACTTTAGATGATGATCCTACAGTAGATTTTGATGGCATAAAACAGATAAATGTGTTGGAATGGCTATTGATATAAAGAAAATCTGTTATCCGAAAACCTTGTACAAATTGCTGGGACGCGCTGAATTTCCGCATTTTCAAAAACAGCCTAGCCCCGATTGCCACGGAAAGACCGGAATGGAGCGGATGCGGAATGAGGACTTGCAGTAAAAGCGGGTCGCGTACAGAAGGAATTTGCTCCTTTTTATAAAGTTGATGGATAATTGCCCAAAACAGAATATCTCATTAAAATAGAAGAAATTTGTTGTTTTTGAACAAAAATTGTGGCTCTTGCGCCACCAGGATGGAAAATATAATGGAAAATTCTAAGAGAACTGTAACTTGCGGCGACCTTACAAAGGCTGACGTTGGTAAGAAAGTTGTATTGAACGGCTGGGTTAGCCGCACACGCGACTTGGGCGGACTTGTTTTTATCCGCTTGCGCGACCGCTATGGAATCACACAGGTGATGGTCGGCGACAATGCTTCGGACGAAGTTAAGAAAATCGCCGCTTCTTTAAAGTCAGAATATTGTATCGCTGTTGAGGGCGTTGTTGCAGCCCGCGCGGAAAAAGACGTGAACAAGGAAATGGCAACCGGCGAGATTGAAGTTGAAGCAACCGACATCGAAATCTTTACAACTTCGCAGGAACTTCCATTTTCTATTGAGGAAGTGCGCCAGAAGGACGGAACAGTTGTTCTTCCAAACGAGGACTTGCGCCTTAAATACCGCTACCTTGACCTTCGCCGCGAGCCGATGCAGCACAACATCATCTTGCGCTCGGCAGTAACTTTTGCCACACGCGAATTTTTGACTTCAAAAGGATTTTTGGAGATTGAAACTCCTACATTCATAAAGTCCACTCCAGAAGGTGCGCGCGACTATTTGGTTCCAAGCCGCGTTCATCCGGGAAAATTCTATTCTTTGCCGCAGTCGCCTCAGCTTTACAAGCAGCTTCTTATGGTTTCTGGATTCGACAAGTATTTTCAGATTGCTCGCTGTTACCGCGACGAGGACGCACGCGGAGACCGCCAGCCGGAATTCACCCAGATTGATATGGAAATGAGTTTTACAAACCGCGAGGAAGTTCTGGACACAACAGAAGAGCTTATGCGCCACATTTTCAAAAAGACGCTGAACTACGAGCTTCCAGTTCATTTTGACAGAATCAGCTGGGACGACGCGTTTGACCTTTACGGAAGCGACAAGCCGGACTTGCGTTTTGACATGAAGATTCAGGACGCGGCGTTTATGGCGGATTTGAGCGACTTCAACGCATTCAAGGCAGGGGCCGCAAACGCAGACAAGAACATCGAGCGACACAAGAGAAGCGGACTAAAAGCCCTTGTTGTAAAGAACGCTGCGGACAAATATTCAAGAAAGCACATTGAAGCTTTGGAAGCAGTCGCTAAAATCAACCACGCGAAAGGCCTCGCATGGATGAAAGTTGACGCGGAAGGAAAATTTGAAGGCGGAATCTCAAAGTTCTTTGCCGGAAAAGAATCTGAAATCTGCTCAAAGCTCGGTGCAGAAAAGAACGACCTTCTTCTGTTCGTAAGCGATGAAAAATGGCAGACAGCGTGCGTTGCGCTCGGTGCAGTCCGCAAGCAGCTTGGAAAAGACCTGAACCTTTACAATCCGAAAGACGAATTCCACTTCGCATGGATTATCGACTTCCCGTATTTCGCATGGAACGAGGAAGAAAACAAGTGGGAGACAGAGCACCATATGTTCACTCTTCCGCAGAAAAAATATTGGGACACTTTGGAAAGCGACCCGGGAGCTGTAAAAGGCGACCTTTACGACCTTGTCTTGAACGGATACGAGCTTGCTTCAGGCTCAATGCGTATCAACGACCCGGCGCTGCAGGAGCGGATTTTTGAAATCGTAGGCTACAGCCGCGAGCGCGCAGAAAAAGCGTTCGGATTCCTTGTACAGGCATTTAAGTTCGGCGCGCCGCCGCACGGAGGAATCGCCCCTGGACTCGACCGCCTTATCATGCTGATGTGCCACGAGGAAAGCATCCACGAAGTAATCGCCTTCCCGAAAAACAACCTTGCAGCCAGCCCTATGGATGAATGTCCAAGCGCGGTTGATGAGCAGCAGCTCAAAGACTTGCATATCACGATTTCTGACCCGGAAAAATAACACTTGCGGGTTTTCCGCAAGGAAAACTCGGTAAGCAAAACGCGAAGCGAACGTAAAACTCGATATTAAACTACAGGAAGATGTAATAAAAAACTTTGCCTAAAATTGCGTCAAAGTTTTTATTCACAAGTTTGCGTTGCAAACTTTATTATCAACTGCATATTCTCATTTCGTTGCGGATATGTTGGAGGAATTATGAGAAAGAATTTCGGTGCGAAAGAATGGCTTTATCCTATGCCGGTGCTTATCGTGGCATCTTACGACAAGGACGGAACGCCGGACGCGATGAATGCGGCTTGGGGCGCAATCAGCGATGAAAAGGAAATCGGACTTTGCCTGAGCGCGTCGCATAAAACTGTAAAAAACATCCTTGAGCGCAAGGCATTTACGGTCAGCGTGGGAACTGCGGAATTTGCAAAGGAATGTGATTACGTCGGACTGGTTTCGGCAAACAGCACGCCAAATAAATTTGAAAAGGCTGGATTCCATGCGGAAAAGTCGGAATTCGTTGACGCGCCGCTAATCAAGGAGCTTCCGTTTGCGCTTGAGTGCAATCTCATAAGCTACGACGAAAAAACAAGCCACCTGTTCGGTCAAATCGTGAACGTAAGCATTGATGATTCTGTTCTTGATTCAAACGGGAAAGTCGATGTCAAAAAACTGAATCCGATTTCATACGATCCGGTGAACCAGCATTATCTTAAGCTCGGCGACTTTGCAGGAAAAGCGTTCAGCATCGGCCTTGAGCTGAAATAAAATGACATCCTGGGGCTGCTTCTTTGTCATTACTGAACGCAGCCCTTTGTCACAAAAATGCTTAACAAGTTTAAAATGTCATTGCCGGACTCGATCCGGCAATCTTCTGACGAAGTTGGATAGTTTTCTGACTGGCGGCCGTAAAAAAATTCTGTTGTCATGTTTCAAGAATTTTCTTGATTTTTTCTGTTACTTTCTCTAAATCCGGGTCGCACAAAAGCGGCAGGATTTCTGCAAGTTTTTCGCCCTGAAAATCCCACCATTTAAGCTTTAAAAGAAGTTCTGTAAGCTCGTCGCTGAAACGCTTTTTTATGAAGCGCGCGGGATTTCCTCCGACAAGCGTGTACGGCTCGACATCTTTTGCCACAACAGAATAAGCGGCGATAATCGCGCCGTCACCGATTTTTACGCCGGGCATAATCACACTTTCGCGGCCGAACCACACGTCATTTCCAACAACAGTGTCGCCCTTATGCGGAAGCTGCGAAACGTGGTCGGGAGTATTTTCCGTGAACGCGCCGCCAAACACATTGAACGGATAAGTCGTCACGCTGCAAAGCCTGTGGTTCGCGGGTCCCATTATGAATTTTGTTCCGCTCGCAATCTGGCAGAATTTTCCGATTATCAGCTTTTCGCCGAATTCAGGATAATTGAAAAGAATATTGTTTTTCTCAAAATCAGTCGGCGCAACCGAATCGTCGTAGTAAGTGTAGTCGCCAATCTGAACGTTCGGAGCTTTCACAACATTTTTCACAAAGCAGGAAGTCTTGTATTCATTCGGAAAAATCTGGTTCGGGTCTGGAAGGTTTGAGCTTGAAAGAATTTTTTGTGCTGGCATTTTTGAACTTTGCGCTCCTTAATAAAAAATAATCAAGATATGCTATCAAATAAATCGAGTGGATTCAACTTATATTCAAACTGCAAGCAGAACGCGATTTATAAACTGCTAATATATTGGCTAAAAATAGACAAAATCGGGCAAAATTGCTAATATATTAGCAATGATACAATTGGAACAAAAAACAGCGTCGCAAATTGCTAAAGAAATTTCAGAAAGAATTGCAAAACGCAGGAAGGAACTTCATTTTACGCAGGCGGAACTTGCTGCAAGGGCGGGAATTTCTTTTGCCTCATACAAGCGGTTTGAACAAAAACATGAAATTTCGTTTGTTTCGTTGATAAAAATCGCAATCGCCCTAAATTTGGAAAATGAATTTGATTCACTTTTTTCAAAAAAACAGTTTTTGAGCATTGAGGAGCTTATTGCAGATGAAAAAAATAAATAGACTTTCCGTATTTTTTGACAACGGCACAACAAAGCGGTCCGTCGGAACATTGGCTTTGTATAAGGAACGTTATGCGGCATTTGCTTATAGCGACGAATGGCTTGAAACCGGTTTTTCCATTTCGCCGTTTTCTCTTCCGCTTGAAAAAAAAGTTTTTATTCCTGAATGGGAACCGTTTGGCGGCGTTCATGGAATTTTCAATGACAGTCTGCCTGATGGCTGGGGACGGCTTTTGGTTGACCGAATGCTTATGAAATTAAACGTGCAGCCGGAAAAACTTTCTGTTTTGGACAGGCTTGCAATAGTCGGAAAAAATGGGATGGGGGCACTCACTTACGAACCGGAACAATTTTTATCAGAAGAAAGTTCAATCGGTGCGGATTATGATGAACTTTGCGAAGAATGTGAACGGATTTTAAATTCTGATTTTTCACAATCTGAATCTGACAAGGAAAATTTGGATCAGATTTTTTTTGCAGGAGGTTCATCAGGCGGAGCAAGACCAAAAGTTTTTGCAAAAATCAACGGGAACGACTGGATTATAAAATTCCCTTCAAGCGTTGATTCAAAAGAAATCGGACTTCAGGAATATGAATACAATAAATGCGCTGAAAAATGCGGCATAGAAACAAGCGAATGTGAATTATTTCCATCAAAAAGATGTTCCGGTTATTTTGGAACAAAAAGATTTGACAGAACTGATTTTGGCCGCAAAAAAATTCTTATGGCAAGTGCTTCTGCGTTACTGGAAACAAGCCACAGAATTCCAAATCTTGACTATAACACACTGATGCTGCTTTCACTTCAACTTACAAAAAACAAAACTGATGTGGAAAAGATTTTCCGTCTTATGTGCTTTAACGTTTTTGCCCACAACCGTGACGACCATTCAAAAAATTTTTCATGGCTTTATGATGAAGAAAACTGCGAATGGAAATTTTCACCGGCTTATGATTTGACGTACAGCAATTCACTCGGCGGAGAACACGCGACCACAATCAACGGAGAAGGAAAAAATCCGGCTTTAAAAGATATTCTTGCCGTTGCAGAAAAAAATGACATAAAACATTCTTTGGCAGAAAAAATCGCACTTGAAGTTCAAAAATGTGTAAACAAAGAACTGAAACGATGGGTGAAAGGTAAATAGAATTGACTGCTCTTCCTGCAAATCCTCAATTTGGCTTTTTGTCATTCCCACACTTGTTGATTTTCTCTTGTTTTACTATAATATCCGGCTATGAGTAACGAAAACGACAAGAATCCGCTTTTCTGTCATTGGGCAGATGTGATGGCGGACAAAATTATCCGTGAGCGCGGTGATTTGGACTGTTACACCTGTGCATCCGGAATCACTCCGTCGGGAACGGTTCATATCGGAAATTTCCGAGAGATTATAACTGTTGATTTGGTTGTGAGGGCGCTCCGTGACCGCGGTAAGAATGTACGCTTTATCTATTCGTGGGATGATTATGATGTTTTCCGTAAAGTTCCGAAAAATATGCCGAATCCGGAGATTCTGGAGAAATATCTGCGCTATCCGATAACAATGGTTCCTGATACGACTGGCCGTAACGAGAACTATGCGCGTCATCACGAGGTGGATGTGGAGCAGGAGCTTCCGCGCGTGGGAATTCATCCGGAATTTCTGTATCAGGCTTCGCGCTACAGGGCGCACCGTTATTCCGAGGGAATGAAAAAGGCTATGCAGAACCGCGAGCTGATAAAGGATTGCCTGAACGAATACCGTGACGAAGAGCACAAAATGAAGAAGGATGATGTCTACTGGCCGGTCGCCGTTTTCTGCGGAAAATGCAACCGGGACACGACTGAAATCACCGGATATGACGGCGAATGGAATATATCCTACAAATGTGAGTGCGGAAACTGCGAGACGGCGGACATCCGCGAATTCAGCGGATTCAAGTTGGGATGGCGCGTTGACTGGCCGATGAGATGGAATGAGGAAAAAGTCGTGTTTGAGCCGGGCGGAAAGGATCATATTTCTCCGGGCGGAAGCTATGACACCGCAAAACTTGTCTCAAAGAAAATTTATGGTTGGGATGCGCCGGTCACCATGCGCTACGACTTTGTGAATCTCAAGGGTGTTCCGGGAAAAATGGCTTCCTCAAAGGGAAATGTCGTTGCCTTGCCGGATGCGCTCAAGGTTTATCAGCCCCAGCTTCTGCGCTATATTTTTGCCGGAACAAGACCGAATACGGAATTCGCAATCAGTTTTGATCTTGACGTTCTGAAAATTTACGAGGATTACGACAAGACCGAGCGTATTGTCTATGGAATCGACAAGGCAAAGAATGATGATGTCCTGAACAAGGAGAAACGCATCTACATGCTTTCGCAGATTGACAATAAGATTCCGGAGGTCAGACCGTATCAGATTCCGTTCAGATTCCTGACGACGCTTCTTCAGATTCATTCCGGCAATATTGACGATGTGATAAAATATCTTGGCGATGTAAAACCGGAGCAGGAGGAGACATTGCGTCAGCGCGCCGAATGTGCCTGGTACTGGGTGACGGAATGTGCTCCGGAGGAATTCCGTTTTTCTCTCAGAACTGACGGTTCAAAGGCAGAGCTTACGGAACAGGAGACGGCGCTTGTCAGGAAAATCGCTTCTGATGTGCTTCCGAAAATGGACGGACTTGATGAGAAGGCGCTTGCCCAGGCTGTTTATGATGTGGCGACCGCTGCGGAAATTGAGCCGAAGGCGATGTTCCGTGTGCTTTATCAGGCGCTTATCGGCAAGGATCAGGGACCGAGAATCGCAAGTTTTATGAAGATAATCGGCAGGGACAATCTGACGAAAATTCTCGCTTCATATTGACAATAATTTTGCTAAGCGGTAGATTCTTTGCCATGAAACACGATAGCTGCGTTGCAGTTTCAGAAAAATCAGAAATTCTCAAAGGCTTGTACTCATTTTTTGCGTACCAGTACTTTTATTATTTTTATTTTTCTCGGACCTGTCGCAGAGTGGCGGCGCATAGATAGCGTTGCTTGTGTTTGATCACCAGGTAAACCCTAAGGGAACTCTGCAAAGGAGTTCCCTTTTTTTATGTCTGGAGAAAATTCTTTCCGTCAGGCAGTCGCGGAACCCGGGCCAATTTTCCGTACTGTCCGCGGCGGATTGAAGTCGGTTCTGTGGAAATTTGACTTTCCCAGAATTTATCCGTGCGGCCGGATCTTATTCCGGCAGATTTTTGGAGTTTTTATGATTATCACACTTAAACAGAATGCCACAGAGCAGCAGATGAAAGATTTTATTGACGGATGGAAGGCGAGGGGATTCGGCGTACATGTGTCAAAGGGCGCTAATATTACGGTGCTGGGGCTTCTTGGAGATACCACTTCGCTTGATACGGAACAGGTCAGTGCAAATCCGCTTGTCGAGACTGTCCAGCGTGTCACCGCTCCGTATAAGATGGCAAGCCGTTCGTTCCATCCGGAAGATACGGTTGTAAAGGTTAAGAATTCTGTCATCGGCGGCGGTTCGGTCGGTGTGATTGCGGGACCGTGTTCCGTAGAAACCGAGGAGCAGGTCGTGGAGATTGCACGCGAGGTAAAAAAAGCCGGAGCCGCTTTTCTCCGCGGCGGAGCATTCAAACCGCGTACTTCGCCTTACAGTTTTCAGGGACTTGGCGCAAAGGGGCTTGAATTTCTTAAGACAGCATCAAAGGAGACGGGACTTCCTGTCGTCACGGAACTTATGGACATCCGTCAGCTCAAATATTTTGATGATGTGGACGTGATTCAGATTGGAGCGCGCAATATGCAGAATTTTGACCTTCTTAAAGAAATGGGAAAAGTCGGAATGCCGATTCTCCTCAAGCGCGGAATGTCGGCTACGGTTAAGGAATTCCTTATGTCCGCGGAATATATAATGGCAAGCGGAAACGAGAACGTGATTCTCTGCGAGCGCGGAATCCGCACGTTCGACAATTACACGCGCAACTGCCTTGATCTCAGCATCGTTCCCTACCTGCACAAGGTGACTCATCTTCCCGTGATTGTGGATCCGAGCCATGCCTGCGGTCTGCGGTGGATGGTTCCCACTCTTGCAAAGGCTGCTGTGGCCTGCGGAACCGACGGACTTATAATCGAAGTTCACAACAATCCGGAAAAGGCGCTTTGTGACGGTGAACAGTCACTCCGCCCGTCAGAATTCTCCGAGCTTATGAAAGTTCTTCCAAGAATAGCCGAAATTGAAGGAAAACATATCTGACTTTTGGAGGACGCACAGATGAAGGAACTTAAAAATCTGAACTACGGAATCGTCGGGCTTGGAATAATGGGCGGTTCAATCGCAAAGGCAATCCGCGGCGGAGTTCTGGGTGAATCCGATTCATCCGGAAAAATTTTTGCCTGTGACAAAAACCGCTCGTCGCTTGTTCAGGCGCAGGACAACGGCATAATCGATGCCGGATTTTCCTCTGACTGCGTTGCCGAAATGCTTTCTCTGTGCGATTTTGTCTTCATTTGTCTTTATCCCCATGCGACGGTGGAATTTCTTGAATCAAACAGGAATTCGTTCCGTCCGGGGGCAATTGTGACGGACATAAGCGGAGTAAAAAGTCTGCTCGAAAGCCGGATTCCGCAGATTCTCCCGGAAAACGCGGATTTTATTCTTGGCCATCCGATGGCGGGAGGCGAGAAGGAAGGCTATTCAAATTCTTCGGCAGGATTTTTCGTGAACCACAATTATATTCTGATTCCGAAATCCTATAATAAGGAAGAAAATCTCCAGCTTATGCGTTCCCTGATTACGGCGATGGGTTTTTCCAGAATCACCGAAACCGACAGCGATACCCACGACAATAAAATCGGTTTTACGTCGCAGCTGTGTCATGTTGTGGCTTCAGCGCTTGTCGAGAGCGCGGAGGACGAGCAGATAACGGCATTCGCAGGCGGCAGTTTTGACGATTTTACGCGGATTGCGATGATAAATGCTCCTCTCTGGACGGAACTTTTTCTGAGCAACCGTGAAAAGCTTGTCGCCCATATCGACTCGTTCCGCAGTCATCTTGATGAGATGGAGACATATATAAAGGAAGAGAATTTTTCCGCACTTGAAAATTTGCTTGAGGATGTCCGCAGAAAGCGCCTTGCGATGCAGGTTTCGCGGATGTCGGTTTGACAAAACAGGGTTCTGTCTATAGAATCTGACGGATGGCTGATGTTGAGTTTTTGTCTTCCGCCGGAAGAACTTTTGCCGTGCCGCAGGAACTGATTGCGGGCAAGCGCAGACTTACGGCAGAAGAGATAAATATATTGAAGAGGAATCTGAACCATAACGAGGACTCCTCCTGGAGCAATTTTTATGTTGATGCGGAACCGGGGAATTTTGATCCGGAACTGATTTCAAGTTCATTTTTTTCTGGATTTATTGTTCTTGGACGGCTAAAAAGGGCTGTCGTATCATATCATGATCTGTTTCTTGAGACGGGAATCTGGCGTTCAAGGCTTGAGAACGTGGTCACCGGTGACGAGAATGTAATCAGAAATGTCGCATATCTTAGTAATTACCGGATCGGAAACCGGGTGATTCTTTTTAACGTGCAGGAAATGTGTTGCACGAACCATTCAAAATTCGGAAACGGAATTCTCAAGCAGGGCGAGCCGGAGTCGAACCGGATATGGATTGGCGTTGCAAATGAGAACGACGGCCGGCACGTGCTTCCGTTTGAGGATATGATTGCCGCCGATGCGTATATCTGGTCTCATTTCCGTGAAGATCCTGTTCTTCTTGAACGTTTTGTGGAGATGACTGAGGCCGGAAATTCAGCCTTGCTTGATACGTTCGGGCAGGTTGCCGATGATGTTGTCATAAAGAATTCTGGCATCATAAAGGACGCGAAAATCGGTGCCCATGCTTATGTCAAGGGCGCATTCAAACTCAAGAACATAACCGTTCTTTCTTCGCAGGAAGAGCCGTCTCAGATAGGCGAAGGCGTTATTATGGTGAATGGAATTCTCGGTTACGGAAGCCGCGTGTTCTATCAGGCGACTGTAGTTCGTTTTGTAATCGGACGTAACTGTCAGGTGAAATACGGCGCGCGACTTCTGAATTCGATTCTTGGCGACAATTCAACCGTATCATGCTGTGAGATTCTGAACAATCTGATTTTTCCTTTTCATGAACAGCATCACAACTCGTCATTTCTTATTGCGACTACAATCATGGGGCAGTCGAACATTGCCGCCGGCGCCACAATCGGAAGCAACCACAATTCGCGCAGTCCGGACGGAGAGATTTTTGCCCGCCGCGGATTCTGGCCCGGACTTTGCAGTGATTTTAAGCACAACAGCCGTTTTGCCTCGTTCGTGCTTGCGGCAAAAGGTTCCTATCAGAATGAACTGGATATTCCGTATCCGTTCTCGCTGGTTGCGCCCGGTCAGAACGGAGATCAGGCGGTTCATATAATTCCTGCATGGTGGTTCATGTACGATATGTTCGCTGTCACTAGGAACAACGCTAAATTCCAGAAGCGGGACAAGCGGGCCGTAAAAATTCAGCAGATTGAGACCGATCCTTTTGCGCCCGACACGATGCAGGAAATAGTCTTTTCCATAAAGCGGATAATCACCCTGACCTCGCTTGTTTTGGATAAAATTTCACCCGAATTTGCCGAAACCGCGGATTCTCAGGAGAAACGCTGTCAGGCGGCAAAGGATTATCTTAACCAGAATCCCGACGCCAATTTTACTTTGTACGACGAGTCCTGTCAGAAAAAATATGGAGCCGTAATATTCAAGCCGGTAAAAGCGTACAAAATGTACCGTAAGGTTGCAAAATATTTTGCGGTCAGAACGATTCTTGAATTCTGCCGGAAATCCGGAGCTGACGCATTGACGTTGCCGCTTCTGAAAAGAATCCGCGGAATTCCGTTGTTTACGGAATGGGAAAATGTCGGCGGGCAGGTGATGCCGCTTGCAAAGGTGAACGAGCTTTTTGAGAAAATCCGTTCCCGCGATATAACGGAATGGCGGCAGGTCCATGATTTTTACGCCGCCTGCCAGGAACTGTACGAGGATTACAAGGTGCGCTATTCGGTTTATCTGCTGGAACTGCTTTATTCACGTCCGATTGAGAAATTCGGAGTTGATTTGTTCCGTGACGTGATTTCGGATGTCACGTTTTTTTCTTGCGAGATTTATTCCGCCTCAATCAAGTCCCGCGAAAAAGACTACACAGATTATTACCGCCGGATGGTGTACCGTTCCGATGCTGAGATGAGGGCCGTAATCGGAACCCTGAACGACAACACCTGTCTGCACGATTTGCGTAAGTCAACCGAGGAATTCAACAGCGGCATCAGGTCTCTTTTTGATGGGCTTTGCTAGAACTTCTGTTCAACTGATTGACGAAACTTTTTCTTTGGTTATAATCGGATTTATGAATTTTTCATTCCTACTTCTACTATCAGGTTCTCTTTTGGCAGACGGCAGCAGATAGGTAGGGTGTGTTCATTTAGTTTGTGATCAGATTTGACCTGTCGCGTCGCGGCGGGTCTTTTTTTTGTTCAGATAAATTTTGTGCCGCGGAATTTTCTGCGATGGAGGTAAATATGAAAGTCAATGGAAAGTACAGGCCTTTTCCGCCTGTTCCAATCAAGAACAGGACATGGCCTGACCGGACAATCACAAAGGCTCCGGTGTGGTGTTCGGTGGATCTCCGGGACGGAAATCAGGCTCTTGTAAATCCGATGGGAGTTGAGCAGAAGCTTGAATTCTTTGATCTTCTTGTAAAAATCGGATTCAAGGAGATTGAGGTCGGTTTTCCGAGCGCATCCGACACCGAATTCAATTTTATGCGCAGATTAATCGAGGAGAATCATGTGCCGGACGATGTTACGCTTCAGGTTCTGTGTCAGGCGCGTGAGCACCTTGTAAAAAGAACATTCGAGTCGCTCAAAGGCGTAAAGAAGGCGATTTTTCATATCTACAATTCAACTTCGCCGGCGCAGCGAAAATACACATTCGGAAAGTCAAAAGAGGAGATAAAGCAGATTGCTGTTGACGGCGTGAAATGCGTAAAAAGCTGCCTTGATTCCGTTGCCGGAACTGAAATCAGGCTTGAATATTCTCCGGAAAGTTTTTCCAATACGGAAGTCGATTATGCGCTGGAAGTCTGCGAGGCCGTTATGAAGGAATGGGGCGCGACTGCGGAGAACAAAATAATCCTGAACCTTCCGACAACCGTAGAATGTGCCCTTCCAAATCAGTTTGCCGACCAGATAGAATATTTCTGTCAGAATATTTCCGACCGCAACAGCTGCATTATCAGTCTGCACAATCACAATGACCGCGGAGAAGGTGTTGCCCAGTGCGAGCTTGGAATTCTTGCCGGAGCGGACAGAGTTGAAGGAACGCTTTTCGGAAACGGCGAGCGGACCGGAAACCTTGACATTGTGAATGTCGCGCTGAATATGTACACGCAGGGCGTGGATCCGGAGCTGGATTTTTCCAATATCGAACATATTGCAAATGATTATATGCGTCTTACTGATATGCCGATTCATCCGCGCACGCCCTATGCCGGAGAACTTGTCTTTACGGCATTCAGCGGTTCCCATCAGGACGCAATCCGCAAGGGAATGGCCGCGCGTATAAAGATGGCGCCGGATTCAGTTTGGGATGTGCCTTATCTTCCGATAGATCCGCATGACATCGGCCGGCAGTACGAGGGAATCATCAGAATCAACAGTCAGAGCGGAAAGGGCGGTGCCGCATATATTCTGGAGCACGATTTTGGAATCATGGCACCAAAGGCAATGCATCCGGTTATCGGAGAGGTTGTCAAGGCCGCCGCGGATGCCGTTCAGAGGGAGCTTAAACCTGCCGAGCTTTATGACGTGTTTGCGGAAAAATGGCTTAACACAAAATCGCCGCTTAATGTCATAGAAATATCGGAGCGTCATCTTGAGGGCGCTCGCGGTTCGGAAGGAACTGAACAGGTTGCGGGAATGGCGACTGTCGAGTGGGAGGGCAAGCGTTATGCCATCGCCGCCAACGGAAACGGCCCGCTGGATGTGTTTGTATCGGCGATGAGGCAGACTCCGGCTCCGCGCTTCAACATAACTTCCTTTCATGAACATTCAATCGGTGAGGGTTCAGACACTCACGCCATGGCTTATGTCCAGATTACGCTTGAGGACGGAAAACAGGTCTGGGGTGTCGGAAAAAGCTCCAATGTCGGACGTGCCGGTATTGCCGCCGTTGTCAGCGCGTTGAATTTTAAGGAATAGAATTCTGATTTATTGTCCGCCATCCAGAATTCTCCGTATGGCGGGCAGTTTTTTTTGCAGTTTCGGTGTCTTTTCAAACTGTATTTTATAATGTAATATTGCTTTACTATGGAAGAAAATAAAGTGACCGAAAATTCCGGAACAGATGACGAAATCAGTCTGTTGGATCTTTTTGCCGTTCTGTGGCACCGCAAGGTTATGATAATCGTCATAACCCTTGTTGCGATGGTCGGTGTGGTTGTATATTCAGTGGTCTCGCTGATGCTGCCGCCGGAAAAATCATTCCTTCCGAACAAATATACTCCGGAAGCCCAGATGCTGATAAATGACAGCAATTCAAACTCAAACAGCCTTTCCTCCGCGCTGAGTTCAAGCGGACTCGGAAGCCTTGCAAGTCTGGCCGGTGTGAATGTTCAGGGCGGCTCCTCAAACAGCGCTCTTGCCGGTTACCTTGTTCAGAGCAACACAATTCTTGATGCGGTTGTTGATAAATTTGGACTTGTTGAACGCTATAAAATAGAAAAATATCCCAGAACATCGAGCCGCACCGCCCTTAAAAAAATACTTCTATCTTCATTTGACGATGACACCGGCGTTTTCTCCGTAAAATTCACGGATACGGATCCGGAATTCGCAAGGGATGTTGTGAATTTTGTCGTCGATTTGCTGGAGGAGCGTTTTCTTGACATGGGAATTGACAAGAACAGGCTTTCCAAGGCGAACCTTGAGGCGAACATAAAGAATTCCTACGAGGAAATTCTGAAACTCCAGAAACAGATAACCGAAATCGAGCGTTCCGTGTCGAATGTTTATTCCGCAAACGGAACTCCTTCCATTGTGATGGATGCTTCCATGGTAAAGATGGAGCTTGAGGTACAGGAGAAAATCTACGCCCAGCTCAAGGCGCAATACGAGATGCTCAAGGTCACAATGGCAAGCGAGCAGCCGACTTTTCAGATTCTTGAATATGCGGAAATTCCGGATCAGAAATCAGGTCCGAGCCGCGGAAAACTTTGCATAATCGTCACGTTTGCTGCCGGATTCATCGCCGTATTCCTTGCGTTCCTTATGAATGCATTGGAAAACATAAAAAATGATCCGGAAGCGATGAAAAAACTTAAAGGAAATAAATGATGCGGAAAATCACCTGTTTTTTTTGTGTTGGATTTTGTCTGTTCGGTCTTGCGGCTCAGACTGATTCGTCCAGACGCGGACTTATGGCGGATTTTCAGAATGCGCAGAGCGCACAGAACAATCTTAAGAAACTTCAGGATTCCTCCGGAAAATCGGATTTGAATTCAGATTCCGACATGGAAGAATATGAATCGGTTCTTACCACGGATATAATCGGTTCACCGCAGATGGCGATGGCCAACGCCGATTACATGGTTACTGCCGGCGATATTTACACGCTCGGATATGCGGTCGGCACGAATGCCGTCACCTATACAATTGCCGTGGATTCATCCTACAGGATCAGGGTCGCGAATCTGGCGGTTCTTGACGGAAGCGGAAAAACATATACCAATCTGCGCCGTCAGGTCGAGGATATTGTCTCCAAAAACTATCCGATGAGCGGAGTTCAGTTTGCGCTGACCTCTCCTGCGGTTTTTACGGTGATTGTCAACGGTGAGGTCAAAAACACCGTTGAACGCGAGGCGTGGGCGCTTACAAGGCTTTCGTCGGTTCTGGATAAAATGCTTACACCGTATTCCTCAACAAGAAATATCGTGATAACGAGCTCGTTCGGTAAAAAGAAGACCTATGACCTTTTTAAGGCGGCGCGTGACGGCGACATGAGCCAGAATCCTTACCTGAGGCCGGGTGATGTGATTTCCGTTCCAAGAGCAGACCGGAAGGTCACCGTCAGCGGTGCTGTGGAACGGCCGGGAACTTACGAGCTGCTTGCCGGGGAAAATCTGACAAGCCTGCTTGATGTTTACGCCGGCGGACTTGTTCCTCAGGCCGACAGGAGCAGTGTGGAGCTTACACGTATTATTGACGGAAACGACAGAAGCGGAACAAAATTGTATCTGAACTTGGATTCCTCCCCTGAGTTTGAGCTTAAGCCCTATGATAAAGTTGAGGTCTCATCATTTTCCGATTTGCGGCCGGTCATGTTCGTTGAGGGAGCCGTGTATACTTCCGAGGAGGACGGAACGGAACTGGAGACTTCCGCACGCAAGGCTGTAAGGTTTGAGTCCGGTACGAACTATGCGTATTTTGTCAGAAAGAATTCAACCTGGTTCAGCACGACCAGTGATACGGAAAACGCATATATAATAAGACGCGGAGATGTGATTCCATTGAATCTGAACAAAATTCTGTATGATTCGGGTTATACCACGGAGCTTACCGTCGAGGCTGATGATGTGCTTAGGGTTCCGTTCAAGCAGTATTTTGTCTCCGTTGCAGGTTCGGTGAACAGTCCGGGGCGCTATCCGTATATTCCGGACAGAACTTATGAATATTACATCGGACTCGCCGGCGGATTCATAAAGCTTCAGAATATGGGAAATTCTGTCGCGATTGTTGATATTGACGGTAAAAAGCTTGGCAGCACGGATGTAATTACGCCGGAATGTGTAATCACTGCAAAAACCAATTCTCCAGTATATTATATTAATGTCTTTATGCCGATTATAACCACCGTTCTTACGGCAACATCGACGGTTCTTTCGATAATCGCAATGACGGCAAAATGATTTGCGTTGTATTGATGTTCTGGAAGCTCTAAATGCGATGGTTTCGGCAATCTCAGCCGCCGCATTTTGTCATTCCGACATGAACTGCGGGGCTTAAGCTTGTCAGTTATCCCGATTTTTACGTTGAATTTTTAATCTGTTTTTCTGCAGCAGGAACTGAAATTTTGTAACAAAATTTCAGTTCTTTTATTTTTGATATATAACAATTTTTTATAAAAACAGGAAAAAATATGAAGAAAATCAAAACTTTTGCAAAATGTCTTTTGAGTGCATTCTTATTGGGTTGTTTTGCTTTTACGGGATGCAGTTTTTCTGATGATGGTTCTGGTTCTGATTCAGGCGGAAGCGGAAATTCTGCGGGAGGCGGCACGTCTTCCGGCTCGGTAGAAACAGCAACAACTGTAACTTCTGAAATCATTTCCTTTAATTCTTCGGAAGAAATCGACATCGCTTCATGGCCGAATTCCTATTCTCCAAATTCTTCTTCACGAAATGTAATTTCTGACGATACAGCTTATGAAAGCGTTACTTTTGACGGAACTTTATACGTTAATTTAAGCACTCTTCAAGTTTCGGCGGACAATTCTTCTTGGACTTCTTTGACCGACGGCGGAAACTCTGAAACTGTAACTTTGGATTCAGCTGAAATTTCTGTAAGTGTTTCAGACGGCGTTCTTTACATCGATTCATCTTCTTACACATCAAATTTAAAATTCGACATAACAGGAACTGCGGAAAAAGGCGCGCTGAATATTTCTTCATATAAAAAAGGAACAATTGCGCTTTATCTTCACGACGCAGCAATCACTTCGAGCGGAAATTATCCTTGCATAAACGTTGACGCAAAATCAACGGTTTATCTTGTGGTTGACGGAACAAATTCTCTCACCGACGGCAGAAAATACGGAACTGGCTACAGCGAGGAAGAGGGAACGGATTATTATTCAAGTTCTTTTTCAGGAACAAAAGCTGACGGTGCGGAAGAAACGGCAAACTGGGCGAAAGGAAGCGACACAAAAGGTTCAATTTACACGAAAGGTGCACTCTTGATTTCTGGAAGCGGCTCGCTCACCTTGAACGAGGGCTACAAGCACGGAATTTATTCAAAGGACTACATCAGAGTATTCAGCGGAACTTTGAACGTGAACACAAGCGGGCGGAACGCAATCCAGAGCGTGAACGGCTTTGTAATGGACGACGGAGAAATCACAATCAGCGGAACTGGCTCGAACACAAACAACCAGAGCCGCGGAATCATTGTTGAGGGCGCAGAAGACGAGGACAACCCGGGCGAGGGCTTCATCGTCATAAACGGCGGAAAAATCACTTCCTCAACTGTGGGAAAAGGAATGTCGGCAAAGTGGGATTTTGAGGACGATGTTGAGACAGACGACACCAGCGACGACCCGTATCCGTACATTTTGATTAACGGCGGCGAAATCAGCATAACGACGACCGGAACTCCAGCGGACGAGTCTAGCTCGGCTTACACATTCACAGACGCGGACGGCGTTACAGTAAGCGAGACAACAAAACTTAGCCCGGAAGGAATCGAGGGAAAGCAGGCGGTCTTTATCTCAGGCGGAATCATAAACTTGAACTGCACGGACGACTGCATCAACGCAAGTCGCGACGATTCTGGCTACGCAGGGCAGATTGTAATCAGCGGCGGAAACATTTACGCATATTCTTCTTCAAACGACGCGATTGACTCAAACGGAACTTTAACGATAAGCGGTGGCGTGATTGTTGCTTTGACGGCAAAAACTCCAGAGTGCGCGTTCGACTGCGACGAGAACACATTCGCAATCACAGGCGGACTTTTGGTTGGCGTTGGAACAAGCAACTATTCAAAGCCGACTTCAAGCGCATGCAAACAAAGCACAGTCGTCCTTTCTGGAAATTATTTTGGCGCAGGCGGAACAACTTTTGCCGTTGAAGATTCAGACGGAAGTGCGGTTTTTGCGTTTGCAATTCCATCAATTTTTGGAACAAGCGAAAGCTCTCAATATATAATGGTTCTTTCTTCACCGAAAATTGTAGCTGGCACAACATACAAAGCTGTCAGCGGAGTTGCTGCAAGCGGCGGAAGCACGTTCAACAATCTTTACGTTGACTTGCCGGGCGTTTCAGGCGGCACAGCAACCGCAACCGACATTGCGACAACAACTTCCAGCTACGTTTACACAAAAACAAGCGGAACAACTGGCGGAGCAATGGAAGGAACACATCCGAACCCCGGACCGGGCGGAAATGGTGGCGGAAGAATATAATTTACGTGCATGATGGTCTGTTCTGCCGGTGATTGTATTGCTGGTACGTAAAGGAAAAAACATCCTGCTTTTTTGCGGAAAAATTTGTTCTCCGTTCCTTTTGGCGGTATATTTTAACTAAAAGTCAAATCGGAAATAGATATTTCCTCATTGACTTCTTATAGGAGAAAACATGGGATTTTTAAAAGATAAAGTTGCAATCATAACCGGCGGTGGAAAAGCTGTTCTTAGCGACGGAAGCTGCGGGGCAATCGGTTATGGAATTGCGACCGCTTATGCAAAGGAAGGCGCAAATCTTGTTTTGACAGGCAGAAATCCGCAGAAGCTGAATGATGCGAAGTCGGATTTGGAGCCAAAATACGGAATCAAGGTTCTTGCAGTTCAGGCTGATGTGAACGCCGGTGCTGACAACGAAACTGTTGTGAACGGTGTTATAAAACAGGCGATTGACACATTCGGCAGAATCGATGTTCTTATAAACAATGCTCAGGCTTCGGCTTCGGGGGTTACTCTTGCCGAACACACAACCGACCAGTTCAATCTTGCACTTTATTCCGGACTTTATGCGGCATTTTATTATATGAAGGCGTGCTATCCTTACCTGAAAGAAACAAAAGGTTCGGTGATAAATTTTGCTTCGGGCGCAGGACTTTTTGGAAATTACGGACAGTGCGCTTATGCCGCTGCAAAAGAAGGAATCCGCGGACTTTCACGCGTTGCGGCAACCGAATGGGCACCAGACGGAATCAATGTGAATATAATCTGCCCTCTTGCCTGGACAACCCAGCTTGAAAAATTTCAGCAGACATATCCGGACGCATTCAAGGCGAATGTAAAAACTCCTCCGATGGGACATTTTGGCGATGTTGAAAAAGAAATCGGCCGCGTATGCGTTCAACTTGCTTCCCCGGACTTCAAATACATGAGCGGCGAGACAATCACGCTTGAAGGCGGAATGGGGCAGCGGCCGTAGAATTGTTTTGCTGACATGAATGTCACATCATTTCGTAGAAAATAATAGATGAGGCCTGGGCAACGTTCAGGCTGTCTATTATCGGAGATTTCTTTCCCTCATTCATGCCGGCAAATGGAATTATAATCAGCTCATCGCAGTTCTTTTTTATTATGTCCGAAATTCCGTTTTCCTCATTTCCCAGCACTACCAGCATCGGTTTTCCGTCCGTCCTGATTTTTCTGAGTGCGGAAACCGGTTTTTTCGCATCGAGCGATGTTCCTATTACGTTCATTTTTCCTTTTACTGCTTCAATCAGACGGACTGATGAGCGGACGGAATAGATGTTCACAAATTCCATTCCGCCTTCGGCGACGCGGTATGAACTTGTGGTGATAGAACTCTGCGCTTCGTCTGTCGGAATCACGATGTTTTTTATTCCGAAAAAAGCTGCGCTTCTTACAATTGCGCCGAAATTGTTGGCGTTTCCGATTCTGTCAAGAAGAACGGCGTTCTGTTTTTCCTCAATCCATTTTTCCGTTATGTCAGAATCTATCGGCGTGATTTCCGGTGTCTCAATCATTGCGACAACACCCTGGTGATGTACACTTCCGCAGAGCCGTTCAAGATCGGCACCCTCAACCTTGTTGTAAATTCCGTGATTCTGGGCAAGTTTTTTGCAGAGTCCTCCGAAACGCGGCGCCACTTCCTCCGTAAAGTAAAGGCGGACTATTTTTTCCGGGTGGGTTTTCTCAAGTTTTTTTACAGCTGCAAATCCGCATACGGCAAGTTCATTTCTCTGTTTGTTCTTCATTTTTACAATATATCAGTAATGAATGAGATTGTAAAATATATATTGTTCTGGTATTCTTCTGCTTAATTTTAATTTGAGAGGTTTTTATGAGGAATTTTGCCTGTTTCCGCCGGACACTGGCTTCAATTGCTTGTGGAATTGTTTTTTCTGGGGCGATTTTTGCAGCCGAGCGGAATGTCGTTTTTCGTGAATCATGGAATACAGCGGAAGTTCATGAAATCAGCACGGACCTTTCGTCAGAGGAGCTTGAAATCAGCCCGATTTACGGAGACGAGGTTACCGTTGAGATTTCGTCCAACAATATGCGTAAAACTCCGGAAGTTTCATTCGGGAACGGACTGCTTTCTATAAAGTCACGGCAGAATGTGACCTCATTTTCCGGACTTAGAATCAAGGTCAAAATTTTTGTTCCGCATGGATTTGCTCCTGATGTGATTTATGCGGAGACTTCGTCCGGAGATATTGATGTGGATGATGTTTCCGCCGGAACTTTTACAGTCAGAACTTCAAGCGGTTCGGTGGAAATGGAAGATGTCAATGTTTTCGGAGAATTTTCGGTCAGAACATCCAGCGGCTCCATAGATGCAGATGGCATTTCGGCCTCCAGAATCGACTTGAATTCTTCCAGCGGAAAAATCTCAGTGGAAGATTCGGAATGTGAATTCCTTTACGGCAAAACTTCAAGCGGCGGAATTTCGGCAAAGGAAATTCTTGCGGACAGTTTTGAGCTCTCGTCATCCAGCGGCGGAATTTCGCTTTCGCTTCTGACTGAGCCTAAGGCTGAATCGGAGATTTCTTCTTCCAGCGGAAAAATCAATCTGAGAATTCCGCGGGCTGCGGTGTTCAGCGTGTCGGTTTCCACAAACAGCGGAAATTTTTCCGATAGAATAAATGGGAATTCGTTCCGTCCACGCGGAGAATTCCATTCTGATTACAACGGCGGCGGTGCGGAGATAAAGCTTTCATCAACTTCCGGTGGAATTTCGCTTGCCTGTTCCGAACTGTAAATAAAGCTGCCACAGAAAACTTTATCTGCTGAATAAAAAATGCGCCCCCAAGAAAATTCTCAGGAGCGCATTTTTTTTTGAGACTTTATTTATGCAAACGGATTCTCCGTAGGATAAAGCTGACCTGCCGGTTTGTTGTATGCGATGTCCTCAATTCCAAGATACTGGAAGATTGTGAACAGGGCTTTTCCGACATGACCGAATGCGACAGCTCCGTGATGCGGATACTGCTTCTGTACAAGCACGTGGCGGTAGAAGCGTCCCATTTCCGGAATTGCAAAAATTCCGATTCCTCCGAAGGAACGGGTCGGAACCGGGAGAACTTCGCCCTGTGCGATATAGGCCTGAAGTTTTGTGTCCGCGCGGGTCTGAAGCCTGAAGAATGTGATTTCTCCGGCTGCAATGTCTCCTTCGAGCGTTCCGCGTGTGAAGTCTGGCTCGCTGCCTTTGGGTTCAAGAAGTCTGTGCTGAATCAGCTGGTATTTTACTCCCGGCTTGCTTGACGGCGCAAGGCGGCAGAACGGTGTGTTTCCGCAGTGGAAGCCCATGAACGTGTCGGTGAGTTTGTAGTCATATCCGAATTTGCCTTTGATGTCAGAATTGTACATATCGGCCGGAACAGAGTTGTTTATGTCGAGCAGGGTTACAGGCGCTCCTGTGACGCAGGTTCCGATGTATTCGCTGAGCGCTCCGAAAATGTCAACTTCGCAGGCAACAGGAATTCCGCGGCTTGCAAGGCGGCTGTTCACATAGCAGGGCTCGAATCCGAATGCCTCCGGAAATGCCGGCCAGCATTTGTCGGCAAAAACAACATAATCACGTGCGCCCTTGTTCTTTTCTGCCCAGTCAAGCAGCGTCAGCTCAAACTGTGCCATGCGCGGCAGGAATTCAGGATAATTGTTTCCGCTTGCGCCGAGTTCCTGTGCCATATCCTCGACAACATCCTTGATTCTTGGGTCATCTTTGTGCGCCTTGTATGAGACGAGCAGATCAAGCTCTGAATTCTCCTGAATTTCAACGCCGATGTCGTAAAGTCCTTTTATCGGAGCGTTGCAGGCAAAGAAATCCTGTGGGCGCGGACCGAATGTTATGATTTTCAGGTGAGAAAGGCCAATCAGCGCGCGTGCGACAGGAACAAAATCCTTCATCATCGCTGCGACTTCTTCCGCCGTTCCGACCGGATATTCAGGAAGAACCGCCTTGAGGTGGCGCAGTCCCAGATTGTAGGAACAGTTCAGAACTCCGCAGTAGGCGTCTCCGCGTCCGTCGATAAGATTGTCTCCGTGCTCTTCTGCTGCGGCGGCGTACATCACCGGACCGTCAAAATTTTTCGCAATCAGTGTTTCCGGAGTTTCAGGACCGAAATTTCCGAGGAAAACGCATAGCGCATTGCATCCGGCTTTTTTCACGTCTTCAACCGCTTTAAGCATGTCGGCTTCGTTCTCCACGGTAATTTTGCATTCATAAAGGTCAGAACCGTAAGCCTTTGCAATCGCCGCCCGTCTTGATTCAGAGAGGGAGATGATAAAGCAGTCTCTGCTTACGGCAATGATTCCGAGCTTTACATCAGGAATGTTCTTGAACATAAGTTTGCTCCTATAATGTGTGTTTTCAGATTTTGCGGAAGGTTCCGTGGAAAAGCACGGTCAGCCTTTTTCCGTTTTGAAAATGAATTTTATCCCATTATGCCATATTGTCAAGTGGAGAATTTACCTAATTCAGTGGAATTCATTTCGTCTGATGAAGAGTCTGTCCTGCGGATGAGTTTATTGGCTTTCGGCGAGAAACAGAGTTCCTTTTGCTTTTCCGGAAGCGAGATTGTCCAGAATTTCCGGGGCGGAGCCGTTTGCAAGAAGCATCGGAATTCCGTAGACGGTTGTCTTTTCTGCCGCCTGAATTTTCGTCTCGATTCCTCCGGTGCCGAATGAATTCGCATTGCCTATGGTTATGGATTTTCGCAGTGAGTTTATGTCGGATACAACTTCTATCAGTTTTGCGTCTGAATTTGATTTAGGGTTATCGGTGTAAACTCCGTCTATATCGCTGAACAGAATCAGCAGATCCGCGCTCCAGAGGATTGCGGTAAGTGCGCTCAGATTGTCGTTGTCGCCGATTGAATTCTCCTCGAACGACACGGAGTCATTTTCATTTATCACCGGAATCACGCCTTCGTCCACGAGTGTAAAAAGCGTGTTCCTCAGATTTAGCGAGTGGTGCGGATTTTCAAAATCTTCCTTTACGAACAGAAGCTGCCCGATATGAAGATCCTGCATTGCGAATGCCGTCCGCCATTGGCTTATAAGTTCCACCTGACCGATTGCGCAGAGCGCCTGCCTGAAATGTATGTCCTTTTTGCGCGCCCATTCCTTGAGCGTGGAAACTCCGGAAACCTGCGCGCCGGAAGATACGACGACAATCTGTTTTCCCATGTCAATCAGATTGCGGCACTGCCGCGCGAATGACTGCATGAATTCCGTGTTCTGTGTGCCGTCCGCTTTTGCAAGCGTGTTGCTTCCGATTTTCACGACGATTTTACGTGAATTCCTTATTGTCTCCGCGATTGTGGTATCAGTTCTGTCCGTTCCGCTCATCTTGTCTGTCCGTCCCCGTCTATAAGATATTTTGTTGTAGTAAGAACTTTTATGCCCATCGGTCCGCGTGTGTGCAGCTTCTGCGTGCTTATTCCAAGTTCCGCTCCGAATCCGAATGCTCCGCCGTCGGTGAATCTTGTGGAGGCGTTCACGTAAACACAGGCCGCATCGATTTTTGACTGGAACATTTTTGCCGATGTCATGCTTCCGGTGATTATGCTTTCGCTGTGCTTTGAGTTGTGGCTGTTGATGTATTCGATTGCCTCTTCTGTGGAGCCGACCGATTTCAGGCAGCAGATATAATCAAGGAATTCGCAGCCGAAATCTTCGGGGTTTGCCGGAACGATAAAATCCTTTTTGCCGCAGTTTCTCTCAAGAATTTCAAGACAGAACTTGTCGGCACGGAGCTGGACTCTTCCGGCAAATCTTTTTTCCATCTGCGGAAGGAATTTTTCGGCAATGTTTCTGTTCACGACAATACATTCCACGGAATTGCATACTCCGGGGCGTTGGATTTTCGCGTTTTCGGCGATATTCACGGCTTTTCCGATGTCCGCGGATTCATCTATATAAAGGTGACAGATTCCGCTGCCTGTCTCAATCACGGGAATTTCAGCATTCTCGACGACGTTTTTTATAAGTCTTGCGCTTCCTCTGGGAAGAACCACGTCGATTTTTCCGGTCGCCGAAAGAATTTTCTGGACATCCTCATGATTTTTTCCGCTCGGCTCGACAAGCTCAACCGCCTGTGGAATTCCTGTCTTGGATTCTGCAAGAGCATCCTTTATTATTCCGACAATCGCACGGTTTGAGTTGTATGCGGATGAGGAGCCGCGCAGAAGAATTGAATTTCCGCTTTTGTATGCAAGGCAGAACGCGTCCACCGTGACGTTCGGACGGCTTTCGTAGATTATCGCGACGGTTCCGAGCGGAACTCTTACCTGACGGATTGTGAGTCCGTTCGGTGTTTTCCATCCCGCAATCTCCTCTCCGACCGGATCTGTCTGGGAAATCACAAGGTTCATGCTGTCGATTATTCCGTCTATGCGTCTGTCGTCCAGAGCAAGCCTGTCAATCATGGACTCCTTTGTTCCCGCAGACTTTGCGTTATCTGTATCCTTTCTGTTCGCGTCAAGAATTTCATCGCGTCTTGAATTTATCGCTTCAGCAACTGTCTTCAGCGCGGAATTTTTCTGTTCCGCTGTCTGCAGGGCAAGTTTTGCGCTTCCTGCCCTGAGCGATTCACACATATTGTCAAAATCCATGGAAACCTCCGCAAAAAATAAAGCCGGAACTGTTGAGTTCCGGCCAAAAAAATCAGTAGTTTGCAAGAAAATACATTCCAGTCATCATTGCAACACGGCATTTTTGTTCCGGCCAGCTGCATTGCGGCGGAAGACTGCTTATGTACCACCAGAAAATTCCGAATTCAGGGTCGATTCTGAGCGTGTATTCGCGGAATTCGGGAGCATCCGTTTTTTGTCCGAACATCAGGAAAACCGCATGATTTATTATCTCCAGAAAAAGCGAATAGTTTTCTTTATAGTTTTTTCCGTTGAGTTCAAGCCGCGTCAGTTTGTACAGAAGCTGTTCCTTCACCTCTATGTCTGATTTTTCAACCCAGATTTTCTGGATCAGCAACGTCAGGTTGTTCTTGAAACTTGAAAGCAGCTTTTTTTCGGTCACGATGTCTGATGATGAGAATTTTTTTCCGGCTCCAAAAATCTCTGCGATTTTATCCGCCGCTTCCGAAAAATTCTCATCGTCGGCAAGAAATTCTGAAAGCGCGACGATTTTGTCCGCCTCAAGAAATTCCGAAATCAACGAGCCTTCATTTTTAATATTCATGTCGGAGATATTAAATTTTTATTGTCATTTTTTCAAGTGGCATAAAAATCTTCAATTATATCACAGTTATATACACATTCTGCGAAATCTGCTAAGATAAGGCTTTAGTATGGTTTCAGCTGCTAAAATATCAAAATGTTTCTCCCGACTCATTTCAGTTTTCGGCGGCAAAATTCTATCGTTTAAATCAATAAAAATACAGTTTTTTCTCATCTGACTGAATAGGAGTGGAAGATGCCCTTAAATCCTGACATTCACAAGGTTATGGTTATCGGTTCAGGTCCGATTGTTATCGGACAGGCGGCCGAATTTGATTATGCCGGAACACAGGCGTGCAAGGCTTTGAAGGAGCAGGGACTTGAGGTTGTCCTGGTGAATTCAAATCCTGCCACGCTCATGACGGATCATTCCATGGCGGACGCAATCTACATTGAACCGCTTATTCCGGAGACAATCCAGCGCATAATCGAAAAGGAAAAACCGGATTCGCTTCTTTCTACGCTTGGCGGTCAGACCGGACTTACCCTTTCGATGGAGCTGGCAAAATCCGGATTTCTTGAGGAGCATGGAGTTCAGCTGCTGGGTGCGCGTCCGGATACGATTGACAAAGCCGAAGACCGTCAGATGTTCAAGGACACAATGCTTTCTATAGGAGAGCCTTGTATTCCTTCAAAAGTTGTCACAAACTATGAGGATGCGGCCGACTTTGTTCATAATGAAATCGGTTTTCCTGCGATAATCAGACCGGCTTTTACGCTTGGAGGCACCGGCGGCGGAATTGTGAACAATGATTCGGAACTTGACGAGATTGCGCATAACGGACTTCACCGTTCTCCTATTCATCAGATTCTTGTCGAGAAATGCATTTCCGGCTGGAAGGAGATAGAATTCGAGGTCATGCGCGACCATTCCGGCAATGTGCTGACGGTCTGTTCCATGGAGAATTTTGATCCTGTCGGAGTTCATACCGGAGACTCCATCGTAATCGCTCCTGCGGTCACTCTTGCCGACAAGGAATATCAGATGCTGCGTTCAGCCGCCCTCAACATAATTTCTGCGCTCAAAATTGAAGGTGGCTGTAACTGTCAGTTTGCGCTTAATCCGGAGTCGTTTGAATATGCGGTCATCGAGGTGAATCCTAGGGTTTCCCGCTCGTCCGCGCTTGCGTCCAAGGCGACCGGCTATCCGATTGCAAAAGTAGCCTCGCTCATCGCCATCGGATATAATCTGGACGAAATTCCTAATTTTGTCACAAAGAAAACCGCGGCCTGTTTTGAGCCTGTTCTTGATTACGTCGTCGTAAAAATGCCGAAATTTCCGTTCGATAAATTTGTCTATGCGGCGCGCAAGCTCGGAACCCAGATGAAGGCGACCGGAGAAGTTATGTCCATCGGACGTTCGTTTGAGGAGGCGCTGATGAAGGCCGCCCGCGGCGCGGAAATCGGCGTGACTTCGCTCAACCTTAAAATTCTGAAGGATGAGAGCGACGGGAAAATCCGTGAACGTGTGGGGCAATGCACGGATCAGCGCCTGTTCGCCGTTTTTGAGGCGCTTAAACGCGGAATCATGACGGTTGACGAAATTCACAGGCTGACAATGATAGACGAATGGTTCCTGAACAAACTCATGAATCTTGTCGAGATGGAAGACCGTTTTGACATGATAAAGGATGAGGCGGAAATCAGCGGAACCGAAACCGCATCTCTTACTCCGGAACTCTATCTTGAGGCAAAAAAAATGGGCTACCCGGACAAGGTGATAGAATCCATGACCGGCGTAAAAATTCCGGGAGGAAGCGGAATTCTTGCGGAATCCGCGCTTGCATCGGAACTACGCAAAAACGGAAAGCTTGCCCATGTGTCCGCCTCGTATAAAATGGTTGACACCTGTGCAGGAGAATTCAATGCGGAGACTCCGTATTTTTACGGCGGCTACGACGAGCAGAACGAGGCGGCCGAATTTCTTTCCGACATGGCGGATTCCGGAAAGCGCAGCAAGAAGGGAACGATAATTGTTCTTGGTTCCGGCCCAATCAGAATCGGCCAGGGAATAGAATTTGATTATGCTTCGGTTCAGTGTGTGTGGAGCCTGAAAAAGCTCGGATATGAGGTTGCGATTATAAACAACAATCCGGAGACCGTCTCCACCGATTTTGACACGGCGGACAGGCTTTATTTTGAGCCGCTTACTCCGGAAGATGTGATGGGTGTAATCAACACCGAAAGACCGCTTGGTGTTGTTGTCGCTTTTGGCGGACAGACGGCGATCAAGCTTACAAAATTCCTTGACAGCCAGGGAATCAGAATTCTCGGAACTTCCGCCGATTCGATTGACGTTGCGGAAGACCGCGAGCGTTTTGAGGATCTTTGCGAGCGGCTTCATATAAATCGTCCGCGCGGACAGACCGTCTTTACTACCGAGCAGGCGCTTGCCTCCGCCGAAAAAATCGGTTATCCGATTCTTCTCCGGCCGTCTTATGTGCTTGGCGGTCAGAATATGATAATCGCATTCAACGATGCCGATGTCCGCGAGTATATGGCGATAATTCTGGCGCAGGGAATAGAAAATCCAGTCCTGATTGACAAATACATGATGGGAACGGAGCTGGAGGTTGACGGAATCTGCGACGGCGAGGACATCCTTATTCCGGGAATCATGGAACATATCGAACGGACGGGAATCCATTCCGGCGATTCGATAGCGGTTTATCCGTCCTGGAATTTGAATGACATTCTCCGCGAAAAAATTATCCGCCAGTCAAAGGAGCTTGCGCTTGCGCTCGGAACAAAAGGTCTTGTGAACATTCAGTATCTGATTTACAACAATGACCTCTATATAATAGAAGTGAATCCGCGTTCAAGCCGCACTGTTCCCTACATCAGCAAGGTTACCGGAGTTCCGATGGTCGAGCTGGCGACGCGTGCCATGCTAGGTGAAAAGATTAAGGATATGGGCTACGGAACCGGACTTTACAGAATTCCTCCGTATTTTGCGGTAAAAGTTCCTGTTTTCAGTTTTGAGAAACTGATGGACGTGGATACGCATCTTGGTCCGGAAATGAAGTCTACGGGTGAGGTGCTGGGGCTTGCCTCTACAATGGAGGAGGCGATTTTCAAGGGACTGATAGGAGCCGGCTACAACATGAAGCGTTCCGGCGGAGTTCTTTTTACCGTCCGCAAGACCGATCAGTATGAGGTTCCCGATTTGGCCCGCAAATTCTACGACATGGGATTCAGACTTTATGCTACGGAAGGAACAGCAAAGACAATCCGTGATTTCGGAATGGAGGTTGAGGTTGTCAACAAAATTCATGAAAATCCGGACGACAATCTGCTGACAATGCTTGATTCCGGAAAAATCGACTATGTGATTTCCACATCGGCAAAAGGCCGGGATCCGCGCGCCGATTCGGTGAAGATGCGCCGTCATGCCGTGGAACGCGATATTCCGTGCCTCACTTCCATTGATACGGCGAACGCCATCGCCAACAGTCTTGCAAGCCATTACAGCGCCGAAAATGTGGAGCTTGTGAACATAAATGCCTTGCGTGAGTCAAAACAGAAGCTCCATTTCTACAAGATGGAATGTACCGGAAACGATTTTATTCTTATAAATACGCAGAATCAGCCGGTGAACAATCCGGGCGGACTTGCGGTACGGCTCTGCAACCGGAGAAACGGTATCGGTGCGGATTCGCTTGTTCTTGTGGAGCAAAGTTCCGTGGCTGATGCGGCGATGCGGTTTTTCAATCAGGACGGCTCCGAAGGAAAGATGGCCGGAAACGCGATCCGTGCGGTGGCAAAATATCTGTACGACAACAATGTTAACGGAATTGCGGAACGCCGCTCAAAAATCACAGATCCTACGGCCGAAATCACCATAGAGACAAAAAGCGGAGTAAAAAAACTGACGGTCTATAAGCTGAACGGAAAAGTTTCTTCCGTTACGGTTGATATGGGACGCCCGGAATTCTCACCTGAATCTCTGCCCACAACGCTGGAGCCTGTTGAAGTTTCGGTTGCGGCGGGCGGCAGCGCGGAAAAAGCCGTAATCGGTGTTCCTCTTACAGTCGGCGGAATAAACTACGATGTGAACTGCCTTTCCGTTGGAACTCCGCATTGCGTTGTCTTCTGCGGATTTGTGGATAAAGTCGAGGTTGAGCGGATCGGTCCGATGTTCGAGAACAATCCTGTTTTCCCGAACAGGACGAACACGGAATTTGTGCGCGTTGTCGGACCGAACGAACTCAAAATGAGAACCTGGGAACGAGGAAACGGCGAGACTCCTGCCTGCGGAACCGGGGCCTGTGCTGCGGCTGTCGCGGCGGTTTTAAAAGGAAACTGCCCGATGAATGAGAACATCACCGTAAAAGTCCGCGGAGGAACTCTGATTGTCAAATACACCGGAGAAACCGTTTATCTGACAGGCGGTGCCGACCTTCTTTACGAAGGCGACATTGAAATCTGATTTTTATGGGGAATTTTATGAAGGACAATCTTAATCTGAACAGAAAAATTGCGCTTACCGGAGCGATGAGCGCGCTTGTCGTCGTGTTGGGAATCACAAGGCTTGGTCTTATTCCCATTGGTGCTACAGCTTCGATAACCATTCTCCAGATTCCGGTTATTCTTGTTGTAATGCTTGCGGGGCTGCCCGAAGGTCTTGTTGTGGGCGCGGTTTTCGGAATTCTGTCACTTGTGCAGGCGGCGATGAGTCCAAGCGGAATTCTTGATCCTCTTTTTGTGAATCCGCTCTGTTCCGTGCTTCCCAGAATGTTGCTTGCGCTTGTAGCCTGGTGTATATGGAAAATTCTTCATCTGATTCCGAAAATTCCGGATTCTGTTTCCGCCGGAATTACCGGATTTGTTGCTACTGTCGCACATACTTTTCTTGTAATCGGCTGCATTTATATTTTCAAAGGTGCCGCCGTAAGGGAAGCGATGGGCGGAATGGGATATTTTGCCGTTATTGCGGCTCTTATGTTCAATGCGGTGCTTGAGGCCTCCGCTTCCACAATAATATGTGTGGCGGTTTATCTGGGACTTTTCATCGCAAAAAACAGAAAGCCGAAACTGTCGGAAGAAGAATAGGCGTTTTATGAGGATTGTGATTGTCGGTGCCGGATTTACCGGTATTCAGCTTGCAAAAATGCTGATAAACGAAAAGAATCAGGTTGCGCTGGTGGACAATGGGGAAGATACCGTCCGTCATGCGTCGAATCAGCTTGACTGTACGGTTGTCTGTGCCGACGGGAACAATCTTGAGACACTTGAGGAAGTGGGAATTGCAAAGGCGGATGCCCTTGTCTGCGTGACCGATTCAGACGAGGTGAACATGATAACGTGTTCTCTTGTAGATGCGGTTTATCCGGAAATTCTGAAAATAGCGCGCGTCAGAAATTATGCCTATTACGTGAACACCGCGACCGCCGAAAAAAAACACGCCGACCGCTTTTCCGGAAAACATCAGCCTCTCTACGGAATAAATTTTATGATTCATCCGGATGTCGAGGCTGCGGATGCGATTGTTCAGGCGGTGGAAAACGGTGCCGTCGGAAATGTTCTTACATTCGACAATTCGGATTTGGAGATTGCGCGTATAACGGTTGCCGCAGAAAGCCGTTTTGACGGAATCACCCTGCATGAGGCAAGAAACATTTCTCCGCTGAAATTTATTGTCGCATATATCGAAAAGGACGGAAAGACATCGCTTCCGAGCGGAAATTCCGTGGTGACGGCAGGATGTACAATCGGTGTTCTGATTTCAAAGAAGGATGTTCCGCAGATGCTTGAGCTTTGCGGTTCGGTTCAGAAGGAGCTGAAAAAAATCGCGCTTGTTGGAGCGGGAAGAATCGGCTCTATCGTGGCGGAAAAACTTATCCGTCCGCAGAAATCCGGAACGCTCACCAAATTCCTCTCTTCATTTACAGCAAGACGTTCACAGGATTTTGTGATAATCGACAGCGATGAATCGCTTGCAAAAAACGCATCCGAAAAATTTCCGGATGCAAAGGTGTTCTATGCAGATGCGACTGACGAGAATTTTCTCCGTGAGGAGGGAATCACTTCGTTTGATCTTGCAATCTGCGCGACGCACAATCACGAGATGAATATGGTGCTTGCCGCATATCTTGAGTCGCTCGGTGTAAAGCAGACTGTAAGCCTTGTGGCAAGTTCCGCATTCGCATCGATTGCGCAGAAACTTGGAGTTGACGTTCCTGTTCCTCTGCGTGATGTTGTCGTAGATTCCATAATGAGCCACTTGCGCGGAAAGGCCGTAAAGGAGATTCATACTGTAACAAACGGCGACCTTGAGATAATTGAGTGCGTGATAGGTTCGGATTCGGCGGTGAACGGAAAGATGCTCAAGGAAATTGCGGATCCGGGGCTTTTTCTTGTGCTTCTGAACAAGCGTGCCGGGCTTGATGAATATCTTATTCCCGACGGAAACACAAAACTTTTTGTCGGTGATTATGTTGTGCTGATTTCTGATTCCGGGAACAGCAAGAAAATTCTTTCGGCGTTTGCCGGAAACGGAGAATGAGTTGTTCGCGCTGAATTTTATCAGAATCATAACTGTTCTGACAGGAATTGTCGGAGCGACTTTTATTGTTCCCGTATCGTTCGGAATTTTTTACGGCGAGACGCATTCCGTGATTTCATTTCTTGTTCCGATGGCTGTAAGCCTGATTGCACTTGCCGCCGTGAACGTTCCGTTGCGCAGGCAGAAAATCACGCTGAACATAAGACAGACGTTTGTTGTTGTTGCCGGAGCCTGGATTTTTACAAGTGTTTTCGGTGCGCTTCCGCTGTGGCTGAGCGGTTCATTTCCGTCGTTTACCGACGCGCTTTTTGAAAGTGTCAGCGGTTTTACGACGACCGGCGCGACCGTTTCCGGGAACGTGGAGATTCTTCCTGTCTCGGTGAATGTCTGGCGGTGTCAGACGCATTGGCTTGGAGGAATGGGAATTGTGACCCTTACAGTCGCGCTTCTGCCGCTGCTCGGTGTGGGCGGATTCCAGCTTATAAAGGCGGAGACTACGGGGCCGGAAAAAGGAAAAGTGACCGCCCGGATTGCGACTACCGCAAAAATCCTGTGGATAATCTACAGCGTCATGACGGCTGTACAGACGGTTCTGCTTATGCTTGCCGGAATGAATTTTTCTGATGCGCTTGCACATTCATTTGCGACGCTTGGAACCGGCGGATTCTCCACGCGGAACGCAAGCATCGGTTCATATAATTCCGCCGCCGCCGATGTAATCTGTGCGGTTTTCATGTTTCTTTCCGGAATAAATTTCAGTCTCTTCTATTATGTTATTGTGCGGAAAATTTCAGATGTCCGCATGAATTCAGAACTTAAGACTTATGCGGGAATAATCGCCGTTTCTTCTGTCGCGGCGGCGGCCTGTCTTGTAAAATTCTACGGCGGATTTCTGAACGCGCTGCGGTTCTCATTTTTTCAGATTGTATCCGTAATCACCACGACGGGATTTTCCACTGCCGATTACACGGTGTGGCCTTCCTCCGCACAGTTCTGGATTTTTGTCATGTTTTTTATAGGCGGCTGCTCCGGTTCCACGTCCGGAGGAATAAAGGTTGTGCGCTGGGTTGTGCTTTTCAAGCAGATTGGCTGCGAGACAAAACGGATGCTCCATCCTCACGGAATTTTTTCAATCAGACTGAACGGACGGCCCGGCAGCAAGGACACGGTTTTTACTGTCGCGGCATTTATGGTCGTTTATTTTGTCATGGTCATGATTACATCGTTTGCCGGATGTCTGGCCGGACTTGATATGTTAACCGCATTTACAGCCTCTCTTTCCATGGTAGGAAATATCGGTCCCGCTTTCGGAGAGCTTGGGCCGGCTTTTAACTGGGGATTTCTGCCTTCCGCGCTTAAATGGTGGTATTGTTTTGCAATGCTTGCCGGAAGGCTTGAGCTTTACACGATGATAATTTTTTTCCTTCCGTCATATTGGCGGAAATGATTTCTTATTGGAGCAGTTATGGCAGAACTTCTTACTCCGCAGGATGTTGCGGAAAATATCACGAAAATTCTTTCCCGCAATCCGTTCTGGCAGGGCAAGTCGCTTAATGTGTATTTTATTGCGAACAGGACGGCAGGATGTTTTACGCAGAAGAAAAAATCGTCCGCATATAAGAAGCTGCTTGCCGCCGCCGGAAATGACTGTTCCGGAAAAACGGAGGTGACATCTTCCGTAAGGAGCGTGGTCTACTGTACCGAATATCCGCGTCATGCGAAGGAGCTTGCCGACGGAGTTCTCGCCGAGGTTATCGCATCGGGCGGAGATTCAGACAAGACGGCGCATATTCTTGTTACGGCCGGAGGAGACGGAACTTCGCTTGAAATTCAGACTGCGCTGTTCAATGCGGCTGCAGGTTCCGGAATAAAGCGGGAGGCGGTCATGAACAGAATAACTTTGATCAGGCTGCCGCTTGGAACAGGAAACGACGGAACCGACGGACATTCGCTTGAAGAGACGTTGAGGCTTCTTTCCGGACCGCTTCGCCATGAGAATGCGCGTGCCGTAAAGGTTTACTGCCAGGGCGAGGAGGACGGTTCCCCCGATTCGTTTGAGGATAAAAATCCTTCTGACTATACTGACGGAAAATTTCCGGAACCGTGGTATGCGTTCAATATTGCAAGTATCGGGCTTGACGCCTACGTGACGTATATGACCAATAAAATGAAAAGCAAAATGCCGGGAAATTCATATCATCTGTGTGTGTCGCTGAGCGCGCTTGTTTACGACAAGGCGTTTCCGCCCGGAACTGCGGAGATAGAGTTTTTTGACGGAGACGGAAATCTGATGGAACGCAAGGTGACTCAGATTGAGCTTGTTGCGGTTGGAATTTCAGGACACAGAACCTACGGCGGCGGACATAAAATCCTTCCGACGGACGAGAATGTCTGCCTTGTTCCAAAGCTTCCGCTGCTGGCGCTGATTGCCAAAAACGGAAAATTCCTTGACGGCTCGTTTGTCGGAACGGATCTGGCTTCGCTTCATTCGGCGGAAAAAATCAGGGTGAACTATGACCGGCCGGCGTTGGTGCAGTTTGACGGAGAATCTGTTCTTATCGGAAAGAAGGGGTTTCCGGTGGTGTTCGAACTTACGGAGCCATGCATAAGAATTCTGAGGTCATCTGATGGAAATTAAGCGGAGCGATTTGGAGATTGACGCCGACTATGGCAAGGTGAAAATTCTTTATCAGGACAGTTCTGTCATTGTGATTTTCAAGCCGTCCGGACTTCTCTCGGTTCCGGCTCCGGGAGGAAAGGGACGCAGCGCTCAGTCCGTTCTTGAGACAATCATGCGAAAGACCGGACGCTTCTCCTCCTCGTTCAGGCCTGCCGCAGTCCACCGTCTTGACCGCGACACTTCCGGTGTGATGATGTTCGCGCTGACAAAATCCGTGCAGCAGAAAATAATGGATAACTGGCAGTCCGTCGTGACAAGAAGGCTGTATCATGCCGTAGCGGAGAATCCGCGGTATGGCCGGAAAATTCCCCTTGAAGGAAGAATCGATGCGCCTCTTGCGTATAACGCCTATCACGTTGCATACGTTCCGAGAAATGACGGCAGAGGCGGAAAGCATGGAGAACTTGTAAATGCCGTTACGAATTACAGAATTCTGAAGGAAGGAAAAAAATTCACCCTTTTTGAGCTGGATCTGGAAACCGGCCGCAAGAATCAGATAAGGGCGCATCTTTCTTCTCTTGGCTATCCGATTTCAGGTGACACGAATTATCGCGCCGCAACCGGCAGTTTCGGGCGGCTTGCCCTTAACGCCTGTCTGTTGGAATTTATCCATCCGGAGACGGGACGCAAACTTGAATTTGCCGTTCCCGAACCCGTCTCCTGGCGGAAAATCTGACTACCGCGTCATTTTTCTGTATACAGTCCGTTTCGGAACTCCGGCTTCCTCGCCGAACTGAACCTTCTTCCATTCGGCGTACTCGCTCCAGTTTCCCTCAAAGAAGCGGACTTCCGAATTGTTCTCAAAAGCAAGGATATGCGTGCAGATGCGGTCAAGGAACCAGCGGTCATGGCTTACGACAAGCGCGCAGCCGGCAAAATCCTCAAGCGCTTCCTCAAGCGCACGGACGGTCTGAACGTCAAGGTCATTTGTAGGCTCGTCAAGCATCAGGACGTTTCCGCTTTCTTTCAGCATCATTCCGAGATTCAGCCGGTTTTTCTCTCCGCCGGAAAGAACTCCGACTTTCTTGTTCTGATCCGGTCCTGAAAAATTGAACCAGGAGCAGTATGCATGTGCGTTCACCTCGCGTACACCGCCTTCAAGCGCACGGCCTTTCTCATCCGTCGCGCCGAGTTTTACAAGATCCGAACCGCCCGAAAGTGTCTCATAAACAGTCCTGTTGTCATCAAGCGCGGAACGCAGCTGATCAACGTAGACAAGTTTTACCGTGGAACCGATTTTTATCTCGCCGGAATCCGGTTTTTCCTCTCCGGCAATCAGTCTGAAAAGCGTTGTCTTTCCGGCTCCGTTCGGTCCGACAATGCCGACGACAGCTCCTGCCGGAATATGGAAATTCAGGTTTTCAAAGAGAAGCTTGTCTCCATAGGATTTTGTAAGATTCTCCGCGTCAATCACCTGGTTTCCGAGGCGCGGTCCTGCCGGAATGGAAATCTGCGTGTCCTTGAGCTGCCGCTTTGACTCCTGCGCCATCAGCTCATTGTAGCGGGTGATATGCTCCTTGTGCTTTGCCTGCCGGCCTTTTGCGCTTGTATGAATCCATTCAAGCTCGCGTTGAATTTCCTTCTGGCGCTGGCTTTCTCCTTTTGCCTCAAGCGCAAGTCTCTGGTTTTTCTGTTCAAGCCAGGATGAGTAGTTTCCCTTGAACGGATAGCCTTCTCCGCGGTCAAGCTCAAGAATCCATCCTGCAACGTCGTCAAGAAAGTAGCGGTCGTGGGTTACGGCGATTACGGTTCCCGGATATGCGTGCAGATGGTTCTCCAGCCAGGCGACAGTCTCCGCGTCAAGATGGTTTGTCGGCTCGTCAAGCAGGAGAATGTCCGGTTTCTGAAGAAGAAGCCTGCACAGGGCAACGCGTCTGCGTTCACCGCCCGAAAGAACGTCCACCACCTGATCCGCCGGCGGACAGCGGAGCGCATCCATCGCAAGCTCCAGGTTTGCGTCAAGATTCCATGCGTCGGCGGCATCGAGTTTCTCCTGAATTTCAGCCTGACGCGCGCAGAGCTTGTCAAAATCGGCATCCGGATCTCCGAACGCCTCGTTCACTTTGTCAAATTCCTCAAGAAGATCCGTTATGGGTTTTACGCCTTCCTTCACGACTTCCAGAACGGTCTTTCCGGGCTCAAGCTCAGGCTCCTGCTCAAGATAACCGATTGTATAGCCCGGTGCGAGCGACGTTTCTCCGGTAAAATCAGTGTCCTTTCCTGCAAGAATTTTGAACAGACTTGATTTTCCCGAACCGTTCGGACCGATGACGCCGATTTTTGCGCCGTAATAATAGGAAATGCTGATGTTTTTGAGCACGACTTTTGTTCCGTAAGCGCGCGACACATCATTCATTGTGTAGATTATTTTTTTGTCGTCAAAAGTTTTAGCCATGCGGAGAGTTTAACATAAAAACATCCGACAATCTACAACCGCCTGTAGAAAGATTCGCGCCGTGAAATTCTGGTTTCAACTGTTATTGAAACACAATGCGCTGACTGATAAAATGAGCCCCAAGGAATTTTATATATGATAGATGAAAATGAACAGAAAAGCATTGCGGTTCTGATTGATGCCGACAACACGCCATGCAAAAAACTGCGCGCCATTCTTCAGGAGATTGCGGTTCATGGCCACATAATCACCAAACGTGCTTACGGCGATTTTTCGATAGAAACGCTGAAAAACTGGAAGAACGAGCTGAACGACAATGCGATTATTCCGGTACAGCAGTTCTCCTACACTCAGGGCAAAAATTCAAGCGACAGCGCGATGATAATAGATGCGATGGATCTTCTTTACACCGACAAATACGATTCAATCGCGCTTGTGACCAGCGACAGCGATTTTACCAAGCTTGCCACCCGGCTCCGCGAAAGCCAGCTTTATGTTTTTGGCGTTGGCCAGAAAAAAACTCCGCAGTCGTTTATAAGCGCCTGTGACGATTTTATTTACATCGAGAATCTGAACAACGAGGAGGAGGAGGCCGCCGTAGAGGAGGAGGCAAAACTTGCCGAGGAAAAACGCCGTGTCCACAAGGCTTCAAAGGTGAAAAAGCCTGTTCTTGGCGTTCTGCGCAGGAATTCAAGCGGCGAGATTATGACGGACCGCCAGTTCCGCAAAATTTACAAGCTTCTTAACACCGCCTACAACAAATACGTTAATGATGACGGTTGGGCGGATGTAAGCGCGGCCGGTTCCTTCTTCAAACGGCAGGATCCCGGATTTGACACGGTTGACTACGGATTCAGAAAACTCACCGACCTGATAGAATATTTTGACGATGATTTTGAGATTCAGAAAATTCCGGCGCAACGTGGCCGGGTGACATATTTTTACCGTCCTCTCGAAAAATAACACAGATTCGTTCATTCCGGACAATAGGTGAAATCCCCTATCGCGCGGAGAGGAAAAGGGGCTTATTCTGAGTAGTACGAATTTTCTTGTCACAAGGAGGAACGAATGAGAAAAGAAAACATCGTGAGCCGCGCGGCGGCGGCAGCAGCTCTGGTACTCCTGGGGGGGGGTAGTATTCACCTCATGCCAGCAGCCCACCACAACTGAGCCGGAGACGGCGAAACACACAGTCACGTTCGACAGCAACGGCGGCACGGAAATAGCATCCGTGACCGTGGAGGACGGAAAGACCGTCGCCGAGCCCGCGGACAAGCCGACAAGGAACGGCTACGACTTCGTCAATTGGTACAGCGGAGAGGCCGCCTATGACTTTTCCACGATCGTGACGGCAGACCTGACGCTCACCGCAAAATGGAAGGCGCACGAGTACAAAATCACCTACGAGCTGAACGGCGGAACGAACCACGCCGACAATCCGGCTACATACACAATCGAATCAGAAGACATCACGCTCAAAGCCCCGACGGGACCGGCTACGGCTCCTGTGTTCCAGGGATGGTATTCCGACAAGGACTTCCTGAACCGCGTGAGTCCTGCCGTGATAACGAAGGGCAGCACCGGAGACAAGACGTTCTACGCCAGGTTCGGAACCGAGACCCTCAAGGAATTCACGGTCACGTTCAACGTCGTGGCGGAGGCGAACGGAATTGTCCTCGGAAGCGACAGCACCAAGGTGAACGATGGCGACAAGATCTCCGACGCGCAGCTTGAGGCGGCAAAGGCGAAGATAGCGTCAATTGACGAGGGGCAGTACGAGTTCGTGAAGCTCTGCTCCGATGCGGAACTCAAGAACGAATTCAACAACAATGAGACGGCCATCAAGTCTGATACTACGCTCTACGTGCTGGTCAAAGTAAAGATGGTCAAGGTGACTTTCGATACAGATGGAGGTTCTTCGGTGGATCCTGCAGAGGTTCCGTTCGGCTCAACAGTGGCGAAGCCCGCAGAGCCGACAAAGGACGGATACACGTTCAACGGCTGGGACTTTGACTTCAGCACTGCAATCAAGGCGGACACGACGGTAAAGGCAAAGTGGGTGGAAGCAAAACCTTACACCGTCTGGGTTGCCGAGACTTCAAAGGACTATACGGCCAGTGCAAGCTATGGTCAGATAGTAGTATACAATGATGCTGACAATGCGTTCTCGGTTGGTGCAGGTGACTGGCTTATCGTGAATGCGACTGTAAAATTTGATAACATCGGTCAGACTTATGCCGGACTTTGCTTTACAAAGACAGGTGCTGAAAGTGCGGATTATCCGAGCCTTGATGGATTCTATACGACCAAAACCGGAACAAATTCTACGGATTACTATGTGATCTATAAATTTGCAGATGCCGGAAAGGTTCATTTCATTTCTTTCAATAACGGAGTTGCTGACGGTACGGCTGTTGCGCCGTTGGCTGGAGGCAAAACGGTTACATTGGACAACCTCAAGATTGTTCATGTGGCTAGCGACAAGGTCGATACCGTTTTCACAAAAATCGTCAAGGAAGATTCCGTGACGGCGTCCTGGAAAGATGGAGAAAACAGTTCTCCAGGATCTTATGAGTACGCGCCTGATGTGAATTTCGACATTAAGGCAGGTTCAAAACTTTCTGTGATTTATACAAGAGATGCAATTTCAGAGGACTATAAATCTCATTATATAAACAGCGCTTTGGGATGGGAGGCAGCATATCCTTCTAAGGATGCGCAGACCATCTCAAAATCTATTCCTGTTTCGGAGGATAAAACTGTAAACTGGCTGCATATAGGAATTCAGTGTACTAAGAGTGCAGACACAATGACTTTCACAAACGTTGAGATCCGTGTGATGCCGGGGATGGACAGCTTCAACTGATTTTCCTCTTTGATTTCCTGAAATCAATCTTATTTCCCCCGTCCGCCGGCGTTCTGTAAAATGCGTCCTCCGGGCGGGGGTTTCTATTTTCTTTCCTTTTGTCAGCTTTATTCTTATATTAAAGACGGATTCTTGCTTGTGCGTTTTGTGTTCCGTGAGGTTCGTGGCAGAATCCGCTTATAAAATTCTGGAGGAACAAAGCATGGCTGAAAATACAATGATAAAGGACTGTCAGGGAATTCCGTATCCTGTTTTTGCGGAGTCTGTCGTAAAGAGCTGTTCGCCTGTAAAGGGCGCAAAGCCGGACGGAAGCGTCTTTCTTCTTGTTGTCAGGCTGCCTGAAAATTCCGCGGAGCCTCTTCCCGGTCAGTTTTATATGCTTCATGCGATAAAAAGTGATGTCCTTTTGGGCAGACCGATAAGCGTTTTCCGTTCCGGCAGAAACGGTTCTTCCGTCGAGGTTGAATTTCTGATTTTGGTGAAGGGCAGGGGAACTCAGGAGCTGTGTGCGCTTGAGCCGGGAGACGGAATAAATCTTCTTGGGCCGCTTGGCAATATTTTTCCGCTTCCGGAAAAATCCGCCGGAAAAGTCTGCATTGTCGGCGGCGGAATCGGAGTTGCGCCTGTCGCCGGGTTTGCCGCCACGCTGAAGGAAAAATCATACGACTTTTACGCCTCGTTCAAAAGCGGCAAGTACGGAATTCAGTATGTCCGCCCGGAAAAACTTGTCGTCACCACGGATGACGGCAGCGAGGGCTTAAAAGGAATGTTGCCGGCCGCGCTTACCGCACAGATTCTTGCCGGGGAGAAATATTCCGCGGTGTACGCCTGCGGTCCCACTCCCATGCTTGCGTATATCCAGAAAATCTGCCGTGAGGCCGGAATCCGCTGCTGGCTCAGCATGGAAGCTCACATGGCCTGCGGGGTCGGTGTTTGTCTGGGCTGCACGGTGCAGACGGTTGAGGGCAAAAAACGCTGCTGCAAGGACGGACCTGTTTTTGACGGAGCTTCGGTTGTGTTTCCTGAATCTGCGCCGATTCTGCGCCGCGCCGCATTTGACGGCGAGCCGGATCTGTCGGTTACGGTAAAAGGAGTCCGCTTTGAAAATCCGGTGGTAGGTTCATCGGGAACATTCGGTTTCGGCACGGAATACAAATCGGTCTTTGACGTGAACCGTCTTGGAGGAATTGCCAGCAAGGGGCTTACGCTTGAGCCGCGCGAGGGGAACGACGGAATCCGTCTGTGGGAAACTCCTTCCGGGCTTATGAATTCAATCGGTCTCCAGAATCCGGGAATTCCGCATTTTATTGAACATGAACTGCCCGAAATGCTTAAACTGAAGCCTGTCGCAATAGCGAATCTTTCCGGTTCGACGCTTGAATCATACATTGAAGGCGCAAAACTTCTGGATAAAACGGCAATTCCGATGATTGAGCTGAATATCTCCTGTCCGAATGTTGCCGCCGGAGGTGCCGCGTTCGGAATGAGCTGCGCCTCAGCTTCAGCCGCAACGTCGGCCGTCCGCGCTGTCACCTCAAAACCGCTTGTCGTAAAACTTACGCCGCAGTCTCCGGAGCTTACGCAGGTCGCGCTTTCATGTATCGAAGCCGGAGCCGACGGAATCAGTCTGTGCAATTCGTTTCAGGGGGTTGCGATTGACATCGAGCGCGGGATTCCGGTGTTCGATAAAATCAAGGCCGGATTTGGAGGTCCTGCGGTTCGTCCTATTGCGCTGCGCCTTGTCTGGGAGCTTGCCGAAGCAATCAGCCGGCTGCCGGAGGAAAAGCGTGTTCCAATCTTTGCAATCGGCGGACTTGCGACATGGCAGGATGCGGTTGAATTCATAATGGCGGGAGCGTCGGTTCTGGAAGTCGGAACAAACACGTTTGCAAATCCGTTCTCCATGATTCAGATGATTGACGGTCTCAGAGTGTTCATGAAGCGCAAGGGCTACCGTAATCTGGATGAAATGCGCGGAATCGCCCACAATAAGGGAAACTGATTATTTGAACAACGGTAAAAAGAGGCTAAAATTGCAGGCGGAGGCAAAAATGAAAAAGATAATGGCCGTCATTTCGGCTGTATGTATGCTTGCGCTTGCGGCCTGCGCTTCGACCGGGCAGGGAACAAAAAATGGAGGCGGGGAAAATTCTGTGACGCATCCGCTTGGTGTAAAAGATTCGGACTACCAGGAAATAATGAAGTCCTCGGTTGTCAGCGGGGGAAACTTTTTCCGACTGAAGAATGTGCTGGAGCGCCTTAAAAAAGGCGAAAAAATTTACGTGGCCGCATTGGGCGGTTCCGTGACGGAAGGTGCCGGTCCCGCCGATTACAGGGACGGTTATGCTTATCAGTTTGCTAAAAAACTTGCCGGATTTACGCCGGACAACGGTGCGGGCATCGTCTTTAACGGCGCCGGACTGAGCGGAACTCCGTCTCCGCTGGGACTTGTGCGCTATCAGTCGGATGTTGTTGATGTTCTTGGTCATACGCCGGATCTTCTGGTGATAGAATTCGCGGTAAATGACGGCGGCGAGCCGACCGGAACACGTGCGTTTGAGGCGCTTGTACGCGGAGCATTGGAGCAGAATCCGGAAACCGCGGTGATTGCGCTTTATTCCGCCGCACTTTATCAGAACACCCAGCGGCAGATGAAGCCTGTCGCCGATTATTACGGAATTCCTCAGGTCAGCATTTCCGATGCGATAAGCCGGCCGGTTGAGGACGGAATTTTTACGAATAAAGATTTTTTTACCGACAATGTTCACCCTACAAAAGGCGGACATGAACTGATGGCGGACTGCCTTGTCAATATGCTGAGACTTGCGGACGAATCTCCGATGCCGGAAGAATTCTCCGTTCCTGCGGAAACATTGAAGTCACCTTCATTCGTGGGGCTTAAAAGAATTTCCGGCGATGATGAGAATGTGAGAATCACGGCGGGCGGATTCAGTTCTACGGATCCGAACTGTCAGACAATCAAAAAGACCAACCGCTCCGACTTTCCGCAGAACTGGTATCATTCACCGGCGGGAGGCACGGAAAGTTTTGTGATGGAAATCAACTGCCGCAATCTTCTGTTTGTCTACAAGGAGAACGGTTCCTGGACAAACATTCCATTCGGCAGGGCGGAAGTATATGTTGACGGTAAACTCGCCGGAACTTATGACGGCGGAAAAAGCGGCGGCTGGAACAACGCCGTTACGGTAAAGCTGATTGACGAGGCGGAATCTTCAGTTCATAAAGTTGAAGTCAAGATGGCGGAAGGCTCGGAGAAAAAAGGATTTACCATAGTGGCGATGGGATATACAAAGTAGAGAATTTCATCTTTCCTGCGGCTGTTTTTCATGCTGAAGCAAACTGCTGACTTTACGCCGGTTTCTGTGATATAATCGCTTTATGTCCTGGAAAATCGTTCTGCTTTTTGTGATGAGTATGGCCGCAGGAATCGTGTTCTGTGCCGCCGGAATTTATTTTCTTTCCGGCACTTTCCTGAAAAAAATGACGGAGGCAGCCGGTCAGACGGATGATTCTCTGCGCGGAATCAGATTCCGTTGCCGCGGCAGCGGATACTGTGCGCTTGCTCTTGGTGCGCTGACTTTTGTCTGGGGAATCCTTCTGTTTTTGTTTCCGTTTTTTGCGCCCCAGCTTGCTCTTGTATACATGATTTTTCTTGCAGTCATGTTTGCCGCCGTCATGTTCCTGTTCCGATGAATGTGGCTGATTCCGTTTTGCGCGACATCTCCGGTTTTCCTGTAACTCCGTTTCTTGACGGAATCTGTGATTCGCTTGCAGATTCTCCGTCACATTTTCTTGTTCTTACGGCAGAGACGGGAGCCGGAAAATCAACGGTGTTTCCGCTTGCTCTTCTGAAAAAATTCTCCGGAAAAATCATAATGACCGAGCCTCGCCGTATTGCCGCGCTTTCTGTTGCGGACAGAATTTCTTTTCTGTCGGGCGAGGATGTCGGAGGAACTGTCGGATATAAAATTCATCTTGAAAGCAGAATTTCTGAGCGCACGCGCCTTGAGGTTGTTACCGAGGCTGTTCTGCTCCGTTATCTTCAGGACGATCCTTCGCTTGACGGGATAAATGTTGTCGTGCTTGACGAATTCCACGAGCGTTCCGTTCATGTTGACCTTGCGCTTGCGTTTTTGCGTGAGGCGATGGAACTCCGTGATGACCTGTTTGTTGTGGTGATGTCGGCGACAATTGATACGGAAAAAATCTGTTCCGCCCTTGGAGGCAAAGATAACTGTCCTGTTGTTAAGGTTCCGGGGCGCACTTTTCCAATCAGAATTGACTATGACGACAGGATTTCCGTGGAAAAAGCTGTTTTACGTGAGCTTGATTCTTACGGTGACGGAAACATTCTTGTTTTTCTGCCGGGAATAAGCGAAATCAGAAAATGCGCGGAACGGCTTTCCTCTTCTGTAGATAAAAATTCCGTCGAGGTGATGATGCTTCACAGCAGCGTGTCACTTTCAGAACAGAAAAAAGTGATGGCGGAGCAGGGGACACGCCGCAGGGTTATCGTATCGTCCGCAATTGCGGAAACTTCTCTCACGGTTCCGGGCGTTGATACGGTGATTGATTCGGGACTTGCAAGGGTGAACAGGCTGAATGTGGCCGCCGGAATGGAATATCTTGTCACCGAGCCGGAAAGCGAATTTTCGGCGGCCCAGCGTGCTGGGCGTGCCGGCAGAATCCGTCCCGGTCATTGTGTCCGTCTATGGAATGAATTTAATCCGCGGCAGAAGGATTTTCCGCCGGAAATTTGCCGGATCGATCTTACAGAGACTGTGCTTGAATGTGCGGAGCGCGGAATTTTTTCTCCGCGTGGAGTTGAATGGCTGGATCCGCCGTCTGAAGGTGCATGGGCTGCCTGCTCTGAATTCCTTGTTCTGGCCGGATTCTGCGGAACTGACGGTCATATCACCGCAAAAGGAAAGGCGGCCTTAAAACTGGGAATTCATCCTCGTCTTGCCGGAATTCTTCTTTCCGCGGCGGCCAGTGGAGAAAGGAATGCCGTAAATTATGCGCTCGATTTTGCAGTAAAATACGGAAACTATTCGTCCTCTTCTCCGGAAATCCAGCGGAAATACCGCGCTGACCTTGAGTGCCGTCTGAAAAAAATCGGTTATATGGAAGAAAAATGCGATATTCCGCTGCTCTGCCTCAAAGGTTATCCGGACAGGATTGCGCATAGAATTTCTGAAACCGGTTCTGTCCGTGCGGAATATCAGTTCACCGGCGGCCGCCGTGCTTTTCTTCATCCTTTGCTCAAAGATTCTCCGGAATGGATTGTCGCACCGGAAGTAAGCGCAGGCGACAGTGAGGGTGTGATTTTTTCATTTGAGACGCTTCCTCCGGAGTCATTTCTTCCGTGGGTAAGGAAAAATTCCGTCACCGAAAGCGAATGTTTTTTTGACGGCGGAAAAATCAGAAAGATTGAGAGAACGATGCTGGGGCAGATAGTCCTTTCGTCACGTCAGGTTCCGGCGTCAAAGGACGATTTTGTAAGCGCATGGATTGGCGAAATCAGGAGAAAGGGAATTTCCGCGCTTCCGGCGGACGAGAAGACAAAAAGCCTGATTGTGCGCAGAAAATTCCTGGCGCAGCAGAAATCCGAATCCGCCGACATAGAGCGGATGATATGTGACCGTGCCGAAGAGTGGCTTGTTCCTTTTGCGGGAGGCGGCAACGGAATAACCGCCCGGCTTGTCTACGATGCGCTTTTCTGGTTTCTTGACGGCGCGGAGATTGATTCGTGTGCGCCGGAATTCATTCAGCTGGAGAACGGACGGCGCGTAAAGGTAAAGTACGAGACGCTTTCTCCGCCCGGAGACAGAAGCGTCCTTGTAATCCGTCCTGTGGTCGAGGTGATTGTACAGCGGATATTCGGGTGTTTCACCACGCCGGAGATTATGGGGATGAAGGTTCTTCTCAGGCTGCTTTCTCCGGCCTCAAGGCCGCTTCAGGTGACGGACGATCTTGAGAATTTCTGGCGTAACACCTGGCCGGAAATCTGCCACGAGATGAAGGGACGTTATCCGAAACACAACTGGGACTACAGAAAAGCGGAGGTTGAATCGTGAGCCGTAATTCATTTTTTAAAATTAACGCATGGATTTTTATTGCTGCCGGATTCGCACTCTGTCTGTATGATCCGCTTCTGATAATCATGTCGCCCGGAACATTTCTTGACAATCTGACGGCGTTTTCTCATGTATGGCTTGTGCCGGGGGGCTGGCTGATTTTTACCGGAGTCTGGCGGCTGAAAAAAGATTTCGCCTTCTGCGGAATTCTTTGCCGTGGAATCAGGATTGCCGCAGCCGTTCTTTTTTCCGCCGGAATTCTGATTTTTTCTGTCAGTCTTTATTTTATACTTACGCCGGATGTGGCTCCGCTTTCGACTGAATGTGATTATGTTATTGTTCTTGGCGGCGGAATTGACCGCAACGGAAAACTTCCGGAGACGGTGCGCCGACGGGTTGAGAAGGCTGCGGAATATCTGGAGCTTCATCCGAAGTCTGTCGCCGTTGTTACCGGAGGAACGCTGAAATTCCTGCCTTACCCTGAGGGACCGGCGATAAAGCGTCTGCTTGTGGAATGTGGCATCAGCGGTGAACGGATTCTTCTTGAGGACAAGGCTCTTGATACAATCCAAAATTTCCGTAACAGCTGCGGCGTTCTTTCTGAGCATGAGGGCATCAGCCGGCAGCAGATTCTGCACAGCCGTATTGCCGTAGTGACCAGTCGCTTTCACCTTGCGCGGGCGGAACGTTTGGCCGCGCGCATGGGATTTTCAGATGTAAGCGGATTCGCCTCTTCGATTCCGGCGGTGTATGTTCCCCATCTTTACCTTCGGGAGGTCTGCGCCTATTTGAAACTGAATCTGCGGATTCTGCTTACCAGTGAACCTGCTCCGCTGTTCTGAGATTTCTTCCGTCAAAATGTCAGCGTGCCGGCGTAAATGCTGACAAGACTGAATATCAGAAGCGAGATTATCAGCTGCAGTGACAGAAGCCCCGATATGAATTCCTCCGCCTTTTTGTCCGTGGCGTACATTGACAGCAGAAACGAGGTCGGAATAAAAAAATACACAAGAAGCGAGACTTTCAGTGCGGAATTCAGACCGATTGTCCTTGAAATCACAAACAGGACGGCGGCGCATATCACTCCCTGAACGGCGTATCTCATCAGTGCAAGCCTGAGTCCTTTTGCGAGAATTTTTCTGTCAAATACAAGTCCCGCTCCGATGCAGAGTAGAATCAGCGGAGAAAGCGGCTGGATGAACATCGCCGCTGTTTTTGAATAAAGTCCGGCGAATCTTGACGTATCTATGATTTCTCCAAGATGAACCGATGCTCCTGCAAATCCGAGTACAGTCGCAATCACAAGCGGATTTGTTACTATTGATTTTATGATTTCATTCCTTGTCATTTTTTGTCCGGAAATGAATTTCAAGCCGGTCGCCGTGACCGTAAATCCGAAAATTCCGCTGAAAATGTCCATTGAGACTATGTAGAACATATTTTTCTGTCCGACAAGGAGTGAAATCAGCGCCCATCCGAACATTCCGCCTTCGTAGGTTGTCATCGCATAAGGAACGTAGCTGCGGATTTCCGTGTCGAAAAATCTCTTGAGCAGGAATCCGGCGGCAAAGGCGGCGGTCAGCGCAAAAATTTCCAGCGCAATCAGAACCAGCGAGTCAGAGGAGAAGGAGCCGTGAATCAGCGAGTCGAACGCCATCACCGGCAGCATTATGTTTACGGCGACGGATTTTACGGACGAAATGCCGTCCGGCGTAAGAATTTTTTTTGCGCTCAGGAATTTTCCGAGCGCAATCATCACGAATACAGGAATGATTGTTTCCAGAATTGTCATTTTATTTTACCAGTGCGGCCGATTTTTCGCAGGCGGCTGTTACGGCTTTTATGACTGCGCTTCTGAATCCGTTTTCCTCAAGTGCCGCAACACCGTCAATTGTCGTTCCTCCCGGAGAACAGACGGAATCTTTCAGAACTGCCGGATGGAGTTTTGATTCAAGCACAAGCTGGGCTGAGCCTTTCACTGTCTGCGCCGCGTAAGTATATGCTTGGGCACGTGGCATTCCGCATTTTACGGCGGCATCCGCAAGGGCTTCTATGAACATGAATACAAATGCCGGCGCCGAGCCGCTGACCGCCGTCACGCAGTTCATCAGCGTTTCCGGAACCTGTTCGACAATTCCCGTGGCGGAAAGAATGTCTTTCGCTTCCGCAAGTTCTGATTCCGAGATGTTTGAGCCGCAGCTGAGCGCAATCATCGCCTGCCCGATTTGAGCCGGAACATTGGGCATTATTCTTATGAATCTGGCGTCCGGTGCGAATGTGTTAAGCTTCTCAAGCGAAACGCCGGCGGCCATTGATATTATCACCGTTTCCGGATCAATTCGGCCGCATATTTCTTCAAGCACGGCGGGAATCACATTCGGTTTTACGGCAAGAAACACAAAATCCGCGTTTATTGCAGTTTCCAGGTTTGATTCGACGAATGTGCAGCCGTTTTCCGCCGCGAATTTTTTTCCGTGAACCGAATTTCGGTCCGTGACAGTTATGTTTTTTCCTCCGAATTTTTTACAGACGGCACGCATTATTGCACCGCCCATTGCGCCTGTTCCTATACATGAAATTCTTGTGTTTTCTGAAGACATGATTCACCTCGATTCAGCAATGATAAGATTTTGACGGACAAAATTCAACTGATTGTTGACAGTAACAACGCTTTCTGATATAGTAATTCCCAACTAATTGGGGGTGTAGCTCACCTGGCTAGAGCGTTTGAATGGCATTCAAAAGGTAGTCGGTTCAAGTCCGATCATCTCCAATAGCTTTTCTCCTTTACCGGAATCCCGTTATGGCGATTCCGGTTTTTTTTAACCATAAAATCCGGTGGCGGTTGAATTTCAGTTTATATTACGGACAGATTTTCTGCTGCATAAGGAACATGGGACTAGGGCGCTTCTTCCGGAAAAATCCGCATTTTCGATTTGGGTGATCAGAAGTTCAGCCGATTTACGTCCTATCTGTTCAAGTGGAATCGACATTGTTGTCAGCGGCGGCTCAAGATAGGCGGAGAATATTCTGCCGTCAAATCCTGCGACGGAAATATCTTCTCCGGGAACAAGATTTCTTTTCCGCATGGAGTCATACACACCGGCTGCCATCTCGTCGTTCATGCAGAAAAATGCGGAGAACTCTTTTCCGCCGGAAAAAATCCGTTCCGCGGCCTCAAAACCCGATTCACGCGTCCATTTTCCGTCTGCCGTAAGCTCCGTGTCAAATATGATTCCGTGAGCGTTCAGTCCCTCCCTGAATCCCGTGAGCCGTTCCTCCGTGTGGATGTTTTTCCCGGTTCCCATTATAAGCGCGATTTTCCTGTGGCCGTTTGCAATCAGGTGTTCCGTCATTGCCCTTGCGGAATTTCTGTCGTCAATTGCAATGAACTGCCGGCCCGGATTTGCGCTGTAAGAATAGGCGAGCACTGTCGGAATGGAGAATTCATCGTCCGGCATGGGAATTTTTCTTGCGTGCCCCGCAACATGGATGATTCCGTCGGTTTTTATCGAAATCATTTCCCGGAACGCAAGCTGCATCAGGTGGAAAAATTCCGGTCTGAAGTACCAGCCGTTTCCCCATTTTGAATACAGCCGCAGGTTTTCTAGAATTGTTCTGTAGCCGCGCTCCTCACAGAAACTCATTATTCCCTCTACGATTTTTGGCGTGCTGAAAAGAGTTATGTCCTCTACAATCAGGCCGACGGTTTTTGTCTTTGCGGCGCGCAGTCCTCTTGCCATGAAATTCGGTTTGTAACCGGACTTTTTTATTGCGGAAATGATTTTCCGCCTTGTCGCTTCGGATACATTCGCCTTTCCGTTGAGGACATTCGAGATTGTCGCCGTCGAGACTCCACATTCCGCGGCCAGATCTTTAAGCGTGGCCATCTGATTTTTTCAGTGCCTTGACGCGTTCGGTCAGAGTCGGATGTGAGAAATTCCAGAACACATAGATTTTCGGTGGAAAAAGTTCCGAAAGATTGTCGCTGTTGAGTTTTATCAGTGCGGATATCAGGTTTTCCGGATTTCCGCAGATTTTTGCCGAATATGCATCCGCCTCGTATTCATTTCTGCGTGATGAGAATTTCAGGAGAGGTGATATGATTTCTGAGACGGAATTAAAGAGCGTCATGGCCAGAAAAAGTCCGATGAACTGCACCGATGCGATGTTTTCCACATTTATGGAGGAGAATCCGAATCCGTTGTAAAGCTGGACTGAACCCGCGATTTTGAACAGGGCGAACATCAGCAGGAATTCGACCGGAATCATCACCACAAGTTTTTTCAGGATATGTCTGTGCTTGTAATGTCCGACCTCATGTCCAAGAACCGCAGCAATCTCGTCCGGGGTGAGCTTTTTTACAAGCGTATCAAAAAGCACAATCCGTTTTGATTTTCCGAATCCTGTAAAATACGCGTTTGAATGTCCGCTTCTTCTTGACGCGTCCATCACGAAAATTCCGTCGGAGACAAAACCGCTTGTTTCAAGAATTTCCATTATTTTTGTCTTTGTTTCGCCTTCCTCAATCGGTGAGAATCTGTTGAATGCCGGCGCAATCAGTTTTGGGTAGATGAGCTGCATCAGAAATGTGAATGCAATCAGCAGAATGCCCAGAACAAACCACCATGAACTTCTGAATTTTACAAGCATGACGGAAGCCGCAAACAGCAGGATCGAATTCAGTATAAGCGAGAGAACCGCGGCTTTCAGCTGGTCTTTTATCCATAGTCCGAGCGTCATGTTGCTGAATCCGAATTTTTTCTCGGTGACGAATTCCTGATACAAATCAAACGGAACCGAAAGAATTGATTCCGGAAGTCCGGCAAAAAACAGGAAGAGAATGAAACACAGGAATGTGTTCAGAATTCCTGACGGAAATCCTGTTATAAGGCAGATTTTGTTGAACAGGAACGGAAAATAACCTAAAAGAACAAGCGCAAGAGTCAAAATCAGCGAGCATACCGACAGCGGAATCCAGTCAAAATATTTTGCGTTTTCGTACCGGCATATCAGTTCAAGTTTTTCGGTGGAGAACGCCTCTTTTGCCGCAGGAATGTCCCTGAGAATTTTCGGAATTTTTCCTCGGCTGTTTTTACGTGCCATAAAATCAATGAATTCAAGCGTCTGTTCTATCACGAAACTTACAGCCGTTCCCGTCAGAAATACGATTACGAATATATTTGAAAAATCAACTGCCGTCATTTTGTGCTTCCTAATGTCCGTGGTCTTATTGTGTATTCGGAGAATCCTTTTTCCTCAAGTTCAGATTCAAGTGCGGTCAAATCTTCCGAGCTGACGTCGCGGATTACCACACGGATTATTTTTTCAGTCTTCTGGAACACAATGTTTTTGAAACCGGCTTTCTGCAGGTTGCGAGCGAGCTTTTCCGCATTGTGTCTGCTTGAGAAAGCGCCGAGCTGTATGTCCCAGCGTTCTCCGTCCTTTTCTTCTCCGGAATTCTCATTATTTCCGCCGGAGGCTGATTCCGCTTCTGCCGGAACTTGAACCGTTTTTCCTGTCTTGCGTTCCATTATTTTTTTTGCGCTCTGCATTGTCTGGAAGCTCAGAAGGGAATGTTCCGGTCTGCTTATAATCTCAAGTCTTACGGTTGCGGTTCCGGACTGAATCATGCCGAGCTGCTGAGCCGCGGCTTTTGACAAATCGATCTCCCGGTCGGTGACAAATGGTCCTCTGTCGTTCACCCTGACTTCCGCCGATTTTCCGTTGGAAAGGTTTGTCACTTTCAGTATCGTTCCGAACGGAAGATATTTGTTTGCACAGGTGAATGCGTTCATATCAAAAGGTTCACCGCTAGAAGTTTTTTTTCCGTGGAAATCCTCGGCATAAAACGAGGCTGTCGCCTTTTCCATGTAAAGCGTGCCGGCAAAAATTCCGCCGATGCACAGATAGAAGATGATAAAAACTGAGAGAAATCTTTTCATACTATTTTATCGGAAGGATTTTTTTTCTGTTTACATTATGTCGGAAATCGATGAGGGCATCTCACGAAATGCAAAAACGCCGGCACAAAAAATGTACCGGCTCAAATGCGTTTTCTGCTATTTGCCGTCCGGGGCATCGGATTTTCCGGAACTGCCGCTGTTTCCTGCAGCTTTTCCTCCGATGAATCCCGCAAGCATGGATTTCAAGTCGATTCCGAGCGATTCGCCTAAGCCCTCGCTTATCTGTGTAACGTTCTTCATTATGTCGGCCTGCAGTTTTGAGGAGTCGCCGCCGTACATATAGATTTTGTCCACATTCTGATATGATTTTCCGGCCGCCTCCGCGATTTTAGGCAGCTGCTCAAAGTAAACTTTCAGCGCGTCAAGCTCCATCTGCTGGCGCGCCGCGTCTCCGTAAAGTTTCATCGCCTCGGCTTTTTCGCGCATACCTTCCGCTTCCGCAACAAGCTTGGCCTTTATAGCCTCGGCTTCCGCCTCACCCTGCGCCTGAACCGCCTCCGCAAGAGATTTTTTTCCGGCCGCCTCGTTTTCCATCGCCAGTTTTTCGGCTTCCGCTTTTTTCTGCTTCTGGTAGGCTTCAGCCTCCGCCTGTTTTTGAAGCTCGAATGCCTCGGCCTCTGCCTTGCGCTGCCTTGTGTAAAGCTCAGCGTCGGCTTTCTGCTCCGCCGCAAATTTGTCCGCCTCGGCGGTCTTTTTTATCTCAGCGTCAAGAGCCTTCTCCTTGATTGCGACTTCCTTTTCCTGAATCTCAATCTGTTTTTCCTGCTTTGCGATGTTCGCGTCCGCCGCCTTGATTTCAAGAACCTTGCGCTGGTTTTCAGTCTCGATTCCCATAGCGGCCTCGGCCTTTGCAGCTTCCGTGTCCGCCTGGAGTTTGAGCGCGGCTTTTTTTATCGCCAGGTCGTTCTGTTTCTGTGCAATCTCAAGTTCTGCCGCAACGCGCGCGTCGTTCGCATCCTTGTCGGCCTGCGCCTGTGCAATCTTGATTTCAGCCTCGGCGGCCGCCTTTGCCTTTGCCGCATCCTTTGAAATGCTCACGGTGTTCTCGATACCAAGATTATTGATTACGCCGTTGTCGTCCTTGAAATTCTGGATGTTGAACGTTGTCAGCTCAAGTCCCAGATCCTCAAGATTCGGCTTTACGTTCTGCGCAATCTGCTCGGCAAGAACCTTCTTGTCTCCCTGAATCAGATCCTTCAGTTTTATCTGGCTTATAATCTCGCGGATGTTTCCCTCAAGAACCGGCTTTACAATGTCGGCAATGTTTCCGGTCGTGTAGCCGATGAATTTCGCCGCCGCCTTTTTCATAATTTCGTTGTCCTGGGAAATCGCGATGTTAGCAATCGCGTCAACTTTGATGTTTATGGCGTCCTGAGTCGGTATCGATTCCTTGCTTACAAAATCAACCTGAATGTTCTCAAGCGTCATGTAGTCAATCCGCTGTAAAAACGGCACGACAAAAACCGCCTTTCCTGTAACCGTCTTGTTTCCGAACGGTCCGACGCGGATTCCGATTTTGTTTTTCGGAACTTTCTTGTAGGAACAGAAAAAAATCACCAGCAGAAAAACCGCCGCAATACAAATGATGACACCAAATGCGCTCATCTTTTACCCCCGATAGTTGGATTTGTGAAGTCAGTCTAAACCGTAATCCTTCATTTGTATACAATCGGACTGCCGATAATCACGTTTTTTGCATGAATTTGCGGATTATCTGAAAAGATTTGTGTCGTGAAGGGATATTTCTCCGCTGTGCAGAATGCGTGTTTCTCCGGAATCAAGTCTGACTTCCAGCCCCGCATCATCCGTGATGCCGATGACGGTCGCCGGGTAGTTTTCCTTTGAGGTGCCGACTACAGGCGAAATTTCTATGCGTTTTCCTGTCAGGACGGATTTTTCCCTGTATTCCCTTATTGCGTCCGGAAAACTGTTCTCCGCCGAATCATATATTCCGAACACTTCGCGGATTATTTCTGCGGCCAGCAGATTGCGCTTTGCATCCCCGGTTTCATCTAGGATGGAGCCGGCTTTTTCTCCCAGTCCATCCGGAAAATTCCGGCTGGCGGTTGTTATGTTCACGCCTATTCCGACAATCGCGGCTTCTATTCTGCCTGTCTCAAAATTCATCCGGCCTTCGGTCAGGATTCCGCAGATTTTTTTTCCGTCAAGGTATATGTCGTTGACCCATTTGATTCCGCAGTCGGCACCGTAGATTTTTTTTACCGCACGGCATACTGCTACGGCCGCAGTTGCGGTCAGAACCGCCGGATTTTGGATTGAGCCGCCTGGAACATAAATCAGTGAGATGTATAGTCCTGTCGCTGCCGGGGAATAGAATCTCCGTCCTAGCCGGCCTCGTCCGGCAGTCTGTTCACCTGCGATTACAGCTGTCCTGTGGACGGAACTGATTTCCTTTGCCGCAGAGATGATTCTGTCGGCTTCGGAATTCGTCGAGTCGGTTATGTCAAGAAGTCTGATTTTTATGCCGGAATCAGCGGGAAGCCTTGAGCGGATTATCTCCGCATCAAGAAAACTTCCGCTTTCGGTGAGCCTGTATCCAAGTTTCGGTACGGCTTCGATTTTTACGCCTTCGCTCCTGAGGGCTGTCACCGCTTTCCATACGGCTGCGCGCGAGAGTCCGGCTTTTTCCGCAAATTCCTGCCCTGAGACAAAGCCTCCTGTCTCGGCGGCTCTGTAAAGCTCCTCAAGAACAGTCTGTTTTGTATTCACGATTCTGTCTTGTCGAAGCGTCCGCCGATTGATGTGAAATTCCGGACTTCTGAGCAGAACACGATTCCGCTGCCCGGTTTTTCCAGGCATGGAAGCGTTCGGATTGCATCGATGATTCCGTCGGCTTTGTCTTTTTCCACAAGAACAACAAGCATGTCTTTTTCGGGAACAATCTCCACTCCGAAGAATTTTTCGTCTCCAGCCTTTGCCGTTCCTCGTGCGGAAATTATTGTTCCTCCGTGTGCTCCGGCCTTTCTCGCGGCTGCCATTGCATCCTCGGCGTAACCTTTGTTCACGATGGCCGTAATCATTCTGTATGTGCTGTCCATGTCCTTTTCTCCTTGATTGTCAGAGGCTGAAATCTGTCCCTGTCTGATAAAACTGTCCACATCGATTGAAAATAGAATTCCGAAATGTTCGTCTTTGTGCATTGCGGCGGATCTGATGGCCACCCAGACATCGTCTGCCGTTGAGTCGTCAACAACAATAAAAACAATGTCCTTTGCCTTTTCACCAAGTCCCAGGAACTGGATTATGCCGTTGGAGGCGGTTCCCCGTCCCATCACCACGGTTCCGCCACGTGCTCCTGCAGATGTGGCCGCTCCGGCGACGAGCTCACCGGAGTTGTGCGGAACAATGCTGATAAAAAGTCTGTATTTCATTTTCCGGCTCCTTCTTCTTTGTTCGGCTTGGACTCTAGTCCTGCCTGTTTCTGCTGTTTTTTCCTGAATATGATACCCATAACCTGAATTGTAATCAGCGGCATCATCGCTACAAGTGCGATTACTCCGAAGGGGTCAGAGTTTCCTGTTCCGCCGGATGTCGCACCGAGCGTGAACGAGAGGACGAATGTCGATGTCAAAGGTCCTGTCGCAACTCCGCCTGAGTCGAATGCGATTCCCGTAAAAATATGCGGTGTGAATATCATAAGCGTTAACGCAAGAATGTATCCGGGAATGAGGATGATTTTCAGGTTGAATCCGTAGACTGCACGCCAAAGCGCAAGTCCGATTGCCACAGAAGCTCCTGCCGCAAGAAATATCAGAAGTGTTCTGCGTGGAATTGTTCCGCCGGAAACTGATTCTACCTGTTCCGAAAGAACCCAGACCGCCGGTTCCGCACAGACAATTATAGCTCCGATTATAAGGCCGGTGATTATCAGAAGGGCGAACCATCCGCCGCCAAACTGAAAGGCTCTTGTTCCAAGTTCTATTCCGAGCGCCTGTCCCGCCTGCATGAATCCGCCGTTCACTCCGGTGAGAAAAACGGAAAGTCCTATAAAGCTGTACGCAAAGCCGATCAGCATTCTCGACACCTGGCGGCGTGACATTTTCAGCAGGAAGATTTGAAACACCGCAAAAAGGAAGAGAATCGGAAGAATCGAAAGTGATGCCTCCTTTGCCGTGGCCGGAAATTTCAGCGCGAAAGGTTCCATCACCTGGGCGAAGAATCCGCCCTTTATTGTGTTTTCCGCAGTCATAGCGGTTTCGGCGGCCGCAGAAACGTCCGTCATGGCGCCGGAATGTTTAAGAATCAGGGAGTACACGATTACCGCCAGCACCGGACCTACAGATGTGACTCCTGTGAGTCCGAAACTGTCCTTGTCTCCAGAACGGACCGACGAGACACCGAGTCCGAGCGCAAGGATGAATGGAACCGTCATCGGACCTGTCGTGGCGCCGCCCGAATCAAATGCGATTCCGATGAATTCATTCGGGGCGAACATTGCCACGGTGAACACCAACGTATATGAAATGAGAAGCGCGATTTTCAGCGAAAAATGCGTAACCGTGCGGAGAAGGCCAGTCATCAGAAAAAGTCCGACTCCGGCCCCGATTATGAACACAAATGCCGTTTTGTGCAGATACGGAAAAACGCCTTTAACCTGATCTCCGAAAACCTGGATGTCCGGTTCTGCAACCGTCACAAGAAATCCGATCAGAAATGCTGCCGCCATAAGAAGGGGAAGGCTTCTTTTTTTTGTGAGCGCGGCTCCGCATCGTTCTCCCATCGGCTGAATTCCCAGATCAACGCCGAGCAGAAATATTGTCAGTCCGACAATCAGCAGAATTCCGCCTACGACAAAGCGTACAAGAAGCAGGCCGTCAAGATGAACCGCAATTCCCAGGGCAAGAACAATCACCATTATGGGAATTACGGAGACCGCTGTTTCCTTGAATTTGTTCAGGATGTTCAATTGCAAACTCCATAGAATAAATTATAACTTTTAAAATGAATTTCTGGACTATTTATAACATTTCCATCCGGTTGTTTCTATGCCTTTTACCCAGGTGGCGGCATATTTTTTTGCTCCATCAAGATCATGGTCGCGGTAGTTTCCACATTCCTTTTCGGTGGCGGCCGGAACCGGTTTGTCCCAGACGGCAACTTTTCTGAGCACGTTCAGAAGGTGATTCGCCGCATATTCCTCGTCGTGGTCTCCAAAAACAGTAAAATAAAATCCTGTGCGGCAGCCCATCGGTGAAAGATCAATCACGCCGTCCATCTCGTCGCGGATGTATTCCGCAATCAGGTGCTCGAGCGTGTGGATTGCGCCGGTCGTCATGAATTCCTTGTTCGGTTGGGTAAAACGGATGTCGTATTTTGTGACGACATCTCCTTTTGGACCTGTCTTCTTTGACGCGATTCTGACAAACGGTGCGGTCACCTTTGTGTGGTCAAGGTTGAAGCTGTCTACATTGTAGTTTCCTGATGTGTGTTCGGACATAATTTGTCGTGCCTCCTGTAGCTGATTATATATGAGGAATTTCTGCTGAATTCAAAAACTGCTGAGCATTTCCAGAACGATTTTTGCGCTTTCGTGAGCCGCCGTGTCCTCGTTGAAGGAATAGGTCGCTTCTACGCTTTCGTCCGCCATGTCGGAGATGCAGCGCAGAATCACATACGGAATTCCGTTCAGAAAACACGCATGGGCAATCGCTGCGCCTTCCATCTCTACGCAGAGCGGAGCGCAGATTTTTTTTATGTGATTCTTTTTGTCCCTATCAGCGATGAACTGGTCTCCGGTCGCTACTCTTCCCGCAAGAATTTTCCGGCCTGGCACGGTGTTTACCTTTGCAAACGCAAGTTCGGCCGTTTTTACAAGTTCTCCGTCCGCCTTGAATTCGCTGACTTTCATTCCCGGAATCTGTGTGGGCTTGTAGCCGAACAGAACCGCGTCCATGTCGTGATACACCGCATCTGTCGATACAACCATGTCAAAAATCCGCAGATCCCCGCCCAAAGCTCCGGCTATTCCCGTGTTTATGATGTGGGTCGCACCGAACTGGAGTATCAGCCGTTGGGCGCATAGAGCCGCGTTCACCTTTCCGATTCCGCTTTTTACGATGACGGCATCGGTTCCGTTTATGCGTCCGCTATGGAACACCAGTCCGTCCGCGCCGGTTTCGGTCACTTTTCCGGAATTCTTCATCTCGTTTATCAGAATCGAGACTTCCTCTTCCATCGCACCGATTATTCCGATTTTTCTCATAATAAAATCCTATCTTCTGAGTTTTTCTTCCAGGTCGTCCTTATTTGTGTAGTGAAGAAGAACCTCGTCAAGCAGCTTGTCCTCAAGTTTGTATTTTTTTATGACCCAGGTGATCGTCTTTTTGTAGACAAGGAATCCCAGAATCAGTCCTGAGATGAAAATCAGAATCATCAGAACCTGAAAAAGAATCTGGCCGGTCGGTCCGGTTGCCTTGAACACCTTGAATATAAAAAATGCGGCGATAAAAAACATCACGAACATGATTGCCAGCGATTCGAGTATCTCAAAAACGCTTGCGCAGAGCATGAAAATGCTTGAATATCGTTTTTTGTTTCTGTAAGCGACAGATTCCGCCTTTCTGCGGGCTTTCTCCTCTTCGTCAAGATCCGGTGTGTCCATTTTGCCACGCCTCCTGTTTTATTGATTTGTTTCCGTTGATTTGCTTTTTACTGATGTTATTATGAACGAAACCAAAAGCAGAATTCCGCAGACAACAACCGCAGAGTCCGCCACGTTGAATGTGGGCCAGCGTTCAAGTCCAAAGAGTCCGTAGAATTTTACGTCTATAAAATCGACAACACCTTCCGCACGGAAAAAACGGTCAATCAGGTTTCCGATTCCGCCTCCGATAAGTCCGGCGATTGCCCAGCGCTGAAGTTTTGAGAATTCGCTGTTCCTGAAATAAACGCCGACAACCATCGCAATCACGATTACCGGTATGAATGCGAACAGGAATCGTCTCGCCGTTTCGGAAAAATTCGCGCCGACGCTGAATGCGACTCCGGGATTGTAGACGTGTATTATCCTTAGAAAGTCTCCGAAAAACTGAGCGCCGATTGTATAAGGAGGAATCATCCTTACCACAAGGATTTTTGAAATCTGATCTGCCAGAATTACCGCAAGGGTCAGGGTGAACGGAAGGATTTTATCCTTTGAAATTTTTTCCATAAGATTAAATATACTGACTTTCGGAAAAAAAGTTAGTATGTTTGGAACAAAATAAGCAAAAAATATCGGTGCTCCGCGTTGACATTGTAGCGCCGATTTTAGATAGTTCTTTCATGCAAAAAAAAGAAGGAATTTTCAGGACGGTCATGATTGTCGTCTGCTTTGCGCTGGTTTTCTGCACGTTTTTTGTCGGGCGCGGCCGCAGGCAGATAAGGGAAGCCGCCTCTCTTGAGCTGCGCGATGTTGACATGAACGGAATTCAGGACGGAATCTACGAAGGAAGCGCAAGGACAAGCTATATGCGCGTGGTGTTGGAAGTCTCGGTCAGCAATCATCGTATTTCTTCTATTAATATAGTAAAAAATGAAGGCTCGCGCGGTCAGAATCCGCAGCCGCTTCTTGATATGATGATTCAGTCGAACAGGACGTTGTTTGTTCCGCCGGAAGGAACTGAGCTTGAGGCGGTTGTTTTTATGAATGCGGTGGGAAACGCGCTTTGCGGAACGGAGGCGGAAGAAAAATGACGGAACGGAAAATTCAGATGGAAAATCCGGAGCCTCGCGGAATGTCGCTGACGCGCAAGGCGGAGAACGTCCGTGATGTTATCCGCTACCTCAGAAAATTCAGGAATGCGGTCGTCGTGATTTACATGGATGACCGGACAATCGATTCTCCTCTGTTCTCAAGCCATGTCCGCGACATTGCGCTGCTTCACGAGGCGGGCTTGCGCGTTCTGATTATTCCCGGTGCGCGCAAACGTATTGACGAGGTGCTTTTTTCCGCCGGAATAAGCAGCGTCTACCGTGACAACATCCGTGTCACAGAGGAATCCGCAATGCCGCTTATAAAAATGGCCGCATTTGACGTGTCGAATGTTGTGATGACAAGCCTCGCGGCGAACGGAATCACCGCGGTAATCGGCAACTGGGTCCGTTCCCGCTCGAAGGGAATCATAGACGGATTTGATTTTGGAACCGCCGGTGAGATAGACAGAATTCACTCGGATTCTATAAGAACCGTGCTTGACAGCGGATTTATTCCGATATTTCCGTGTATCGGATGGAATTCCGTCGGGCGGCCGTATAATATTTCTTCCGTTCTGCTGGCGTATCAGGTTGCGGTCAGTCTCAAGGCGGACAAACTTTTTTATATGCTTGACATTTCTTCCATAAATTCCGCGGATTATTCTGTTCCCGAAAATTTTGCGCAGACAGAGGGCGGCGATATTCCGGCGATGAATCTTGAGGAGACGGACGAATTCCTCAGGCTGAACGCAAATGCTCCGGATGAAATCCTTTCTGTTGTCAGGACGGCGCGCAATGCATGTGCGGATGGAGTTACGCGTGCGCATATTGTCACCGGGCGGCTTGACGGTGTTCTTCCGTGCGAGATTTTCTCCGATCTTGGCTCCGGAACGATGATTTATACAAGCGACTACGGCGGAATCCGGCAGATGCGGCGCACGGACATTCCTTCTGTTCTTGCGCTTCAGCGTCCTTTTGTCGAAAACGGAAAGCTTCTTCCGCGCACGGAGATGCAGATTTCAGATTCCATCGGTGACTACATTGTCTATGAGCTTGACGGAGGAATTCATGCCTGCGCCGCGCTTCACCTTTATTCGGACGGACAGGCGGAGATTGCGGCTGTCGCCGTGGAGAATTCATTTGTTCACCTGGGAATCGGGCGCAAACTCACCGAATATCTGATTGACAAGGCTGACCGGATGAACGCTTCTGGAATCTTCATAATGACGACGCAGGCCGCCGACTGGTTCGAGAAACTGGGATTCAGGGCTGACGGAATCGAATCGCTTCCTGAGGAACGCCGCGCGCTATGGAATCCCGGCCGGAATTCACGTGTCTACCGTCTCCGCTGAATTTACAGAGAATTTACAATTATAAAGATGATTTTTGCCCGGAATACTGATAGATTTTAAACAATGATTTATCTTCTGGAAGATGATGACAGTATCCGAAAACTCATAATCTATACTCTGCAGAATCAGAAGCTTGATGCCGAAGGTTTTCCGCGGCCGTCACTGTTCTGGGAGGCTTTGGACGCAAATGTGCCGGATCTTGTTCTTCTTGACATAATGCTTCCCGAAGAGGACGGAATCGAAGTCCTTAAAAAATTGCGTGCCTCGCCGCGGACGCAGAAAATTCCTGTGATTATGGTGACCGCGCGGAATTCGGAGTACGACACGGTGATTGCCCTTGATTACGGTGCCGACGATTATATCTCAAAACCGTTCGGAATGATGGAGCTTACCGCCAGAATCAAGGCTGTTATGCGGCGTTTTGCCATGAACCGTGAAATTCCTGAGGAAAAAAATCTTACATTCGGACGGATTGTCCTGAACCGGCGCAACCATACGGTTACGGTCGGCGGAAAACCCGTTTTCCTTGCGCTCAAGGAATTTGATCTGCTCGCCGTGCTTCTTGAGAAACAGGGCAGTGTAATCACCCGCGAGATGCTGATGAATTCCGTCTGGGATTACGACAGCAACACCGAAAGCCGCACAATCGATGTGCATATCAGAAATCTGCGTCAGAAACTCGGTGATGACGGAGCCTGCATTGAGACTGTCCGCGGAGTCGGATTCACAATCCGTGCGGACGGAGCGCGCGAATGAAAAGCATGACATTCAGAATTTTCAGGAACACGTTCATAATCGGAACGCTTGTATATTTCCTGTGCGCCGTGTTTCTTGTGGACAATCTTACATCCTATTACGAGGAGCGGATGTTCGCGGAGCTTGAGAGTGAGGCGGATCTTGTCAGGCAGGGAATAAAAACCGCGGGAGACGCTTTTCTTGACGGTCTTGTCTCCAGCACGCGTATTACGGTGATAAATCCGGACGGAAATGTGAAATTCGATTCGGAGGCGGAAGCTTCCACCGCCGAGAACCATTCCGGCAGGCAGGAGATTGTTCTTGCAAAGGAGAACGGTTCGGGGCGGTCGGTCCGTTATTCCACCACGATGTTCGAGAAGACGCTTTATTTCGCGCTGATGATGGAAAACGGCGACATTCTGCGTGTTTCCGGAAAATATCACACTTTTCAGGCGCTCCTGATCGGGCTTATCCAGCCGATTCTGTTCATGTTTGTGATTGCGCTGATTGTCACCGGAGTCGCCGCTTCGATTCTCTCAAAACAGATAACAAAACCGATAAACGAGATAGACCTTGACAATCCCCGCGCTTCCGAAAATTACGCCGAGCTTCAGCCTCTTCTTGACAGAATCGAGGAGGAGAATTTTGAGCGGAAGGAACGCGAGTCGCTGCGTCAGGAATTTTCCGCGAATGTCTCGCACGAGCTGAAGACTCCGCTCACATCAATCTCCGGATTTGCGGAACTTATGAAGGACGGACAGGTTGATGCCGACACAATGCGCGACTTTGCCGGAGACATCTACAAGGAGACGCAGCGCCTGATAGTGCTTGTGAACGACATAATCAAGCTTTCAAAACTTGACGAGAAATCCGTTCCTTTCCAGTTCGAGAAAATAAATCTCCGGGAATATGCGGAACGTGCCTGCGCTACGGTAAAATCCGCGGCGGAAAAAAAGAATGTGTCGCTTGCGGTTTCGGGCGGAAATCTGTTCATAAAAGGTGTTCCGCAGCTGATTGACGAGATGATTTTCAATCTGCTTGACAACGCCGTCAAATACAACAGGAACGGAGGTTCGGTCACCGTGACGCTGAGCGAAATCCGTTCGTCGGGACAGAAAAATGCGGTTCTTACAGTGAGCGACACCGGAATTGGAATTCCGGAAGGCGAGCAGAACCGCGTGTTTGAACGTTTCTACAGGGTGGACAAAAGCCATTCCAGGGAAATCGGCGGAACCGGGCTTGGACTTTCGATTGTAAAGCACGCCGCCGAATATCACGACGCCAAAATAACGTTAAAAAGTACGGTGAACGAGGGAACTTCGGTTTCTGTAACGTTTCCGGAAAACTGCTGAAATAACAGGCCTTGGAGGTTTTTATGACATTCTCGCTTTCGGACGCAATAATGGTTGTCCTGAAATTCGGCGGAAGTCTTGCCGTGCTGCTTTTTGCGATGAACATGCTGAGCAGCGGAATTCAGAAGGGAACTGGCGACAAGCTCCAGCCTCTGCTCCGTCTTATTTCCGGAAACCGTTTTACGGCCACGCTTACGGGACTTTTTGTCACTTCGATAATTCAGTCCTCCAGCGCGACCACGGTGATGGTTGTGTCATTTGTGAATGCCGGAGTCCTTACTCTGAGGCAGTCAATCGGAATCATTTTCGGCGCGAACATCGGAACAACGGTGACGGCGTGGATTGTGTCGCTGCTCGGATTTTCGTTCAGCATAACGGCGTTTGCCATTCCGCTTTTCGGCATAGGATTCTACATCTACTGCATGAAAAAATGGAAGTACCACGACAGCGGCGAGGTTCTGATGGGATTCGGACTTCTTTTTCTGGGGCTTGGGCTTCTTACCGATATTCTTAAACTTGATCCGTCGTCCGTCACATTCATCTCGTCGGTGGCGGATTGGGGCGCCGGAGGAATTCTTGCCGGAGTTTTGCTCGGAACGCTTCTGACCGCGCTGATTCATTCCTCAAGCGCGTTTACTGCGATAATTCTTGCGCTCAGCTACAACGGCGCGCTTCCGTGGGAATTCGCTGCGGCACTTGTGCTGGGCAGCAACATCGGAACTACAATCGATGCGCTGCTTGCGTCTCTCGGCGGAAATGTGAACGCCAGACGCGCCGCGCTTGTCCACATAATGTTCAACGTTACTGGAACTCTGATTGCGCTGATTTTCTTCAGACCGCTTCTTGCGCTTGTGGATTTTATTGTGCCCGGAACGCCGGAGTCCAACATCACAAATCATATCGCCATGCTCCACACGATGTTCAATGTCTGCTGTACTGTTCTGTTCCTTCCGTTTGTGGATCAGATTGCGTCAGCCGCGTGCAGAATAATAAAAGACTCCCCGGACGAGAAGAAGAGCCTGGGAAAATACGAGCCGTCATTCATCTCGTCATATTCCGCAGGTTCAGCGGCGATAAGCATCGTTTATGTGGACAAGGAAATCCAGACGATGACGGAATTCTGCTCCAAAATGCTTGACAGCTGTATATTGTCGCTGCGAGACGAGAGCCGGACAAAGGCGCGCGAGAAATTCGGCGAGGTAAAGGAGATGGAGGATTATCTTGATTCGATGAACGAGATTCTTTCGTCATTTCTGGTGAAGGTTTCCCATCTGGACAGCGCGGGACGCAGCGAGCGCAGGAAAATTGACGGTCAGCTTCAGACCATTTCCAGCCTTGAGACTTTCAGCGACGAATGTACCGCAATCATGCACCTTCTTGAAAAATCCGACAGAAAGAAGCTGAAATTCACACAGAAATCCGTAGCGAAGCTCGGTGATTATGCCTTTGCGGTGGAGAAATTCATGGAATTCATAACAGAAAACATGACTTCCGGATTTTCCGGTCAGCAGAAGGAGGAGGCGCGTGCAATGGAGAATTCCATAAACAAGACACGCCGCAAGCTCGGAAAGATGGTGACCCACCGCATTGAGGACGGCGCCGACGTGAATTCGGAGCTTGTTTATCTGGAGCTTGTCCGCCGTTTTGAGAAAGCCGCTGACTGTATCTATGATGTTGTCAAGGCAAGATTTTAGGGATTTTGCGGAAACCGGATGTTCTGTCCTGATTACCGCCTGACCTGTTCAAGACCGCGTTTGAACTGCGGAATCCTTGCGCATACGGTTGTGTTCCATCCGGTACGGTCGCCGCGTTTCAGAAAATGGTATCCTACGCCCGCAATCATGGCTCCGTTGTCGCCGCACAGTTTGAGCGGCGGAAAAACGCACTTTATGTCCGGGCGTTCCGCAAGCATTTCCCTGAGCCTTGAATTTGCCGCGACTCCTCCGCCGGCCACAACGGTTTTCAGTCCGGTATCATCGACCGCGCGGAAAAGCCTTGAAAGCAGCGTCCTGCATGCCGTCTCCTGAAAGGCCGCGCACATATTTTCGGTCGTGTGATCAAATCCCTTGTTCCAGAACATGTCGCACTGATGGATTACCGCGGTTTTCAGTCCGCTGAACGACACGTCGTAGCGGTGCTCCTCCGGATCAAGTTTCGGCACCGGAAATGATGCCGCCGCCGGATTTCCCTTTTTTGCAAGATTGTCGATTATGACTCCGCCCGGATAACCCAATCCGTAGAATTTTGCGACTTTGTCAAATGCCTCTCCGACGGAATCATCTACCGTTGTTCCCAGAATCTCAAGGTCGTCGAATCCGTTCACCCGGCAGATTATGCTGTGTCCGCCTGAGACAAGCAGTCCGATGTACGGATATTCAATTTCGTTCTGAAGATGCGCCGCATAAAGGTGACCGAGCATGTGGTTCACCGCGACAAACGGTTTTCCTGTTGCCCAGGCGAGCGTTTTTCCGAATGTGAATCCCACAAGCAGAGAGCCCATAAGTCCGGGGCGGTTCGTGGCAGCCACAGCGTCAATCTGTTCCAGAGAAAGATCGGCCTCCTTGAGCGCCTGTTTCACCACCGGAAGAATCCATTCCGTGTGCTTGCGGCTTGCGATTTCGGGAACAACACCCTTGTATATTTTATGAAATGGAATCTGTGTCGCCACGACATTGCTCAGAATCGTTTTTCCGTCCTCAACGACCGCCGCTGCTGTCTCGTCGCAGCTTGATTCAATTCCCAAGACTTTCATTTTTCCTCCCATAAGAAATGGAACCGCATTTTATGGATAAATTCTTGCGTCCGACTCTGAAACCGTACTGAACCTGTAGCCTTTTGCCTTCAGTTCGGGATAAATTTCCCTGAGAATTCCCGGCAGAATATCGGCGGACCAGATGTGTCCTATCATTATAGCAGTTCCGTTTTTATTGGCAATATCAATTCCCTTTTTTATCTCGGCAAGAATCGGCGCGCGTTTTTTCTCGTTGTCAAGAAACACGTTCCGCGCAAAATAAGAATATCCCAGCGCCTCCGACACTTCCGGAACTTTTGTGTCCGCATTTGTCCTTGAATCCAGAAAATAAATTCCCTCGGCGGAGGCGATTCTGAGGACAACGCTCATTTTCTGGGCATCCGCGGTAATCAGCGAGCCTTCGTGATTGTTCATGCCTGCCACCGGTCCGATTTCCTGAATGTTCCGGATCAGCGTTCCTTCTATCTGTGTGGTTGTCATCTCCGGAGTGATTGCGCCCGGTCCGGGATTCACATTCGTGTTGACCGCCTGCATGGGCTGATGGAGAATCACCTCGTTGCCGGAAGCCCGGACTTTTGCCGCGGTCTCGGCCGAATGGGCAAGCTGCGGAAGAACCGCCACCGTGAACGGAAAAGGAATTTTCAGGAATTCCGCAAGGTGCGCAAGATTCTGACCGCCGTCATCAAACACAAAAATCAGCTGGGCGCCGTTCTTTGCCTGAGGAAAGCCGAATTCCTCTTTTTTCGCGGTTTCTGCAGGAGTCTTTTCCGCGGGCTTTGCGCGCGTTGCCGGGGTTTCTGTTTTTGGCGCCGGATTTCCGGTCTTCTGCGGAGTCTGCGCCGGAGCCGCCGGTTTCTGTTTTTCCGTCACATTCTGCCGGGCCGGGGGAGTCTGCTTTTCCTCGGTTTTCTTCCGGTTTTCCGGCTGAGGCTGACTCGGTTGCTGAGGTTTGGTGCCGGCTGCAGTCTTTTTTTCCGCTTCCTTCGGTTTATCTTTCTGCGACTGCACGGCTGGATTTTTCTGCTTATTTGATTCCGTTACGGACTTCAAGTTGTTTTCCGGCTGTTTCTGCTCAAAACGTCCGGAAATCGGAGCTTCCTGCCTGTGTTCCGTTTTGGGTTTTGACAGAACGGACGTGCATATCAGGAGCAGCAGGCAGACTGCCACAACCGCTCCGCAGAACACGATTATCTTGAATGAGGACGGATGGAATTTTGGCTTTTTTCTGCCGGATTTACGTTTTTTTCTGGTGGTCTTGTTTTTCTGCATGATTTTTTTGTGTACTGTAAGATACTCCAGAAACGCGCGGAATTCAACAGGATAGGTTTTCTTGCGGATGAATGAATTTTACGGAGATTGTCACGCCTGAAACCGGCACGGACAATAGGTGAAATCCCCTATCGCGCGGAGAGGAAAAGGGGCTTATTCTGAGTAGTACGAATTTTCTTGTCACAAGGAGGAACGAATGAGAAAAGAAAACATCGTGAGCCGCGCGGCGGCGGCAGCAGCTCTGGTACTCCTGGGGGGGGGTAGTATTCACCTCATGCCAGCAGCCCACCACAACTGAGCCGGAGACGGCGACACACAAAGTCACGTTCAAGTATAACAACGGAGCGGAGGCCGCATCCGTTACCGTGGAGGACGGAAAGACCGTCGCCAGACCGGAGACCGACCCCGCAAGGAACG
>CAVBEH010000015.1:0-69685 GCA_963594605.1 Bacteroidaceae bacterium
CGGGCCCCCGTCAATTCCTTTGAGTTTCACCCTTGCGGGCATACTCCCCAGGCGGCACACTTATCGCGTTTGCTTCGGCACCCACCCTTCAGGGCGGACACCCAGTGTGCATAGTTGACTGTGCGGACTACCAGGGTATCTAATCCTGTTTGCTCCCCGCACCTTCGCACCTCAGCGTCAGTCATCTGCTGGCAGCCTGCCTTCGCCATTGGTATTCTTCCAGATATCTACAGATTTCACCCCTACACCTGGAATTCTGACTGCCCCTCAGTGACTCAAGCCGCGCAGTTCCCGGCGCTGTCCGGGGGTTGAGCCCCCGCCTTTCACACCAGGCTTGCGCGACCGCCTACATGCCCTTTACGCCCAATAATTCCGAACAACGCTCGCAACTTACGTGTTACCGCGGCTGCTGGCACGTAATTAGCCGTTGCTTATTCGGACGCTACAGTCACCGCGCGGGCATTCCCTCCCGCGCTTATTCCTCGCGTCCAAAAGGACTTTACAACCTTCCGGCCTTCCTCGTCCACGCGGCGTCGCTCCGTCAGGGTTTCCCCCATTGCGGAATATTCTTAGCTGCTGCCTCCCGTAGGAGTCTGGGCCGTATCTCAGTCCCAATGTGCCCGTTCACCCTCTTAGGCCGGGTAACTATCATCGCCTTGGTGGGCCTTTACCCCGCCAACAAGCTAATAGTACGCGGGCCGCTCCTCCGGCGGAGCCGAAGCTCCTTTCATCCCCCGCCTCTGACACGGGGGATTATATTCGGTATCACTCCCTATTTCTAGGGGCTGTCCCCATCCCGAGGGTACGTCACCCACGCGTTACTCACCAGTCCGCCGCTCTCATCATGCGCAAGCGCATGAATCCCGCCCGACTTGCATGCTTAAGACGCGCCGCCAGCGTTCGTTCTGAGCCAGGATCAAACTCTCCATGATTATCTCATGGGTCCGAAGACCCGTGATTCCCTGAAAAGCCTTCTCCGGCCTCCGCCCCATTCCGGAAGCGGACCGTTCTGGCCGCCGGACATTCTTTACCGACGCCCCGGCGTGGCGTCCCGGCCGTCTCCGGCCCTCACCTGCGTCCCGCGGAACCCCGTCCCGCGGGCTGTCTCTCGTCTTTCTTTCCTTCCCTTTCCTGTCAAAAAGCGTGCCGCACTGCTTCCGTGCGACGGTGATAGTGAATATACACCCTCACGCCCGAAGTGTCAACCCCCGCACCGCCCTTTTTCCGCTTTTTTTTCAACTTTTTTAATTTTTTTCAGCTTCTCCTTCGTCTCTCCCGCCTCGCAGTCTCCGCCGCGCGCAGCACATAAAAAACGCGCGGAAACAAAACCTGCTTCCGCGCGTTTTAAGTCCATACTTATGTTCTATTTTGCTTTATCCCGAGCGGCTTCAAGCGTGACGATACACGCTCTGGCCGAATGATATGCGGTTTTCCAATTTCCGCCCTTGGACTCCTGTAAATCCGGTTCCCCGTCAGGAGAGACAGCCGCCCACCATTCTCCGCCTTTCCGGTCAACCTGATGCTCCTCTATCCACTTCCACTGAAGCTCACAGGCATCCGAATACTTTTTGAGTCCGGTCATAAGCCATGCATTATAAAATCCGTTCAACGCCTCGGCCTGATTCCACCAGACCCGAGTCCTGTCACGCTTTCCGCCTTTCGTGAAATTCTCCATGGCACCTGAAGCGGAATCCGTTCCTTCGGCAAGCGCGACATCCGCCATATAAAGAACGGTCGGACGGATACGTTCCTTCAGGGGCTCATCACCAAGCTCCACGGCCGCCTCCCAGAGCAGCCAGCTTGCCTCGATGTCATGACCATAAGAAATCTCATCATCAAGGAGATTCCACTTCATATTGAAGAACATTCCGAGATGACCGTTTTTCTGGAGAATTTTCTCCACAGTGACGGTTATAAGCGCCGCAAGTGATTTTCCGACAGCTTCTCTCTTCTCAGCTTTTTCCGGACAAACGACAGGCAGAGTTCTATATAGATTGGTGTATGCCTCCATGACATGAAGATTTGTGTTCATTGATTTCGGACAGTTCATGTCCTTTTCGGAAAGTAGCATATCATCAGTGACCGCCCAGTTTTCAGCGCGAGCCTCAACATAACCTCCGTCTGCCGGATCAAGCGCATACTTTTCCAGAAATTCAAAAATCGCAAGAGCCGAATCCATCGCCTCATGCGCACAGGAATCCGCACCACGGAATTCCATGACGGCAGCGGCATACTCAGAAAGTCCGTAACAGCAGAATGCCTCGCCATAAATCTGCTTTTTGCGGACATCAGGTGTTCCGTCAGGGCGGACCGACCAATAGACGCCGCCATTCACCTTGTCGATGTACTTTTCCTTTATGACCTTATAAGCAAAATCCGCCATGCCAAGAAGCGAGCTGTCACCTAGAAGCCTCGCTGCGGAACTGTAAGCCCAAAGAAACCGTGATGTCATGACAATAGAACGGCTGACATCGCCGTCCGGACGGTTGTTGTTGTCAATATCGCCGAAAAAGCCTTCGTTCACCGTATCCCTTGAATATTTCTCCCAATAAGGAAGAATATTCCCGACAAGTTCCTTCTTTACCGAATCATAAAATTCTTTTCTCATTTTGCATCACGCTCCAACAGTTTACCTGTAATAAAATTTCAACAATCTTCAGACGGAACAGACAGAACATCCGTTCATGCGGAAAGCTTTTTCTTTGACCATTCCGGAAGCAGCCGCCCCGGATCCTTTGCAAGAAGCGCACGGCAGAAAAGCCCGGCAGCCTGCGGAAAAACCTGGGACAGAATTATCTGCTCATCGGAAGAAAAATTCCCAAGCACATAGCCCGCGACATCGTCATGAACCGGACGGCCTATTCCGAAACGGAGCCGCCAGAAATCAGGCGTATTAAGCACGGCTTTTGTTGAACGGAGGCCGTTGTGCCCGCCGAGTCCTCCCGACCATTTGAAGCTGACAAATCCGGGCGCAAGCTCCAGCTCATCATGAACGACAAGAACATTCTCCGGTTTTAGTTTATAGAAATTCACAACCTCTATTATGCTATCGCCGGAAAGATTCATATATGTCAACGGCTTGAGAAAATAAACATGGGACGGAGCGCCGTCGGGAACAGTCACAGGCTCTCCGTTTTTAGCGGAAAGAATTCCCGCATCACACGCCCACTGCGCAAGCTGACCAGGAGAAACTGACGCTATTTCACCCTTGAATTTCTCCTGCCATGACAGCCTGTCCGCAAAAGGCAGCGAATTCTCAAAAATCCATGCAACATTATGCCTGGATTTCTCATATTCACGGCCGTAGTTTCCAAGAAAAGCCACCAGCTCTATCATTTTTCAAAATCACCGGGTTTCTTCTGGAATTTCTGGACGACATATCCGGGAACCTTGAATTTATACGGCGTACTGCTGCATGAACCGTAATAATATTCAGACTCGCCGTTGTTTTCCGGAACATGATAAATATCAAGAAGAATTTCCTCCGTGGAGTAAATTCTCACCGAATACTGTTTTGTGCCGGACACAACATCATCTTCTCCCAGCCATGCCGCTATAGAAAGCGCGGACACGCTTCTGAACCAGTCCGACGCTTTTACAGGATCAACCTGGACCTCTCCGCCGGAAAAATTCCACACCGTCTCCTCGCCGCTTCCGCTGCGTGACACCGACCATGTCTTTTCCGTTCCGTCCGTAAAATCCGTCACCGAAACAGAAGAAATTCCGTCGGCCTCAGTCTTGTACACAATCTTGCTGCGCAACTCTTCGACAGTCTTTGAGAATTCCGAATTCAGATTTCCGGATACAAGATAAATATCCTTTCCGCCGTCAAGTACGACATAGCTCTGAGCGCCGGTAGACGACGCCTTTCCCACGGAGACAGAACGCAGAACCTCGCCACCGGCCTTTGCCGTAACATTTATGCGTTTTGTCCCGCCAAGCTCGTAGCGGTTCACGACAGAATCATCAGAAAGTTTTCCGACTTTATCAAGAGCAGTGATTTTCATAAGCGAATTCTTAATTGAATCCACGGAACTTTCGTTAGCCGGATAAAGTTTTTCTCCCACAAACCATTTTCCGTCCTGCCGAACAAGTTTCACCACGGAACCGGCGTTGTCAATAAGAATCTCATCCGGCTCAGAATCAACCTCAAAAACCTTGGCCGAATCACGTGCCGCGGCGACGCACTGCAGCACGCAAACGCAGAGAAGAACCGCACACCCGGAAAGCAGCAATATTTTACGTAACCTCATCTGAAAAACCTCCATTCTGTCACTCGCCGTCATTAACAGGCTCTTCCTTTTTTGAGGAGAATTCGCGCCTGTCGTCCGGATTATAGCGGAGCCTTATCTGATTCCTGCGCTTTGTGCGCGCACGCCAGACTATCAGACCGGCCGCAGCCACAATCAGAACAAGTCCGAACTGGTTGAAATACTTGAAAATCTGGGCAAGCACAGGACTCTGGAGCGTCAGCGTGTTCAGCGAAAGACCTTTTGTACGCATCGTGCAGAGATCCGCATTTCCGTTCAGATAATCCACCACATTCATCAGGAACATTCCGATCGGACTCTCACCTTTATCGTCAAGAACCTGATAGGTTGTTATATACGAAGATCCTGTCACGAAAATTTTGCCCGGGAGAACGCCCGAACTGATATGGCTGTCGGTGAGAATTCCGGAAGAATCCCCGTCTCCGCCCTGGGCCGCGCTTTCTCCATCATCGGCCGCAGGAGCCTTGTCGAACGCGCTGGAGAAACGGCCTTCCAGAAGAACCGCAAGGTTATACGGCCTGAGCTCATCATCCTGAGGAGGATTCAGCATTACAGGATTCAGCATTATGTTCTCCGTCTCAGTCCAGGACTCGTCGGAAGAACGCGCAAGAACCGTAACGGTAACATCCTTTGCCGCCTCAGCCTCCGAGACATCAATCGAACCGTTCTGAAGCATTATCACATAACCAAGATTGTCAGTAATCACATTCTTTCTGGCAAGCTGATTTTTCTGGAGAACCGGCACCCAATACATCGAAAGTTTTCCATATTGGGAATTTGAGCTTTCATAACACTGCCTGTCCATTACAATATCGAAATTCCGCTTTACACCGTAAGCGTTCAGCAGCTTGTCAAGAGTATTGTCGTTGGCGATGTACGAAGGCATCTGATAATAACCGCCGCCGGAAACCTTGTCCTCAAGGAAAGAATCGACAAAGAACATCACATTTCCGCCGCGCATTACAAACTGATCAATCTTATAAAGCTCCGCATCGGAAAAATCAGTCTGAGGTCCGTTTATGATGATGGAATTCATTCCGGCGGGAATATCCTCCTCCGCCAGATTAATCTCCACAAGAGAATACATTCCGGACACAAGCTTGTCAAAATTCGCTGACTGACGTTCATTAGTAACATCAAGCTCGTTGTGACCGACAATATATCCGATTTCCTGGACATTCGACAGCAGACTCTGGAGACTTTTGTTTATAGTGTCCTCAAGGCCTTCAAGCCCGGAGACCGCATATCCGAACAGAACATTCTGAACATAAACCGGAAGAACCCGGAAATTGTCACCATGCTCAAGGACAAGCCCCACAACGGCGGTATCATATCCGCCGGAAGAATTCTTATACTGAATTCCCTGAAGACCGTATTTATCCACAAGCGCGGCGGCCTCGGCGGAAGACGGACTTACAGAAGAGAAAGTCAGCCTCTCCTGATTCTGCCTGTTCACCGAACGGAACGCATTCTCCACAACCTCGGCAGCCTGATCCGCTCCGGAAATTCTCATCGACTTGAGCGGCTCGCTCAGATAAAGCGTAAGCGAAATCTTCTCGCCGGAAGCAAGACCGGCAAGCGTATCAGCAGTCGAAACCATCTTTGATACGGTTGACGTGAATTTATATTCAAATCCGTCGGACGTGGTGACCGCATCCAGAAGCTCGATTCCATCTCCATAGGAAAGGACAAGTCCCATATAAACCTGCTTGAATCCGATCTCGTTGTTCTTGACCTCCTGAATCTGAATCTGACGGAGGCCGTAATCATCCGCAAGCTGTCGGCTTTTCTCCTTGGACATATCCATATATGTCACGGAAAAATTCCGGTTCGCGGCGCCCTTGTACTCAACCAGCATATCCTTGACATATTGGGCAGTGCTGTTGTACGGAGACGGAAGCGAGCTGTCAAAGAAAACGCGGACGGAAAGCGGCTGCTCAAGATTCCTGACCAGCTCGCGGCTTGAGCGCGAAAGCGAATACGACTTGGGCGCAGTCATGTCAAAACGCAGGAATGCATTGTGTCCGGCGATATTCGCCAGCACAAGCAGAATTATAAAAAACAGAAAATCACTTCTGGGACTTTTCAGCCATTCTACAAATTTCTTCATCGGATTATCTCCCATTTCTTTCCCGCTGCTCGACCTTTACGGTAAGGACAAAAAACAGGGCTGTAAGCGAAACAAAATAAAGAAGATCCCTCGTATCTATTATTCCCCTTGAGATTGAGGTGAAATGGGAATTCGCCGAGAGATAGGACAGAAAACTGACGGCAGATGCCGGCAGCACAATCAGGAATGTGTCTATCATCGTAAGAACAATACATATTATGAACGCAGTAAAAAATGCGATAATCTGATTTTTCGTAACGGATGACGCAAAAATTCCAACCGCACAGAAAGCCGCGCTCAGAAAAACCGCACCGATATAACCGCCGACAACCGGACCGTAATCCGGACTTCCGAAAACAGCCGCCGTTACTACATAGAAAAGAGTCGGCGCAATCATCGTGAGCGTACACACAACGGAGGCCATGTATTTTCCGGCCACGACATCCGCCTCGGTCACTGGAAGTGTCATCAGCGTCTCGATTGAACCGCTGCGCTTCTCCTCGGCAAAAAGGCGCATTGTAAGAGCGGGAACAAAAAACGACAGAAGAAGCGGAAGCAGGGAGAAAAATCCGCGCAGTTCAGCCCGGTTCTGTATAAAGAACGTGGAGAAGAATGTTATTCCGGAAATCACAAGGAAAAGTCCGGTAACAATATAGGCCGTCGGTCCCGAAAAATATGACTGAAGCTCCCGGCGCATGATTATCAGCGCAGGACAACGTTTCTTCTGGGAAGAATTTCTACTCATCTGACTTTACCTCACCTTTATCAGCTGTAAGAACATGGAACACATCCTCAAGACTGTTGCGCTGAACGGACATCTCATAAATCACAAGCCCTTCGGACACAAGCCTTGCAAAAAGAGCAGGACGGATCTCCTCGTTTCCTTTTACGGCGACAATCGCCCCCGCAAGTTCCGCTCCACCGGAAACAACAGAATCGGGACGGGCCTTTGTCACGGACGCGGCACCTTCAACCGAAGAAAGAATTTCAGCAAGCCTGTCAGAAGCGCAGCCGGAAACAGAAATCTTAACGGAAATCTCATGACCAAAACGCTCCTTCAGCTCCTCCGTCGGACTGTCCGCCACAACTTTCCCACCGGAGATTATAATCACCCGGCTGCAGAGCATCTCAACTTCGCTCAATATATGAGTCGAGACGATTACCGTCCGCGTCTTTCCTATCTCCTTGATTATCGCGCGGACATCCTCAACCTGATTCGGATCAAGTCCGCCGGTCGGCTCATCAAGCACAATAATTTCCGGATCATGCATGAGCGCATGGGCAAGCGACACGCGCTGCCTGTTTCCACGAGACAAGTCGCTTATATTCTTGCTCATCACCTCCTTAAGCCCGCATTCAGCGCACAGGAACGGAACCTTCTCATCCGGATTCTCGCCGTGAATTTCGGCGATGTAACGGAGATAATCCTCCACAATCATATCGCTGTATAAAGGCGCAGATTCCGGCATATAACCTATTTTTTTCTTAGCCTCGACCGAAAATTCCGAAATGTCCATTCCGTCTATAAGCACCTTACCCTCGGAAGGTGCTAGAAAACCGGTAATCATCCGCATCGTCGTTGTTTTTCCGGCACCGTTCGGCCCCAAAAGACCGACAATCTGACCGGTGGGAATGGAAAAACTGATGTCATTTACCGCACGGAACGTCCCGAAATTCCGGGAAACGTGGGAAACCTCTATCATGGAGTCCTCCAGATTCTGTTTATGGATTTATCTGAAATTCCCGTCCTGAAAATGCGGAACCGGGAACAGCACTTTTCAGTATATAACAAAAACATGGAATTGGGAAACACGGTTACACGGACAGCAGCCGGCCGCCGCACGGACAAACCATTAAAACAGAATTTTATCCGCTTTATAACGCATCCGGTGAATTTGTGAAATCGCCTAAAGCCGACAAAAACCGTTCCTCCCTGGCAAAAAACCGGAACGGAAGGCGCGGCCCCAAACGACGGCTTTAAGACATGATTATTTTGTAATTTCAGACCGCATTCTTCAATGCAGACTGAAATCATCTCTTGGATTGAAAACTCGAAGTCGGGGCTATGTACAAAATAACTTACAGTTTTCCGCTTTCCGCCGCGCCGGGCAGACCGATGTCCTTCCGGAAAAAAGCGCCGTCAAATTTCACCGCAGAGATTCCGCGGTATGCGTTTTCCCATGCATCGCGGAATGTAGCTCCGTATGCGCTGCACGAAAGAACGCGGCCTCCGCTTGTAAGAAGATCGTTTCCGCCACGCTTTCCAGTCTCGGCTCCGGCTATAAATATTTTTGCCGAACTTCCGTCAAGCAGTTTTCCGTTCACGGCAATCGGAATTCCTTTTCTGTAGGCTCCCGGATAGCCGCCGGAAACCATCACCGGAGCAACCTGATAGCCTGTTTTCCATCTGAATTCAAAATTCTTAAGTGTGCCGTTCATGACGGAGCAGCACATCGAGGCAAAGTCAAAATCCATCAGAGGAAGAACGGCCTGCGTCTCAGGATCACCGAGCCTCACATTGTATTCAAGCAGCTTCGGACCGTTTTTTGTTATCATCACACCAAAAAAAATGAATCCGCGGTAGTCGAATTTTTCCTTTATAAGTCCGTTAAGCGTAGGTTCCAGAATATCTTTTCTGAACAGCTCCATTGTCCCGGCGTCAACATCATCAAGCGGACAGACCGCTCCCATTCCGCCGGTATTCGGGCCTTTTGCTCCGTCCATAAGCCTTTTGTGATCACGCGCAGGCAGGAACGGCTCGATTACCGCATTTCCCTGAACGGCGTATTCGGGGGTAACGGAAACCGCCGCAAGAACGGAAATCTCCACGCCCTCAAGATAATCTTCTATGACAACACGGCGGCCGGCCGAACCGACGCGCCCGGAATTCATTATATCCTCCACCGCGGCAAGCGCATCTGTTTCCGTGGCGGCCACCACGACTCCTTTTCCGGCAGCAAGACCGTCCGCCTTTATGACGACCGGTGCTCCGTGCTTCCGGACGTAAGCGCAGGCCGATGCGGAATCCGTAAATGTCTCGCTTGCAGCACAGGCCACACCGTATTTTTTCATGAATGATTTTGCAAAATCCTTGCTTGCCTCAAGCTGGGCGGCCGTTTTTTTTGGACCTACACATGGAATTTCCGCCGCCCAGAATTCATCGGCAAGACCTTCGGCTAGCGGATCTTCCGGACCGATCACCGCCATCCGGCAGTTCTCGTGGCGCGCAATCTGAACACACGGATTCTCGCCTTCCTTTATATAATCGCAGTCCTTCGGATTGACATTTACACATTTGTTCTCCGTGGCGGTGCCGCCGTTTCCGGGCACAACAAAAATCCTGTCCACAAGCTGGCTCTGCGACAATTTCCAGCAGATGGCATGTTCTCTTCCGCCTCCGCCAACAACTATTATATTCATTTTTCCTCCACCTTGGACAACTTCACCGCCTTGGGAACAGTTCCTCACGGACAATGACAGCCGGAAGAATATTCTATTGCAAAAAAATGATTCCATCAATAATATCAGACAGGATGGACTATCTTGCGATGGGAGCTGCGGCCGCCCTGATAATCGCGCTGCTTGCCGTATACACCGACTTCCGCGGAAGAAAAATTTCCGGAGCAAAAACCTGTTCCAAAAACCGGACTGCCGCCGCAGGAAATCACGGATTCTCAAAATGTCCGCTCTGCGGTCATCCTCTTGCAAAAGGAGAGAACATCGTTTCCAAGGTGTACCGTCCGATGAATGTTCCCGACCAGTTCTGCACAATCTCCGGCTGCCCGTACTGCTGGCCGATATGCGTAAACGGACTGTCAAGAAAATGTCCGGTATGCGGAAAATCAGTTCCGCAGGACGGAAGCCTGACCGCCAGACTCTTCAACAGGACGGACGGAAGCCGCCACGTCCACATAACCGGCTGCCAGAACTGCCACAGGACAAAAAATCCGGATGTTCTTGTTTAAAACGGACTGTTCGTCATATAATGCGCGCATGAAAATCCGTCATCTTCTTTTTGACCTTGACAACACGCTCTATCCGTCCTCCTCCGAAATGGACAGAGGAATAACACGCCGGATGCTAGAATGTGTCGCCGAATTCTTCAATGTGACCGTTGACGAAGCCGTCCGTCTGCGCGCCGAACGGATAACTCATTATTCGACGACGCTTGAATGGCTCCGGGCGGAAGGACTTACCGATGTGGAGAGATTTCTTGCCCACGTACATCCTGAAAACGAGGCGGATGAGCTGCCACCTCAGCCGGGACTCCGTGATTTTCTGATTTCCCTGGATTACCCCAAATCAATTCTGACAAACGCTCCAAGGGAACACGCGGACAGGGTTCTGGGAAAACTCGGAATCGCCGACCTTTTCTCCGCTGTATGCGACATACGCGACTGCGGCTTTCTGGGCAAGCCATATCCGCAGGCATACATGACGGCGCTTTCAAAAACAGGGGCGGAAACAGGAACAACACTTTTCCTGGATGACATGACAAAATATACGGACGGATGGGCGGCCCTGGGAGGAACGGCGGTTCTTGTGGGGGACAAAAACGGACGCAGGCTGAGCGGAGATGCGGAGGCCGTAAAACGAGGTGGAAATCCGGAGAAAGGGCAGACGCTCCGGCTTGAGTCAATCTACGGTCTTCCGCGGCTTCTTGATGAACTGGATTCAGAGTGTTGACCAACTGACAGCAAATATGCTATCATCCAAAAACATTCGGGCCATTAGCTCAGTGGTTAGAGCAGAGGACTCATAATCCTTTGGTCCTAAGTTCAAGTCTTAGATGGCCCAAAAAAAGATTCCGTGCTGACGGAATCTTTTTTTTATCTACGCGGTTTATATGAACGCCAATATCCGCATCGGACTTCATTCATTTCAGCCGAATTTTCACGCATAAAAAACGGCCGCCATAACACCGGCAGCCGTCTCATCGGTTTTCCAGAATATTATTTTTCAATACTTCCGTCTATCGTCTTTATGCTTCCGTCCGCATTGAATTCAAGCGTGCAGAATTTTATGTTGCGCTTGTGGTTTATTCCGCCGGAAAGTTCGCAGTCATGATAGAACAGATACCATTTCCCGTTGAATTCAAGGATTGAATGGTGCGTTGTCCAGCCTAGCACGGGAGTCAGGATTACACCGCCGTACCTGTAAGGCCCGTACACGTCTGATGAGGTTGCCCAATGAAGCTGATGTGTATCTCCGGACGAATATGTGAAGTAGTACAGTCCGTCTTTTTTGAAAAGCCACGGATCCTCAAAATACCTGCGCTCATGGTCGCCGCCTTTAAGCGGAATTCCGTCACCGTCCGTAATCACAAGATCACGCGGCTCCTCCGCAAGTTCCTTGAGGCTGTCCTTCATCAGCGCGATTTTCGGACATACTGCCGGCTCGTCACCTTCCGGCTCGCGGTTGTTCTCGTCGTAGACATTGTTGCGGTATTTGTCAAGCTGACCGCCCCAGATTCCGCCGACCGTAAGATAGAACTTTCCGTCCGTATCCGGAAACATACACGGATCAATGCTGTAGGTTCCTTTTATAGGCTCCGGCTCCGCCTTGAACGGCCCGGCAGGATTCTTTGAGGTTGCGATTCCTATACGGAAAAATCCGTCCCTGTCACGCGCCGGAAAAACAAAATAATAAATTCCGTCCTTTTCCACACAGTCGGGCGCCCAGACCTGTTTTGATGCCCACGGAATATCTTCCAGCGAGAGCGCAACTCCGCAGTCCTTAGGGTATGTCTCCGTGCTGTCCATCTCGTAGACATGATAATCCCTCATATCATACTGATCGCCGTTGTCATTGTTCTCGATTTCAATATCACGGTCATGGGAAGGATAAATGTAAATTTTTCCGTTAAAAACGTGCGCCGAAGGATCGGCCGTATACAAATCGCGTACAAGGGGCTTTTTCTCTATCATCTGAAACTCCAAAAGATAATTATCGTTTTTATTGTATGTAGAGTCTCTTCTATAAAGCCCGGACATACAATAAGGATTTTGCCCTATTTTTTGAGGATTTTTCCAGCAAGCCAGAAAATAATGAATGCAGCAAGATTCACCGCAACGATGCTGGCTCCGGCCGGAAGCGAGAACACAAAGGAAATCATTATTCCGGCAAAAAAACAGATGACGGAAAGGACGGAGGAACAGACGGTAACCGAAAAAAAGCTTCTGAACACACGCATGGACGTAAGCGCAGGAAAAATTATCAGGCTGGAAATCATCATAGAACCCATCAGCCTCATTCCCACAACAACGGTGAGTGCGGTCAGAACAGCGACAAGACGGTCGTATGCGGCGGAATTTATCCCTGCGGCAGTGGCGAACGTGGAATCAAAGGTGACAAGAAAAATATTCCTGTAGCAGCACACAAAAAGAACAATCACCACGACGCTAAGCGCAACGGAAATCAGGACATCGGTTTTTGAAAGCGCAAGAACCGACCCGAAAAGATACGACGTGACATCGGTGTTGAGTCCGCTGACCGCACTGGTAATCAGAATTCCCAACGCAAGCGAGCTTGCCGAAATCAGGGCGATTGCCGCATCGCCGTTTATTCCGCCCTCCGATGAACTTATCCGCAGAAGGAGAAACGCCGCAAGCACGGACACAGGAACCGAAACCGCGAGCGGAGAGAGATTCAACGCCATGGCAATGGCAAGAGTTCCGAATCCGACATGACTGAGACCGTCGCCTATCATTGAATAGCGTTTAAGAACAAGCGTGACACCAAGAAGAGCGGAACATAACGCGACAAGTGAACCGGCGACAAGCGCGCGGATAATAAAACTGTATGAGAAAAGTGCCGAAATCATCTCAGTCATGGCTGGCTCCCGGAAAAATATTTATGTGGCTTGCGGTGCATCCGGCTCCGCAGTGGGTGCAGGCATGTGTCGCGCAAGTCTCAACCTCGCCCATTTTCCTGTAAAGGGCGGTCTCCTGATATTCCGCGGAAGTTCCCCAGAAAAGAATTTTATGGTCAAGATGAAGGATATGAGTGGCATTCTGAACCGCCCGGTGAATGTCGTGACTCACCATAAGAATTCCGACTCCGTCTTTCCGGTTCAGTTCGCGCACGACGGAATAAAGCTCATCGGTCACAACCGGATCCAGTCCGTTCACCGGCTCATCAAGCACAAGGAACGAGCCGGATGCGCAAAGTGCTCTGGCAAGCAAAACACGCTGCATCTGTCCGCCGCTCAACGTGCTGAACGGACGGTCCATAAGCATCCCGATTCCAAGCCGCTCCGCCTTTTCACGGGCAAGCAGCTTCTCCTGTTTTGTATAGACAGGACAGAAGCGCAGGATTCCGCGGCGCGCGCCGAGAACTCCGGAAAGCACGACCTCCTGAACGGAAGCCGGAAAATCCCTTCTTACCGAATGCTGCTGGCTCAGATAACCCGTTCCGTGGCGGACAAATTCAATCTGACCGGAAAACGGCTTTACAAGTCCAAGAAGAGTCTTTACAAGCGTCGATTTGCCCGAACCGTTCGCACCGACAATGCACAGATATTCTCCGCGGCGGAAATCAAATGAAACGTCAGAAAGCGCGGTGTAGGAGCCATACTTTACGGTGACATTCCGGCAACTGATTATATTTTCTTCCATAAAGTCACCTCATTCCGCGTGCAAGCGCATCGGCGTTATCAGAAAGCGCGTCTATATATGAAAATTCTGAATCAAACTGTTCTTTTGTAAGATTGTGCGCCGCATTAAGTTCAATCACCTCCGCGCCCGACGACTCGGCGACAACGGAAGCAATCTTGCGGTTGCTGAGCTCAATCGTAAACACCGCCGGAAGTTTTTTTTCCCTGACCTTGGTGATTAAAGCCGCGAGTGTCGCAGGACTGGCCTCAACAGCAGTTGAGCAGCCGGAGAATGCGGCGACATATTCAATTCCGAATTCATCCGCAAAATATCTGAGCGGAAAGCGGTCTCCCATCACAATGAACCGCTCCTCCTTTGAATTCACAACATCCCTGATTTTCCGCGCCTGCTCCCCGATAAGAGCAGTATATATTCCGGCGTTTTTTCTGTATGCATCCCGGTTCTGCGGATTAAGCGCGGAAAGCTTCTCTGCAAGCGCATTCACGATAAGAACAGAATTCCCAGGCGATGTCCATACATGCTCGTCCGCCTCGTGAGCATTTTCTCCGTGCCCATGCACATGATGTCCGTGCGGCGTTTTTTCATCCTCGATCACAGACTCTTCATCCTCTTCCAGCAGCCGGACATTTTCCATAAAGACGAATGTAGGAATTTCAGCCCCGGAAAAGGAATCCATGATTTTCTCCACCCACTCGTCGCTTTCTCCGCCGACATGAACAAAAAGATCCGCATTCCGGATCGAAATTACGTCTACAGGAGAAGGATCAAACGAATGAACTTCCATTCCTGGTTTTATCAGCATTGTGATTTCGGCTCCGGTATTCTCCATTCCGGAAAAAACATCATTTTTGGAAGCGTCTCCCGTTCCGGCAACGGCGCGGGAAAAATCGTAGCCCGGAAATCCGGCCGCAACTATGCTGAATTTCTGCTGAGAAACATTCTTTTTGGCCGAACATGACGGAACCGCACCGCACACAAACAAAATCATGACGGCGGAAATTACATTGAAGGATTTCTTTTTTTTCATAAATTTTCCAGACTAAAATAAATCACAGTATCGAACCGGGACATTCACGTTCGGCATTTCGGGCGGCGCAATAAGTTCCTTTGGAAAGAGCATTCTCGAAATTCCCGGACAAAACATATTCATGCAGAAATCCCGCGCTGAAAGAATCTCCGCAGGCCGTCGTATTCACCGCCCTTACCGTCTCAGCGGGAAAACGGAAGAATTCTCCGCGGGATGCGGCGAAAGTGTCATTTTTCCCGCGCGTAACTACAATCATGTTGTCAAATTCGCGGCTTTTTCCGGCCACAGCCTTTATCAGCACATCTTCCGGCAGATATGTGTCAAATCCGAATGTTCTTGAGAATTCCTCTTCATTTATTTTTATTACGGAAGGCGTGCATACGGCAAGCGTCCGCTTCAAATCTTCGCCGCAATAATCGGCAAGCAGGATTTTTCCGGCAGAAACCGCCATTTTTGCGGCACAAGCTACAAGTCCGTCAGACCAGACCTCAGGACGGCTTCCCGCAATCAGCACACCGTCAACAAAAGGAAGAATTCCGTCAATAAACCCGACAAGTCCGGCTTCCTGTTCCGAACAGTCCCCGGCTTCCGCAGGTTCAGTTATGACGATTTCCGTCGTTGTGCCCCGCAGCCTGTCAAGAAGAGTAAGACATTCTCTTGTATAACCGGGAATCTCGACATTAAGCACATGAAGCGAATCACGCGCTGCAAGCTCCAGAAAAAGAGCGGAATTTTTTGCGCCGAGCGGACACACAGCAGTCACGCAGCCCGGTTCAAGCTGATTCAACACGCGGGCTGAATTCACGGCTTTTCCGGAAGCATCCATTCTGTAGGATTCAGAACGGTTCACCTTTGTCAGCTCAAGATTTCCGAATGTTACGGTTTTTTGGATTGTCGCACTCAGGCAGAATGAAAGAAATCTGGACATTACAGTTCCATTTTGTAATGAATAGGATAAGAGTGGAGATGATCGGACTCGAACCGACTACCTACAGATTGCGAACCTGTCGCTCTACCAGGTGAGCTACATCCCCAAAAAGTTTCTATAATATAGCGGATTGCAAAAAATAAATCAATACCCGATTGCATCGTAAGTGCGCAGAATACTCTCCGCAACCGAAGTTCTGCTGCGCCGCATATTCATCGCCTGTTTTTCGATGTATTTGTGAGCCTGTTCCTCGGTCATGTTCAGATACTGAATCAGAACACACTTTGCCCTGTTTATCAGTTTTGATTCCTCCATTCTGCGCTGAAGTTCCCGGTTTTCCTTGGCAAAATGCTCCATCCGGAGCTTTACGGACCGAAGAAGCCTCATCGCCCTGGTGAATTCCGGAATATCAACTGGACGCCGGATCACATAGACTCCGGCGTTCCATGCGTCCTGAACCGCTGAAGAATTTTCCGGCAGGGATGTGACAAGAAGCGGACATGATTTTGTTGTTTCCGCCGTCATGACGGAAAAATCCGCAGCATCCTCATCAAAAATTCCGTAATCCGTAATCACAAAATCAAATTTACCTGAAGAAATCAGCCCGCGCGCGGCTGTAAGCTCCGTGCTGACAGTCAAATCGACGGTTCCTGCAAGTCCGGTTCCGGCGGCAAATCCCTCGGCATGACGGATTGTGCCGCAGACCAGAAGACATGAATCCATTATTCTACGGTAACGCTTTTTGCCAGATTGCGCGGTCTGTCCGGATCAAAGCCGCGGAGAACAGCGCAGTAGTAGGCGAAAAGCTGGGCCGGAATAATCGTAAGAAGAGACGAAAGCGTGTCAGAAACCGGCGGAATCTGGAATTCCTCATCAACCTTGTTGCGGAAAGAATCGGTCTCATCCTGCGTTATCACAAGGACACTCGCACCGCGCGTTCTTACCTCGACAATATTTGAACCGATTTTGTCATAGAGAGCCGGAACGGAAGCGACTGCCACAACAAGCGTAGAATTGTCGATAAGGGCAATCGGGCCATGCTTGAGTTCTCCTGCCGGAAATGCCTCGCTGTGCATATAACTGACTTCCTTGAGCTTAAGCGCGGACTCAAGGCTTGTCGCACTGTCAAACTGACGACCTATGTAGAAAACCTTATCCTTGTTGAACTGCCTTGAGACGAATTTCTGAATCACTTCTTTGTTGTCAAGAATCTGCTGGACTTTATCAGGAACGGACTCAAGTTCGGAAAGACATGACGAGACATCATCATCGGAAAGAATTCCGCGGAGTTTCCCGGCTTTGACAGCAAGAAGATACAGGCACATCAGCTGTGTCGTATACGCCTTTGTAGATGCGACCGCTATCTCCGGCCCCGCCCATGTGTAGACAACCTCATCAGCCTCCCTTGTGACTGTTGAGCCGACACAGTTTGTTATCGCAATCACCTTGAGTCCCTGAGCCTTTGCGAGCCTCAGCGCGGAAAGCGTGTCGGCCGTCTCTCCGGACTGGCTTATCACGATAAAAATATCGTTTTTGTCAAGAATAGGATTTCTGTACCTGAATTCGCTTGCGACATCAACATCAACTCTGAGTCTGGCAAGTTTCTCAAAGATATATTTTGCCACGACACCGGCATGATATGCAGTTCCGCAGGCTGTTATGACAATTCTTCCGGCGTTCTTCCATTCATCTCCAAAATTCATCTCCTCAAAATGCACGTCAACCGGTTTTCCGTCATTATTCCTGACGACACGCGGACGCATTGTGTCCAGAAGCGCTTTCGGCTGCTCATGAATTTCCTTCAGCATGAAATGAGGATACCCGCCCTTTTCCGCAGATTCCATATCCCAGTCAACATGGGACGGCTCCCTTATTATACGCTCACCGGCTAGGTTAAAAAGATCGACATGATCGGTGTAAAGAACCGCGATCTCCCTTTCCTCAAGATAATAGACACTGCGGGTATACTCCAACAAGGGCGGAACATCAGAGGCGATGAGATTTTCATTTTTACCCAATCCGACGACAAGCGGACACTCCTTGCGGGCGGCAATTATACGGTCAGGATAATCGCTGCACATAACTGCAAGAGCATAAGAACCTTCAAGCTGACGCAACGCATCAAGAACCGCCCCGAAAATATCATGCGTTTTCTCGTAGTTGCTGTTTATAAGATGAACAACGACTTCCGTATCCGTCTGGCTTTTAAATACAACACCCTTCGCCTGAAGGCTTTCCTTGATCGGAGCGTAATTTTCTATGATTCCGTTGTGGACTATAGAGATTGTTCCCGCCGCGTTTGTGTGCGGATGGGCGTTTATATCGCTGGGCTCTCCATGGGTCGCCCATCTTGTATGACCGATTCCGAGGGAACCTCTGATTGTCTCGTCCGCGATTTTTTCCTCAAGGACTTTAAGCGCGCCTTTTGCCTTGCGGACAATGATGTTTTCTCCGTCAAGCACGGCGATTCCGGCCGAATCATAGCCGCGGTACTCAAGTTTTTTAAGCGCATTTATCAGCACAGCCGAAGCCTGCCTGTTTCCCACATAACCGACGATTCCACACATATAAACTCCAAAATATAAAAATTTAACCTTTGGCCTGCGGAGAATTCTGATTCCGCAAATTACAATATATTATAGTTTATCAGGACTAAAAACAATCGTCACCGGGAAAATTCATATATGACCGCAACATTTATTTTCCGACGCAGAATCTTGAGAATACACTTCCGAGCACGTCATCCGGCGTCACATCTCCCGTAACCTCACCAAGAGACGCAAGAACATCCTCCAAATCCTGAACAACGGCATCCAGTGAGTAATGCTCATCAGCGGAGACAAGCGCGTGACGTGCGGATTCAAGCGCAGCCGCCACAGATTCCTTCTGTCTTGCCGAGCCGAGTCCGGCCTGAATTCTGTCGGCGGGCGTTCCCTGAGTAAGAATTTCCCTTATTCCGGAAAAAATTCCGTCAAGTCCAGCCCCGCTTTTTGCGGAAACCCTGAATTCAGCACGGAAAAGCGGACGCCCCGCGGCATTTTTGATTCCGGAAATATTTTTCCGGGACAAAGCGCGGTCACCCGGCAAATCACATTTGTTCCAGACAAGAATCACCGGAACATCGCACGATGAAAGGAATTCCTCGTCATCAGAATGGATACCAGCCCCGGAATCGACCACATAAAGAACGGCATCCGCATCCCTGGAAAGCGACAGGGAAAGCTTTACACCCTCGCTCTCGACCAAATCTTCTGTCTGCCGCAGACCGGCCGTATCGAACAGGCGAACTGGAATTCCGTCAAAATCGGCCCAGCTTTCAATCCAGTCCCTCGTCGTTCCCTCCAGATCGGAAACAATCGCACGCTCCTCCTTCAGAAGCGCATTGAACAGACTTGATTTTCCGGCATTGGTACGGCCGCAGAGCACAACACGTGCACCGTCCTGATACAGTTTTTCACCTTTCCAGGAATCATTCAGAGATTCAAGCCGACTGACCGCCTCAAGAATTTCTCCGCGGTCAAAAGTATCGGCTATCGTCTCCTCGTCCTCCGGATATTCAATCTCCACCTCGACGGCTGCAAGCGTATCGGTGACAAGTTTCTTTATAGAATCGATTTCATTGTAAAGCGAACCGGCAAGACGTCCGGCAGCATGGCTTCTTGACACATCCGTTCTGCTTCCGATAATCTCGCGGACAGCCTCGGCCTTTGTAAGATCGGTTTTTCCGTTTATGTACGCACGGAATGTATATTCTCCGGGCAATGCCTGCCGGAATCCGGAGGCGAGCATAAGATTATGTACAGCGGTTACAACAGCCGGTCCGCCGTGACAGAAAATTTCGGCCATATTCTCGCCCGTAAAACTTTTTGGCGCACGGTAGACCGCAACCATAACCTCGTCCACCGGAATTCCGGAATTCTCCAACCATCCGTAGACAATTGTGTTTCCGGGCGCATCAAGCAGCGCCTTTTTTCTGGAGAATTTTTCGGCGACAAGCCTGATGCAGTCTTTTCCGGAAACCCTGACAACTCCGAGAGCAGCAGGAGCAAGCGCGGTGGCAATGGACGAAATCGGCTCATCAGGAGTATAAAGCTGGGAATTCATCTGTCATTCCGCCCTGCCGCCAAATAAAGGTTGAGTTTGAAGAAACGGCGTATATGTATAATCAGTGTAATAATCATACTTATGCTGCTCAAGAATACTGTCCAGCACTGAAATTCCGGGATCAACGTAAAGCGGCTTCATCATTGTTCCTATTGCGGGCTTCTTGAAATCCGGCGAGGATTCCGGCGCTGTTCCGATAAAAGGCTCGCCGTCTGTTATATCCGGCGGAAGCACCGTATAGTCACCGGAATTGTTCCAGCACATATAGCCGCGGTTTACGGAATCCCTTACTCCGAAATACTGCTTTTTTATATAATCAGAATCATAATAAAGCCTGTCGTAGCTTACGTTAAGATAAAACGCCTGAACCCAAGGCCTTACAAGCACGCGATTTCTGCACATAACGGTGTTACGGAACGAGCCGTAGTAATAAATTCTGTAGGTTCTGTCGGCGGCCGGAGCATAATTCAAAAATGACTGCTCAAAGTGGCTGGGATAGAACATCGGTCCGATAACATCCACATATTCGGCAAGAAGCTCCGCATCCTGACCGGTTCTTGTGCCGCTTCTGTACCATCCGTTCGCGCCGTAAATATCTATTCCAATCGGAGCGTCGATATTCGCCCTTGCATACGAAAGGAACGAAATCAGCGCGCTTTCTTTGTCCATTCCCTGATTCTGCCATCTGTATCTCGCATTGCGGAGATTGTATCCGTCCGTCGGAAACCTGATGTAATCAAACTGAATCTCGTCAAATCCGCGGTTTATCAGCTCCTTTGCCACGGCCACGTTATATTCCCAGACTTCCTCCGAATACGGATCGACCCAATGCTCATCGTAATAAAGCGTCTTGCGTCCGGCTGCTCCGTCTGTAGTTCCGTCGGCCGCATCCTCATAGCCCTTTATTCCTAGCCATGGGCGGCCGGTGACCTTATCCCAGACCGCATATTTTGAACCGCCGTAGCCGGCAAGGTTTCTGTCCTTGAACACAACTATTCTGGCGATAAGATAAACATTCTCCTTTTTGAATTCTTCAATAAAATGATCCAGATTCACCGCATATTGGCTGACTTTTCCCTTCTGAAGAAGCAGCGGATCCCGCGTGTCATAACGGAGAAGCCCATAATCATCCTTCATGTCGATGACAAGACTGTTCATTCCGTTGTCCTTAATGATTTTCTTGAATTTGTCGATTCCCGACTGAAGCCGGCACTGATACGCCGAGACATATATGCTCTTCTTTCCGTCGGCTTTTTCGGCGTAAGGAGTGTTCACCGTGCCCGGATAAAGCATCCAAAGCTCATTCAGCTGAAGCCCCTCCGAAAATCCGCTGATTCCTTTAGGAACCCAGGCGCAGGAAATCATCCCCGGCACCGAGACGAACGAATTGTTCCAGTGTGAGAAATTGGCGGGAATTCCAGGACTTTCAAATGAATTCAAATCCAGGGAACCGAATCCCTCCAGCTCCGTGAACAGCAGAACATCATCTATCACTGTCAGTCCGTCAAGCGCATCCGCAGGTTTTGCGCCCTTGTAGACAAGTTCAGCCTTTTTTCCGTTCCAGTCAAAACGGTAGATGCGCGGAAGATACATCTGAGACACGTAGATTTCAGCGTAGCGGCTTCCGTCCGCACCGGTTCTGACGACAGGAAAAATATCGGAAATTTCATCCGGAGAAGAAAGCGACTTCATCATCTCAAAGCCGTCCGGAACATCCTGCCACTTTGCGTTCTTTGAAAACGGAAGAATATATGAAAAACCGAAAATCGGATGCGACATGAACACAACCGTCTCGCTGTCCAACGTGACGACTGCGACAGCCTTTACCCCCGGAGTAAGCGCGCTCATCGAGCCAAGTTCCATCCAGCTCATGCCTCCGTCCCTTGTTATGAACACATCATCTTTTGTCGCGACCACAAGCTCCAGCGGATTGAACGGATTCACGCTTATATCCTTGAGCATCTGAATCTGGCGCTCAAGACGGACTTCGCCTGCATCATATTTTTTTATTGTAAGGAAAGGAAGTCCGGTATTGCGCTCCTCGAAATTCACAAGGTCGGATGAATAAAGAACTCCTTTTGACGTGCGGAAATACCAGTTTTCGGCGGGAATTCCGCCGACATCAGCCGTCACGCGGAGGATCTGCTCTACTCTTCCTCCCGTCCAAAGAGGAATCGCATTGTTGCTGTTTGTTATCCTGTACAGACCTGAATCCGAGCCGACGACAAAAAATGCCGATGAAGGTTCGGATTTGTCCGCAACAGAAATTTTTTCAGGAAGCCTGTATAAGGGTTTTATCTCCTGTGCGCCGGCCGGCGGCGCAAAAATCAGCAATGACAATGCGATGAGTAGAATAGCCATACTCCTTTATCGGCACGCCGGAGATAAAATTTTAGAACATTATATTGTCTGCTCCAGAACCTCAACCACATCCTTGTCGTAAAGCTGAGGCTGGTTTTTAAGCATTTCGATTGCCGCCTCCTTGTCGATTATCTGACGGTAATTTCTCTTGCTTGACATGGAGACATAAGTCTCGGACACACGGATAAGCCTCGCAATCTGAGGAATGGTATCTCCTTTCAGACCTTCAGGATAACCGCTGCCATCCATATTCTCGTGGTGTTTCCTTGCGGCATCCTCAAAAACGCGCCAGTATTTTTGAGGAACAAAATCAAGGTATTTTTCAGCAAGATTCACGTGTTCCTTCATCTGCTCCTTCTGTTCTGCCGAGAGCGAATCCGCAGAAAGCAGTTCCGGCGCAATCCCGAAAAATCCGGCATCATAAACCATTGCGGCGCAAAAATAAAGCATCGCCTCGCCCTGCGGAAGTCCCAGCTGGACAGCAAGTTTGTAGACAAGCTCACCGACATTTTTGGAATTGTTCTTCCGCCCGGTGTACTGATCGATTTTCGTACCGATTTCCCTGCATTTTTCGGCCAGAACATGAAGCTCGTCCATATCCTCTTTTGTCGGCTGTGATTCCGGAAGCGCGGCCGGCGCCCATCTTGACGATCCGGCCAGTTTGAGCGGTGCGCTTCCATACAAATCGGTTACACCGCCGAGCATAAGGCTGTTTGTCTGGTGCTGATTTGCCGCAAGCATCTTGAACGCCTCGACATACTGTTCCTGTGTCTGCCGCTGCTGCTTGAATCCTTTGTGCGCAATCACGACAATCATCAGGACGACAACAAGAATCACCGCAGCTATAATTGTTATTACAATAAAAATAACTTTTGCCGAATTTTTTGCGGCAAGCGTGGATTCGGACAGATTCTCATTCAGAGACTTTATCCCGGTCTCCAGCTTGTCGCTCAGTTCCTTCTGGCTTTTTGCGCTGGCTTCCATCTGCTCTTTCATCACAGCGGACTGATTCTGCATGGCCTGGGTCTGACTGCGGATTGCCTCCTGGTTCTGCTCAAACTGCCGGTTCTGCGATTCCTGCTGCTTCTCAAAGCGTTCTGACTCAAGCCTGCGCTGGGTCTCAAGTTCCGCCTGACGCTCAGCTTCCTTTTTCTGAATCTGACGTTCATCAATCTGGGCGATAAGCTTTCTTATTGAAGTGTTCACGACATTCGGATAACGGTCAAGATTCATTTTTATATCGATGTAAGCATCCGGATCATAATTATCGCGGATGCCCTCTAGCTTTTTGGCATAAACCGTCTGCGCAAAATAAAGCACATTCGCCGCGGATTCCTCGTCCCGGCTTACGGCAAGCGCCTGATTCACATATTTATAAGCCGAATCCATATCCGCGCTTTCAAAAGCCTCGTTAGCCTTTTCAAGATAACGCGCCGTAAGATCCACCGGAGCCGCCGTCATGTTCAAGGCGAAAAAAAGCGGAATCACCGAAAGAAAAATTCTCCTGATTCTATCTGACAACATTTTCAACTCCTACAGCAAAAATCAAACTGGCGCGGTTTTCGATTCCGGCCTGTTTTACAAAAAATTTATCCCTCAGTCCGACATTCAGGTTCAGTTTTATCTGTTCAAGCTCCGCAAAAGGAATCTGCAGATTCACAGCTGCACCGGCCGCAAAATTCAGCTTCTCCGTATACAGATGCCCGGCATAATAATCAAATCCGGCGGAAAAAGCCACTCCACCGATTTTTACGCGCTCGTAGCTGATTCCCACAACCGGAGAAATGAACGTACCCAGAAGCGGAGAATTTACGTCCGATTTTGATCTTGCCGTTATCATCCCGACGGCACCGGCGCGCACAAAAAAATTCTTTGAGAATTTTCTGAACGCAATCTTCGGAACAAATTCAAGATCGGAAAGAATTGAATTCTCGGACTCACCGATTGAAAGAAATTTAAAGTCGGCAAAAACATCGGCTCCAAATGAAATCCGCGGAAGAACATATTCATAGGCAAACATGGCCGAAACTCCGTCCTTGAATGCGCTCAACCCCGAACCGGATTCCGCAAACCATGCCAGATCCGCCATTCCGAAAGCAATCCTCCAGTTGTAGCTGGACCGTTTTGCCTCCCGTTCCGAAACATACACACCTGAACCGGCCGCCGTTTTTACCGAAACGAATTCCTTGTCCGCGGAGGAACGCTGTTTTTCCATTTCAGCCTGAATTCTCGCAAGTTCAGCCTGACGTTTCCGTTCCTTTTCGGCCTCATAATCCAGCTGAACCTGATACGCATCTGCCACAGCCGTATACATCTCGACCGCCTGTTCATTGTCAAGATTGTTGTCTATCAGCGCAATAATTGAATTCATCGCAAATTCGTAGTCGCTGTTCACTATAAGACGGCGGATTTTTTTCTCCGTGTAGCCTTCAATCAGATAATATGAACTGTTCCGGCAGTTCGCCTCAAGAACAGAATTCAGCTCATCCGCGGAACGGTTTTTGAAAGCCGAATCTATTGCCCTGTAAGCGTCGCTGACATATTCATCCAGCGCACACAGCGGAGCGGCAGCGACGGAAAACAGGACGGCGGCTGACATAAAAATTTTCTTTACAGACATAAACAAATTCCTTCCGCCGCTAGAAAATATTCACGCGGATTCCGGCCGAAATCTGCGGAATTATATTTTTTATCGAAACCGTACTGGATACATCCGTAGGAATAAACCAGAGCGAACCTTCCGTATAAAGCGAGAACGTACTGAACATCTTGAGCTGCGGCAGACTGACTCGCGGAAATTCTATCTGACCGAGAAGCGCGGAAAGAATCTGCGGCCGCCCGCTGTTCGTCTCGGTAAAATAAGAGAAATTCGCACCGAGCGCAAAACTGGCCGAAAGCCATTCCCAGTCATGCCCGAAGAAATAGCTGAACGGAAGCTGCGCTATGTTCGCAAGAATTTTGATTCCGAAAACGTCACCGCCATAGCGGAGTTTTGTCATTGAGAACACATCCCGCTGCGCCTGGGTGAATTCTCCCCACTGCAGCTGAACCCTTACGACATCATCAAAAAATGTAAGTCCGACACCTATGTCAAAAAGTGTCGCGCCCCAGAAGTTGAAGTCCACATAAAGTCCCTGAATGAATGACGGAACCTGATATGCCGCTTTGTCGCCCTTGCGGAGCGCAATCCTTACGCCGTCAAGTCCAACGTCATCGTTTGAAAGACCGGAAACATCCAGCTGCTGATTATAACGGCCTCCGTTTGTCGGAGCAATCAGTCTTATTGTCGGCTTTGTGTTGTCAATCTGAACAATCGTTCTTGTGATTGCAGTCTCGCCGTTCTTCATTGTCGCTCGCAGCAGCATAAAATGATAGCCTTCGGCAATATCCTGATTTTCGATGCGGTACATCCATTTTTCGTTGTTGGAAAGCTCCATAAACGATTTTCCGTTGTCAAAACTCAGTTCTATTTTTGCAACGGTTTTTGCCGCAACCGCATCCTTCAGCTCCTTTGTGGCCTCCTTTGTCTTTGAAAGCAGAAGCTCTTCCTCGCTGATTGAATATCCCGCCTGACCTTTGATATAGGGTCTTCCGGTGGCAAAATCGCCGTAGGTAAAATTGTCAATCGTAATCCACGGACCTGACGGGCTGTAAGTCAGAGTCTGTTCCCTTGAGGATACTTCCCTGCCGGATTCCAGCACAGTATCGACATGATAAGTATGAACTCCGGCCTCCATTGTTTCCGGCGTAACCGCGAATTTGAAGAATCCGCTGGAAGTAAGTTCCGTTCCGGAGATGAATTTTCCGTCCACGTAAAGCCTCAGCTCCCTGATTCCGCCTTCCGCCGAAGCCTGTCCGTATATATTGAAAATTCCCTGCTTGTGCTCGCCGTTCATTGGATAAAGCACATCGACAACTGCCGGCGGACGGTTCTTCTCAAGGTGGATGTTCCGGCTTACGTTGGTGGAATTTCCGGCCTTATCCTTTCCTGTAAGCTCGACATTATAAAATCCGTCATCAAGACCGGTAATATCAAGAGTCTCGCCGATTATCCGGTCAATTTTTATCGGCCTGATTTCAGTTTCGCCGGGATTTCCCAGATTTCTGATTGAGACGTAAAGCTCGGTGACCTCAACGTTGTCATAGGTAAAACCGGAGAAGAACAACATTCCGGTCGTGGCGGAATCGTCAAGCGGCAGCTCAAGCTGAACGAGAGGAGCCTCGTTGTCTATGTTCACAAGGCTCGAATAAAGTCCCTGAATTCCATAGTTGTCGGTTATTTTAAGGAACACAACCTGAGTTCCGCCGGGAACCGCCCTCGTGTCAAAAGTGTAGCTCCAGGCTTCCGTTCCCTCGGCATCGTTGTAGCTGTTTCCGTTGTCAAGCGAAAGCTGAACTTTTGCGATTCCGTTTTTGTCCGACGCGACACCCGAAATTGTGGTCACTCCGCGCACAGAAGTGTCTATTGTAGGCGCGACAACCGACCCCTTAGGCTCCTCCAGAGAAATTCTGAATTTCCGGGAAACCTCATCTCCCTTTACGCCGTTTATGTCAACCGCATAAACTGTAACCGTATGCTCATTGTCCGTCATGGAAAGCAGCGGAATATCGACGGAAAAACTGGTTCCCATCTCCGGCAGCTGGACATATTCGCCGTCATCAATTCTGTAGAAAATCGTAGATTCACCGTCGTCATCGTAGACAACGCCGGAAACCGTAAAATCCCTTGTTATCACCTGATTGTCTTCGGGAGTATGAATTTCGGCGCGGGGAAGATCGGACAGGCTGTCTATGCTGAAATCCCAAGCCTCGACAAACGTGCTGTTTCCGGCTTCATCCCTGAATTCAAATGACATCGCCTCATCAATCGGACAGTTCTCCGTACCGACGACCAAAGACACCAACGGATTAAGCTCAATCGCGGTTCTTGCCGGAACTGAATCCGCATGAGGAGGCGCGATATAATCCGCCGAGGCAAAAAGCCCTTTGTCCTTAACCTCAAAAACAAGCGTTGTCATTCCGTTCACGACATCAATCTCGGTCGGCTCAATCACCGTGACTTCCGGCGGTGTTGTATCTTTGTGTACTGCGGTACGCAGACAGGACTCAAGACCGGCCGTATCGACCGCACGGACATCAATCCGGACAAGACCGTCCGCCATTCCGGAAAGATCGGCCAGAACGCTGAACGCCGCTCCTGCGGAATTTGTCCTGTCAGATGCGCTCAAATCAAAAGGTTTCCATGAATTTCCGCCGTCAAATGAATATTCAACTGTCTCTATTCCGAGAGGATCCGCGGCCGTTCCGGAAATCGTCACCGTATCTCCGGTCCATACAAAACTTTCCGGAGAAACCAGATTCAGCTCGGGACGGGTGGAATCAGCGACAAAATTCATGTAATCGGAAAAGAATGTGTTGCCAAGCGCATCCACCGCAATGACACGCACATTGTCATAACGCCCCGGTTTTTCCGGATAAAGCGTGACCAGCCTGCCGTCAGTTCTGACAGCAAGTCCGTCCGCAGCAGATTCAAGCGACACGGAAAAAGGAGCACGGATGTTCATGTAAAATCCGTAAGTGCTTTCGTCTATAAGGTGATATGTATTTGAAACTTCATTGTATTTTGTTCCGGCGGAGGCAAAACCATAAATCCGCTCATCATCGTCCAGGCGTTCCGGCACTGTTTCCCGGACGACAGCTACGGAACCTGTTATTGTCCGCTCCAATCCGCCGGCTTTTACAGTTGCCTTTATCCGGTTTATTCTTACAGGAAGCCCCGAAAGAGGAATTTCGGCAGTCCAACGGGAAGAACCGTCCTCCGGCTTCTGCAATTTTGCATTGCCCTTCTGCACGGCAGCTCCGCCGGGAACTTCATCACCGTAAATTTCATAAGCAACGGACGGGACAGCCGCAACGGAATCAACAAGAACTGTCACAGATCCGGAATCCGACGGTCCGTCAAGAACAACCGTTTTTCCGCTGAAATACGGCTCTCCGTTAACTGCGGCAAAAACTGCGGAAAGCGTCGGCTTTTTGTTCACCGTAAATTTTCCGCTCAGAATTTTCCCCGCGGAATCCGTCACCGTCATGGAAATCTGATTTGCGCCCTCGTCCATCCCGTCCCTGCGGAAAATCTGAAAATTCCGGTCCAGTTCTCCCTGAAAAAGCGCAAGCCCATAAGCGTCAACACCGTCAACAAACCTGATTACAGGAGGTTTCGGCGAAGGCATTTTTCCGTTGACCTCGTGAATATCCGGAATTGTGCTGAATGCGGAAGCGGCGGACGAGGAATTTCCGCCGACGGTTTCGGCGACAATCTCGATTACGTGCATTCCCGGCGGAACTTCGGACGGATATACATCAAAAGAAAAGCGTCCGTCCGCTCCAAGCTGAATTTCCGTAAAATTCTGGGGAAAAGGCACATCCCTCACCGCAGAAATGACGGAATTCTTTATTTCCGCGCTTACAGAAAGAATTCTGTAGGCTGCGGATTTGATTTCCGTTCCGCAGAGAATTTCGCCCGAAACGGAAAATGTTCCGCCGTCCGCACGGAATGCTGCGGAATCAGATTCTCCGTCAATTTTTATCTGCGGAAAAACATCGTCGTGCCTGAATCTGAGCTGGCGCGAGTCAAAAGTTTTTCCGTCGGCAGCAGTCACCCTCACAACAACAGACTCCGAAACGCCGACCGCATCTTTTTCCGGAACAAGTTTTATCAGATTTCCGTCCAACTGAACGGAGGCAAACGGCGTCGGAGGAACAAGTTCGGCAGAAAAAGCGTCCGCGCCTATAAAATATCCCGTCACAGGAAATTCAAAATCACACTCGATGAGTCCATCTTCCGCAATCACGCTGTCGTCAAAAACAACTTCCGGAACATCTCTGCGCAATCTGTAAGTGTCGGTGATATAAACAGGAGACCTGAATTCTGCGGTACGTCCGGTAATATCGGTGGCGCGCACGACAAATTCCGCGGCTCCTTTCGGCGCATCAGCTCCGAAATTCCACACATATCTGTATTCCTTGGGATTTTTTAAAACATCATTTCTTTCTATAATGCCATCACGTCCCCATCTCAGCTCAGACACAACCTCCGAAATTCCCATCTGAGAACTGATGTTCATCTCCAAAGATGTTCCGCTCTCCGGATGGATTTCCATTCCGCCGGAAAAAGCCTCCGATTTTTTTGATGACACAATCTGAACATCAGAAAAAACCGGCGGCAGACCTGTAGTCGAAATTTCGGTGACAAGAGGAATTCCCGCAACTCCGTTCACATCAACGGCATAAACGGTGATTTTATGTTTTCCGACAGAGAGAGTGTCGGAACCGCACAGAAGTTTCTGAAATATTCCCCTTGTCCTTATTTCCTCCGCCACGCCGTCGTCAAGCTGGACAAAAACAGATTTAATTCCGTCATCATCAACGGCTATTCCGCGCACAAAAACATCCTTTCCGTCCGAATAAACGGTCTGCGGCTCCGGCTCGGACAAAAGCACAACGGCTTTATCCTGCTCCTGATTCAGCGCGATATTCCTTGTCACTTCGACCACGTTTCCCGCGCTGTCCTTTGCATGTATGGTGAATTTTCTTGACTTATCGAACGAACCGATTGTGTCCAACGTGACACACCAGTACGGATTGCCGGGAATCAGCTCAAAATCTCCGGTCTCATCGCCGAATTTCCACGAAAGCTCCACAATTCCCATCGTATCTTTTGCGTAACCGGCCACGGAGAATTTTCCGTTCATCACGGCATCCGCTTCCGGAGAAATAATCTGGACATCGGGCTTTGTATTGTCTATAAAAAGAAGAAATGCGTAGAATCCGACGGAACCGGTTATGTCCACAGCCTTGAACCAGATTACCGACGGACCGTCCTCGAATTTTCTGGTGTCGATATTTATGCCAAAACTGCACTGCGTCTGATTTTTCGGCAGTTTTACAGGAATGAATTTCTCGCCGCCGTCAATGGAATAGGACATCTCCCTGATTCCGTTTCCGTCCGCAACCGTTCCTTTTAGGTTCACATTGCCGGATACAAGCATTCCCATGGCGGGATCGGCCACCTGCGTCACCGGTGCGGCACGGTCAAGCTGCCACTCCACAGAAACAGGATGTCCGGCAAGCCCGTTTATGTCGTAGCCTGTGACCTGAATTTTATGTGGCCCCTCCGCCATATCAACCGTATCAAGATAATATGACCAGAATTCCTTTCCTTCGGCACGGATCGGATTTTCCGTATCGCCGTCCAGAACAAGCTCCACCCAGGAGACCGCGTCATCATCCACGCAGGTTCCTACTATGTTCAGATTTCCGGCAACCCGCATTCCGGGCGCAGGATTTGTAATACCGGCGACAGGAAGATCGGACAGAGGATCCACAAAAAGATTGAACGGACCTTCCACATACTGATTTCCACCCTTGTCGGTAGCTGTAATCATCATGTTGTATTTTCCGGCTTTTTTGGAGTCAAGATCAAACACTTCCTGCCAGCTGTTCAGATTCTCAACATCAATCTCATCAATATCACTTTTTCCGTGGGCAAACAAAGAAAACACAGCTGCAAAAACGATGAACCCAGACAAACTTTTTTTCATACAAACCCCTCTTGAACAGTATTTCACCACACTCCCCGCCGGTTCTCATGTTTTTCCGCACGGAAAATACACCTAATATCTATATTATCGGTTTAATGCCTGTATTTTATCAGTATAAATCCCGTTCCCGAAAAAATCCAACTTTAAATCTGAAAATCCATTGCCATCAAAGCCGAATGAATATACAATACACAAAGTACGCTAGCTATAGCGTTTTGAATATAAATATACGGAGTATTCCCACAAATGAAAATAATAAAGCGAAACGGCGAGGAAGTCGTTTTTGATCGCTCAAAAATAGCAACCGCAATAACAAAAGCCAACAATGAAGTTCCTGTAAATGAACGGCTCAGCACAGCCACAATTCAGGGCATGGCGATGGATATAGAGAACCAGTGCCGCCAGGAAAAGCACGAGATGAACGTTGAGTCGATTCAGGATCTTGTTGAAAAGGCGATAATGCGTTCCGGTGCATTCGACATCGCAAAGATATATATAACATACCGTTACCAGCATGAACTTATGCGCAAGGCGAATTCCACGGACAGACAGATTCTGTCGCTGCTTGAATGCAACAACGAGGAAGTGAAGCAGGAGAATTCCAACAAGAATTCTACAGTCGTAAGCGTCCAGCGCGATTATATGGCCGGAGAAGTCAGCAAGGACATAACAAAACGTTTTCTGCTTGACGAGGACATCGCAAAAGCCCACGAGGAAGGACTGATTCATTTTCATGATGCGGACTATTTTGCCCAGCACATGCACAACTGCGATCTTGTGAATCTTGAGGATATGCTTCAGAACGGAACCGTGATAAGCGGAACCAGAATCGACACTCCACATTCATTCTCCACCGCCTGCAATATCGCAACTCAGATAATTGCGCAGGTGGCCTCATCCCAGTACGGAGGACAGAGCATATCTCTTTCACATCTCGCGCCGTTCGTGGATGTAAGCCGGAAAAAAATCGCAAAGGATCTTCATGCGATTGAGGAAAAAACCGGACTGAAATACACGGAAGAACAGTTTGACGAAATTGTAGAAATGAGGCTCCACGATGAAATCACAAGAGGTGTCCAGACCATTCAGTATCAGGTTGTCACTCTTATGACAACCAACGGCCAGTCCCCTTTTGTCACCGTATTCATGTACCTGAACGAAGCCAAGAACGAGCAGGAAAAAAAAGACCTTGCGATGATAATAGAAGAAGTTCTGAAACAGCGTTATCAGGGCGTAAAAAACGAAAAGGGATTTTGGGTCACACCGGCCTTTCCGAAACTTATTTACGTTCTTGAGGAGGACAATATAACACCAGGCTCCAGATTCTATTATCTGAGTGAGCTTGCCGCAAAATGCACGGCAAAACGGCTTGTTCCCGACTATATAAGCGAAAAGAAAATGAAGGAGCTGAAGGAAGGCAACTGCTATCCGTGCATGGGCTGCCGTTCATTTCTTACGGTCTACAAGGATGACTCCGGCAAACCGAAATTTTACGGAAGATTCAATCAGGGAGTTGTCACAATCAATCTTGTGGACGCAGCCTGTTCATCCGGCGGAAACATGGATGAATTCTGGAAAATCCTTGACGACAGGCTGCAGCTCTGCTACCGCGCGCTTATGAAACGCCATGAACGGCTTCTCGGAACACCGTCGGATGTCGCACCTATTCTATGGCAGAACGGAGCTCTGGCAAGACTAAAAAAGGGAGAGACAATCGACAAGCTGCTTTTCGGCGGATATTCAACAATTTCCCTGGGATATGCCGGCTTATGCGAGGCCGTCCGCTATATGACCGGAAAACCGCACACCGATCCGGAGGCAACGCCGTTTGCGCTGGAAGTAATGAGACATCTGAACAGAAAATGCGCCGAATGGAAGGAGAGGACAAACATCGCGTTCTCCCTTTATGGAACTCCGCTCGAAAGCACAACATACAAATTTGCCAAATGCCTGAAAAAACGTTTTGGAGAAATTCCAGGCGTAACGGACAAAAATTATATAACAAACAGTTACCATATCCATGTCACCGAGCCGGTTGACGCATTCACCAAACTGACATTTGAAGCTCAGTTTCAGGAGCTGTCTCCGGGCGGGGCGGTCAGCTACGTCGAAGTTCCGAACATGGAGAACAACATTCCGGCGGTGATGGCGTTGCTCCGGCATATTTATGATCACATCATGTATGCCGAGCTTAACACAAAAAGCGACTGCTGCCAGAAATGCGGCTATACCGGAGAAATAAAAATCGTGACCGACGGAGAAAACAAGCTTGTCTGGGAATGTCCGAACTGCGGAAACCGTGACCAGGCGACGATGAACGTGGCACGACGCACCTGCGGATATATAGGAACACAGTACTGGAATCAGGGCAGAACCCAGGAAATAAAAGAAAGGGTCCTTCATCTTTAATCTGTCATGTATTACGGAAACATCAAAAAGACGGACATCGCTGACGGACCGGGAGTAAGAGTGGCGCTTTTTGTTTCAGGATGCCGCGTAAATTGTGAGGGCTGCTTCAACAGGCAGACATGGGATTTCAATTTTGGAAAGGAATTCACCGATGCCACAGAAAATGAAATTTTCCTCGCACTTGAACCGGAATACATTGCCGGACTGACAATTCTGGGCGGTGAGCCTTTTGAAGAAGAAAACCAGAGGGCTCTCGCACCGTTTCTGAAAAAAGTAAAGGAGAAATTCCCTGACAAAAACATCTGGTGCTACACCGGCTACGTCTACGACTGGGATATTCTTCCGGCAGACGGCAAAAAGCGCTGTGAAGCAACAGAAGCCATGCTGGAATGTATAGACACGCTTGTGGACGGACCTTTTGTCGCCGAACTACGCGACATTTCACTTGCATTCCGAGGCTCATCCAATCAGCGGATAATAAATCTCCATTGAAAATTCAGCGGAAATCTCAACGAAAAGAGAACAGCCGTATCTCAAGGAATAAAAAAAAACACCGCGGAAGAGCTCCGCGGCATCCGAATTCCGTCCGACATGAACGGAGTGTTTTTATCTTTTATCGTGGAGAAGAAACAACATTTCCACACCACATAAACCCAAATCCTACTCCTTTACACCGCCTGCTGTAACACCGCCTATAATATACTTGGAGAGGAAAAGATAAATTACAATCAGCGGAACAACAGCAAAAGTAAGAAGCAGATAAGTGATTGCCATGTTGTTGGCCAAATAATCCGCATTTCGTACATTCGCAATCAGAATCGGCACAGTCCAAAGCTTTTTGTCGTTGATAACCAATGCCGGAACAAAATAGTTGTTCCAGGAAGTTACGAATGCAAAAATCGCCTGAACAGCAATCGCTGGTTTCATCATCGGAAGGACAATCTGATTGAAAGTCTTGAACTCATGACATCCGTCCACGCGTGCAGCCTCAACGATTGAATATGGAAGCGTTGCCTCCATTGACTGATACATGTAAAAGAAAACCACAGGAGCAGCGACAGACGGAACAATAAGAGAGACATAATTGTTCATCAGCTGAAGTTTCTGCAGCAAATTCAAGAAACCAAGCGTTGAAACCTGAACCGGCACCATCATGACCGCCATGATAAAATTGAATGCGAATTTACGGCCCTTAAAATTGTACATATAAATTCCGTAGGATGTCATGGCGGAAAAATATGTCGTCACACAAGCCGTAAGCGCCGCAATTATTATGCTGTTCAGCATACAGCGCATTACCGGATAATTTTTCGCATAATCAACAAGCGGACTCGCAAAATTCTGGGCCGCGATAAGCTTCTGCCCCAAAGGACTTTGAGTTCCCTTCGGAATAACAAGATTTATTATATTCCTTATAAGCTGATTGCCCGGCAAGGCCGAAAAACCGCCCTGAACCTGCGCATGGGATCGGGTCGCGTTTATTATCATCACATAGAACGGAAACAATGACAATATTGTCAGAATTATCAGCACTATGTAGCAAACTGTTCTTCTTACTGCAAGCGTCTTGCTCTGACTCTGAATAGATTCCATTTTGTTCCTCCTGACCTAGCGTTTATTCTGATACTGCTTCATCGTGGATTTGTAGACGACGCCGCTGAGAATTCCTGTTATGGCAAACAGCAACAAAGACATCGCTCCGGCAGGACCATAGTTCTTGTTTGCAAGATGCTTGTTCAATTTCATGATGATTGTCATTGTAGTTCTGTCCGGACCGCCGGTTCCGTTAGTAAGAATCTGCGGAACATCGAACATCTGAATACCACCGATAAGCGAGGTGATAAGAACGTAGACAAAAATCGGAATCAGAAGCGGTATTGTAACCTTGAAGAAAATCTGAATCGGGCTGGCGCCGTCTATACGCGCGGCCTCAAAAAGACTTTCATCTATTCCCATAACGCCGGCCATAAGAAGAATCGTTGTGTTTCCATACCACATAAGGAAATTCATCGTGGCAACAATTACCCGTGACCATCCTGTCGTACTGAAAAACCTGATTCCTTCCATCGGCTGAATAGTTCCGGCCTCAATCGCCGCCTTGTTTGAACTGTTCACAAGAGTTGTGATTATGCTGTTTACAGGACCTGACGGAGAAAACAGCGCAAAGAAAAGCATGGCGAACGCCGCCGCCATGATAAGATTCGGCATATATATGACTGTCTTGAAAAAACGCTGTCCCTTCAGCCTCAATTCCGTATTTGTGAACCATACGGCAAGAAGCAGAGATATAAGAATCTGCGGAATAAATCCTATCAGCCACATGACAAGCGTGTTCCAAAAGTATTTTGCAAGATTGTCACTTGAAGTAAAGACCCCGATATAGTTTTTGATGCCTATAAAGTTTGGTCCGATTATATTCATTCCAGAACGGTAATATTCAAAGAAACTGTAAACAAATGTTGTAAGAAGCGGAATCAGTGAAAATATAACATAGACAATAAAGAAAGGAGCTATAAAGAAATACCCCCAATTGTCATACTGAACTGTATGCCGCTTTTTTGATTTTGTAATCTGCCCCACATCCGTACCGGCAATTTTTTCCGCCATAACGTCCTCTCAAAAAAAAGAATTTGCTTTTCAACAAAAAGGGGGACGCCATTCAGCAATCCCCCTTTCAAACTCAAATCAAACAGTCAGAGACTATTTTGTAAGGTTCGGATAAAGCTCAAGAACAGATGTGTAGAAGTTGTCCCAAGCCTTATCAAGAGTAACTTTACCCTCGAAATAATCCTTCATAGCAGCCTGAACTTTTTCTGTCATACCCTGATCGTACATAGAGATGAAGCTCTTGTCGATAGAAGCGGCAGAATCAATGAAGAACGCCATGTGGTTCTGTCCGGCGAGGAGCGGGTTACCGTAGTCTGAATTAGCAACTTCGCGCATAGCAGGCTCGTTGTTTGTGAAGTCTCCCATTTCCTTGGCGATAGCAACCATTGTATCCTTGTCGCAAGTAAGAGTCTTCATAATATCTTTGATAAGAGGGATATTGTCTGAACCGGCAGCAGCACAGATCCATGTTCCACCCCAAGAGAAGCCCTGCGGTCCTTTACAGAAAGCCCAGTCACCATAAGAACCGTCTTTTGCACCAGGATTATCCTCTGTGTTAGGAGCAAGAGAGAAGTCAACGAACCAAGCCGGTCCGAAATATCCGAACACGTTTCCGTCCTTCTTCATGCCCTGAGCCCACTCAGAAGACCAAAGGCTTGTCTTGTTGTTGTATCCTTTGTCCGTGTATTCTTTTGTCTGCTCAATCCAGCGGTTGATCATCGGATCAATCGTAATCTTGTTTCCGTTGACCCACTTTGTCTTCATGTTGTCAGAGAAGACACGGAAGTCATCATCATAGCCGGAAACCATGTAATATCCTTTTGCCTTTGCCTTAGCAGCAACCTCGTCGAATTTGTCCCAAGAAGAGAGAGCATTCTGAACTTCTGCCGGATCATCAGTTCCGAGAACGGCCTTTGCATAAGAGCGGCGGTATACGAAACCGGCCGGGCAAGCCTGCCATGTAACACCTTTAAGAACACCCTTTGAATCTGTCATGATGTCCTTTGTGTATTTGAACTGGTTGGCAAGATCCGCATCCGTAAGACCGACATCTTTCTTCACATCAAGTGTATAAGCTGTATCGACATACTTAAGAGCATAGTCAGCCTCTACGAGGAAGATGTCAACTTTGTCATCAGCAGCGGCAGACTCCTGCATAAGAAGAGCCTCATCCAGCTTGTTCTGATAGGCATTGTCCTGGTTCGGTGTCTGAATGAAATTCACAGTCACATCCGCCGGAACTCTTGATTTGTAATACTTCTCAAAACGAGACGAGAATTCATCGTTCCAAACATAAATGTTAAGAACTTTTCCGTCGCTCTTTGCCGATGCCCCTTCCTTCTTTGAGCAAGACATAAGTGTTACTGCTGATACGACCGCAAGAGCCGCCGCAACAATCTTTTTCATACAATTTCCTCCTGTATTATGGTTCTGTATGAAGTACCCTTTTAAGGTTCTGAAGTTAATAACAACGCCGTTTACTCATACTACAACGTTGTAGTTAATACTATAACTCATTATTCTTATTTGTCAATAAAAAAAAGTTAATTATCCAAAAAATAGAGTTATTTTTCGCCTTGTATATTGAAGACGTTAGCATTATAATTATTCCGTGTCGGTTTTATATATAGTAGGAACTCCAATAGGAAATCTTGGTGACATAACATTCAGGGCGGTGGAGACATTCAGAAACGCCGACTTCATCGCCTGCGAGGATACGCGCCATACGCTTCAGCTGCTGAATCACCTTGCAATAAAGAAACCGCTTATCTCCTGCCGGGCACAGAATGAAAAATCCGCCGGAGAAAAAATAGTCCGGCTGCTTGACGAAGGAAACACCGTGGCATACGCAAGCGATGCCGGAACACCCGGAATAAGCGATCCGGGTGCGGTTCTTGTGGATGCGGCACGTGCGGCAGGTCATCAGATTGTTCCGGTTCCAGGTCCGGCCGCATTTGCGGCGCTGGTCAGCGTGGCCGGATCCGGAGGCAAAACACTTATATTTGAAGGATTTCTTTCTCCAAAGCCAGGAAAAAGAAGATCCAGACTTAGGGAATTAATGTCAACAGGTGATGCGGTCATCATATATGAATCTCCGTTCAGAATAGTAAAGTTGCTGACGGATATTGCCGATATTGATGAAAGCAGACGTGTTGTTGTGGGACGGGAACTGACAAAACTGCACGAGGAAATAAAAAGCGGAACTGCGGTGGAGCTGCGTGATGATTTTGCGGCAAGAACTTCCATAAAAGGAGAATTCGCTGTCTTTATTTCCGGTGCAAAAAACGTTCAGATTTCAGAAAATTCTGCCGAAAATTAAAGGCAGAGGGGCAGGATGAAATGATGATAGATAAAATAGGAATTTTGAATCCTCTTAACAATGTGCAGAACACCCGCAAGACAGACAGTTCCGCAAAGAGTGTATCAAATTCGGATAGCGTCCATATCTCCAAGGACGCAATGCAGCTTGCCGAAGCTTATTATCTGGATAAAGTTGCAGAAGAAACCCCGAATGTCAGAGCGGATCGTATTGCGGAAGTAAAAGCAAAAATAAAAGATCCGTCTTATTTAAGCGATGCCGTGATAATGAGTGCCGCCGAAGGTATTATGGCCAGTTTCGGACTGTAATCCAAACAATACGGATACAGACCTGAGTTATTGTATTTTCAGAAGGCGGATAGCATCCGCCTTTTTTTTCGGAGAAAACTATGTCTGATTTTATTTTCAGGATAACCCCAAACATCATGCTCGGCTCATACACCGTAAGCAGATTAGGTCAGCAGGTTCTTGAGTTCGGGTCCAGATTCATGGTCATAATGGATCCGATTCTCCACGAAATGAAAACTGCGGACAAAATTCTTGAGTCGCTTAACAGCAGAAAAATTGAGAATTTCGTCTTTTCTGAAATTTCAGACGGAGCGACAACAAAGACAATTCAACGTGCGCTTACGCTTGCAAAGGAAGGACACATTCACGGAATAATCGCCGCAGGCGGAACAAAGGCAATCAGCATAGCAAAATGCATTGCGGCCGTATTCAATGAAGTTCATGACTTGTACACTTTTGTCGATGGCGCAGTTCCATCTACCACAGCGCTGCCATGTATTTGTGTACCCACAACATACAGAACTCCTTTTGTGTTCACAAATGAAATTCCGGTTACGGATTCAAGATGCAACCAGATGAAAATCATGAAAGTTCAGAGCAACATCTGCAGGCTTCTTCTTACGGATCCGAACCTGATGCTGACCTTGACCGAAAATCAGAAGTCCACGATGACGATGGAGATTCTGAACATGGCAGTCGAATCCTATCTTTCAAGAAAAGCGACTTTTTTCAGCGACACATTTGCAGAAAAAGGAGTTGAGCTTCTTTCATACGTGACGAACGGTTCGCCGTCGCTGGACATAACGACTCCGCCGGAAATTCTTCTTGCCGAAGCCGGCTGCATGATTTCGCTTTCGGTCGCATCAAGTTCCGCAGGTCTGAATTCACTTCTTGCAATGGCGATAAATTCAAGATACAGAATATCAAAACCGCTGGTCGCATCGATTCTTCTTCCTTATATGATTGACGATGCGGCAAAATACAAATGTGCCAGAATCGAAAAAATCGCCTCCATAATGCACTGCATTCCGGAAGGTCAAAGCGGAGAAGAGGCGGTAAAATCTTTCTCAGATATGATACGGCAGAAAATCGCGGCAGGAAATCTTCCGGCAAGGTTAAAGGATATTCAGCTTTCGATAGAACAGCTTTCTCTTGCGGTTGAGGATGCCGGTCAGACAGAGGCCGTAACTTCGCTGCCACGCAGCATGTCAACCGATGATATTTTTGAATTCGTAAAATCCGCATACTGAAATGATAGAACCGACAAAACTGTTCCAGCTGGAGGGAGGACAGAAACGCCGTAAACTTGCGCTTACATTCGGCGCTCTTGAGCGGGACATAAAAGGAATCGCTGAAAAAGGTACGGAATACTCATTCACCGGAATGCCGCGGATTCAATACACAAAAAAAATAACAGAAATTCTGCTGAAAGATCCCAAACTTCCTCCGGAAGCCGCAGCGGAACTTAGAAATCTGCTTTCCGAAAATCCAGTTGATGAGCTCCGCCTCTGTAACTGCGCAAGAAATCATCTGCTTGCGATAATCGGAACTTTTCCCGCGGAATGGGATCTGATAATCGCACCTCATTCTCCGCAACAGGCTGACGGAACTGTAATGCGGCGCGATTTTTTTTCTGGAATTTATGTCTATGCGGAGGATATACGCTCTCCGTTCAACATCGGCTCGATATTCAGGACTGCGGAGGCGATGGGGGCGGAAAAGGTTCTTGTATCTCCATGCTGCGTTGATCCGATGCAGCCGCGCGCCGTAAGAAGCTCAATGGGATGCATAGACACAATTCCGTGGGAAAGAACATCTCTTTCGGAAATTCCGCAGGAATTTCCGGTGTTTGCGCTGGAAACCGGAGGAACAGACATAAACGAATTTGAGTTCCCGCACAACGGAGTCTGCATAATCGGTTCGGAAGAACTCGGCGTAAGCCCGGAAGCCCTGCATCGTGCGGAGTATGGACGTGTGTCCATTCCCATGAAAGGCCTGAAAGCATCACTGAACGTAGGTGTTGCGTTCGGAATTCTGATGCAGAAATGGACGGAATTTCTCAAAAAATAAAAATTCCGCTTCACATTTACCGGCTTTCGTGTAGAATATCCACATCGAATAAATGGAAGAAAAATTCAATTATCTGCGAAAAAAAGACATAGAAAAGATAAGAACCGCCGTTAATCTTCACACTCCCGTGGAAATCACTTCATATACGCTTCCGCGTAACATGGAGAACTATATGCAGGAGACACTGCGGAAATTTCTTGTTGAATGCAGGCAGGAATATCTGACGGAACAGCTGAGTTTCTCGCTCGGAGAACTTCTGACGAATTCCAAAAAAGCAAATACAAAGCGTGTATATTTTAAGGAGAAAAATCTCGACATAACAGACGAGGCTGACTACAAGCATGGAATGGAATCATTCAAAAGCGACACCCTCTCCAACATAAACCATTATCTTTCGATTCAGAAAAAGCAGGGACTTTACATAAAGCTGCTTCTGCAGATGACATCTGATTTTATAAAGGTCGAAATCCGCAACAATTCGGTTCTCACGGTATTTGAAACTGAGCGCATTCAGGAAAAAATCTGCAAGGCCCGTCAGTACAATTCCATGGAAGAAGTCTACATGGACGTTCTTGATCAGACGGAAGGCTCAGGGCTCGGAATAATAATCATGATCCTGATGTTACAGAAAGTCGGCCTCTCATCGGAAAATTATCAGATTTTTTCAGTAGGAAACGAGACAATCACAAAAATAATCCTGCCGCTGAACCAGAAAATAAAATCAGACTTTCTGCTGCTTTCCAAGGAATTCGTGCGCAACCAGAAAAAAATTCCGGTCAGAAGAGATAAATTTGAAAAACTGAACCAGCTCCTTGCGGACGCTTCGACAACAAGACAAATTCTTACCGATTTTATCGCCAGGGACGCTACGCTTTCCATAATCACACTGAAACAATTCATTGCGGAAGGAAATTCCACCCTTTCGATCACGCAGGCAGTGGACAGAATCAGCCCCGGAAAACTTGCGGAAATCTTCAGTACAGAAAATTCCGAAATCACGCTGATAACACCGGATGAAAGAACAGACGATATATGGAACCATTGTTTTTTTGTCGCATTTGCCGCATACAACATCGCGGTAAATTGTCTTCCGCAGGAAACCGCCGCTCCGGAAGCCGTATATCTCTGCGGACTGATTCATGATATAGAAAGAATTCTTCTTCATGCCGCCTCGGAGGAACAGCTCTTAAGACTGAAGGAACTGTGCACCAACTACGGAATTTCGGCGCGGATGCTTGAGACATTTTTTGACGACCGTGTTCACAGTCAGGCGGGAAAACTTATTCTCGAAAAATGGAATTTTCCAAAGGAAATCTCCGAAATGGTGAATTTTCACCATGACCCGGAAAATGCTCCTGCCGAAATAAGCGACATTACTGCGGCAGTATATCTTGCCGACATAATGCAGAACTACAACGACAAAAACATCGAATATTATCAGATAAACAAGACAATCCTGAAGAAATTCGGAATAAAAACAGAAAGGAAATTCCGTTTTATGCTGCGGCAGATAAATTACGAATTCATCAAAAATCTTGAGAAATGACAAAACACCGGCGCTCCGGTTTATTATGGTATACATATAGGTGATTTTTCACTAGAATACAATATCGCTTTTAAGTAAAAAACGCCGCAAACCGGCAGAAATCCAGAGGTTTATATGATTTTTTCTCCCGTAGAAATTCAGGAAACTGTAAATATGTTCATGCGCCAGAAACTTGACGTGCGCGCAATCACAATGGGAATTTCCCTCAGAGATTGCGCCTGTGAGGACGGAAAAAGAAGCCGCGGAAAAATGTACGATAAAATCATGCACTATGCCGGAAATCTTGTTAAGACCGGCCTGGCAATTGAATCCGAATTCGGAGTTCCGATAATCAATAAACGGATAGCAGTGACTCCGATTTCCATGGTTGCGGAACCTAGCGGCGAAGACAACTACATTGAATGGGCCATTATTCTTGACAAAATAGCAAAGGAACTGGACATTGATTTTGTCGGAGGATTTTCCGCACTTGTTCAGAAAGGAATGACCCCCGGAGACAGAATTCTGATAAATTCAATTCCGGATGCGCTTGCCCAAACCGAACGTGTCTGCTCCTCGGTGAATGTGGGAACAACCAAAAACGGAATCAACATGGACGCCGTAAAACTGATGGGCGAAATAATAAGAAAAACCGCCGAGAAGACAAAGGAACGGGACAGCCTGGGCTGCTCAAAGCTTGTCGTGTTCTGCAATGCGCCGGAAGACAATCCGTTCATGGCGGGCGCATTCCACGGACCGGGCGAGGGAGATGCCGTTCTTAGTGTCGGAGTTTCCGGTCCCGGAGTAATTCTTGCCGCGGCAAAGGAATACAAAGGCAAACCGATTGATGTCCTTGCAGAAGGAATAAAAAAAATGGCATTCAAAGTCAGCCGCATGGGACAGCTTGTGGGAACGGAAGCCGCAAAACGCCTCGGCGTGGACTTCGGAATTCTTGATCTTTCCCTCGCACCCACTCCTGCTGTAGGGGATTCGGTCGCCCGTATTCTTGAGGAAATCGGTCTTGAAGGTGCCGGCGCTCCGGGAACTACAGCGGCTCTCGCCATGCTCACCGACATGGTGAAAAAAGGCGGAGTCATGGCAAGCACAAGAGTCGGAGGACTCAGCGGCGCATTCATTCCTGTTTCTGAAGATGAGGGAATGATAAATGCCGTAAAGCAAGGCTCCATCACCCTGGAAAAACTTGAGGCTATGACAACCGTCTGTTCGGTAGGACTTGACATGATAGCGATTCCGGGTGACACTCCGGCCACCACGATAAGCGGAATCATGGCGGATGAATTTGCTATCGGCATGGTGAACAATAAGACCACCGCTGTCCGCGTCATTCCTGTTATTGGCAAAAAGGAAGGTGAATGGGCGGAATTCGGAGGTCTGCTCGGAGGAGCTCCGATAATACCGGTGAACAGGTTCAGCTGCGCTGAATTCATAAACCGCGGAGGAAGAATTCCGGCTCCAATCCACAGTTTCAGAAACTGATATGCCGGACTGAAGTTCAGATATAAGGCAGAATTTTCCGTACAGCACGGGGAATTCTGCCTTTCTTTTATACCATTCGCTTTCTGAAAGGTGCGACAGGAATTCCTCCGGAATAAAGGTTCACCGGAGCCGGGCTGTCAGCCCAAAGATAGCGGATCTCAAGAATTTTGCCGTCGGCAGCAGAGCAGTCTACGGCAATTTCTTTTTTTCCCGAAATATGCGCATCTGCTCCAAAAATACCACAATCGGTAAGAACGGAAAATCCGTACACGGATTCAGATTCGGCGGAAAAATCGGCACATTTTCCATCAACGGCGAATGCCTTCAGAATCTCATTGCCGCAGTCAAATCCGACAGTGATGACTTTTTGATTCAGCGAAAACTTTTCAGGAACCGCTCCTGCAGAATAATTTTTTCCGTATGCGATTCTGAGCGCCTCCCTTGCGGCCCGTGTTCCGGCAGTAAATTTCTTTTCCGGATGCAGATCGTTCCATTCGCCGGCATCAATCATCACGGAAAGTGCGCAGTTGTCCGTCTCATCGGCAACCATCGACTGAACCTCACGCATTGAAGCCCATTCCGAATTCATCTGGAACAGGTTCTCATCCCGGCCGTCGCTCCAGTTCGGAAGCTGAACCACGACAAAAGGCATCTTTCCGCCGTCCTGAGCAGCCTGATAACGGAATTTGTTCCGCCAAAGGTTTATCATGCTCATAATAAGGAATTTGTAGTCGGAATAACGGCCTGCGTCAGATTCTCCCTGATACCAGACTGCGCCACGGACACAATGTCCGAACGCCGGAGCAAGCATCGAGTTGAACAGAGCGGTCGGCTCCCACTCAAAAAACACTTCTCCCGGACGAGGCTCAGCCGTTGTTCCCTGCCTCATCTTCCAGATTCCGCAAAGATTTATCTTGACACCGCCGCCTGTTGCACGATCAAATTTCTCAACATTTCGGATTGCCGCCGGAGCTACATGGACATCACCGCAAAAAAGGAAATATGGTTTTTCACTGTAAAATTTCACCCTTCCGCCGCCGTACTGGACACGGACCGTAATCGTATTGGAGCCGGCCCTGAGAATTCCTGACGGAACGGAGTATCTGCGCGGCGGATAACAATAGTACGTGACACCACATTCCGCGCCGTTCACCCATACTTTGTCCGCATCGACAATCGAACCTAGCCACAGATTGCCACCGGCGCAATTAAATTCAGCGGATTCCTGCTCGGAAAGAACAATTTCCTTTTTGAACCAGACTGAACCGGCCGGAGAATCCGTTTTCAATTCCCCAGGAAGCGAAAAATCCTGCCATGACGAATCAAGCGAGGAAAAATCACTTCTGTCCCATCCCTGACGGAATCCCTCATCAGACGAAAAAAATGCTCTGTCCCACTCGGACTGCGCGACATGAACGTCGTGGAGAACCCGCTGCGGATATTCCTTTGTGCGGCATTTTTCCAGTCTTTCAAGATACTGTTCTCCTACGCCGGACATTTTTATCGCATCTTTGTTCATCCACGACACAACTGGAGAACCGCCCTGACTTGCGTTTATTATTCCGACTGGAACACCAAGTTCGGAACGCAGTTTTTTTGCGAAAAAATAGCCGGTTCCGGACATATTGCCCAAATTTTCCGGTGAGGCGCATTTCCATGAAACAGCGCCGTCCGGGAGAGAATCTTTCTCCCCGTCAAACGACCAGTTTATCGGAACAGTAATCATTCTGACAAAAGGATCCGCAGGTGCCGCGAATTCATCCGGATACGAATACGCCATCCGCTCCATCGGAAGCTGGGCGTTTGACTGACCGGAACTGACCCACACCTCACCGACATAAATGTCCTCAAAACAAATTTCCGTCGCGCCACATCTCAGGAGCATCCGCTCCGGACCGCCATCCGATCCGGGATTGAATTCTATTTTCCACAAACCGTCTTTATCCGCAACAACAGAAAATTTCCGGTTGCGGAATTCCATAAGAATCTCAGAACCGGCCGGAGCCGCTCCGTAAACACAGTTCATTGAATTCCTCTGCAGAACCATTCCGTTGCCGCAGAGTCCTTTTACCAAAAATTCACCGCTGTTCATCTGTCCACTCCACTTCATCCGAATAACAGGCAAAACCGTCAAAATCAGCGAACATCTGCTGTCCTAAATTTCCGCCCGGAGATTCGGCGAACATTCCAAGAACAGTTCCGACAAATCCACCGGCTTTTTCCACGCTGAGAATACTTCCGTCCACATTTTCGGCAAGGAGATTCATTTTGCCGCCATCCGCAGAAAAGGAAAAACTAAGACTCTGCCTTTCAGCGATAACCTCAAGCGCAAAATGCCTGTTCCCGGGTGCAGAAATTTCCACTGATGAGAGAATTTCCGGCCTGTCCGAACCGAAGAAACGGAGAACCTGAACAAAATCAGCTCCGCCACGCCGAGTGACGGCAAGCCTCAAATTGAATTTCTCGCTCTGAAAACACACGAGTCCGGCGGAATCTCCGTCGCGGACAAGATGAGGCTCCATTTCGGTGGTAATTCTCCAGGTGAATGAAGTCTGTCTCCTAGCGAACAAGCTTACATCTCCGTTCCCGCAGAGTTCATTTCCGCCATACAGACGCAGCCATCCGCGCCTTTCAGAAAGAGACACATTATGCCGGCAGCGGAGCGAGAGCCAGTACAGTTCCGGGTCCGGAGAATCAAATTCGTCCTTTTCGGGAAAATGTACCGCGGCGTGATCTGAATTCTGTCTGACAGCGACGGATCCGTCCGGATTGTAAGCATTCTCGACAAGCCCTGTCTGCCATGACACTACCGGCCATCCGTTTTCCCATTTTACAGGAACAATAAAAGTCTCACGTCCAAGATTGCTGCACCGGGAATCACCGTCACCATAAGGCCGGGAGGCAAGACAGACCATCCACCAGGTTCCATCGTCCTTACAAAAAAGATCCGCATGGCCGACACAGGTCACACCGGCGGAAGAACCAAGGTGCCTGTGCGTAAGTATAGGATTCGCAGGTTTTCCTGTCCATTCTCCGTCAATCGAAGCGCACCGCGCGACACAAACAGCATGGTCAGGTCCGGTTCCGCCTTCAGCATGAATCAGATAGTACATTCCGTTTATCTTGTAGATGTGCGGACCTTCAGGCCAGATACAATGCTTGAGCGCACCGCGCCAGATTCCCTTGGACCCGCCCAGAAGCGTTCCTGTTTTCACGTCTATGCGCTGAATCCAGACCTCCCAGTTTCCGTTCCATTTTGGACCTTCGGGAGCCGGTCTTGTGCCGATGTACCATGCAGTTCCGTCGTCATCAAAGAAAAGCGACGGATCTATTCCTTCCGCACCACGGATTTTAACAGGATCCGACCATGGACCTTCCGGTCTGTCGGCGCTCACAATGAAATTTCCGATTTTGTCAACCTGCGTACAGACGCAGTAGAATTTTCCGTCGTAAAAGCGGATTGTCGGCGCAAAAAGACCGCGGGACACGCCTGCACCTGAAAAATCAAGCTGGGACTCCCGGTCTATTATATTGCCGATCTGTCTCCAGTTCATGCAGTCATCACTTTCAAAAACCGGAAGACCTGGAAAATATGAAAACGTGGAATTCACAAGATAAAATTTTCCATCGGCCGCACAAACCGACGGATCAGGATAAAATCCGGGAAGAATCGGATTGATTATTTTTACATTCATGACAAAACATTAATCCACTTTCCGACAAATGAACATCAGTATTTTTACTGAACGTAAGCGCACCCGTCAGATTCAGAAAACATTCGCAGGAACCGCTTTTCCGGCACTTACTCCAAACTGCTTCAGTCTGCTCCAAAGAGCGGCGGCTTTGTCAGGATGCCTTACGGCAAGCACAATCAGGGCGGAAACCGCGGCAATCACCAGAATCCAGGCTATCACGCTTTTCAGAGGGAATTTCTTCAGCGGGAACGGGTCATATTTGAACAGGCTGGCATTAAGCGGTCGGACAGGGAGATGAGTCAGCGAAGCACCAAGAACAGGCGTTATCCTGACATTTCCATTCACAGCCCATCCCGACGCGTCAAGAATCGGACCGATATTCCGCTGTTTGAGTTTGTGCCAGGCGATAATCATGGAAGGAAGAGAAACCGCAAGCATTATTCCTGCAATTCCAAGAGGAATCCACACGCCAAGTCCGAAAAAAGCCTGAAGAAGTCCGCCGACAACCGTAGCGATTCCCGTAAACGCGACGCTGAGCGCGGCGACTGTTCCGACATCGGTCTTTTTTGACTGCACATCTTTAACCGCGGATGACGGATTGTCAACGGCTTTTGTCATTTTGTCCAAAACTGAACTTTCCGCCGCAGACGCGGTCTTTGCAAATTTTTCCTGAATCATTCTGGCCAGTTTTTTATAAGGACTCCAGAAAGCCTGCCTGACACTGACAGGATTGTCGATTATCCGGACGACAGTCGCATCCCAATCACGGCCCGCACGGTCAAAGAAAATTCCGTTCCTGCCAAGAATTATATTGTCCGTGCTTCCGTTGCTTATAAGAGCGGCAATCTGCATTTTTTCCGAAGTCTGTTTTCTTGAACAGTCACAGTAGACAAGAAAACATTGCGAAAGCGCCGACATGACGGAATGTTTGGCAATGTCGGAAACCCTGAAACACAGATCACATGAACGCCCGTCGATATAGAGGACTCCGCACTGAAACATCGCTTTTTTTGACAGACTATAAAAATCCTCAAACGAGACAAAATTCCTGAGGAGATCCAGAAAATTCTTTTTCAGGCACATCATTTTCCGCATTTCTGCAACGGCTTTTTTCATCGGCGGCTGATTCTCCTCCTTCTCAAGACATGAATAGATTACAGCCTCCGCACCGGACTCAAGAATTTCATTTATGCGCTTCTTTCCAAGCATACAGGCCTGGTTTTCAGAAAAATTCCTCTTCCAGTCAAGATACGGCGCAAAAATTCCGGAAATTCTGCGCCATTCGGATTCAGTAAGGACTGAAACATCGTCACCATCAGAAAGCGGAATCACAACTTCATCACGGAATTTTGCGACATCATCGGTCCAGACTGGATTTATTCCAGAACGCAGCGGAAGGGGCTTATCAGCCGCACAAAGAGCCAGCGGAAGCACGGAGATTTTTTCCGCATCAAACACGGGCGAATTTCCGGAAAGCAGGACCGATTCCGTTTCCTTGCGGAGCAGTTCCTGAGAATTTCCGTCATAGCCAACAACTGAACATCTTATAAAGTAATCATCTATTTTTTCCCGGAGGCGGAGAAAAAGTTCGGCCGCCGCCTCTGTCCTTTCTCCAAGCGGGAAATACGTCTTTGAATCCTTTTCTATTTTTCTGCGGCAGCTTCCGGCAGAATGGATTGACTCAAAAAAAGAGTCCGTCTGAACACGCGTAACTCCCTTCACGCCGCTCACATCATCAGTTCCGCCGGTTATCCGTATTATATCATCGACAACTGCGGCGGCCGAAGAATCTGAAACACATTCCTTTGTGAGCACACCGTCTCCGTTAAACACAGACGGACTAAAAAGTTTTTCCGGCGAATCCAAATCTCCGGCCAGAATTTCCTCAGGCTTTTTCCTGTTGAGAACAGAAAGCATCGCCGCAGCACATTCATGCGGAGAATAACCGAAATCAAATTTGGCATTGCTGAGAGCATAAAGATCAAGCCCATCCTTTCTGTCCATTATCACTTCAGGAACTGCAAAATACTTTTTGATATACTTCATTGCGGCTATCACATCCGGAACACGAACCCGGCCATTTCCGTCGGAATCTATGATTCTCAGCGTCTCCTCACTGAATTCAAGTCCGGTCACAGGACATGCAAGGGCGGTCCAGAGTTTGGGATCAAGCTCATCAATATGCAGAACATCGTCAATGCTTGCTATCATAACCTGAACAAGTCCGCCGTTCTGAACAAATTTCCATTTGTGATCACTTTTTTTCATCATTCTCTTCATTTTATTCCCCAAAATATCACATCAACTCTTAAAATTTCCAAATTCATGTAAAATGAACCGCAAACCTGAAAAAGGCGTAGGACTTGAATTTTTCCGGTTCCAATTGAACCTCCAGAAATTATATCACTTACGGACGCAACTTGAAACCGATATTTGACAAGAATTTGATTGCCTTTTGGCATTGCAGATGATATATTTGTAATAATTACAATTTTACGGAGGTAAAATCATGGATTTGAAAGGCTCAAAAACAGAGGCGAACCTTCAGACTGCGTTCGCCGGAGAGTCTCAGGCGAGGAATAAATACACTTATTTTGCAGGCAAAGCAAGAAAAGAAGGATATGAACAGATTGCGGAAATTTTTGAGGAGACCGCAAACAACGAGAAGGAACACGCAAAGATGTGGTTCAAACTGCTTAACGGAGGAATAGGAACTACAGCGGAAAACCTGAAAGCCGCGGCTGAAGGCGAGAATTTTGAGTGGACTGATATGTATGACGGTTTCGCCAAAACTGCAAAAGAAGAAGGTTTTGATCACATAGCCAAACTTTTTGAGATGGTCGGTCAGATTGAAAAACACCACGAGGAACGTTACCGCAAACTTCTTAAGAATGTGGAGGACGGACTTGTATTCAGCAGCGACGGTGACACAATCTGGCAGTGCAGAAACTGCGGTCATATAGTCGTAGGAAAAAAAGCGCCGGAAGTATGTCCGGTATGCGCCCACCCGCAAAGTTACTTCCAAATTGAAGCGCAGAACTACTGACTGACCGCTCCACAACGGGGAGCGGTTTAAATCCGTCCGTTCCGACACAATATTGCGGCCGCAGAGAATATGCACACAGACTTTTCTACGGCCGCCTAAACTAAAACACCAATATCTGATAAAATCCTCCGATATGGACAATAAAAAAAGAGACTTCACCGAAGACATATTAAAAAACAAACGCGTAAAGGAAATTTTCTCAAGAATTCTGTTCGGCAGGCTCGTACTTACATTTCTGATTCTTTTTATCCAGGTTGCCGTCCTTTTTGTGTTCATGAAATGGCTGGAACCGTACATCGGCTACTATTTCGGAGGAAGCATTACCCTCAGTTTTCTGTTCATGATATATCTGGCGAACAGCAACGGCCGCAATGAGTTCAAACTGGCATGGCTGCTTCCGCTGATAGTTTTTCCGCTTTTCGGGGTAATCGCATACACACTCTATCACATAGATATGGGAGGCTATAAATTCAGGAAAAGAATCGCTTATCTCAAAAAGCAGACAGATGAATTTCTGCCTGAGCCTTCCGAATCTGCAAAAATCATATCGGCATATCCCGAAATCCGCGATCTGGCAACATACCTTCTTGATACAGGACATTATGCGCCGCATACAAATTCTTCAGTCAGATACTTTTCCTGCGGAGAGGAATTCTTTCCTGATTTCCTTACAGAACTGGAGAAAGCGCAGAAATTCATTTTCATAGAATACTTTATAATAAAACTCGATGAGTCATGGCTCAGAACAGTCAGAATTCTTGAGAAAAAGGCCGCGGAAGGTGTTGAGGTTAGGGTTCTTTTTGATGCGATCGGTTCAGTAACCGCCGCGTCCGCAAACTACATCAAACACCTGAGTGAACACGGAATAAACGCACAGATTTTTTCTCCTATAACAGCGTTATTTTCGATTCATTACAACAACCGTGACCACAGAAAAATCGTTATTATTGACGGCAAGACAGCCTATACCGGCGGTGTGAACATCGCGAACGAATATTTCAATTTCGGAAAGAACAAATTCAAATACTGGAAAGATACCGCCGTAAAAGTGCAGGGACCGGCGATCCAGAATTTCACCTGTATGTTCATGCATACATGGAACCTTGAGCAGAAAAAAGATGATGATTACGGAAAATACATAAAGCTCGACTATACGCCGAAGGACAGCAGAAGCCTGCTGATTCCTTATGGGGACAATGCATTCAACAATGAGGATATAGCCGAAAATATATATTCTTATATGATAAATACAGCAAAAAAATACGTGCACATAACGTCACCGTATCTTGTGATTGACAACAAACTTTTGTCCGAACTGATATTCGCGGCAAAACGAGGAGTCGATGTATCAATTATTGTTCCGTCAATGCCCGATCATCTGATGACATTCTGCATCGGAAAAACCTTTCTTAAACAACTCGTCGAAAACGGAGTACATGTCTATCTCTATAAAAAAGAATGTTTTATTCACGCAAAGAATTTCATTGCAGACGGAAAAACAGCTACAATCGGTTCCGTCAATCTTGACTACAGAAGCCTGTACCATCATTTTGAATGTGGTCTTCTGATCCACAACGACAATGTAATAAACAAAATTGAACATGATTTTCAGAACACAATCGCCGACTGTACTAAAATGGACATAAACTCTTATAAACTACTGCCGTGGTATATCCGCACCATCGGAAAACTATGCAGAATATTCGCTCCGCTAGTGTAAACGCAATAAATACACATCAACAGAAAAATACGCATTTACGGTGTGCAAAAAAAACACAACCGCAACTGAAAAACAAAAAAAATCCGCCGGGCAAAATGCCGACGGATTATAACAAATTTTTCTGCTAATTCAGTTTACTCAGCAGCCGCTTCCGTAGCAGGAGCAGCATTTCTCGCCTTGTTTTTGAGCGCAGCATTGCAGTACTTACAGATATTCATTTTCTGTCCGTTTATTTCCTGCTCGTAAAGAACCTTAATGTTCTCCTTCTTGCAAAGCGGACAAATTCCTCTTCCGTGTGCAGGAAGAGTTCTGATACCGGATCCACGGTGTGATTTTGACATAACAACTCCTTGTCCGCGGCCTACTCAGCGGCAGATTCATCTTTCTTCTCAGCAGTCTTTTTTGACGTCTTGGCAGGTTTCTTAGAACCTTCAGCATCGCCCTTTGATTTTGCAGCAGATTTTTTTGACTTGTCCGCAACAACCTCATCAGAAGATGTGTCAAGTTTATAATCAACCAATTCAAGGATTACTACATCAGCGGCATCACCCTGACGATAGCCCAATTTAAGAACGCGTGTATAACCACCGTTTCTGTCCTTCATACGCGGACCTATCTCGGTAAAAAGTTTATTCAGAATTTTCTCATCCTGAATGAACTTTGCAGCCTGACGGCGGTTATGAACAGAATCAACTTTTCCTCTAGTAATAAGCTTTTCAGCAGCTTTTCTTACTTCAAGAGCCTTTGATTTTGTTGTAGTAATGCGCTCATACCTGAAAAGAGATGTCACCATATTACGGGACATGGCGCGGCGATGAGCCGTTGTGCGTGAAAGCGGATTAAAACCATTTCTATGATTCATCTGTTTCTTCCTTCTGCTTTGTTAAATTGGCAGCATTCTTCAGATGACTATAATCTGTCATACCAAGTGTAAGATTCCACTCAAGGAGCTTTTCCTTTATCTCGGCCAGACTTTTTTTACCAAAGTTTCTTGTCTTTGTTATGTCATCCTCAGTTTTTCTTGTTAATTCGCCGATTGTACGAATATTTGCATTTTTCAGACAGTTTGATGAACGGACTGAAAGATCAAGCTCCTCTACAGAAGTGTTCAGAATCTTCTGAACAATCTCATTGGTCTCGTCACCGTCATCAGATCCGATAACATCCCTGTCGTTGAAATTCACAAAAATCGCAAAATGATCTTTCGCTATTTTTGCAGCCTCGGCAAGGGCATCTTCCGGTGGAATAGTTCCATCAGTCCAAATCTCAAGAACAAGTTTGTCATAATCGTTGCGCTGACCGACCCTGTAAGGTTCAATCGAATACTTTACTTTAGGAACCGGAGTATAAATCGCATCCACAGGAATTGTACCTACAACTTCTATGTAATGCTCATTGGTCTCAGCAGGAACATAACCGCGGCCAAGGTCAACCTGAATTTCAATATCCAGATGAGCACCCTCCATCATGGTAAAGATAACCTGATCTTTTGTCATGATTTCGAGCTGTCCTTCCTTCGCAAAGTTATCACTCTTTACGACACCCGGTCCCTTGAATTCGTAACTGATTGTAGACTGATCTGTATCCTCAGGCAGTTTCAGACGAACTTGTTTGAGACTGTTTATTATTTCCAGCGTATCCTCCGCAACATCTGGGATGGTATCAAATTCACTGGAAATAACGTGCGAAATACCATTGGCATCATAAGAAGTTATGCGAATAGAACTAATTGCATAACCCTGAATTGATGATAACAGCACACGCCTGAGAGTATTACCGACCGTCGTACCGAATCCTGGCTCAAAGGGGTATGCAATGAACTTACCGTAGTTCGGATTAGTACTAATATGTTCAAATGTAATGCTCTTAGGCTGTTTAATACCCTTGAGCAAATTTTTGCGAGCCATCTGCCCCCCTCTTACTTAGAATAGTACTCAACGATAAGGTGCTCTTCGACCGGATAATCGATATCGCTTCTTGCAGCAAGATTCAGAACCTTGCCAGAAAAATTCTCCTTGTTTACCTCAAGCCAAGAAGGAACTATTCTGTTAAAATCCTTTTCAAGGATTGCCTTTATTCCCGCTGAGGAACGGCTTGATTCCTTAATTGACACCACATCTCCCGCCTTTACGAGATATGAAGGAATATCGACCTTCTTACCGTTGACCTCAACATGACCATGATTCACAAGCTGTCTTGCCGCATTGCGTGTTTTTGCAAAACCCATACGGAATATGACATTATCCAGACGAGATTCAAGAATCTGGAGAAGCATTTCACCTGTTATGCCTGACTTTTTTGTTGCCATAACATAATACTTCTTGAACTGTTTCTCCTGCATTCCGTAAATCAGCTTAACTTTCTGTTTTTCATTCAGCTGAGTTCCGTACTCTGACTTCTTCCTTCTGGTGTTATCTTTTGCGTTTCTTTTTGTTGTTTTATCATAACCCAACACAGTCGGGTTAATTCCGAGCGTCTTGCATCTCTTCAATACAGGTGCCATACTTCTGCCCATAACTTAATTTCTCCTTACTACATACGGCGAGTTTTGCGCGGACGACAACCATTATGAGGAATCGGAGTAACATCAGAAATTGATTTTACCTTCAGCCCCATGGCTCCCAAAGAACGGATTGCGTTCTCACGTCCCATTCCCGGTCCTTTCACAAAAACATGAACTTCGCGCAAGCCGTAGCTTACGGCCTTCTGTATTGCCGCTTCAGCAACAGACTGTGCAGCAAACGGAGTAGATTTTTTTGCTCCGCGGAAACCAAGTCCACCTGATGATGCCCAAGAAAGAGCATTTCCCTTCAGGTCAGTAATAGTTACGATAGTATTATTGAACGTCGCCTGAATATAGACGTTACCTTCATAGACGCTCTTTTTTTCCTTTCGTTTTTTAACGGTAGCCACTTAATTTACCTCCGCCCTATTTCTTCTTATTGGCAACAGTTTTCTTCTTGCCTTTTCTGGTTCTTGCATTTGTACGTGTTCTCTGACCACGTACAGGAAGACCTCTTCTATGACGAAGACCACGATAGCAGCCAATATCCATAAGGCGTTTAAGGTTAAGTCCTATCTCAGAACGAAGACGACCCTCCACCTTATAATCCTTATCAATGATTTCACGAAGTTTTGTAAGCTCATCCTGAGAAAGATCATTCATCATTTTTTCAGGATCAATCTTGGTCTCTTCACAAATCTTTTTAGCCGCCGAACGACCGATACCATAAATATAAGTTAATGCGGTACCTACATGTTTATTAGGGATATCAACTCCCGCAATTCGAGCCATTTGTTTCTCCTTAAGCCTCTTAGCCCTGTCTCTGTTTGTGTTTCGGGTTTGTGCAAATGATGCGGACTATTCCGTTCCTTTTGATAACCTTACATTTATCACAGATAGGTTTTACACTGGTTCGTACTTTCATAAAAGCCCCCATGAGAATATATTTTTACCAAATTTAAGCACCTCGCAATGAGAGATAATTTGGTAAAAATCAATATATCATATATTCTCATTTCTTTTCTACTGGTTACTCACGAAATTCTACAAATTTCGCGACCTGATTTTGCCCTTCTTTGTAAGTCCGTCATGATGATGCATTTTCAGAAGAGCCTCCACCTGACTCATTGTATCAAGATCCACACCGACCATAATGATTAAGGATGTTCCGCCCATAAGCATCGAAATCGACTGGGGGAATCCGAACCAATTCTGGATAACCGTCGGAATAACGGCGATCAGTGCAAGGAATAATGAGCCCGGCAATACAAGCCTGTTCAATATTTTCTGAAGATATTCTTCTGTTTTGTCCGTCCGAACACCGGGAATGGAGCCGCCGTTTTCCCTGATATTCTTTGCAATTTCGGTGGGGTTCAGTGTTACCTGAGTGTAGAAGTACGCAAAAAAGACGATAAGAATAACCAACAGTATATTATACCAGATTCCATTCGGAGAAAGGAATGTGGCAAGACGGGTAACCCATCTTGAAGAATTCTGACTGCTTCCGAATGAAGTAAGAAGCGACAAAGGCAAAGTCAATATTGAAGACGCAAAAATCAGAGGAATAACGTTAGACGGATTAACTTTGAACGGAATATAAGTATTCTGTCCGCCATACATTTTTCTTCCGACAACACGTTTTGCATAATGAACAGGAATTTTTCTCTGTCCAGACTCTTCATATACAACAAGAGCGATTATCGCAATGAACATAACCAAGACAAGGATGACAAACACAAGCTGGACTTCTCCGGAACTTACCTTCTGGACAAGTTCAATTATCGCATTAGGCAGACGTGCCACGATACCTGCGAAAATCATCATTGAAATACCATTTCCAATACCACGAGCTGTAATCTGGTCGCCGAGCCAGATAGTAACCATAGAACCGGTTGTTACTGTCATCATGGCAAGAAGCTTGAAACCTATCTTGCTGTCAAGAACAATACAACCAGGGATACTATTGGCATATTCGGTAACCGCGAAAGACTGAATCAGACAGACAACAATAGTTCCTATTCTTGTCCACGATGCAATCTTCCGCTGTCCGCCGTCTTCCTGAGAAACACGTTTAAGTGACGGAAATATAATCACAGCAAGCTGCATAATAATCTGCATCGAAATGAAGGGCATTACTCCGAGCATAAAAATAGAAAAGTTGGAGAATGCTCCTCCGACGAAGAAGTCCATGTAACTGGCGAATGCATTTTTATTCTGCCTCGCCAATTCATCAAAGTAACTGAGCAGAACATTTGCATCTATACCCGGTATTGTCAGAACGCTTCCCAGACGGAAAACAGCCAACACCAGAAGTGTAAAAAACATACGGTCACGCAGTTCTTTGACTTTAAACATATTCACAATCGGATTGCTTGCCATGTTCTACTCCGCTCTATTTTTCACTTTCCGCAGTTTCTGCAACAAGCTTTACCGCACCGCCAGCTTTTTCAACCTTCTCTTTCGCGGAGGCAGAAATTTTGTCAGCGACAACAGTAATCTTCTTGGTCAAATCTCCATTTCCGAGAATTTTTACCATAGAAGTATTTTTTGAAGACATGAATCCTTTTGCAACAAGAGAAGCTCTATCAACTGTATCTCCATCATTGAACTTCAGCTCAATCTGATCAAGATTCACGCAGACAAATTCTTTCTTGAACGGATAATTGGAAAAACCCCTGTGTGCAATACGCCTGTACAAAGGCATCTGTCCACCTTCAAAACCGACATAAGTCTTTCCACCGGAGCGTGACTGCTGACCTTTGTTTCCTCTTCCAGCCGTTGTACCGCGACCAGATGAAGAACCACGGCCGACTCTTCTACTTTTCTTGTTAGCACCCTTCGGAGCAATAAGAATCGGATTATAATCAGACATAATTATATCTCCTCAACTTTCACTATATGAGATACAGCGGCGGCCATTCCGCGAATAGCCGGGTTATCATCATGCACAACAGAAGAATTTATCTTCTTGAGACCAAGGCTGCGTACCGTCGCAACTTTAGCCGGTTTCTGACCGATTGTACTTTTGATCAGTGTAATCTTAAGTTGTTTGTTAGCCATAGATTATCCCCACAACTCATCAAGAGTTTTGCCTCTATTTTGAGCCACTTTCTTAGCATCCATCATTTTGGAAATGGCATCGAAAGTCGCACGGACAACATTAACAGAAGCACTTGACCCCAAGGATTTTGCAAGAAGATCAGTTGCTCCGGCAGCATCCATAATAGCACGGACAGCACCACCAGCAATAATTCCGGTACCGGAACAGGCCGGCTTCAGAAGAACTGAAGAACTCTTGTATTTTCCTATAATATCATGCGGTATTGTTCCGTTTTTAAGAGGAATAGTTATAAGATTCCTCTTTGCACGGTCAACACTCTTCTTAATAGCCTCGGAAACATCGTTTGCCTTGCCGAATCCATATCCGACACGTCCTTTCTGGTCACCTACAACAGTAAGTGCAGCAAAAGACATACGACGTCCGCCTTTTACGGTTTTTGCCGTTCTGTTAAGAGTTACAAGTTTTTCAACAAACTCTTTCGGCTCTTTTTCAAAGTTTTTCTGGTGTTCCATGACAACTCCTAGAATTCAATCCCGGCTTTACGGGTTCCATCAGCAAGGGCTTTTACAACGCCATGGTACAAATAACCATTTCTGTCAAAAACCACTTTGGAAATATTTTTATCCTTGAGTCTTGCGCCGAAAGCCTCTCCGAGTTTTGCAGCACCCTCGGTATTCGGCTTAAGAGCCTCAAATTCCTTCTCCAAAGTGGAAATGGAAGCCAAAGTCCTTCCTTCATCATCATTTATGACCTGAACAGAAAGATTCTTGTTGCTGCGTGTAACGGTCATTCTCGGTCTGTCGGCAGTACCATAAACAGACTTGCGAATATGAACCTTTCTGTGCAGACGTTTTCTGTTTTTATCATTCAGTTTTTTAAACATATAGCTTCACCTTATTTAACACCAGTTTTTCCGACCTTACGTCTGATAACTTCAGTCTCGTAGCGGATTCCCTTACCTTTATATGGTTCAGGTTTGCGCAGTTTGCGAAGCTGAGCGCTGAATTCACCGACCTTCTGCTTATCGATACCAGAAACAGTAACCTTTCCATTAGCATCGGCAACAACTGTCAGCCCGTCAGGAATTATTGCGATGTAGTCACTTGAATAACCAAGATTCATCACAAGCTCTTTTCCCTTCACTTCGGCACGATAACCTACACCATTGATTATCAGTGACTTTGAGAATCCGGCTGTAACACCGGTAACCATATTGGCTATCAGACTTCTATAAAGACCATGATCAGCATTTGCCTGCTTTGTTCCGTTCAGGACAGAAAGAACAACTTCATTATTCTGAACTTCAACCTTTATATCGCTACTGAATGCCTGTTTCAGCTCGCCTTTCGGTCCCTTTACCGAAACAACACCGTCAGCGACAGTAACCGTAACACCTGCAGGAACAGCAACAGGAAGTTTTCCAATCTTAGACATATCTTACTCCCATTACCAGATAGAGCATACAAGCTCACCGCCGACCATCTTCTCGGTTGCCTTTTTACCGGTAGTTACACCAGAAGATGTTGATACGATTATTGTGCCATAGCCGTTGTAAACACGCGGCAAATCTTTGTAACCGGAATAAACACGGCGTCCGGGTGTAGAAATTTTTTTCACACCATGAATAACCGAATTATTCTCGTCATCATATTTCAGGAATATGCGGAGCGTTGTATGTCCGTCCTCCTGAACCTTCTTGAAGTTTTTAATGTATCCTTCAGTCTTCAGAATCTTCACGATTTCAAGTTTCAGCTTAGAAGCCGGAACATCTACTTTCTCGTGGCGGGCTACAGCCGCATTCCGAACCTTTGTAAGCATATCTGCTACTGGATCTGATGCACTCATTTCAATCTCCTACCACTACCAACTGGATTTTGTGATACCAGGAAGCTGGCCTTCACTTGCCAATTTACGGAAGCAAAGACGACACATCTTAAACTTACGCAAATATCCACGCGGACGTCCGCAAATCTGACAGCGATTATATTCACGTGTCGAATACTTCTGCTTGCGGGCTGCCTTTATAATCATTGATTTCTTGGCCATACTTCACCTACTTCCGGAACGGCATATTGAACTTGGTAAGCAGAGCTTTTGCCTCAGCATCTGTTTTAGCACTTGTTACAATCGCAATGTTCATACCGGCAATCTTCGTGATTTTATCAAAGTCGATTTCCGGGAAAATAATCTGCTCTGTGATACCAAGAGAAAAATTTCCATGTCCGTCAAAACCTGTGGCTTTGATTCCGCGGAAATCCTTAACACGTGGAAGCGCAATATTGATGAGACGATCAAGGAACTCATACATAATTGTTCCGCGAAGAGTCACCATCGCACCAACCTCGTTACCCTCACGAAGTTTAAAATTAGCAATACTTTTTCTTGCCTTTGTCTTGACCGCCTTCTGTCCTGTAATCTGAGTCAGGTCAGCAACAGCGGCATCAAGAAGTTTCTTATTTGTGAGAGCCTCACCTACACCCATACTTACAACAACCTTCTTTATTGCAGGAACCTGCATAGGAGTTGTGTAATTGAACTCTTTCACAAGAGCCGGTGCGATTTCGTCCTTATAGACTTTCTTAAGCCGGGGTACGTAATTATCCATTACAGTATATCTCCACATTTTCGGCAGACACGAACCTTTTTATCGCCGTCGATTTTATAACCGATTCTTGTCGGACCGCATTTTTTACACACAATCGCGACATTTGAAATATTAAGAGGAGCCTCAATCTCAACGATTCCACCCTGATCCTGCTGACTCTTCTTTTTCATTGCCTTCTTGACAATATTCACGCCAGAAACGATGACAGCTTCCTTTTTAAGAAGAACCTTCACCACTGTTCCGCGCTTTCCTTTGTCCTTTCCGGCAAGCACCTGTACTGTATCGTTCTTGCGGATTTTTGATTTTTCCAACATTTCGTTTCTCCTTAAAGAACTTCCGGAGCAAGAGATATGATTTTCATATAATCCATATCACGAAGCTCACGGGCAACAGGTCCGAAAATACGCTTTCCCTTGGGATTCTTGTTGTCATCGACTATAACACAGGCGTTATCATCGAAGCGGATATAAGTTCCATCAGGGCGACGATATTCTTTAGCCTGGCGGACAATAACCGCCTTCTCTATTGAACCTTTCTTTATTGTGGACGTAGGAATCGCATCCTTAACAGCCACAACCACGATGTCACCGATACCGGCATATCTGCGGTGTGTACCACCGATAACCTTAATACACTGAACGATTTTCGCTCCGGAGTTATCAGCAACAGTCATTTTTGATTGCATTTGAATCATAACAAAACTCCTTATTTGGCGCGTTCAACGATTTCAGCCAGACGCCAGCACTTGTTCTTGCTGAGTGGTCTGCATTCAACAATGCGGACTGTATCACCTATATGAGCATCATTATTCTCATCATGAGCCATATATTTTTTTGTCCGTGTAACATACTTCTTATAAAGCCTGTCCATCTTCTTTGTCGCTATTGTGACGACGATGGTTTTGTCCATCTTGTCACTTGTCACAAGACCAACGAATGAACGTTTTGCCGGCTTTACAGTCTGAACAGCATTCTCTTCCACAGTTCAGCTCCTACAAATTCTCTCCAGCAGATTCTTTCTGCTGGATAAACGTATTAAGACGTGCTATCTCGCGGCGCATCGTACGTTTCTGCATCGGGTTATCAACATGGGCAACTATCATTTTGAAACGAAGATCCATGTACTTCCTTTTAAGCTCATCACGCTTTGTAACCAGTTCCTTATAAGACAGTTCTTTATCGTTCTTTTTCTTTGAATCAGCCATCTTATTTCCTCCTAGTCGTGTGTCGGCTTATATGCGATTTTTGTTCTGACCGGGAGCTTACTTGCCGCAAGCTCAAGCGCCCTGGCTGCAAGCTGAATATCAACTCCGCCGATTTCGAACAAAATCATACCAGGTTTTATCACGGCAGCCCAGAATTCCGGAGCGCCTTTACCCTTACCCATACGAACTTCAGCAGGTTTTTTTGAAATCGGTTTATCAGGAAAAACGCGAATCCAAACATTACCCTTACGATCCAATTTACGATTGATTGCGACACGAGCGGCTTCTATAACCCTAGCGTTCAACCATGTCGGCTCCATAGCGACAAGTGCGATGTCACCGAAATCGATATTGTTATCGCGCGTAGCAAAACCCTTCTCGCGTCCGCGCTGCACCTTGCGGTGTATAACTCTTTTTGGTGCGAGTGGCATACATTAACTCCTTGCCTTTTTAGCAGACTCAGAACCTTCATTCTTATCCTGAGCCGGGCGGTTACGTCTCGGTTTTCTTACAAGCTGACCTGCGTCTTCGTTCTGTTCGACTCCGTAGTTCATTCCGTTATAAACCCAGACCTTAACACCAATTTTTCCATAAGTGGTAAGAGCCGCATACGTTCCATAATCAATATCAGCACGGAGAGTATGGAGCGGAACACGTCCTTCTTTGTGCTCTTCTGTGCGAGACATATCTGCACCGCCAAGACGTCCGCTGAGGCGGACTTTTATCCCCTGTGCACCGGCACGCATCGCATTATTAATCGCCTGTTTCATCGCTTTTCTGAAAGAGCCGCGGCCGACAAGCTGACGGGCGATATTCTGAGCAATAAGACTAGCATTCAGATCTGCACGTTTGATTTCCTTAATCTTGATCTGAACTTTCTTAGTCAACTGCTTCTGAATATCGGCGCTTATCTTTTCAATAGTTGCACCTTTTACACCGATGATTACTCCCGGACGAGCCGTATGAATCACGATTGTAACACGCTGCGGATGACGTACTATCTCTATCTCTGCAATATCAGCATTCTTACATTCAGGAAGATCAGAAACCATTTTTCTGATTTTAAGATCTTCAAGAACCAGATCCGCATATTCACGTGGATCTGCATACCAACGTGACTGCCAGGTTTTGTTTACGCCAAGACGCAAACCAATAGGATTTACTTTCTGACCCACTTTATTCCCCCGCCTTTTCGTCAACGACGACGGTAATATGACACATACGTTTCAGAAGCTGATCGGCACGACCGCGGGCGCGGAACCAGACTCTCTTGAGTCTCGGACCTTCGTCAATTCTGATTTCTTTTACGTACAGCATATCTTCATCCAATTTGCTATTTGCATAAAGTGCATTCGCAGCAGCCGATTTCAGAGTCGCACTGATGAGTCCGGCACCTTTCTGCGGCATATTAGCCAAAATAGCCATAGCTTCCGAATAGGACTTCTGATTAATTACACGAGCGACAGGACGAACCTTTGTCGGCGATGCAATCAGGAATTTTGAAGTGGCTACATAACCTTTTTTCTCAGCCATAATATCCACCTACCTATTATTTAGCCTTTCCGGCTGTTTTATCTGAACCACCATGACCTCGGAATGTACGTGTAGGAGCAAATTCGCCGAGCTTATGTCCGACCAGATTCTCCGTCACATATACCGGAATCCATGATTTTCCGTTGTATACGGAAATGGTATTTCCAACCATCTCCGGAATAATCGTAGAGCAGCGAGAATATGTCTTTATCATTTTCTTGTCTGCTTCCTTATTCATCGCTATTACCTTTTTGTAAAGACTTTTATCTACAAAAGGTCCTTTCTTAACAGATCTTGACACAGTTATCTCCTATGCAACTACTTCTTACGGCGAGAAACAATGAACTTGCTTGACGTCTTTCTCTTGTTGCGAGTCTGGTAACCTTTACAAGGCTGACCCCATGGAGTAACAGGGTTACGACCTTTACCGGCACCTTCACCACCACCAAGCGGATGATCCACTGGGTTCATGGCCATACCACGGACTGTCGGTCTGACACCAAGCCAACGTCTGTGACCGGCCTTACCGAGCTTAACATTCATGTGATCTTCATTACCGACAACACCGATTGTAGCATAGCACTTTCCGTTGATTTTTCTCATTTCACTTGACGGCAGACGGACAATAACATAATCCCCCTCACGTCCGGCAATCATCGCACTGGCACCGGCAGAGCGGACAAGCTGTCCACCACAACCAAGCGTGAGCTCGATATTGTGAATTGTGAATCCTACAGGAATTGCATTAAGCGGGAGCGCATTTCCAACTGTCGGAGTAGCGTTCTCACCGGACATAATCTTCTGTCCGACCTGAAGACCTTTTGGTGCGATAATATAACGCTTATCACCATCGGCATAAAAAATCAGAGCAATATTAGCACTGCGGTTAGGATCATACTCGATTGTCTTCACTGTTCCCGGAATTCCGTGCTTATCACGTCTGAAATCTATATCACGATAACGTCTCTTGTGTCCGCCGCCCTGATGACGTACCGAAATACGTCCTCCGGCTCCACGTCCAGCATGAGACTTCCTGCCTGACACCAAAGTTTTTTCGGGTCTATCGGTTGTCAGTTCATCTCTATGCAAGTCTACACGACCACGTGTACCTGCTGTAATCGGCTTAAATGCTTTAAGAGCCATTTCTTTCCCCTTAATCTAATACTTGGACTTAAACGCCTTCAAAAGCTGAAATTGTTTCACCCTCTGCAACGCGTACAATCGCCTTCTTATATGAAGCCGTGCGTCCAGGTCGTCCACGAAGCCGTTTCATTTTTCCAAGAACATTCATCGTCGTACAGTTGACAACATTCACATTAAAAAGGCGCTTTACGGCCTCCTTTATCTGTGTTTTTGTCGCATCCGGATGAACAATGAAAACATATTTATTCTGCTCACGCAGGGCACTTGCTTTCTCTGAAACGACAGGCTCAATAAGAATATCTTCGTAGTTCATTATTTAGCCTCCTTATCTTCCGCATAAAATTCAGAAAGATTCTTGACCGCACCTTCAAGAGCAATAACCTTTCTTCCGTAGAACAGATCATGTGCACGCAGACGATTATATGCAAGGAAAGTAAGGTTCGGAATATTTCTTCCTGCCTGTCTGATCTTAGCATCATCATCTTTAAGAATGATTACCGTTCTTTCACCGTTTGCGAAATTATTCAGAATCTTAACCAGATCCTTTGTCTTTCCGCTTTCAACAGTAAAATCTTCAACAACTGTAAGCCTTTCTTCCTGTGCGTGTTTGCTCAAGATTGACTTCATAGCCAATCTTTTGGCCTTTTTAGGAATCGCATAGCTGTAATCACGCGGTTTAGGTCCAAAAATCGTACCTCCACCTACCGTAATCGGCGATTTCTTGTCACCACGACGTGCGTTACCTGTACCTTTCTGTTTGTACGGCTTGTTATTACTTCCATGAACTTCAGAGCGGGTCTTTGTGCAAGCAGTACCAACACGCTTATTTGCTAATTCATTTGTGATGGCGTAATAGATTACATCATCATTTACCGGGAGACCGAATACGTTATCATCAAGAGTGATAGTACGCAGCTCTTTACCATCGACTGAATAGACTTTCTTTTCCATAATACTCATCCTCTGCCGTTATTTCTTTACCGCGGACTTTACGATCAGCGTACAGTCTTTATTCCCAGGGACAGCCCCACGAACCATGATCACTTTAAGTTCAGGATCAACCTTTACGATTTTCAAATTCTGAACAGTAACCCTTCTAAAACCCATGTGTCCAGGAAGCTTGATGTTCTTAAAGCTGTGTCCAGGCGTTGTACATTCTCCAGTACCACCCGGCTCACGATGGAATTTTGAACCATGAGTAGCACGTCCACCATGGAATCCCCATCTCTTCATAACACCCTGAAAGCCTTTTCCTTTTGAAGTGGCAGTCACATCAAGAAAACGGCTGTTCTCAAAGAGTTCAAGACCAACAACATCACCTACATTAACTTCTTTCTCAAAGTCACGGAACTCTTTCAAGTGGCGCTTTGGAGTGATGTTCTCCGGGAATTGTCCGGCATAAGGCTTTGTTGTTCTTGAAGCTTTCTTGTCATCAAGTCCAAGAACAACCGCGTCATAACCGCAATTTTCCTTTGTTTTTTTAGCAACAACAACATTAGGCTCGATGTGGATCACGGTGACAGGAGTCAAATTACCGCTTTCATCGAATATCTGTGTCATTCCTACTTTTTTAGCAATCAGACCTTTCATTCTGATATTCTCCTATATGGAACCGAAGCTCCGGTTTATTAGGTCGTCATCCCAGATCCAAGGGGACCGCACCTTCAAATCACTTATTGTGTTATCACTACATCAACACCGGCAGGAAGCTCAAGCTTCATCAGTGAATCCATCACATCCTGTGAAGGATTCATTATGTCAATAAGACGTTTGTGGGTACGCATCTCAAACTGCTCACGTGATTTCTTGTTTACATGCGGAGAGCGAAGTACCGTCATCTTATTGATTCTTGTCGGAAGAGGGATAGGACCAGAAACCTTTGCGCCCGCCTTCTGAACTGTCTGCACGATGGCTTTAGCACTCTGATCGATCAGCTCGACATCAAACGCACGGAGTCTGACACGAATCTTCTCATTAGCCATTTACTTAATTCCTCCATTGCAGAGGAAAGACAGAATCAAATCCGTCCAACCTCTGCAAAAACTAAAAACTACTCAATAATTTTTGTTACCTGTCCGGAAGCGATTGTGTGACCGCCCTCGCGGATAGCAAGCTTAAGACCTTCGTCCATAGCAATCGGGTGAATAAGTTCACCGATAATCTTGACGTTATCACCAGGTTTTACCATATCCGTACCCGGCTCAAGCTCGATTGTACCGGTAATATCTGTAGTTCTGAAATAGAACTGCGGGCGGTAACCGGTAAAGAACGGACTGTGGCGTCCGCCTTCCTCTTTTGAGAGAACGTAAATCTGAGCCTCGAATTTTGTATGAGGATGGATGGAACCCGGCTTTGCCAGAACCTGTCCGCGCTCAACGTCCTTCTTGTCAACACCACGGAGAAGAATACCGACGTTATCACCGGCAATACCCTGATCAAGAGTCTTCTGGAACATCTCGATACCTGTCACTGTTGAAGACTGTGTCGGTTTGATACCAACAATCTCAACAGGATCGTTCATATTGATTACACCGCGCTCGATACGTCCTGTAACAACAGTTCCACGTCCGGAGATTGTGAATATATCCTCAATCGGCATAAGGAACGGCTTCTCATCATCACGGACCGGATCATCGAACCAAGTGTCCATAGCAGAAAGAAGCTCCTCAATACAGGCTGTATTCTCAGGAGTAGGATCGTTCAGAGCCTTAAAAGCAGATCCCTTGATTATAGGAGTATCCTCAGAGAATCCGTACTCTTTAAGAACATCCTTCACCTCTTCCTCAACCAGCATCAGCATCTCTTCGTCACCGTCGAGCATATCAACCTTGTTAAGGAAAACGATAATCTTCGGAACTCCAACCTGACGTGCAAGCAGAAGGTGCTCACGTGTCTGAGGCATAACAGAATCCGGAGCTGAAACAACCAGAATAGCTCCATCCATCTGCGCCGCACCGGTAATCATGTTCTTGATATAGTCAGCATGTCCCGGACAGTCGATGTGCGCATAGTGACGTTTGTCAGACTGATACTCAAGGTGACGGGTATTGATTGTAATACCGCGCTCTTTCTCCTCCGGAGCATTGTCGATTTCGTCATACTTAAGAGCCTTGTCACCATATTTGTTTGCACAATATGAAGTGATGGCAGCTGAAAGAGTAGTCTTACCATGGTCAACGTGACCAATGGTACCAACGTTCATGTGAGGTTTAGTTCTAACGAACTTCTCCTTTGCCATGTGTTTCTCCTTGCCGGTGTCCATTTAATTCCGGCATACTTATTTTTATGTGTTGCACTTTAAGCCAGAACAAAAAACGCACCAAAAGATACATATTCTGTTCGCAGACACACTTGATCAACAGAAATTTTGAGAACGACAGATTGAAACGGAAGATTTTTAATCCTTTCAACACGACGCCACATCACATTCGGAGCGTCATGACCCGCAACCACCGATCATTATCAAAAGATTTTCTGACAACTGGTTTGGTACATTCGAGTTTTAAGTCCGGAAGACCCAGCAGAAACCCAAAAACTTTATCAGTCATCTATATATAATCACTGCCAACGGCAATAATTCAAAAGTAAAGGGCCGCATATTCCTGAAAACCGGAAAAAACCGGCTGACTTTACGGATATGCCGGGAAAAACCCGCCTGCTCTCAAAGAACCCATCTCCTGTACTAGCATAAACCATACAGGATAGTTCCGACTTTATACTATTTTTACAAAAAAAAATCAATAGTCTACAAAGAATGACAAAACAACAAAAAAGGCACCCGGAATTCCGGATGCCATGAAAACTGAAAAACTACCAGCGGTAGTGCGCAAACGCCTTGTTCGCCTCAGCCATCTTATGTGTATCCTCGCGCTTCTTGTAAGCGGAGCCGGTGTTGTTGTAAGCATCCATCAGCTCGGCGGCAAGGGTATCTGCCATTCCGTGACCGCTTCTGGAACGGGCCGCATCGATAATCCAGCGCATAGCCAGAGCCTCACGGCGGGCATCGCGGATCTCGACAGGAACCTGATACGTAGCACCACCGACGCGTCTTGATTTTACCTCGACCATCGGCTTCACATTGTCAAGCGCCTTCAGAAAAACCTCAAGCGGATCCTTGTCGGTCTTTGCCTTGAGATTATCCATAGCCTTGTAGACAATCTTCATGCAGGTGTCTTTCTTTCCGTCAAGCATCATGCGACAGACGAACTTTGAAACAACCTTGCTGTTATATTTTACATCCGGCATCATCGGACGTTCGACTGATTTCTTATGTCTTCCCATCTTACGCCTCCATTATGCCTTAGGTTTCTTTGCTCCGTATTTTGAACGGGCACGCTTGCGGTCCTCAACACCAAGAGTATCTTTTGTACCGCGGATTATATGATAACGGACACCAGGAAGATCCTTCACACGTCCACCACGCACCAGCACAACCGAGTGCTCCTGAAGATTGTGTCCAATTCCAGGAATGTATGCTGTAACTTCAATACCATTGCTCAAGCGAACACGGGCAATCTTTCTGAGAGCCGAATTCGGCTTCTTCGGAGTCTGGGTCATAACACGTGTACAAACACCACGTTTCTGCGGGCAGGACTCAAGTGCGGGAGCTTTAGTTCTGTTTGCGGCAGACTTACGACCCTGACGGATCAACTGATTAATTGTAGGCATCGCCTATTCTCCTATATTTAATTCCGGTCAGCACCCCGGAAAAGATGAACAGAATGATTTACAGGTTTGTGTATTCTAATAAATTCGGAAAATGAATTCAAGGGGAATTCGAGTTTCTCACTCCGGCCTGACCGCGGTCTTCCTGAAAAAAAACGGAGACTCCCGTGCCGCAGCACGGAAAAAAATCCCCCGTCCGGAAGACGCATTTTACAGAACGCCAGCCGGACAGGGGAAATTGAATTTTGTAAAAAATTTACAGCCTCAAATTATTTTGCTGTATATACAACCTCAACTTTCGTAAAGACAGCCTTCGGTTTTTTATTACCATCAAGATAAATATTAATATTAAATTTATGCGTATTTGGCAAATCGCTCAGTAACTCCTTGACAGCAAATTCTTTCGTCTGTACTGTTCCAATCTTACCAGCATAATCATCTTTAGAACAAGGAATATTAAAACCATAATTGCTAAAATTATCAGTTGAGTCTTTCCATACTTCTCCAGAAGTATCCCACCCCGTCAGGCTACCAATTCCGTCATAATCAAATTCAGGAGCATAATCTCCAAGCGTATACGTGAATACAATATTTGCAGAACCCGTTGATGAGTCAAGACATTCTTTCAATTTTGACGCATCAAAATTATCTGGATATCCCCTGAACCCTTCGCCTTCATAAAGGACAACACGTGTTTCCGCTCCAGCAACATAAGCTACATACGTAAGTTTTGTCAAAGTGACATCATACCCCTGAATACGAAGGCCATTTGCTTTTA
>CAVBEH010000016.1:0-65425 GCA_963594605.1 Bacteroidaceae bacterium
GAGGAGCTGATTGATGATTATAGCGATTATCAGTCAATGTATGCGCCGCAATAGGAGGATTTATGTTTTTAACGAACGCATTCAGCTTGCAGATGCTTGAAGAATTTCCTGCGAGTGTAAAGGTTTCGGAAGTCAGTGAGCTTCCGGAAGGACTTGAGAGCGCAGTCGGACACGCTGACACGGCTGCTGTTCTTGGAGTTCCGTGCAACCGCGTGAACGTGAAGCTTAAAAATGGCGACACCGTTTTTGTCGCGCAGCTCCAGGGCGGAAGGCTCCCGGAGGGAAGCACAACACTGCCTGAAGGGTTCACTTTCAGATTTCTGAAAGTCGAGATAGGAGGAAAATATGAATGAAATCAAGGCTTGAAAATAAAAAAAAATAGCAGAAATTGATTTAAGGAGATAGAGATGGAACTTTCTGTTTCTGAGACCGGATTCAATCCGGTACAGCTGATGCCCGCGTCGTTCAAGGAGAAATTCCAGATGGCGCAGGTGTTCTCACGGAGCGGGCTTCTGCCCAAGGGACTCGACACGCCTGAGAAGGTGTGCATTGCCCTTGAGTGGGGTCATGAACTACAGCTGTCACCGATGGTTGCGGTGCAGAACATCGCCGTCATAAACGGCAAGCCGACGCTCTCGGCGGACATCATGGCGGCCATAGTGAAGCGTTCCCCCGAATACGGGGGAATCGTCTGGAACCGGCTTGACAGCACTGCCGCCGAGTGCGTGATCACAAGGAAACTGCCCGGCGGAGGGGAGGATAAGGTCTTGTCCTCATTCTCCATCGAGGATGCCCGGAAAGCCGGACTTGATAAGAAGGAGAACTGGGTGAAGTACCCGAAGCGTATGCTCAAGCACAGATGCCTGAGTTACGCCCTCCGTGACGCGTTTCCGGACATTCTTGCCGGATGCTACTCACCAGATGAGATGGACAGCTCCCCTGATGTGCAGGAGAGGAACATAACTGAGGAGTCCGTGGCTGAGGTGACACCGGCTGAGCCTCAGAATACGGCGGATGATGTTCCGGCCGTACAGCCGGATATATCGGTCATGCTTCATGATGTTCTGACAAAATATAGAACACAGCTCGGAGCGCATTATCAGAAGGCGTATGATGTCTTCTGTAGTGCTGATGAGGAGGCGATGACTGCCATGTACGGAAGATGCGTGGCCTATCTCTCAAAGAAAGGGGTGAAACTGTGAGTGATGTGAAGAATCCCCTTGAGCTTACTGTCACGCGCAGTGTCAAGGGTGAGCTTGAGACGAACATAGCCCAGCTTGAGGACTATGTGACTAAGAAGCTTGAGGAGTACAGGCCGGAGCTGTACTCAGGAGATGCCGAGTCCGCAAAAAAAGACAGGGCGGAGCTCAACAACTCCAGAGAATTCCTTTCGCAGGCTCGAAAGAAGCTGATGAAGGAGCTGATGAAGCCCTATGCGGATTTCGAGGAGCGGTGCAAGGCGCTTGAGCGTCAGATAGACACCGCAAGCGGTCTGCTTGACCGTATCGTGAAGGAAAAGGAGAATGCCGAGAAGGAGTCAAAGAGGAAGTCCGTCGAGAGCCTCTGGAAGTCCAAGGGGTTCTCCCTTGTTCCGCTTGAGAGGGTGTGGAATTCAAAGTGGCTGAACAAGACGGCAAAGGAGAAGGACATCTCCCAGGAGATGGATTCAGTCATAAAAAAGATATACACATCCCTCAAGACGATTGAAGCGTCCGGGGATGATGGTGAGATGCTGAAATCACATTACCTGCTCACCCTTGACCTTGATGAGACCCTTGAGTATGGGGAGAGGATGAGGGAGAGCAAATCTGCCGTTGAGCGTGAGTCCGCCGAGAGGACGGAGCGTGAGCACCGTGAGCAGATTTCCGTGCAGAGAAAGGAGGTCGCCGGGGAGATAAGGAGACAGCCGAAGGAGCAGACCGTCTCGGCGCTTGCTGACGAGGCGCTCGGCATAAAGTCCGAACCTGAAATCAGGGAGTATGTCATCTCAGTGAGATGTACGGACGAGCAGCTGCTCCGCCTGAAAAATGACTGCAACCTGCTCGGAATAGAGTATGATGTTCAGGAGATTGAGTTTTGAGAAGATACACCGCTGATGACATAAGATACACCGTCGGCCAGAACGTAATGGCGGCAAGAAAGAAAAGAGGGCTTTCCCAGAGCCAGCTCAGCAGTCTTGCCGGAATGAACAGCGGTAAATATGCGGCCGTTCAGATAAGCAACATAGAGAACGGAATGAATTTCCCCTATCTTGTGAACCTTGTCGGAATAGCGGACGCGCTCGGTGTTGATGTTTTCAGCTTCTTCAAGAAACTTGACCAGGAGGAAAATATGGACGTAAAAATCAGGATTGTCGGAAACGGAATCATGCCGGAGTACAGGAGAGACGGAGACGCTTGCCTTGACTGCCATGCACGGCTTGGTGCCGACAGGATACGCATCCCGGCGCACTCAAGATGTCTTGTGAACCTCGGCTTCTGTCTTGAGCTTCCGGACGGATGGGAGGGTGTCATAAGACCAAGAAGCGGACTGTCCGCCTCTGGCATAGACAACGTGATAGGCACTATCGACAGCTCATACAGGGGTGAGGTCAAGGCTTGCGTCATCAACAACACAGACGGAGCGTTCGACATAGCCGACGGCGACAGGATATGCCAGCTTGCCATAAGAAGGGCGGAGAGAGTCAATCTTGTTCAGGTTGATGAGCTTTCAGATACGGAGCGAGGTGCAAGCGGCTTCGGAAGCACAGGAGTGGAAAAATGACTGATATAAACAGTGTTGTGATTGTAGGCAGAATAGTCGCCGATGTGGAGAGTTCGAGAAACGGTTTCGGCTACACACAGTCCGGATATGCCGTGGCTAGGGTGTCTGTCGCCGTCAACCGCGGACGCAAGCAGAATGACCAGTGGGTCGAGGAGGCCAGCTTCTTTGATGTCACCGTCTGGGGAAAGACCGCCGAGAGTCTCAGACCGTATCTCAAGAAGGGTCAGCAGATTGCGGTTGAGGGGTTCCTGAAACAGGACCGTTGGGAAAAGGACGGCCAGAAATTCAGCAAGGTCGGCATAGTGGCCACGTCAGTACAGCTGTGCGGTTCAAGACAGAACGGCATGAGCCAGCAGAACGGATTCAATGGTCAGCCTGACGGTTACGGTACCGGAGGCGGACGGCAGGACAATGTTCAGCATCCGCCGGTATATGAGCCTGACGGTTTTCCGGAAGACATTCCGTTCTGAGGAGGAAGTGAATGAAAATTTCAGTTGTCAGACATGGTGACTCCGTAATGTACAGACGGAACGGTGCCGTAAGAGACAAGGTGAAGAACGCCTGTTTCTGGTTCGTATGCGGATTCTCGTCCGCATACATACTTCTCCATATCTTCCTTTTTTGAGGGACAAGCATGAGGCACAGCAAGATACCAATGAAGAAAGTGAAGGCTGCGTTCTCCAGTGCGATAAAGAGACGTGACGGACGGTGCATGATAAGGGACTGTGAGCCTTGCGGCGGTACTCTTGAGTGCTCACACTTCTTCACGCAGGGGAGTAGTCCGGGCATTATGTTCTATCCGCCGAACGCTTACGCCCAGTGCTCAAGACATCACTGGAACCATCACAACAGGCTTGAGTCTGCGGATGTGTACAGGAACAGGCTTGTTGAGATGGGAAAGGCGGATGAGATTGAGAGCATGACGGTTCTGAGATGCAGATACGTAAAGTATACTGATGAGCTGAAATCGGAGATAATCAGGCTTTGTGACTGCGACAGGCTTGATGAGCTGAAAGAGCTTATTGAGATGGAGCTTTCATGATTTCATTTGACTATCTGGAGCTTGTCTCAATAAGAGCCGCACTTGAGTTTACTGAGAAGGAGTCATCCGGTCTTGTGAAACTTGATTTCAGTGAACTCAAAAAAAAGCTTGAGTGCATGATGGCTGAATCGAAGGATGTGAGCCGCTCCGTGACAGGACGGTCTGAGTGAATTGAAAAAAAATATGTAAGGGAGGAAATTATGAAATTTGACAAGTCAAAAGTTTACACGGCATTAAATGCGGATGATGTAAAGGTGGGCAGCAGGGGATATTTTTCAGATTCTCTTGCTTTTCTTAAAGAATATGTACAGAAAGAATCAAAATGTGCTTTTGGTAAAATTGAAGATATTTTTGGCGAAAGCTGTGTTTATAGATTCTCTGCTGAAGGAGATTTGGATTCTGACAAGTACGCTATGTTTTATCTTGTTGAAGAGCCGGAAGAAAAGAAGTTCCGTCCATACAGAGATACGGTCGAGATGATAGAGGACTTCAAGAAACGGTTCAATACGAATGTTCCGTCCTATGGTATGCCGCTGATTTGGATTCAAAGAGAAGAGACATGCATAGACCTTATAGACACTTTTTATCCGAAAGAAATTGCGGTTCGGGGCGGATGGCATGACTTGAGTGACTTGCTGGACAACTACACCTATCTTGACGGCTCACCTTGCGGAATGGAAATTGCAGGAGATTCTGATGAATAAAGATTCAGCTAAAAAAGTAGTCCTGACAGAAGCAGATGCGGACGCAATAATCGGCTTTCTAAAGGAAATGTACGCATACAGGAAAAAAGACATTGAGAATACCGAAGAAAGCATGGCAATGTTCAAGAACGCAGTTGTTGAGTCTGACGGACAAGGGAAATTCAAGGATTTTACTGAAAAAGTTTATGAAAACGGATTAAAAACAATGAGAAAACTCTTTCAGGAAGAGACACTGAGATTCAATAATGCAATACTTTTATTGACTGCTGGCTCAACCGTAGAAGGGGCGGAAAATGATGAATCTTAAAGAGTACATCGCGGAGAACGAGATTACGGACGGAATCACCCCCGGCCAGGCGTTCGAGGCAGGCAAAAGGCTTGTCGCAAGGGAAATCGCATTTCTGTTCGGAATCTGCATAGACGGAAAGAACGAGGAAAAATTCCTTGACGCCATAAGCCGGGCACTGGGGGAATAGATGAGAAGATACAGAATTTTTGACGTACGCCGCGGACTGCTTGCCGATGACAAGGAGATAGAAGCTGAAAGTCCGATAGAGGCGGTCAGAATGTTCTACAGAAACGTGAAAAGGGTCTCCCAGAGACAGGAGAAAGCCGGTTACAGGGCTGACATTGTGGTCAACAACACATACTGCTACAGCGGGGATTTCAGAAATGACAATCAAACAGGACGGTAACGACATAATCTATCAGGTCGGGGCGGACACGGTTCTTACGGAGCTTGCGAACTACACCGCAAGACGCATAGTTGACACGGACGAACTGAGAAGACTGATTGTAAAGGCAAGGACGAAATTGGACGAGCTTGAGAAAGTTTTAATGAAAGCGATGAACGGAGGTGAGCAATAATGGCGGTTTATGCTTATCTCCGGGGCTCCACCGGAAAGCAGGACGGAGCGAACCAAAGACAGGGCATTGATGACTTCGCCGGAAAAAGAGGCCTGGTTATTGACGAATACATTGACGATGAGGGTAAGAGCGGAACTCTTGAGCCTGAAAAGAGGGAGCTTGGAAGTCTTCTGCAGAAGCTGAAGCCCGGCGACATTCTGATAGCGGGGGAAATCTCACGGCTTGGACGCTCGCTGTTCATGGTTATGCGCATTTTGGAATTCTGCATGAACAACGGTATAAAGGTCTACACAGTCAAGGATAATTACGAGCTCGGCGACAACATCACGAGCAAGGTTCTTGCATTCGCTTTCGGACTGTCCGCTGAAATCGAAAGAGAGATGATAAGCCGGCGGACAAAGGAGGCCCTTGCGAAAAAGAGGGCGGAAGGTGTCCTGATCGGCAGAAAAACCGGCTCAAAGAATTCTGTCACAAAATTTACAGGCAAGGAAGATTTTATACTCCAAAGGCTTTCGGAGAAAGTTCCGAAATGCGAGATTGCAAAAGAGCTGAACGTTGACCGCGTGACGCTTTACAGATATTTGAAGACAAAGAATATTGCCGCTGAAAATTCCATAAGAAGCAGGGCTTTGCGCGGCAAGGAAAATGAGGTAAGGGCGATGGCTGACAGCGGAATGAGCATGAGAGACATCGCAAAATACTACCGCGTGTCGGAGGGCGCAATCTGGAATTTCGCAAGAAGATACGGCATAAAGTCGAAATGGAAAGGAGGAAGACTGCATGACGGAAGATGAGCTAAAAGATCGCAAGCCGAACGGTCAGTTCAAGAAAGGACACGCTCCTTTCAACAAAGGTAGAAAGATGAGAGATGAGACAAGGCGGAAGCTGGAGCACACCTGGTTCCGGAAAGGAGTCAGCACATGGAACACAAGACCGTTAGGAGCTGAAAGAATAACGAAGGACGGTTACATCGAGGTGAAGATTTCAGACCAGTTCCATTATCCAGAATCAAGGAGAAACTGGAGAAGCAAGCAGCTGGTAATCTACGAGAAAGCCCATAACTGCAAGGTTGACACAAGAAAATACTGCGTGATTTTCCTTGACGGTGACAAGCGGAATTTCGCCATCGAAAACCTCTGCCTTGTCTCAAGGGCGGAGAACAGGGGTCTAAACTGCAAGTGGCGTGAGTGGGACAGGTTCTCAGGCAGCACTGAAATCGGAATGAGTGCGGTGCTCAGGGTCAGGATAATCCGGGAGATAAGGAGGAGAAAATCACAGAGGAAAGAATAAAAGACTTGAGGGCGAAGCTGAAAGACAGCGGATATATGCAGACGGCGGCTTATGACATCGGCGGAAAAATGGCTGATGAATATATAAAAAGTTTCAGACGTACTGAGACAAAAGAAACAAAACCAAAGGAGAAAAAAAAGATGAAGAACAGCCTTACAGATTTGAACAACTACTTATTCGAGCAGCTGGAGCGTCTGCTTGATGACGAGATTTGCCACGACGATGAGAGCACAAGAAGAGAGATAGCGAAGGCACACGCAGTAACAGACGTTGCGAACTCAATCACAAGCAACGCGAGCGTCCAGCTGGCAGCTATGAGGTTCAGAGAAGGCAACGGACTAAAAGAGGACGATATGCCGCAAATGCTTCTGGAAAGACATGGCTGTTAAAAACAAGGCCGTATCTTTGGGCTGATGTATTTTGTGAGGGAAAATTTGAGTTAGTTGTTAATGAGAATCTTGATGTTGTTGACTTTTGAAGATTGCTTTTTGACGGATATGGTGATATGGACAAGTACAAGTGCATAATGAGGATTGAGAGCTTCTCATCAAAAGACGGAACGCTTCTTCTTTCGGTCAATGACTGCGGAGTGCGTACAGCGGTAAAGGGCGTTGTGTCACTCTGCAATGCTAGGCATGGCGGATATGTCCAGCTTGAGATGTGCCCTCCGTACAGGAAAAGAACTCTGCCGCAGAATGACAAGTGGTGGGCGCTATGCACTGAGTACGGCAGACACTGCGGAATGTCCAAGGATGACGTGGCTATGGGTGTGAAGTACCGGGCCATGGATGAGGGGCTTTGGGAGGGTGAGGATATGCCATTCTCCAAGACAGGCATGAAGCGCCCCAGAAGCACAACGAAAGCCAACACGCAGGAGATGGCGATTCTTATTGAGGTTCTGTATAGAATAGCCGCGGAGGACGGATATGAATTCTCAGACACCTGACATGACAGTTTGCTGGAAGACAGGAAAGGTCTGCTATTCCTACAGGGAGGCGCATTTCCAGCTGAATTCTTGGAAGAGGCGGAGAGGAAAGGGACGCAGAAAGCACATCCCTAAGCGCGCGTACCGTTGTGAATGGTGCGGTCTCTATCATCTGACGCATTTGAATCATTATGGGAGGATATGATGGCTGAGAAACGGATGTTCGCGAAATCGATAGTACTTTCTGACAGTTTTCTTGACATGCCTGCGTCTGCAAGATGTCTCTATTTCACGCTCAATATGCTTGCCGACGATGACGGATTTGTCAGCTCCCCGAAGTCGATAATGCGTCAGTGCATGGCAAGCGCTGACGACATGAGGGTTCTGCTGTCAAAGAGCTATCTGATACCGTTCGATTCCGGGGTGGTCGTAATCAGACACTGGAGAATCAACAACTATCTTCGCTGCGACAGATATAAACCCACGGTTTTTGTAGAGGAGAAGTCCATGCTGTGCACTGACGACAGCGGCGCATATCAGCTTGCCGTCAGAGATGAGATTCCGTCTGCTGACCGTGAGATTCCTGAGCCGGAACTGCTCTCGGCTCCATGCGATGTGATGCATAATGAGGTCACTTCCAGAAGCAAAGACAAGAGCTGTCCGCCAAAAATTCCGCTTACGGAGCGCGAGCCGAAAAACGACATCGAGGTTGTCGAGAAGGAGTATCTTTCCAATTATAAGACGCTGTATGAGCAGGGAATCCTGAAATCAGAGGCTCCGGTCATCAACTGGAGCGCAAGCAGAAAACTCACGAAGGACTGCATTTCACACTATGGGCTTGGAAATGTCGTCGGGGCGGTAAAGCGGAGCATATCCAATGACTTCTGCGTCAGAAAGGGATATTCACTTACGACAATCCTCTCCGGAGGTGTTCTGGCGGAGCTTATAAACGGGACACGTGACCCTCCGCTGAAAAAACGTACTGACTCGAAATATGACATCGGCAGTCTGGTTGGAGGATAGGATGGACAAGCTGTTCAATATGATTGGAATTCCGGAGCGTACGGAAAAAAGGGAGTTTGAGTGTGCGGTTCATGGTGTTTTCGAGGCTGACTGTCTTGTGTTCAGATCAGGACGTGTGTTCCATGACGGCTGCCCTGAGTGCCGAAGACAGACATCTGAGAGTGAGCGCAAGGAACGTGACAGACTGTCTTCCGAACGGTACGACCTGCTGAACATAGAGCCTGAATTCAGAGGAAAAACTTTCTCTGATTTCATCCCAAAAACCGAAAGCCAGAAAAAGGCTCTGGATGCGGTCAGAAAAATTGTCTCACAGAGACACGGCAAGGTCGTTCTTGTCGGTCCAAACGGAGTCGGAAAGACACTGCTCGCAAGCATAGCAGTGGACATGCTGGACGGAAGACTGTATTCGATGTATGAGATAAGCACCATGATACGTCAGTCCTACACAGTAAAGGCTGACAGAACAGAGCTTGACATCGTGAGAGAACTAGCGTCCGTGCCGTTTCTGTTTATTGATGAGCTTGGCAGAACGAAGGGGAGTGAGTCTGAACAGAACTGGCTGTCGTATGTTCTGGACAAGAGACACGCAAGAGGTCTGCCATTCGGTCTGTCTGGAAACGTGCATTTCAGGAAATTCTGTCCGGACGGCGGATGTCCGAAATGTTTCGAGAGTTTTTTTGACAATGACATTCTAAGCCGTCTGTATCAGGACTCAGCCATTATAATGGTTGACGGCCCTGACCACAGAAGAATTAAGGATATGGGAGAATCCTGAAAATTAGACTTGAATCACCCGGCTTAAAGCCGGGATTATGTGAAAGGAGGAAATTATGAAATTTGACAACTCAAAGGTTTACACAGCAGTAAACGCCGATGAGGTGAAGGTCGGAAGCAAGGGTTATGGTGCGAATAATTTAGGCTGTCTGGAAGAAAATGTCATTAATGAGGATATTCTCAGCTTTTTTGAGATAAAAGAGATTCTGTCAAACTACTATGAGTATCGTTTTCAGCCAAAAGGAGTCTGTGTTACTTCATATGCCCTCTTCTACCTAGTCGAGGAGCCGGAAGAAAAGAAGTTCCGTCCATACAGAGATACGGTCGAGATGATAGAGGACTTCAAGAGACGGTACAACTCATACGGCGGTTGGAACGGAAAGGACAATCCTATGTACAATCCTTTGATTTGGATAAAAGACAAGTTTGATGGAACTATTCATCTTATAACTGATTTTGGAGATGACTGCGTTTGGAATGGAGAATCGAGGTATCATTTGGGTGAATTGTGCAGAAGCTCCACGTATCTTGACAATTCACCATGTGGAATCGAGGAGTAAGTAATGAACAAATTTTCCGAAGAGGAGAAAATACAAATTCTGAAACTTGCAGATGAGGCAGAGGGTTACTTTTTCAAATACGTAAGTGTTTGTGAAAAGATAGAAGAGATTCTCAATGACAAGAATCCAGAGGAAAAAGATTTTATGAAAGAGGTTTTTTATTCTCTGGATGAGGGTAACCTTTGTGTGAATTATAATCTTTCCGCTAATGTTTATCTTGGAAAGGCGATTCCAGTTATATCTTATATGGATGGGAGCAGATAATGAAACAATTTGCGATAAGCGGTACAAACCGCATTTACTACGGAACGGCAAAGGAGCTTGCTGACGGTAGAATCAAGTTCACCGGCAAGAAGGAGGATGTTACGGACGAGGTTCTGAAATCCGCTTTCGAGTGGTTTCTGAATAAGGCTGTGAACAAGGAAAAGGAAATCATCATCAGATTTGCGGACATCCCCTTTGAGCTTGTGATGAGGGAAAGGACGGAGGACAAAAACATGAAGGAAAACAAAACGGAATCAAAATTCATTTGGGAATGTGCGCCTGACTGCCCATGCCACAAGACGGTTACCCACAACGCCTGCCTGTTCTGCAATGCGTGCAGACATTCCCCTTATGTGAAAGATGAGCTAGACGGAAAGTAGGATGATGAGATTGAGAAAATGCGCACGGAAATCGAGGCGGAAGCATAAGAGGGGCGGAATGACGGAATAGGAATTCAACAGACAGGAACTGAAAACAAAGGATTATGTCTGCCTGAAGAACATATTTCACGTGCGAAAACTACAAAGAAAAGAAATGCAGGACGTATTTCAAAAAAAGGAGTAAACAAATGCTGATTTTTCCGCTTAAAAAAGAATGGTACGAGAAAATCAGAAGCGGCGAGAAAACGATTGAATATCGGGAAGTCAAGCCGTATTGGAAAAGAAGAATTTCCAAAGAATTTTGCCTGGAGGACGAATTCCATGAAATTGGAAACAGTTTGACTGCCGGAAACATTAAACACCCGGTAAAACTTCGGCTTAGCTACACAAAAGAATGTCTTGAAGCGAGGATAAATAAAGTTGAGATTGTTGACGGCAAAGATACAGACCTGCACATAGACAAGCCTGTATATGCGATTCATCTGGAGGATGTAAAGGAGATTGGCGAATGACGGAAGAAGAGAAACAGCTGATTATCAATACACCGATTGACGAATCGTGTTTTGAGAAATGGAAAGATTATCATTATGAGGAAGTTAGAGTTGAACACTTTAACTATCCGACTGAAAAATGGAAGTCTTGCACGTTATGCCTTTATCCCACATCCATATACGAAAGCATAATCAGAGACTGTGAGGCTATAAGGCGGAAATACCTTGAAACTGGAGATGAGCATTATTTTGATATGCTCATTCATCTGCTCCCTAACTCATATAAGGTGGTAAAACGATGACGGAAGAAGATATTATTAAAGCTATACAAAAATCAGAGCGTGAACGAGCCTTTAGCGAGGGCTACGAAGAAGGCAAGAAAAATGAACGTGAGCTTCAATGCGGAAAAGGACACATTGAAAGTCTTAAACAGCGGATTCATTCGCTTGAAGCGGAAAACGAATCATTGAAAAAATCCGCCGTTGTCTGGAACAGGATAGAATGTAAGGGAGATGAGGTGTTCGGCAATCCGGCGGAGTACGGAAAGGAATATCTTCTTAGATTGAAAAACGGCTATGATGTCGATGAGCTTGACAGTGATGACGGCGGATTCTTCTTTCCGGCGCATGACTGGTGCGAGATAAAAGCGTGGGCGGAAATTCCGGAGGATTAGGAAATGAAACTGTTTGATGTAAGGAGGACGATATGCTGAAATGTAGGGAATGTCTGTATTTTGACGCTTATTTTTTCGAGTGTCGTAAAGAGCTTTATCTTAAAGTAAATCCTGATGATGATTGCGTCCTATATAAGGATGGAAAATTTAGTGAAGAAGATGAATGTTTCTGTAAGAGGTGTGAGGAATGAAAGAACAAAGTTTGTTCGACTTTCCGCAAGTCAGGATTGACAAGCCCATCCGCCTTATAGAGGCATTTGGCGGCATCGGCTCACAGGCAATGGCATTACGCAATATCGGGGCGGATTTCGAGCATTACCGTAAGTTCATGCAGAAGCAAACAAGACTGACTTTGACAGCTGGCTTGCCTTTCTAAGAAAGAGAGGCTATCAGAATTTCTGGAAAGATTTGAACGCGAAAGACTACGGAATTCCGCAAAACAGGGAAAGGTGTTTCTGCATTTCAATTCTTTCTGATGATTTCATTGACTTTGAATTTCCAGAGCCTGTAGAACTTGAAAAGGTAATGAAAGATTATCTTGAAGAATCCGTAGATGAAAAATACTACATCAACAACGAAAAAGCCGACAAGCTGATTCAGCGGCTTCTTAAAGACGGAGTTCTGGAATCCGCTGTTGTCGGAGGCTTTCAGGAACACCAAATTCCAAGAACTGACGGAATCTCCCCTGCGCTTACTGCGTCAATGGGAATGGGCGGCGGTCAAATACCTGTCTTTGCGGAGAGCAAACGCAGACAGTCGTGCAAAACGATTGACCTTTGTGTCAAGAAGCCTAGAGAAATAAATATCTCAAATTGTATTTGTGCAAGATATGATTGCGGAATCTCTAACTTACAGTCAAGTGGTACGGGGGTAGTGGAATGGAAATAAGAAGAATCGGCAACATTTATGGAGAAGATAGAGGTACAGGCTTCGCAGGTAATGTATGGGATAAAAACAACATTTGCCCGACCATAACAACAATGCAAGGAGGCGGAAGAGAACCTATGATTATAGAGGACGCAAAGACAACAAGGGGAAGCGATGTAGTTTCGACAATCAGAGCTTCCTATTACAAAAACGGTGAAAGAAATATACGAGAAAACATCGAATCCGCAAAAGGATATGAAGGTGTCGTTGAGAAAAGAAGCTCATATAGAATCAGAAAGCTTACACCTCGTGAGTGCTGGCGGCTCATGGCTTTTTCGGATGAGGATTTTGACAAGGCAGAAAAAGTTGTGAGCAATACTCAATTATACAAGCAAGCCGGAAATTCAATCTGCGTATGTGTCTTGATGGCAATTTTTTCACAGATGAACATAAAAGGCGTAAAGCCGTGGAACGAGGTGCTGAACCTAAAATAGGTAGCCGTTCAATTTTAGTTAGGTAAAATAACAGGTAGAAATATGAAAACAGAATACTTCGAGATTATGAAACTTGCACTAAGACTGAAAGAAATGGATGTACCTTTTGAGTTCTTCGCAATTGACGAATCTCACAAGCACGGCTTCCAGATTCTCTATCCAAATGCAAAGAGCCGTGTCTGTTCTGTCATTGAGAACGATTACAGCTACGGACATGAGAAAGACCTTTTGGAGATTAAAGGCTTGGTAACTGACGAGGAACAAAGTTTGGTGGATGATGATGTTCTTGGCTACCTTACGGCAGATGATGTCTACAAGAGAATAAAGAAGCATTACATAAGAACAAGACTTGATAAAAAGGAGTAGGAAATGAAATTTGAAAATACAGAAGTCTGGGGATTTGAACATGCTATCAGAGGAATGAGAAATCCAATGAACAGCTGGCACAATAATGATTCGGGTTACATTGACAAGAGATTTAACGACCACTTCCATATCGGCAAGAATGATTTAGACCTTGCACAACGGCTTATAAAGGCAGGAAACGAACATAGAAAGTTTTTACGGCAGATTTTCGTTTCTGTAGATATTACCGCACCTATGTACTGGTGGCTCGAATTTGACACGTATAAAGTCGGAACAACCGCAAACTCCACAAGCAAAATGCACAAGCTGGCAAGCACTCCGATTACCGAGGATTGCTTTGAAATGGATGATTTTGACTGTTGCACGGATAGCAAACTTGGTTATCTTAATAACAATCCATGTGTTGACTTATCTATGTACTGGTATCATACAGTTTCATATATGGAAAGACTTAGACTATTGTATAACGAAACAAAGGATAAGAAATATTGGAAAGAATTAATTCGCATTTTGCCTGAATCTTGGTTGCAGAAAAGAACTGTAACGATGAACTATGAGAACATTCTGAATATGTATCATCAGAGGAAAAATCATAAGTTGAACGAATGGAGCGGTAAGGATGACCCGACAAAGCCTAGCTTCTGTTCATGGGTTTTGGAACTGCCCTATGCAAGACAGTTTTTCATAGAGCCGTTTGAAAAGGCTGGTGATAAGAATGACAGATGAGGAACTTGAACGGAAAGCGGAGATGTATGAAACGCAGGTTTGTGGCATACACGCAAATTCAAAGCTACGGCAGGCATATAAGGACGGCTATAAGGAGGGCAGACGGATAGAATCCGATTTGATATTTGAAAGCTGGTGCAAAGACCCGTCATCACCTTGTGGATTTCTATTAAAGCGTGAAGCTGAAATAGAAGCCTTAAAAAATACCATTGAGCAAATGAAGAACTGCGACAATTGTAAACATAGCTGGAAAATTGCGTACCTAGAGATTTTCGACTATGACAGTAGTTTACTTCAAGAGCCTTGCCGAACTTGTTATGACTATGACAAATGGGAGATTAAGCGATGACATTTGATGAATGGAAAGCAGTCAACTCCGACAGGATAGAGGAGCTTGCAGATTACTTTATGGCACACGATACGGAAGATTATTTTGTTCACGATAAATACATGGAGGCATACGAAAAAATAGAATTGCTATGCGAAGCAGCCTTTGACAGAAAATAAAAATCAGATAAGGAGTTTTTATGAAACAGTATTGTATGTATTGCTCAAATTTCTGCTGTGGCAATGGTGAGTGGTGCGAGGCTTTTCAGAAAACAGTTTCCGAAAGCTATGCAAAGCGTCCGAATAATTGTAAGGAATTCGACTTTTGCAGCCTTAACGCTTATGACGGAGTAACAGAATACAAGCCGAGAGAAAAAAAACAAAACAATGATGTTGAGTTAGGACAACAAACTTTATTCTAATAAAGGGAGATTAAGAAATGAAAATATACCGCAATGGCTATGTCCCAAGTTATAAAAGGTACTTCTTTTTTCTTAACGGCAGATGTATTGAGCTGCACAACATTATCGGCGGAAAGTTCCATATTTTTCTAGCACGCTATAGAAGAAGAGATGTAATAAAAGAGCCTGAGAATTTTCCAGTTGTCGGAGAGATAAGCGAAAAGGAGATTGTAGAATTTGTTTTAGGCAAGATGGAGAGAAATGACTTATCTTAAAAAATACAGAGCTGATGTAAAATACGGATATTTTAATCATCAAAAAAATCAACTATCGAATTTTTCGCTAAAGATGAATCAGACGCAAAAAAAACAAGTTGTCAATTCTTGTCAAAAACGAACAGAGACTTGGTTATCAGTTTGAGGATTTAAGTCCAAGATTTTCAAATATCAGGGAGGTTAAATAAAATGAGTACAGAATTAAGCATAGACGAAATGATTGTTGCGACAATCAACAGTTCCAGAGGACTTGATGAACGTGTGAAAAATCAGATGATTGCATGGATAAAATGCGCCGCTGATTTCGGAAGTCAAATCGATGAGCTTGCGGAACAGAACAGGAATCTGAAAAAAGAGAACAAGTATCTCCGCTCCATAGTTGACAGGGCGAGAGATGAGAGGCTTATCGACTTCTGACATGGAGACAGGATTATGATAGCTGAAAAATTCTATATCAGGCTGAAAACAGGAGAGATGAGAAAAGTCGCAGCCTCATCGGAAGAAGAGGCTATGAATACTGCTTGCGAAAAATTCGGAAGTGGAAACGTAATCGGGCTTGCCGACATGAGCAAGCCACTGACCAGAGGTGAGCGCAAGGAAGCCGCCGAAATTTTCAGGAAGATGTTTCTTGGCTGATTTCCGACAGTTTTTTTATCTCTTCCAGTTTGGAGCGGAGCGCTGAATTCTCATTCTCGCTCTTGCTTTCTCTCCGTGACTCAAGGCTCTTCTCAAGGCGGAAATTTTTTATGTCGATTTTTTTCCTGATGTTTTCCGCCAGTTTCGCCTCCTTGTCTTTCGTATCACTTTTAGGCATGTATTCCTCACCCGTAATAAGGTAGTCAAGAGAACATTCAAAGTAATCCGCCATGTCGATAAGCTGCTTGAGGTTCGGATTTGCCTTGTGAAAAATTTGATTCTGTATGGCTTTTACGCCAAGCCCTATTTTTAGAGAAAAGTCCTTCTGTGAAATCTCATTCAGCTTGCAGAGATACTTTACCCTGTCCCAGAAGTCATCAATGTTGAAGTTTTCCATAAAAGGAAAGATACCATCTGATGAAAAAAAAATCAACAAAAAAAAGCTGAAAGTGCTTGACTGAACACTTAGAATTAAGTATAATACAAACATAAATGAGAGAGAATAAATAAAGGAAGTTCACATGTGTGAACAGGAGGAAATGATGAGTGTAAAAGAAAAAAGCACAATGATTAGACTTGCCTTGAAAAAGGCAGGATTCAATGCAAGACAGGTCTCAGTGAAAGCGGATTGCGGAGGCTATGAGCTGGCTTTTTATGTAACAATCCGCGACAGAAACATCGACAAGGCGGAGGTCGAGAAAGTCGTTCTGCCTTTTAGTAGCATTGACTATGATGAGCATACCGGAGAAATTCTCACCGGCGGAAATGATTATATTTTTGTCCGCTATGCGGCATAAGGAGAGATAAGGACTGTTTATGCTGATTAATGACTTTGATTTCAGCGGAGAGGTTGTGTATATAAAGAACCTTGACCGCGGCTACTGCAAGTCTGTTATTATAAAGGGAGTCTCGAACGTGTTTGACTCTCTGTCATCACAGACTGTAGAACTGAAATGCCTTGTTCCTGACAGGCTCAGTAATGATGCCGGAAGAATAAATCTTTATGACAAGATTTCCGTCTCCGGTCATATCGAGATGTGGAGCAAGCCGTGCGGGAACGGAACGGTACGGCAGAAAATTATGTTCATTGTTGACTATATTCTTGATATTAAGAAGAAACATTCAGGAGGAAAATATGATTTATAGTTTTGAGCCTTTCGGCTATGAAGGGTCTCTGGTCGATGTCGAGGCTGACATCAGGGACGGAATTCCAGCAGTCGATATTGTCGGGATTGCAGACAACGCGGTGAGGGAATCACGCGAAAGAACAAGAGCCGCAATCAAAAACAGCGGCTTTGAGTTTCCTCAGAAAAGGATTCTTCTTTCGCTAAGTCCGACAGACCTTAGGAAAAACTCCGCGATGCATGATCTTTCAATAGCCCTTGCCGTTCTCTGCTCAGCTTACAGGAAAGAGCCGATGGAAAAGACTCTTGCACTTGGTGAGGTCAGTCTTGAAGGAAATCTCCGTCCATGCAACGGAACGTATGCCGCAATGCAGACCGCATTGCGGAGCGGAATCACAAGAGCTGTTTTGCCGGAAGGAGCTGACAATCCTCCGGAAGGGATGAAAGCCGTCTATGCAAGGAATCTGAAAGAGGCGTTCTATCTTCTTGCTGACTTTGATACGGTTTCAGAAGATGACAAAACTTCCGGAAATGAATCCGCCGGTTCAGTGGAATTTCCTGAGCTTGATGACGGAGAAAGTCCTGACGACATCTTTCTTCCAAACTGCGATGAGAATACAGTGAAGGCTGTCATAACCGCCGTTGCCGGAAGACATCATCTGCTTATGTGGGGCGCTCCGGGATGCGGAAAGTCAAATGCCGCAATGTCCATGCGGAAGATAACTCCACTTCCGACCTATGATGAATTCCAGAGCGTGAAGCGGATTTACAGTCTGGCCGGATTGTGGGAGAAAGACAAAAAATTCACTCCGTTCCGTGTGCCTCATCAGACAGCCACGATTGAGGGAATCTGCGGAGGAGGCGTGAACTGCCGTCCCGGAGAAATATCTCTTGCCCACAACGGAGTTCTTTTCCTTGACGAGGCGGCAGAGTTCCGGACAAGCGTTCTTCAAATGCTTAGAGTTCCTTTGGAGACCAGGCGTATAACTTTGAGCCGTGCCGGACGCTCTACGGTCTATCCAGCCGACTTCCAGCTTGTCATGGCAACCTGTCCGTGTCCGTGCGGAAACTTCGGTTCTGAAAAGCGTCTTTGTCTCTGCTCATCAAAAAGCGTTGAGATGTTCTGGAAGAAATTCAGCGCGCCGCTGCTTGGCAGAATACAGATTTCCGTCAGGGCTGATTCTCCTGAAAATGACGGGGCAAAATCCAAGATGACAATAGGACAGGCGAGGGAGATTGTCGCCGGAGCTGTGAGACGGCAGAGGGAGCGTGGTGAGATGAACGGAACCGCCTCTTTGACAGACATTGAAAGTCGGTTTGATGAGATTTCTGAATCAGACGCAAAGACCAGTCTGTCATCTCTTTCAGAAAATCTTACGGCGCTTGAGATTCTTTCGCTCAAGAGGATAGCGCTTACGCTTGCTGACATTGACGGAAGCGACAATATTCTTCAGAAGCATATTGATGGCGCAGTTGCTCTTCATCAAAGGACACCGGCTCTGGCATAAATAAACGGAGGGCGAAAGTCCGCCTAGGAGAAAAAAGATGAACTGCATGAACAATCTGATTATCGAGGGAAATGTTACTGAAAAGCCTAAGCTTGAGACATCAATCGACGGAACAGAAGTCTGCTCCGTGAATATAGGGGTTTTCAGAAGCTACAGGAACTGCGCAGGTGATTTTGAGGATGAAGTCTCATACTTCGATATAATCACCTATGGGAAAATGGCTGAAATTTGCTCAACCGACTGCGAGAAAGGAAGAGGCATCCGTGTTGTCGGCAGACTCAGACAAGAAAAATGGACTGATGGCAACGGCAGAAAACGTTCAAGGATTGTTGTTGTGGGAGAGCATATTGAGTTCAAGCCGCTGATAAAAAAGACAGAAGAAGAAAATCAGGCGTAAAAAACACTGGGGGAAGCGCAATGAATGTTGAGATAGGAGAAAGACGGCTTGAGGAGCTGCTCACATACGAAAGCATGGCGAAGCGCCTCCGTAAGGCCGGAATCCGCAATGTAAATGACGTGTGCGAACTCATCAGAAGTCATGCGGAGCAGAAGAAGGTAATCAGGGGGCTGAGAGAGCAGCTCAAAAACATGAGATACGGAGGCAAGTGATGAATGACCTTGTTGAAAGACCTGACAGTCAGCGTACTTTCACCACTGAGGATATTGCCGATATGTTCAGGAAGCGTACCAACACAATCCTTGTTGCGGCACGTAAGCTCCGAATAAAGGCCGGAAAACAGACAAGATCCGACGGGCACGGAATGAGGTTTGTCTTCACATATCAGCAGTACCGTCTGATACGTGAGTATTTCTCAAAGACTGACAAGATGAACCGCAGGACTGCGCCCGGACAGAAGGCCACCGCGGAATCTTTTGTCATGACCGATGAGGCGCATCCGCTGGTGACCGACCCGCGCTGCCTTGACCCGAACTGGTGGCCGGATACGGTGCCGGACTGCTTTCTTGATGATGAGGAATGATTTTGGAGGAAGGAAGATGAAAAAGTACAGGATTTTTGACATGTTGAAAACTGTTCTGCTTTTTGTGTGGCAGCTGCCGCAGAACATCATCGGATTTCTGATTACAAGAAAAGGTGTGAAGAAGCTGAAATACGGTATTGATGAAGAGTATGTGACCGTCTGGTTCAAGAAACGGTTTTTCAATAGTGCGGTATCGTTGGGCGGTTATATAATCATAGATTATATGTATCATCTCCTCAGAACTTCCGGAGTTGTGATAAGACATGAGCATGGACATCAGAGGCAGTCGCTTTATCTCGGATGGCTGTATCTGCCTCTTGTAGGTTTACCCAGTATTGCAAGGAATGTATATGACCGCATTTTCCATAGGGGATGGAATAGCAGAAGACGCTCCGTCTGGTATTATTCCGGTTATCCGGAGAACTGGGCTGACAGACTTGGAAATGTCAGTCGGAAATATCTATAAGGAAAATCAGATGGGAAAAACATACGCAAACAGAAAGAAAGAGTCTGAACGGCCTGAAAATGATTTCTATGAAACGCCTTACGCATGTACCGAAATTCTGATAGATGAGATGTTGAGTTACTTGGACAGAAGCACTGTTGTTTTAGACCCATGCTGCGGTAACAGAAGAATAGGTGATGTGCTGAGGAGACACGGATTTCGCAATATCATTGAGCGTGATATTACCGGCGGTCATGATTTTCTTGATGTGGCTGTCAGGAAGAAATTCTATGACATCATTATAATGAATCCTCCTTTCAGTCTGTTTGATGAATTTGTCAGTCAGGCAAAATATATCAGCAACACAACAATAGTCATAGGAAAACTGGATTATTTCTGTTGCCATAACAGGAATATAAATGGACTCTGGAAAAAACTGAAATATGGCTGCCCATTTGACAGAAAAATTGCCTATGACAGACCTTTCAGGGAGGACGGAAAATTTGAATGTGGTATGCTGAATACAGGCTGGTTTGTCTTTGACAATACATATAATGGAGAACCCATGATTCATATTCTTGATGTCCAGAAGTATGTTCTGAAAAAATCAACAAAAAAAGCTGAAAGTGCTTGACTGAACACTTAGAATTAAGTATAATACAAACATAAATGAGAGAGAATAAATAAAGGAAGTTCACATGTGTGAACAGGAGGAAATGATGAAGATAAAAATTGCAAAAGTCTGGAGTGAAATTCTTGAAAGAGAAGACCTGACTGTGGTAGCCGAAAAGAACGGCAGACAGTTTTTCGGGAAACTTTTTCGTAAGCAGATAGATGAATCTGTAAAGGAAATTTTGGAGGAAGTTGAAATTCCTGATTCAGCCTCAAGTGTTGAGGTTGCGAAGGCCTGCTATCCGCTTTATGAAAAGTATGGATTTCTTGCAAAAGACGGAAGCACATTCAGCTGCACCGCACATTGGGCTTACATAAATGGTTTAGCCGCTACCTACGAATCAGCTTAAATACAGAAAAATGCGCCGGGATAACACCCGGTGTGAGGTAAAATTATGTTAGATACAGTAAGAGTTACTTTTGACAATGGTGATGTAATTACAACAGATTTTAATGCATCAGTCGGACGGGAGAAAATCACAAAGTATTATATGGGGAGTTGGTTCAACTTTGGTACTATATCAGATGATATGCACAAGGTTGTAAAAGTTGAATTTCCTATGATGAACGGAAATTTTGCATAGGAGACTTAGAAGTCTGTAAAATTAGGAGTAACTGATGAGAATTGAAGAATTAGTAAAGACCGGAAAGAAAGTTCCGGCAATCGGAATGGGCTGCACAATACATTATTATTCGGACGCGGAGCCTGCGACTGTCGTCCGTTTCAGCAAAAGCGGCAAGACCTGCTGGATCCGTCAGAACGAAACTGAGGCAGACCCTAGCAAAGGTGAGATTTGCATGGGACATCAGAACTGGCTGATTAAAAAGAAATTCACGTCATCTGAAATACGTGTATCACTTAGGAGTGACGGACGGTGGCGCTGTTCCGGGAGTGATTTGTATGTCGAGCTTGGGCGACAGTACAAATATTATGACTGGGAATTTTGATGGAGGCAAGAGATGACAAAAGAAAAGAGAGAATCTCCATACAAAGGCAATCCTTATATGATGCTCAGTCGGCTTCAAATGGACTGTCAGGGATTCATAGATACTGATGGGGTCAGTAAAACTTGGTGCTATGGATCGGCAGAAGCTGATATTCTGGAAATGGTAAAGATTTATAACAGTCTTGAAGAAAAACCGAAGTGGCTTTCAATTAAAGACATTGAATATTTTGCATTGAAATGCACATGCAAGACTGTTGAACAAATCAATAACAATTATGAAGAGGTGTCAGTATGACTTTTTCAGATTTCATAAAAGGCATGACGCCATGTGAATATCAATCGACAGTACAAGTGTTATTGTGGTTTTTCGGCTTTGAAGTTGGCGACAAAGTTAAGTACAGAAATGATGACTGGGAAGTTACAGGGGCTTGTATTGCCAATCAATATGGAAAACCTATAAATGCGTTAGAGGTTGTCATTACAAAATACAAAAAAGAAGGCAATCTTTTAGTACAGGAAAAAAATAAACATCTTGTTTTTCCAAAAGACTTAAACAAGATACAAAAAGAAACAACAAAACAGAGGTAAAACCATGACAATGATAGAGAAACTTGAGAATGAGATGAAAGAACTAAGGGAAAAGTGTGAGGCTCAAAGAGAAGTAATCGAAAGGAATTTCAGTAACACATACAAGGATGTGCTTGACCTTAATGCAAACCGTTCTGCTTATCTTATCCACGAAATCAAACTGCTGAACTTCTATGAGGATGCAATAGCATTTACAGTTGAATTTGAGGATGGAAAGACATCATATCTGTACATCAAATCTGGTGAAATCAATCTGACCATAAGATAACAGATGAGGAGCAAGATGAAAAGCACAAATCAGCTGGTTGCGGAAATCAAGGAAAACGGTGAGGATTTCGAGTGGTATCCTACGACCGCAGAAATTGTGAGAGCCTTTGCTGTCTATGTCAGAGACGCTTATGTCAAGAATGACTACGGATATGGCGGTTCTATTCTTGACGTTGGCTGTGGAAACGGCGGTTTCTTTCAGAAACTTTGCGCCGATGAGACATTCAAGCATATTGACAAGTATGGAATCGAGAAGTCAATAATTCTGTCCGAACAGCTTCCCGATGATGTTGTTCTGCTCGGAACGGACTTCAATCAGCAGACTTTGATTGACAAGAAAGTTGATATTATTTTTTGCAATCCGCCTTATTCTGAATACGAAACTTGGGCAGAGAAAATCATTTTGCAGGGAAACTGCAGGGCGATTGCACTTGTGATACCTACACGCTGGGCAAGCAATGAGCGGATAAAATATGCGCTTGAACGCCGCAACATGAAAGCCGATGTTATCGGCACTTATGACTTTTCCAATGCGGAAAGAAAAGCACGTGCCACGGTGGATTTGATTTTTATTTCATCAAAAATAAACAGGCTTTATGCCACCGCTGAAACTTTGAAAGATCCGTTCGACTTGTGGTTTGATGACACTTTCAAAATTAATGCAGAAACGGATAAATACAAGACGGAATTTAATTCCGACCGTGAGGAAAAAATCAAGAACGAGCTGTCTGTAAAAGGCGACACTGCGGAAATGCTTGTGCAGTTCTATAACCGTGATATGGAGAAGCTCTATAACAACTACCGCAAACTTGAGGAGATTGACGCTGACTTGTTCAATGAGCTGAAAGTGAACGTGCCAATGCTCAAGGATTCACTGAAAACACGCTTGCAGGGGTTGAAGCATATTTACTGGGATTTGCTCTTCAAGAAATATGACAAGGTAACTTCACGGCTTACATCTACAGGCAGAAGAAAAGTTATCAACCGCTTGAATGACAACACTGCGATTGACTTCACGCTTGAAAATATTTTCCAGCTTACTTTATGGATTATCAAGCACTCAAACACGCTTTTTGATGAGCAGATTTCCGAATACTTTTATTCGCTCTGCAATACGGAAAATATTCACCGCTACAAGTCGAACAAGCGTTGGAGCGATGACGACTGGCGGTACATGAAGGAAAATCTGTATGAGTACGGACACTTGAAGCAGGAAAAGGTGAGACAGCTGAAAAATATTCTGCTTGACTACAGAATTGTCGTAACGGCTTTCAGAAATTTTGAGACTATATGGCGGACAAAATTCACTGAATCATGTCTTGATTTTCTTTCAGACACAGTTATCATCGGAAAAAACCTCGGCTTTGACATTGACTTTTCTTTGCCGGAAAGTCATGCGGACGTTAATGTTGACGACTGGAAAAATTTCAACATCAGCACAAAAGACGGAAAGGTTTTTGCGAATGTAAAACTGTACAAGAACGGCAACCGCCATGTGAAATTCTGCAAGGAGTTCATGCAGAAGCTGAACGTTGAAATGGCACGCATAAACGGATGGGTGCAGGACAAGTCTGAGGCTATGAAGGAAATGGACATTCCGACTGATGCAATTGATTCAGTCTGGGGAACAAATCTCCATATTGGAATTGAAAGCGGTAAAAAACTTCTGGGGTTGGCAAAGGACAGGGGATGATGTAAGATTTATTCACAACAAAAATGATATAATATTTTAAGACAAAGACACGATAATTATATCTTAGGAGGAGCAAGAGGGAAACAAACGGAACTTGGATTACAGTAAATGGGAGGCATGTCTTCATAAGAGAGAATGAGACTCTCACTGAGGCTTTTGAAAGACAACTGTAAAAATGAGTGCAGGCTATGATGAAGCGCAAAAATTGAGAGATTCTCAAATGGAATAGGAGGCGATTATGGATTTGAAGAATTTAAGCAGCAAGGAAAATTGGACTGTCAAAATTACAGACTATAAGGATTTTCTGAAGATTGTGAAGGCTTATATTATATACATGAATGAAAACATTACAGAAAAGAATGTGGACAAAAGAATCTTAGAGGCCGGAGGCGAAGGAATTATCAGGGCGGCCTTTAATGAGAATAAAAAAAATTTTGCCAACGGAAAATATGTTTTCAGTGTTGCCAGCAGTGTGGCAGGCAACTATGAATAGTTTTTTAGTGAGAGAAATACAATTGATTTTTATTTGTCATGGGAGTATAATCAGATTATGAAGATTCATATAAATGTCTACACATCTTGCTATTCAAAGATGCTGAAAAGACACAAAAACCCCAATGATATTTATATACAAATATCAAGAAGTCTCTTCTACCCTAAGAAGGGAGTGGATGACAAAAGCATCATGTCAATGATTGATATAAACTATGGTGAGTCACTGGGGATGTATGACTCCTCTCTTGATGAGTATGAAAGAACAATCAGAGGGAAAGAATATGAAGATGTGTTGAGGGAATTTGCAGAGATATTCACGGAAAAATTCTTGCTTGCAGACATGACAGAGGTAGAGCAGGAAGAAATAGAGCAGGAAAGAAAAGCTATTGAAAAAGTCTTGCAGGAGACAACACGGGAAGAAATCCTGAAATACTATAAAGATTTGACCCTGGAAGACAGGGAAGATCTTTATGCTTTTGGACTCACGGAAAAGACACTTGAAAATGTGAAGGAATGGAAACCCTGTCTGTCATTCAATTTTTTCATTTTGTGCTTTGAGGATCTGGAGACAAGGTATACAGAAAAAGATGAGAAGAAATATGCCAATGTGAAGGCGGGAGATTTCAAGGTTTGTCACAGGACAAATCTTGCTAAAGTCCTTAATGAAAGATATGGCCTAAGCATCACCGAATGGTGATAATATAAAAGGGTGGGAGGTGATTTCATGAATCCTTTTGCAAGAGCAGCGAGAGCCGTCGGAAGAGGTGTTAGACGTGCAGGAAATGCCATCCGCGGAACATCCGCAAGAGTAAGAAACCGCATAATGGGCATAAGGTCATTGCCCGGTCGTGTAGGTCGCCGTGGTGTCGGCAGCGCCGGTTGATGTCCATGGACTTTGAGCGGCTGGAATCAAAAGTACAGAAGTCTGTTGATGTGCTGAAAGGACGTTCTCATATCAGCAGGCTTCTGATAGGACTTTCAGGAGGAAAGGACTCACTGTGTCTGTGTGAGCTTGTGAAGATGGCGGAAATCACCAACGTGCAGTATTTCAATATGGAGTTTCTGCCCGATTTGAGAATCCAGAGAGACTTGCTCGAATATGCGTGCCACAGGTTCAACATTCCCTATGAGCAGATTATCAGAGTGCCGTCAGAGCACTTCATGAAGTGTATGCACTTCTCAGCTTATACATGGTACTCCGAACAGGCGAAAAAAGACTTTCCGGATGTCTCAAGAACAGATGTCTTCAAGACAATAGCAAGGGAGCATAAGGGTACGGTCGTCACCGGGGTAAAGAAGGCTGACTCGCTGATGATGTCACGGATGGTGAGCAATAACAGGGGGGTCTGTCTGTATCCGCTTGCGGATTGGGATTTGAGTGATGTCCTGACCTTCATGAGACTGAGGAAAATCGAGATTCCTGCACTTGCGAAAAAGGGCTGCCGAGGAGTGGGAATCTCGGACGACAGCAATCTTCTGTTTATACTTGAGAACTATCCCGATGATTTTGAGAGAATAGAGTCCGTATTTCCGTTTGTGAGAGCGGCGACACTGAAATACAGATATTTTGACCTGAAAAGAAGCATGAGAATTGTATGAGAGCTTGCGCTCCCTGTAAATTCTGAGTGTTGCAACAAATGCCATAAAGAACATTCAGCCGTCAAAGAGAGGCTTTCAGAAAAATGATAAAGCAGAACGGGTACATAACGGTAAAACGGTCTCAGATAAATCTTGCGGGCTACAATCCTAGAAAAATAACGCCGGAGGCGAAAAGGAAGCTCAAGGAGAATCTGTCGAAGATGGGGCTCATGGGCGGGCTTGTCTGGAACGAGCGCACGGGGAATCTTGTCAGCGGACACCAGCGTATAACCATTCTTGACGCTGACAACAGATATGACATCAAGACCCATGAGAATGACTATGACGTGTTTGTGACGAAGGTTGACCTTGATGAGAAGGAGGAGAAGGCGCAGAATATCTTCTTCAACAACCAGTCCGCCATGGGATTCTTTGATGAGGATAAGCTCCATCAGATGATGAAGGAGATAGACTTCTCCGAGATGTCTGGCTTCTCAAAGAGGAACCAGATTTCAATGTTCGCCGACTCATCACTTACTGATGAGGAATATGCGCAGATAGCTGAGCAGGTCGAGGAGACAACGAAGCAGTTCAAGAAAATACACAGGGACACCACGAATGAGGTGGACGCAAATTATGTCGTGCTTGTGTTCAAGAACGCCGGGGACAAGGAGACGCTTGTTGACAATCTGGGCATAGAGCTTGACAACGGACGGTTCATAAACGGACATGACTTTCTTGACAGGCTGTACCGTTCTTTCAGTGAGAATGATGCGTAATGAAACAGCTGAAAATAACTTGCACATACAACGAAACGTTGAAACTTGATGAATTGACAGATTTTCAAGGACATCTCAAAACACGCAGTGACAGCGGCTATAAGAAAATAATCAGGTCCATTGAGAAATACGGATTCAGCTTTCCGTTTTTCGTATGGAAAAATGACGGCAAGAATCTTGTTCTGGACGGACACGGAAGACTGAGGGCCTTGCAGATAATGCGTGAATCCGGAACTGAAATTGATGATATTCCTGTTGTCTATGTGAGTGTAAAGAATGAAAAGGAAGCAAAAGACCTCTTGCTCCGGCTGAACTCTCAATATGGCAGAATGACAAAGCAGTCGGTCACGGAATTCATCGGCAAGGATTTTGACTTGAATCTTGATGATTTTCAGCTGCCGGCATTCAATCTTGATTTTACGACTCCGGCAGAACCGACGGATGATTATTATAATCAGCAGATTGTGAGACGTGATTATGTGTCTCCGACAACCCATGCTCCGGCCAACCCTGTGATAAATGAGATGCCGCTTGAGGGCGGAATCGAGTTGCCGCCGGATGAATATGTAAATCAAAAATATGAGGTTGCGGACAATGATAATTTCTCTGAGCCGATTCTGCCAAGTACATTTGAAAGGGAACCGCTTGAGAAAAAAGATTTTGTCGTTAAGATTACATTTGCCAATGCGGGGCAGATAGATGATTTCCTGAGGAAATATCAGCCGTGTCTGACAGCGGAATTTGGCTGTCTCATGTCAGTTTCCGGTGGGATGTTATGAGACTGACTGTAGCAAACAAAGAAGCGATAAAATACGCCTGTCTGAAATTCCACTATGCAAAAAGTGTTCCTGTAAACTCATTTGGATATAACGTGTTCAACAATGATGACGAGTGGTGCGGTGTTGTTCTTTTCGGTAGGGGAGCAAACTATCATATAGCAGGTGAATACGGACTTGTCCAGGGTGAGTGTCTGGAGCTTGTCAGAGTTGCGCTTAACGGAAAGCAGGAAATGACATCGCAATGCGTAGCGGCGGCATTGAAAGCCTTGAAAAAGGACTGTCCGCTGTGTCAGCTGGTTGTAAGTTATGCGGACTGCGACCAGAATCATCTGGGAACAATATATCAGGCGACAAACTGGATTTATGTCGGTACAGTCAAGGAAAACAAAAAAAGACTGCTCCTGGATGATAAAAGGTAAGCGTCTGCATGGAAGAACAGTTTCAGATCTGATAGAATCAAAAGGCGGATTAAACGGACTCAGCAGAGAGCAGTTTTTGCGGAAGTTCTTTGACCCCGATGCTTATGAGTATGTAACAAAAGGCAAAAGAAAGTATCTTATGCAACGGAATAAAAAAATGAGAAAACGGATTCTCCCGCTTTCAAGACCCTATCCGAAAGAAGATTCGTGGGTGAAGATTGACAGAACTGTATTTGAAAAATAAATTAACATACCTTATTAAAAAAGGAGGCAGGAAAAATGGCAAGACCAAAAACGAAGAAATGGAATCCTAAGAGAATAATCAGTTTGATGAAAAGATATACAGATGACACGCAGCTTCCTATCCTCAAGGAATTTTGCTTCAACAACAATCTTGAATACAAATATTTCCTCCAGCTATGCGCCAGCGATGCGGAGCTGGACAAGGCCAGATGCAGGCTTCTTGACAAGAAGGAGATACAGCTTGAGAAGGCCCTTATGACCGGAGCGAACAACACGGCTTTTATTTTCCAGCTGAAACAGCTTGGCTGGAGGGACAATCCGGACCCGGTTGTCATAAACAATACGGTAGTGAATAAAACCGAGACACGTGCAGAAAAAATATCAAAACTTTCCACGGAGGAGCTGGAGGAATTGGAGGAGATATACTCAAAGCTGGAAAACGATACTGATGCGACGAAATAACAATGGCGGATTTATCAAACATTGAAAATGATGAAAATTTTGTAAGAAAAGAGCTTGCGCGGCGAGAGCATGAAAAATACATGCAGTATATGTGGCAGAAGCCGGGAGAAAAATTCCTGGTAGGCATTCATACAAAAGAGCTGTGCAGACTCATTGACGAGGCGTTTGAAAATTTTGAAAAAGGATTGTCAACATTTCTGGTTGTAACAATGCCTTTCAGACACGGAAAAAGCGACTGTCTCTCAAGGTATCTGCCAAGCCATTTTCTAGGCGAGCACCCTGACTGTGAAGTCATGCTTGTCACCTATGCGTCTGCGCTTGCAGAGGGATTCTCACGTTTTGCAAGAAATCTTTTAAGAACAAAAGAATTCAAGTCGCTTTATCCGGATGTTTCTGTAAGCAAAGAGAATGGCGGAGTCCAGCAATGGGGTATTGAGAATCATATAGGCGGATGCGTAGCAAGCGGACTGACTTCCGGACTGACAGGAAAAGGCTATCATCTTGGCTTGCTTGATGACTATTGCGCCAGCCGTGCGGAGGCGGAAAGCGAGACTATCAGAAACTCAGCGTGGGAGCATTTCACGAACGACTTTCTGACAAGGCGCGCGCCGGTTTCCATAACAATCGTGCTTGCGACGCCATGGCACGTAGACGATATTATAGGCAGAATAAAGGACAGACTAAATCCTGATTCTGAAAACTACGATGAGGAATTTCCGAAATTCAATATAGTGTCATTCCCGGCGATAAACGGTGAGGTTGACATAAAGGTAAAGGACAAGAGCAAGTACGGCGACCGCAAGTACCATACGGAGCATAAGAAGTATGACTACCTGTTTCCTGAACGTTTTTCTGAGGAATGGTACAGGCAGCAGTTTGCATCGCTGGGAAGCTATGCGGCAAGCGCATTGCTTCAATGCAGACCACAGCTCCGGGGCGGAAATCTGTTTGTTACGGACAAGATACAGTGGCATGATTCAGAAAGCGATTTTCCTAGAACAAAGTATTACAGGGTATGGGACTTGGCGCATACAGCAAAGCAGACCCAGAAGGCAGACCCGGACTGGACCAGCGGAACACTTTTGACGTATACCAAAATAGACGGCGTTTGGCATTTATGGATAAAGAATGTTTCAAGAATAAGGGGAAAATCTCCTGAAAGAGATAATTATATCCGGGCAGTATCTGATAATGATGGAAACAATGTTTCTGTTGCCGTCGAAAATTCACTTGATTCTAAGGACGCTATAAGCAATATGCAAACTATTCTAAACGGCAGATATGTTGTGAAACCTTTGAACATAAATATAGACAAGGTTGCAAGAGCTGGTTATATCGAGCCGATTTTTGAAGTCGGGCACGTTCATGTTCTTAGAGGCGACTGGAATCTTGACTGGCTGAACGAGGTCAAGGAATTTCCAAGCGGAAAGCATGATGACCAAGTTGACAATCTAACGGCTGGCTATCTTCTTTGTTGTCAGCAAACGCCAAGAATTTCAGTCGGAAGGGTTCTCGGTGTATGATGATTGATGTTTTTATGATATAATTTTTACATACGAGACAAAAGGAGGCTGCTGAGGTCTGTTTTTGATTGCAACAGCATATATTCGAATTTTCTTCCGAAATGGAGAAAATGCCGTGATGTGGTTCAGGGAGAGGATTCCGTAAAAGCCGCGGGCGAGATGTATATTCCACGCTCTTCCGGCATGGACGACAAGGATTACAGTGATTACCTTATGCGTGCGCAGTTCTTCAATGCGACAGGCAGGACTCTTGACGGCTTGAGCGGTATGCTCAACCGCAAGCCTCTTATTGTGAATGTTCCTAACGGCATGGAAAAATATCTTGAGAATGTTGACGGAAAAGGCCATTCACTCAACCAGTTCGGGGCGCTGTGCTCACGTGATACTATCATCACGAACTGGGGCGGCATTCTTGTCGATATGCCGTATCTTGAGGAAGTCAGAAGCCAGCGTGATTTTGAGGAGAGCGACCAGTACGCCTATATGGTTTTCTACAGGGCGGAATCAATAACCAAATGGAAGTGGCAGACGAACGGCAGAAAGCAGAGCCTGAAATATGTTATCTTCAAGGAGCTTGTCGAAGTTGAGACGGCTCAATATACGACCGAACTGAAAGAATATAGGCGTGTATGCGAGATTGACGAGACAGGCTATTACAGGCAGACGCTATATGATGACAATGAGAATATAATAAAACAGGTGTATCCAAGCTCAAAGAAAGGCAGGTTCAGGGATATTCCGTTTTATTTTCTGTCATCAAGTGATATGCCGTCAGAATCCATGCTTGAGGATGTGGCAAATGTCAATCTGTCCCATCTGAGGAAATCCGCTGACTATGAGAACGGACTTCACTGGTCAGGCGTTCCGACTCCGTGGTCACAGGGGGCGGATCCGCAGATTGAGATGATAAACGGTAAGGAGGTTGCAAAGCCTCTGAAACTCGGCGGCTCGATAGTCGTGAATCTGCCGGCAGGGGCAAGTCTGCACTATCTTGAGTACGGCGGTGCCGGATGCTCGTCCATAGCCGCCGCCATGAGTGCGGATGAGGACAGGATGGCCATTCTTGGCGCAAGAATCATATCCCATGAGAAGAGGGGTGTTGAGGCCGCCGAGACCGCAAGGCTTCATCATGCGTCTGAAAATTCCGTTCTTGCTGAGTTTGCGATAAACCTTTCAATTGTTTTCAGTAAACTTGTAAAGATATATCTTGAATGGAGTTCCGGAAAAGAACTGTCAGAAGATGATGTGAAAGTCAGCTTCAATACAGACTACGATGTCTCCACAATGAACTCCCAGCAGATTGCCGCGCTTGTCGCTTTGTGGCAAAGCGGAGGAATTGCAAAGCGTGATTTGTTCAACAACCTGAAAGACGGTGAGATACTTTCAGCGGAGCGTGATTTTGACGAGATGAACTCTGAGATTGACGAGGAGCAGATGGCCAAGAGCGCTCACTATGCGGCGGTTCAGAATACCGGTGAGGAGCAGTCTTAGTTCATTCGGTGGTACAGTGTTGGAATTTCGCATAATAACCGGACGTTTTTTTCTGACCAGAAAAGAGGCCGAAAGATGTCTTGCCGACGTAGGGAGAAGAGCCTCAGCTCCGCATATTGTCCAGGAGAACGACAGAACGTGGAGCGTCGAGCTTTACAGGACATCTGACAGGAAAACAGCCGAACACGGATTCAGATATTACAGAAACCTCGGTCTCGAAGTGTTTATACAGACAATATAAGGGGATGCATGAACAAATTTGAAAGAGAGCAGATAAAGCATCAGATTTATCTTGAGCAGTACAAGTCAGGACAGGCGGATAAAATCATCGCAATTCTTGACCAGTCTGACAGAAAAATTGCGGAGCTGCTCAAAAAGACAAGAGGCATTTACACAAAGAACAGATACAAGGAAATTGCGAAGGAAATAAAACGGATTTCAAAGTCACTGCGGAATGCCGTTGAGAACGGAACAGATATTGACGGAATAATCGAATATGAGCTGAAAAAACAGAAGAAGCTTCTTTCCGCAATCAAAGATGATGTCATAAGGTTCAACGGTGGCAAAGTCGATTTTATATTTCCATCCTTGGAGCAGATAAAGACATCCGCCCTTTTTGCGCCTGTAACCAACGGCATGACTTATCAGAATTATCTTGACGCTATAGAGTACGGTCTTTTCAACGCATGGGATTCAGCCATAAGAACAGGCTACCTTATAGGGCAGACAACAGACGATATAGTCAGAGGCGTTCTCGGCAGTGTTTCCGGTAACGGGAAGCTGACGGATTCCGGCTCAATCCGCTCATTCAGAAATTCAGTATACAGAAACACAAGAACCGTATTGCAGTCATTTGCGAATGAGACACGGAGCAAGGTTTTCGAGGCGAATGAGGAATATTTCGGAGACGGCGGCAACAAGTATGAGTATCTCGCCACTCTGGACGCAAGGACTTGTCTTGTATGCGGCGAATCCGATGGAAAGCTATTCAAGTCACTGAGGGAAGCTCCGAAGATTCCCCAGCATTTCGGTTGCCGTTGTCTTATAATTCCTTATTTCGATATAGACGGACAAACCAGATCCTCTGCGGACGGTTATGTCAGTGCAAAGATTAGCTATTCTGATTGGCTCAAGGAACAAGACGAAAAGACACAGTTGGATGTTTTAGGACGTACAAGATATGAACTGTTCAGGCGCGGAGAAAAAATAGACCAGTTTGTTGACAACGGCAAAATATTGACGCTTGAACAGTTGAACAGCAAAATTGACATAAAGGAAGTTTTGAATAATAATATAAGCAATCCGGACATAAATAATTTTGCCAAACATGCAAAGGACAGACTGTCTGAAAGAGGGGTAACTGTTGATGATGTTTATGATGCTATCAACAATCCGTTAAAAACTTGTGAGGTCAGGAAAGACGGTACTTACAAGATTATCGGGAAGAGCGCAACAGTTGGTGTAAGTGCTTATGACGGAAAGATTGTTACAGCGTGGAAGACAGGAAAAGAAAGATTAAGAAAGATTAAGGAGCAGCAGAATGAAAATGCCGAATGATTTATTCAATAAAGAGCAGTTAGAAAAATTAAAGGGCATTGGAATTGAATTTGACTTTAACAAAGACTATTCGGGTGATGAAATTGCGGATATTGAGGAAGAACTTGAAGATGCTATGCTTGATTACGGCTTCACTGACGGAAATCCGAATGAGCACTGCAAGTTCTGGGAAAACATTTTTGACACCTTTCAAGACAATGTGGATAAATAAGCGGCAGCTGTTCGTTATTGCGAACGGCTTTTTTGTTTTTTATTTCGCACATGCGAACTTGACAACGCATTATATGTAATGTATTCTGAATGATGAAATGAAAGCTGCGGAATGATGTCCAGGACTGAACTCCGCATAGGCAAGGCCGAAAATCATATCTAAACTCACAAGGTGGGGAAAAATCAATGTTAGACGAAAATTTCCTGACAGAACTTTTTGGAAAGGAAGATGTATCCGCGGAGGATAAAATCAAGTCCATTCTTGCGGAAAGGGATGCCGGAGAACGTGCGCTTGTTCAGAAGCGCGATGAGCTTCTCGGAAACGAAGTTAAGCTGAAAAAGCGAATTTCTGACTACGAGAACAGCAAAGGTGAGTACGAGGCTAAAATTGCCAGCCTGAATGATTTGCTTGAAAAGGCGAACAAGGGGGACGAGGTAATAAAGCAGCAGTACGAGGCCAAGATTGCAGACTTGGACAAGCAGTCAAAGAAAACTCTTAAAGAAATGTCCGATTCAAGGGATTTCTATAAGAATCAGTATCTTGATTCGCTGTTCAGCAAGTCAATGGAAGACGGCGTTAAGGAACTCGACATTGTTCCGGGACTGAAAGACGGTTTCGTCGCAAGAATCACTTCGATGAACGACTTCCAGCCGAAGGACGTGGACGGAAAGATTGTGTTCCTTAACAAGGACAACCACACAATCGGCGAGGTTGTGAACAGTTTTGTCATGACAAGCGAAGGCAAGGCGTATATCCGCAATGTCTCATCAGGAGGCGGCGCTGGAGGCTCTGCTCCGTCTGGATATGGCAATGACAAGCAGCTCACATCCCAGCAGATTGAAAACATGAACGACCAGCAGCTTATGGAGTTCGCGCTCAAAGGCGGCCGGGTCGTAGACTAAACGAGGTATTGAAAAATGAAAATTATTCCAATGTTGATTCCCTCACTGCTGCGCTCACTTGATGTCGTAGCAAGGGAAATGACAGGTGTTCTGTCGGCGGTTACACGCGACTCAAGCTCCGAGGCAATCGCGGTAGGACAGAAAATCAATTTTCCTGTAAGCACGGCAATGAAAACACGTGATGCGACACCGGCCGCAAATGCCCCTGATGTCGAGGATGTTGAGATCAAGAGCAGAACGCTTGAAATCACGAAATCAAGGGCACAGGACATCATCATTGTCGGAAATGACGAGGCCGCTCTTGGCGCGGCGCATCTTCCGATGCTTGAGAACCAGATGACCGAGGCAATACGCGGTCTTATGAATGAGGCTGAGAATGACGCGTGCAGTGTGATTGTTTCGGAAGGTCTAAACGCTGGAAACAGCATAGGCACAAGCGGAACAACTCCGTTCGCAAGCGACATTTCAGACCTGAACAAGGCTCTCATGCAGCTCAAGAAGAAAGGCGCGCCGACGACAGACCTTGAGCTTGTTCTGAATCCGGAGGCTTCCGAGAATCTCCGCAACCTGAAGAACCTGCAGAGCGTAAGCGACTCCGGCAACGACGATTTGCTCCGGCGCGGCGTATTCGGACGTATCAGCGGATTTGACATCCGTGAGTCAGCAGGCTTCGGTTCTCACACAAAAGGAACCGGAGACGGCTATCTTGTGAACGGCGGAGCACGTCAGGGCGAATACGTTATCCCAGTTGACACCGGCACAGGAACGTTTGTAAAAGGCGACCTCGTAAAATTCGGAAGCAGCGGAAATTCCTATGTAATCGCAGAAAACGCGGCATCCGGAGCGACTTCCATTAGACTTATCTCTCCGTTGCAGGAGGACGTGGCAGACAACGCCGCCGTGACAATCGGCGACAACTACCTTGCGTCGCTTGCGTTCCCGCGTTCGGCTATATGGCTTGCTACAAGAACTGTTCCGAACACGACGCTCGGTGACAGGGCTGTTGAGCAGCGTACTATAACAGACCCGAAGACAGGTCTTGCTCTTGGTGTCTGTGTCTATCCCGAATACAAGCGCGTCCGCCTTGAGGTCAACCTCGCATGGGGTGTCGGCGTAATCAAGCCGGAATTTGTCGTTCCTATCTTGGGATAAAAACAAGCCCGCATTTTCAGCGGGCTTTTCTGGAGTAAAAAATGGCTACAGTAAAGATGAAGAAAGGGGATAAGTATGCCGATGTGTATGATTCTCCTGAGACAATAAGACAGGCGCAGCTTGAGGGCTATTCGCTTGTGGCGAAAGCCGCTCCGAAACAGGAGCAGAAGGAAAACAAGGTTTCTGATGCCGCAAAGACCGGCACGAAAGCCGCAAAATAAACAAAGGGCTGGAAAATGGTTGTTGAGGACGGAACAGGACTTGAAGACGCAGACTCATACGTTTCCGTTGAGTTTGCCGACAGTTATTTTTCAGCCCGCGGTGTCTCCGCATGGAAAGACATTGAGGATGAGGCCAAGGAGCAGTGCCTTGTCCGCGCCACCGACTACATAGACAATATGTTCAGGTGGTACGGAAAGAAGATGTCCGCAGGTCAGGCTCTCAGATTTCCGAGGGCAAACCTAAAGGACTATGAGGGGAACGAAATCACAGGCATACCGAACTGTCTGAAACAGGCTGTATGCGACGCGGCGGTGATTGCGCTTGACGGCTCTGAGCTTTTCCATAGGGACAATGAGAACGGCGATGTCGTGTCAGAGAACATAACATCGTTGTCTTTCACATATTCAAGGACAAAGCGTGAGACTGCCGACAAGACGCTGTACGATTCGGTCAACACGAAGCTCAGGGGGCTTTACGTTGACACTGGAAAAAGCAGAATACTTGTCGGCAAGGTGGAGCGTGTATGAACTACTCGTCTTACAGAAACAAGGCCGCCGAGAAGATACGTCAGTACGGCGCGAAGTGTGAGATAGTCCGGGGCGGAAAGAAGTACGACCCGGCGACTGACGAGTACAGCGATGCTGAGGCTTTTTCCGGCTATGCGATACAGAGCAGCTTCTCCATGAGCAAGGTTGACGGCACGAACATAAAGGCCGGGGACATCATGCTTATGGCCGCGCTTGACGGCAAACCCTGCGTCAATGATACAGTAAGGTTCGGCGGAAGAAGCTATGCGGCCGTGAACGTTGTCCCGTTCGCTCCTAACGGCGGAGAGACTATATACTGGAAGATACAGGCAAGGTGATTGAATGAGCGGCAAGACAAGCAGAATGATAAGGAAAGGCATAAACTCACTGAAAAAAGACAGACAGTCCATATCCGACGGTCTTGTGCTTGAGCTTATGAATTCTCCGTTCAGATACAGGCTTGCTTTTGCCGTCAGAATTTTATTTCCACGGAGGCGGAAGAATGGCTAAATGGTCTGTTCCTCTTGAGAAATATGCCGACAGACAGAAGGCGAAGATAAAGAACGTGCGCAAGGCTTACGCTTTCGCCCTTTACACATCAATCGTCAAGAACACCCCTGTTGACACCGGCAGGGCAAGGGGCAACTGGAATGTCTCAGTCGGAAGTGAGGACTCAAGCACAAGCGGCAGAAAGACACCTAAGTACAAGTCAAAGGAGCAGATGCCTGACAGCGACGGTGACGAGAGCATCTTCATCTCAAACAATCTTCCCTACATCGGCACGCTTGAGTATGGAGGCTACCCGAATCCGCCGAAGAAAGGAACATGGAACAAGAAGACAAAATCCTATGAAATCCGCTCCGCCAACGGTTTCTCAAAGCAAGCTCCGAACGGAATGGTCGGTGTTACACTCGCTAACAATGATGCGATATTCAAGGCGGCGGTGAGGTCGTGCGACGATGACTGAGTTCGACATCCAGAACACGCTTTTCGGCATCTTCAAGAAGCTGAACGAATTTTCCGGCATACAGTATCTGAAAACCGATGATGACGGCAATCTCACCAATGTGCATTTCCCGAACGCTCCGTTCTCAGTGCCGGACAGCAAGAGGTACTTTGACCTCACGTTCAGAAGCAATGAGCCTGAGCAGTCTGTGATTCTTGACGGTTCTCAGATACGGCTTTACGGCGTTTTATATATAGACATAGTAACTCCGCTTGATTCCGGCGAGGATGAGGCGGAGAGCAAGTACCGCTGGATAGCTAGGCTGTTCAACGCGAATGAATATACTGACGATGTGGCCATAATGAAGGTATACATCTCCACAAAAGACAGTCATGACGACAGCTACAGGCTGCAATGCGCGGTCGAGTGGGAAGCCGATATTGACAGGGAGTAAGAAATGTCCAGAGCGATAAAGAACAAGATAAAGACATATTTCACGTTGTATCTTGGAAAGGAAACCGACGGAGAATTTCCGGAAGGCACGACGCTGCAGCCCATGCGTGTCAATCAGAGCAGCATGAGCGTCGCCGGAACCGCGGAGGAGATTACGTCTGATATTGTGCTTCCGGAGTCGCGTATAGCGTCCACCCCGGAGATAGGAACTGAATCAAATTCCGGTGATATTGAGACTGAGTGGAACATAGACGAACAGGATGATCTGTTTGCGGCCGTTTTCTGCGGCAAATGGAGCGGCACCGGAACAAGGAAAACCCTGACGCTCGGAGATGAGATGAACTCATTCAGTCTTCTGCTCAAGTGGTCGCAGGCTCCGCAGGCATGGCAGCTTTACAAGAATGAGTTCGTCAACCAGCTCACCATGGACTTCCAGACCGACCAGTTCGTCAAGCTTACGTGGAACGTACAGGGGGCGAACAATCCCAGACAGGAGTTTGCGGATCCGCTTGCGTCAAAAAATCCTGTGTATGCTGAGTCACTCAGGACAAAATCTTTTCTTACAAAAGAGGGCTGGCTGAAAATCGGTGACACTGCCGATTCACTTGCCGCGCTCAGACAGTCTCCGTCAATGAGCATAACTATAAACAACAATCTTGAGCGCACTCCGGCACTGTTCGAGACTGAGAGCATTGAGAACGCGCTCGGCAATTTCGATGTCACCGGAACGCTTGATGTGTACAATGTTGATGACATCGGAAATGAGCTTTACAATGACGCTGTGTCCGGCAAGGACAAGGTGATTCAGCTCCGCGTGCAGCGAAGCGTCGCCGGCAAAACCACGTCATATACGCTTACCCTTGATGCCCATCTCAACGCCCCTTCACGGAGCCGGAACGGAAACAAATTCCAGTTCTCAATTCCGTTCACGATGAATGACAGCAAGAATCTTCTGCTTGAGAAGAACGTGGTTTCCGATACGGCTGATGTCCCGGTGTTCAGGAACAAGCTGACGGCGCGGACATACGCAAGTGATGACTCTCCGGATTCTCTTGACGGAACGGCTACAGTTAATGACGGAGGTTCGGTGACCTATTCATGGAGTGACGGCAGTACCGTAGTGTCTACGGCCGCTGTATACACCCCAGACCTGTCAAAGGGAACAAAGACATACACCGTGACGGCGACGAACACAATAAACGGTGTCACCGCGAAGGCTTCGCAGAGTGTCCTGATAACAGTCTCATGATATAAGACTGTTTTACAGTTGTGGTAACAGTTACACGGCAACGTGTTTCCGCACAATCCCATGCAACAGGAACATGACGTAAAAACCGGTTGCATGGTGACTTTTTGGCGTACAGTCCGAAAACAAACGCCATGTTCATGCAGTGTGATGAAACGGTATCATATTCGGTTCCTCTCCGTATTTTTCGGGTTCGACTCCTGACACTGCCATAGCTTATTTTGGAGGAAAAAAAATGAACAGAATCCTTTCTGTAGTCGGTGCCGTCTGCTTCGCGGTTGCCGTCGCCGTAGGCTGTTTCGCCGACTTCTCGGCCGGAACTCTTGTCGAGATTGCGGTCGCCGTATTCGGAGCCGCCGCGCTTGTTCTGAGCGCCGTCAGGAAGTCCAAGGAGAACGGCAGCTTCTCATGGAAAACTGTCGTCTGTATTGTTCTTGCATGTGCCGGAGGTATAATGTGCTGTGTGGGCGGCGCGGCGCAGTCCCTGTTTGCGACAATATCCGGGGCGGTGGCCGCACTGGTTGCCGTAGTATTTGGAGTTGTCACCTCCAGAGGAGTAAAACAGTAAATGGCTGACATGAAGGCTTTCGCGACGAAAGAGAACGCTGACAGCGGCGTATGGTTTCCGGTGAGAATCGGAGGGGTCAAATATCCGCTTGCGCTCCGGCTTTACGGTATTGATTCTGACGCTGTTCAGCAGTATGAGCGGCAGCGCATAAGGAAGATGAGGATTTCCAAGAAAGGGACTGCCGAGATTGACGATGACACCATCGATGAGATTCTTGACTCATACAATGACATGTACATTGTCCGTATCGGAGGAATCTCATCCTACGACTGGAAGAATGAGAGGCTGTCCGATGAGCCTGTCACATGGGGTACTGAGACCCTCGGAAATGACAGGAAATCATATTCGTTGCTTGTGGAGAACATTCCGGCGCTCAGGGATTTCATCAGAGAGAAGTCCGATGAGAGAAGCAATTTTTTATCAGAAGAGAAGAGGAACTGAAAAAGGCCGTAGAGCAGTTCTTTTTCCTTTATTATCCTACATCAAGAAAAGTTGACGGCAGATGGACGACCAGAACAAATGCCGATGACAGGGCGGACATCATACATGATTTCGGGCAGGATTATTTTGACAGTAATCCGGCCTTTGACAGCATGAGAGACCCTGATGTTCCGCCCTGTTTTGTTTTTGTGTTCAACTGTTTCCTTGAAATCTACGGCTGCTGTTCCGAGTCAGTCACGTGGAGCGACATCGCAAGCTATGCCGCACTCAGGAAGATTGACTTCTCCCAATATGACATCAACATGATAGTCAGATGCAACGGATGGGCGAACGGACAGATAAGAAGAATGAGGGATGAGCAGCATGACGATGATGTCGGCAAGGGGGACATCTGATGGCAGATTTGAGCAGACTTGTACTTGAGATAGACTCTGACGGTGTTGTCACCGCGACCGGAAACCTCAAGAAATTCAGTGAGGCGGCCGGCAGCACGGAGAGACAGACCACGAAGCTTGATGAGGTGATGAACATGCTCTCACCGTCAACGCTTGCAGCGGTCGCCGGAGTCACGTCGCTCATAAAGACAGTCAGAAACCTGACCGGCGCGTTCAGCTCCGCCATGAGCGTGTACTCCGAGTTCGAGTCCATGCAGAAAGGACTTGAGACTTTCTATCAGGACTCCGACCTTGGACGCGAGAAGTTCGAGGAGCTGCGGAAGCTGTCGAACGAGACGACATTCGGAGTGGATGAGCTTGCCGGAGCGTTCACCAGGCTTGCGAACAGCGGAGCTGACGTTGACAGCATAAACAGCCGTCTTGTGTCAATCGGAAACATAGCAGGCGGAAACAAGCAGAAATTCTCAGACATTGTTTCAATATACTCCAAGATACTCAGTGTCGGAAAGGCCGGGTCGGAGCAGCTTGAGATGCTGGCTCTCCGCGGAGTTCCGATACAGTCCATGCTCAGCAAGATGGGCGTTACCGGAACCGCCTCTGCATCCGACATCACTGCGGCGTTTGAGGAGATGACGCAGAAGGGCGGGCAGTTCTACAACGCCATGAACGACATCAATGACACCATAGAGGGAAAGCAGGGCTTCATCTCCGACTACTTCAAGGAATTCACCGTGAACCTTGTCGAGCTGACCGGGCTTGCTGACATGTACAAGAAAGGGCTTGATTTCGTCAAGGATGGGATAGGAGCGATGAGCGACAAGCTCCTTGAGCTGAACTCCAATCCTGTAGCGAAGGCAATAATACAGGGAGTGCTCATCGGAACGGTCACTGCGATAGGCGGAGCGATAATAGCGTCCGTTATACCGGCGCTCATGAGGGTCGTGGCGCAGCTGAAAATCATAGCGGCGCTCAAGGCGATAACCGACACGAAGGGATTCCTTATCGGAGCCGGAATAGCCGCCGCCGCCGGTGTCGCTCTTGGCATGGTCACTTCAATAAGAAACATCGCCGCCGCGGAGGATGAGGTGAACCGCAAGCTCGATGAACAGATAAAGAAGCGCAACACGCTCATGAACAGCGTCAGATACGGAATTTCCATGGACTCCAGCATAGAGGACAAGGAGCAGTACATAAAGGACGCGAAGGCGCTTGTCGAGGACCACAAGAAGAACGCATACGACTACGACGGTGAGATAAGCAAAAGACAGGTTCAGCTGCGCCGTCTGCGGAACATAGACACGACAGATTACCTTGACTACCAGAAGGAGGACATAAACAAGCGGCGGCGTGAGCTTGAGGCGCAGATAAAGAACCTCCAGACATACAAGGCTATCAACGCCGCGTCCAGCTATGAGCAGTATTACACCGACCTTGAGAAAAATGTCATACCGGCTCTTGAGCAGCAGGTGGAGCTGCAGAAGAAGGAGAAGACCAACCTTGCCGCACTTGCGGAGCTGTCACCTTATGCGAAGATACTTAAGGAGATGGACGAGTATGAGACGAAGCTCTCCGAGCTGGAGGACATGAAGGGCGCGAGGAGCGGCACATCCGGCAGACGGAACCCCGAGACCGGAGAGTTTGAATACGACCTCCTGATAGACATAGATCCGACCTACAGGAAAAAGATAGACTCCGCTGTCAGGGAGATTCAGAACAAGCTGGACACGCTCAAGATAAAACTTGTTCTTGAGAATCGCACTGACTGGCAGAAGGCTCTGCAGGATGAGCTGGGCATAGACGACAAGACGATGGCCGACATGATGACCAAGGGGCTTGCTAACGGCGCCGGGCTTTTAAAGCAGTGGGCTGATAAAGCTGACTCGGAACTTAATCTCAAGAGAACCACAGACCGCGCACTTGGCGTGAACGGAGCGACTACTGATAAGGATTATGCCCTGCAGCGCCTTGAATCCATGTATAAAAAATATAATGACGTAATGTCCATGAACTCGGCGCTGAAAGGTTCAGACAAGTTCGGTATTCAGCAGAACGGTGAGCTGGATAAGACTACGGAAGCGGTTAAGAGTCTGCTTAATGACTTGAAAGAAGAAGCGGCCTCATTGGGAGCCACCACCGAAGAGATAGACATGGCGCTCGGCAACTTCAAGGAGTCTGTCGATGACACCACGGAGAACATGGAGACCACGGAGACGAATGGCATGGGAGATATAGTCAAAGGTCAACTCTCACAGCTCAGCGGTGATATAAGCAACTTTATGCAGGGATTTGCTCAGGGAGGAGTATGGGGAGGCATACTAAATGCCGTACTCGGTGCATTGGTAAAAGTCGCAGGGAGCTGCGAGGGATTCGAGGAGGCTATGAATCCGATAACCACATGGATGACTGAGCTCAAGCCGGTAATACAGATTCTGATAAACATAGGAGAAAAGTTTGTCCAGATTGTGACCGTTGTGTTCAAGGCGCTGGGTGAAGCTATGACATCATTAAGTCCTATTTGGGATTTCTTCTTCACGCACATTGACTCGATGAAAGGTCCGCTGATGTGGATAGCTATGCTGCTGAAGACTATCACCCCGCTGTTGAGCGCAGTATGCACGGGTCTTGTCTATATGCTAAAATTCCTCACTCTTGGAATGGTTGACCTGATGGGTGAGTTAGGCAATCAGGTAGAGACGGTATACAACGACGCGTTCAAGGAAAGCATAGAGGAGTCAACGGAGAGCGTGAGAGACCTCACGTCCGCATACAAGTCGCTTCTTGACGCTATGAAGGAGAATGAGGAGTGGTATATCCGTGAGAAGACAGGACTGAACGCCGCATCAAGGCGTGGCAGTTACCAGTCCGTCAACGACATGATACTGACTCCGCACGGCAACTTCTCAACACATCCGGAGGACTATATAATAGCGACGAAGAATCCGGCCGCACTCAGCGGAGGCTCCGGCGGAAACGTGGTGTTCAACATGACCGTGAGAAATGAGATGGGTAACGAAGCTCAGGTTCAGGTGTCCAGGTCTCCGAACGGCTACGGAGGACAGGATTTCCTCGTTTCGGTGAGCCGCCGCATAGCCGCCGATGTCGCTGACGGAGCCAACGGATGGGACTCCGCACTGGATATGCGCAGCGTCCGCATGGCCGGACGGAAGATGGAGCTTTAGGAGGTTTATATGGCTGTAAGCTGGCCGTCGGGCGTGAACACAAGAATTCTGAGAAGCGGAACGCAATGGAATGAGCCTGTCACCATAATAGAGGATGAGACCAGAAGCGGAAAGATGAGGCGTAGACTTTATCACAGTCAGGAGAAGCGCAAATTTTCAGTGACCATGAGATTCTCAGTACAGGAATATGATGTGTTCAGGAACTGGTTCAGAATATCACTCAAAAGGGGAGTCGGGCATTTCATGTTTCCAAGGATTGACTCCACATCGAAAACGGAGGCGGAATACAGGTTCTCCGCAGACGGATTCCCGAAATACTCTAATGAGTCAGGAAAGATAATAAACGTCTCCATGGAATGGGAGGAGGTATGACAGAAGCCGCAAGACAGCGAATACTAAGGCTTGAGACACAGGCCATGTTTCCGTATCTCATAGAAATTACATATTTTGACGAATATGACAAGCCTGTTCTTGAGCGTTACTGCAACTCCGACAGCGACCTTATCTATAATGGTGAGCTGTATCACGCGGCATGGTTCAACGTCAAGCCTCCGACACATACCAACACGTCAATATCGGACGGACAGCTGACTCTCTCTGCGGTTGATCAGGGTTGGATTGTCAAGGTGAGGCAGACCAGAAAGCGCGCGAAATGCAGATTCGTGGCATGTATTCTTTATGACGATGACAATCTTGTTGACACGATAGAGGAGATTGAGACCATGACCTTCACGCTGATAAAGGCGAACTGGACGGAGACCACCATGTCGTTCACGATGATGTTTGACGACAGGATGAATCTTTCCGTTCCGCTGGACATGGCCAATATACTGAAAGTTCCGGGACTCGCATAGTATGGATTACAGGGACTTGATAGGAACGAAATACAAGTCAGGCGGAAGAAGCAGAGAGGAGGGGTTCGACTGCTGGGGGCTTGCCGTCGAGGTTCTCGGCAGAAACGGCATCACCCTTGACGACTACCGTGTCACACGCTGTGCGGACAGTATTCCGGCAAGACGTATTGATTTTGCGGAGAATATGTGTATTGTGGAGATGTTTTGGCACGGTGCTCCGAACCACATTGCGGTGTATATAGGTGACGGCCTCATAATTCACAGCCGCCCGGATTACGGAGTCAGAATAGAGCCGATGGTCAATTACTCCGGCAAGATAAGAGGATTCTACAGTGTTCATTAACTTTTTCAGGTCAGCATTTACGGATGAGATTGAGCGTATCGAGACCGCTCCCGGAACTGCCATAAAGGACATTCCGTTTCTGAGGAACGTGGTAATCGACTGGAACTGTCTGCTTGTCTATGTGAACGGCTTCCAGAAGGACGAGAACTACATACTTTCGGAAGACGATATATGTACCGCACGCAATTTTCCGTCCGGTTTCTGGGAGGTCATGGGAGCTGTAGGACGTGTAGCCGGAGCCGTTCTTTCAGTAGGTGTGTCCGAGGCTGTAATCGGTATCGTCGATAATGTGACGAAAAACGAGAATGCGAAGGACATAACCCAGATATTCACCGATGAGCAGAGAAACGCGATACAGGACATGATAAACCAGTCCTCATCCGGCGACGGCGGCTCACTGTCACAGGCTACGAAGAAAAATGCCCTTGCCCATCCTGAGGTTCAGGGCTGCAAAAATTCATCCGCCCTCGACAAGCCGTACCCTTTCGTCATAGGAGAGTCGTATTTCTCACCGTACTATATCGGACAGCCTTACACGACCGTGGCCGATGAGTTCGGCTACAGACAGACATATCACGTTCTGTATCTTCTGGGATATAATGACATAAATGTCTCAGACATCTCTCTTGGACTCAAACAGATAGCGAGCAACTCCGCCCGCACAAGAAGCGGAAGCATAGCTGTAGACGGCTTCTACGATCAGGAAAAATACAATATAAAGCTTGAGATTCAGAACAGTGATGAGGTTTCACTGTACAGCCAGAAGGTCGTGCAGCAGGACATAAACACCGAGCTTCTGTACCCGGCTGAGGGCTCTAATCTCAAGCTGGATGAGTTCTCATCTCCATATCCTCAGCGTGTCGAGGTCGAGGTAACTTTTGACGGACTTGTAGGCAAGAATTCTGACGGTGACGAGTCGAACGGAATTGTAAAAGTCCGGATAGAGTACAGTCCTGACGGAGGAGACACATACAGACCGTTCGGACAGCTTGGAGGCGATGATGTCTCATCATACGACCCCTCTACCGGAATCACGACGTTCGACATGCAGAACTATAACTCGATGCGGTTTGTCGCCTCACGCGAATTCTCATACAATGAGGCTATAGGATTCACGAACGATGTCATCGAGCTGAGAATACAGCGCGCAAGCGTCCATGACGACGACAAGTATCTGTATGACACCGTGTCACTGTCCTCAATAAGAACATGGTGCTATGATCCGCAGAAATCCGGGAGCGGCGGTCTTGTTCCCATGGCTCCCATGTGTGAGAAGGACAGGAAGAGGACTACGCGTCTGGCGTTCGAGATAACTACGGATGAGCTGCTGTATGACCTTGGGGAATTCAACTGCATAGTCCATGCCCTCGGACGGACATACGAAAGGAACAGCGGCGGAGGCTACAGCTGGAGCACCGTCAGAAGTGAGACAAGCAATCCGGCATCAATGGCTCTGCTTGCCATGCAGTCGCCTATGCTCGGTCCGTATGTATATGACGATGACGAGATAGACATGGCCGCTTTCGGTGAGCTGTACCGTTTCTGTGATGAGTATGACATAAAGAACGCCGCCGGACACCATGTCGGAATTCAGGTGAATGGAATCGTTTCGTCACAGCAGACGCTCAGCTCACTGCTCTCAGCAATACTGACCGCCGGACGTGCCGTCAGGATATTCAGGAACAACAGGGTAAGTCTTTTCATCGAGAAACCGATTCAGACCACAAGCTTCATACTTAACAACCAGAATGTTCTTGAGGCCAGCAACACGAAGGCTTTCGATGAACTTCCGTCCGGAATACGCGCCGGTTTCATAAATGAGGACAACTACTATCAGCAGGATTCCATGTATGTGGATTTTCCCGGAGCGCCTGACAGGACATCCGTCGAGTACAAGGTAAAGTCGATGGACTTCAAGTTCCAGACGAATGTCGAGCAGATAAAGAAGAACGGTCTTTTTGAGATAGCCAGAATGGAGCTGAGGTCGGAGACATGGAACCGCAAGGTCACAAGCGAGGGCTGTCTTGCGTTCGTCGGCGCTCTCATTGAGATTCAGGATGACACCATAGCCGTCGGAATCGGAGACGGCGCTGAGATTACCGGTCTTGAGTACAACAATCCTGATGACCCGACATACATAACTGCGGTAGTGACGGACGGCAGCTTTGAGGTTGACGACACGTCCCAGATATACGGAATAAGGATTCAGCAGACTGACAGCAGGCGCGGGGTCGTGTTCTCAAAAAAGCAGGTCAGGACTGATTCCGCAGGCACTTACAGCAGATTTGTCCTTGCAGACCCTATCTCTCTCAATGAGAATGTCGTTCCGTCTGTAGGGGACATCCTGTCGTTCGGTATTTTTGAGAAGATAACGACACAGGCCATCTGCATGTCAAAGCAGGACAACGGCGACGGAACATACGAGCTTGGGCTTGTTCCCTATGATGTGCGTCTTTATGATGCCGACGGCGGAAATCTTCCTGAATTCCGTTCGATAGTTACGGTGCCGTCGTCTTTCAGAAAGGAGAAAGGAAAACAGGAGCTTACCCATGAGGATTTGCAGAAGCTAAAGGCGGAGCTGAAATCCGGAACAGAGGAGGCTCCTTCCGATGTGGATTCCATGACTGCTGTTGCATTCCGTGACGGAATCCGTCTGTCATGTGAGGACAGCGGCAACTCACTTCCAGACACGAAAGTAAGCTATCTGTATGAGATAAGCCCTGACAACGGCACGACATGGAAACAGGTGAAGTCCGACGGAAGCGAGTGTGTCTATTATTTTGAGCGGAGCGTTGACGGATGGCCGGAGGCCGCAGAGCTTTCATCATGGACTGCAAGGGTCAAGGCATCCAATATTTACGGCGTTGAGAGCGACAATTACACCGTCACATTTGTCGATGTCTCTGATTACGGAACATGGACACCTTCTCCGCCGTCAGAGCTTGTGCTGCTTGCCGCTGACAGGGACTATATGTCTTTCAGATGGAAGTGGGCGAACACATCCGGAAAGACATATTACGGAAATAACAATTATATCGTCTCTGTCTACCATAAGGAAAAGCTCCGCGGGACATACGAGACCGCCTCACTGTCTCTGTCCTACTCATTTGACAGGACTGTCGATGACTGGCCTGAAAAGGAAGGCACTGACGGCGGAGTCGTATTCCTGAACGACTACAGTTTCACCGTCACCGCCGAAAATGCAAGTTCAGAGAAGAAGTCCGCAGTTGTGTCAAAATTCACGCTTGATGACAGCCGGTATCTGACATGGATTCCGGAGGCACCTGTCAACATGACGGCCGATTCCATGATGGAAGGAATCTCCGTTCTGTGCGGCATACCTGACGGAATGGAGCGGCGTGTCTACGGAACATTCTCAAGGGAATACTATGTTAGATACGGCAATGAGCAGTGGCCGTCCGTCAGGTCATCAGAGCCGTATAAATTCGACAGGGATGTTGACGGCTACCCTGAGAGGACGGCGGAACTTGCGGCCGTGAACAGCCAGCGTGTTCTTACTGAATACAGGATAAAAGCCCGCATAAGAAACGTTGAGACAGGCCGCGCCGGAAATTTCTGTGCTGATGTTGCGCCCGGTATATTGAACTATCTGACATGGATTCCCCCTGTTCCGAGGCTTGAATATACTGCGGCCGGAAGAACTCTCAGCATAAGCGGCAGCCGGAGCGCGTGTTACGGATATGCCGCGAACCAGATACAGGTCTCGTCCGACGGAAATACATGGTATTCCGCAGGAACATCCGACCCCTATGATTCTGAGGACGCATGGAAGGGAGAGGCGGACGGCACAACTGAATACACGGGCATTTTCTCAAAGATGATGCCGCTCCGCGGTCAGACCATGAAAGTTCCGGAGAACACCGCATACTCATGGCGTGTCAGATGTCTGACATCCACCCCCACAACACTTGAGCCGGAAAGACGTTTCACCGGAGATTACAGCGCGGTTCTTGAGACCGTCGCAAGGGCTAACGGCATAAAGGATCTTGTCAGCGGAGCAGTCGGCACCGCCCAGCTTGAGGACGGAGCCGTAACCAACGACAAGATTAAGGCGAGATCCATAACTGCGGAGAATCTGAATGTGCTTGCGTTCAACAAGGTGAACAGCTTCACTGAGGAGACTGTCGGCACTCCGCTTGATGATGTTGACGGATGGAGCGGAAACGGTACAATCATCTCGGATATTGACGTTCCCGTTCCGTTCCTCGGTTTTACAGGTGATGTCGTATCGTCTGAATTCGAGGTTCTTCCTGATGAGATGTATGAGGTCAGTTTCGGCATGTCATCATCCGGAGGAGTTTCCGCCTCCGTAAAAGACTACAGCTCATGCTTCCGCTGGAACAGGACCGGCAAGATATGGGAAGTGTGCGCTGACGGAACAGGACAGCTGACAGGAACACTTGCCGGAGGACTCTGCTATTTCAGGACATACATAATCGGCGCTCAAGCGCAGATTTCCGGACTTCCTGCGCCGTCATCGTCACTCGGAAACGCCGACATATTCGCAGTCAGAATAAAACCTGAATCGCATACGGCGGCGCTGATGTTCTCCTCAGTGTCAGGTGATTCCGTGCTTGTCACTCCTCAGGTACGTCAGCTGAACGGTTCCAGAATAACGGCGCAGCAGATACTCTGTGAGGACCTCAAGTCCATAGCCGGTCGTTTCGGCTTCATATCCACATCGGCGGTCCAGCTCGACAGGACCAATTTCCTTACGGCGAACACATCCGCCGACCAGACTTCCGCCGAACCTGACAGCATAGGGCAGGCCAACGGTTCAGTATATCAGCCGAAAAGGGGAGAGGTGAATTTCGGCACCACGGTTGCGGTCAGTGAGAGTGAGTTCGGCACATACGGAAGCACGAAAGGCGGACAGTCCTCCGACAACACATGGGACGACCAGGAGTTCTTCCATTACAGGCCTGAGACCGGAGACGGAAAGCTGTCAGGATTCTTCTTCAAGATAAGGAATTTCGTTGTAACGTCTGTGGCCTCCGTAATATCAGGAATATTCCGTGTCAAGGCTAAGGGCTCCACGGACAGCGCGTCGTTCCTTACGGTGAACCCCACCGGCAGCGGAGACGGTACGACCGGCACGCCCGCAAAGACGGTCAATGTCGGAGGCGCTGTGACCGCAGGGGGCGACATGAAGACATCCAAAGCGCTGTACCAGAACGGCAACAACAGAGTAATGGGCGCAAAACACGCGAACGACTACTGGGGGATGATGACTCCGGGCGGCTCGGACTCTGAGTGGATCCGCACGACAAGCAACGGAATCCTTCCGTACCAGAGCGGAGCTATAAAGGACGGCCATCAGAGTATCGGCACTGAAACCTGGAATTTTAAGGACGCATGGGTGGACAACGTGCACACGCGCACAATCCAGCTGAACGGCGGCACATCCAACTCGAACGGCTTCACCTCTGACAACCCCAAAATCTGCTTCAACAACGACAATGACACACAGCGCCTCGCACTCGTGTACACCGACTATGATGAGGTTCAGGCTCCGTCATCGCTCACCCTCACAGGAAACCAGGGCGGTGAGTACTTCATCGCTCCGAACATAAAGGCGACCGAGAGTTTTCACGGCAATCTGAGCGGAAGCGCAAGTAAGATTGCATTCACAAAGGAGGACAACGCATGTCTTACTGCGGCACAGAGCTATGACAGCTTCAACGGCAGCCCGCAAGGTGACTGGGCATCCTATCTTATATTCAACCACGGAGACGGGAAGACATATTATCACCAGATGCTCAGGTTCTCCTTTTTTAGCGATAAGATACAGTTGCAGCGGCGCGAAGCTGGTGTATTGAAAGGATGGAAGACGGTCGCTTTCACCGACAGCACTGTCGCTAGTGCGAAAAACGCCGACAAGGTTGACGGCTGGCACATCAGAGTTGACGGCAGCACGATGTATCTCACGACATAGCTGACCGCCACAGGGAAGACACCGCATGTCCGGTTTTCCGGTCTGTCCCGGAGTTTAGTTCGCTTCTGCGAAGAACCGGTCATATTTTTTTTGAGCGTTTGAATGAAATGCACTTTAATGTTTGCTGATTATACGTTATCATCGTGACTGTTACGGATATATCTTTATATATCCGCATGGATAACTGTTGAGGCGTTGTGATGCCGCTGTATGCGAACGGAACATACATTAATAACATAAAGCGCAGTCCGTACTACATATATGAATGGACTGACATGTCATCGTCTGAGATACAGGCTGCAGTCAGGGCTGGAAAGCTCACCGCGCAGACGGTCGGCACGAGTCCGTATACTTACACGGTATACACTGTCGTCGATACCGCAAACTACAGGGTTCTTGAGAACAGCTACGGAAGCACGCGCATTCAGTGTCTGAAGCCTTATTCCCGTGATGAGGTCATGACGGTACTTGCCAACGGAAAGACCGTATACTGCAAGCGTAGCGTCAGGACGCTCAAGACAACGCCTTTCTATGGGATGTGGTATGAAAAGAGGATGGAGGTATGGTTCAACGAGCCGCTTCCCTTTGACGTGTCGATATATTTTGCTTTTGGAAGCACGAATCTGAATAATGTTACTGAATGGGAGACAAAAACGCTCAAGGCCGGCAGCACTTATATAGATAAGGCCTCGTATCTTAATAGCAGTCCTTTAGGTAGTATTCCTCCTTTTGCATGGGGTGGTTATGTCGAGCTGAGATCATGGTATGACGGCTCAAATTGTCCGCTTATAAGCAGCAGTCCTGTTGATAATGACAAGACAATATGGTTATACTGAGGTGAAAATGAAGATAGAGGAAAAGACAATAATTTCCGGTTCGGTCGTGAACGGGACAGGTTATCCAGTGTTCTCCGTCATGACTCAGGCTACAGGCATGAATTCGACCGCCGTCATATTCACGCTTACCGACAGTGACTGGATGGAGAATTCCGCTGAGCGCAGACAGCAGATATGTGACATAATTGACTACGTTATGACAGGAAGCACCGAGAACAGGTCCGGACTTGAAATCGGGAATACGTCGGTTCTTGTCGGTGATGAGCCGGAAACTGACGCAGAGGCTTCCTCCGTCGGGAACAATGACGGAACATCTGACTCCGCTGACGGTGACGGAAGTTCCGGGGAAGAGACCTCCGGTTCCGGTGACATCTGATGGCGATGCCGTTTCTCTCCATAGTCATTCCCTTCTGCGACAGGGACTGGAGATACATCACTTCACTGCTGAGGCTTATAGATGGGCGCGTGAAAGTCTCACATGAGGTGATTCTTGTTGACAACAGGGAGAAATACAAAAATGCGCTCATAAAGACAGACAAAGCTAAAATCCTGACGAAAGGACGGAATGTCCGGCAGTTCGAGGCGAGACGGCTTGCCGTGAAGTTCTGCCGCGGGAAATATGTCTGGTTTGTTGATGCTGACGATTCACCCGGAGATGTCAGCTCTGACCTTTCGTCCGTCGATGCCGATGTCATTGTGTTCAGCTCATGCTGGTGTTCTGACGGAATTCCGCTCGGTGCCGGACAGGAGTTTGCCGCCAGAGAGAGAAGATTCGGCGGAATGAGATTCTGCCGCTATGACAGCGGCGATATGACGGACGATGAGCTGTTCTCACTCTGCGGCCGTCAGCTGTGGAACAAATGGATAAGTACATCGCTTCTCAACAGAGTTCTTCCGTCACTTCCGGTCAATGCCGGAGAGATTGCCTTTGAGGACTCGCTGCTGTGTGAGATTGTCTTTTCCGCAGCCTCCTGCTGGTGTTTCTGTGACGACCTGATTTATGTATACAGTCTCAGCCGCTCTCATTACAGTTCATTCACTTACGATAATTTCAGGCACATAATGCTCGGATATGACGCATACAATATGTACAAGCGGACTCTCATACCTGGAAGAAAATATGCCGGCAGAATGTCCGACTGCGGATTTTTCCTGAACAGGCTTTGTCTTCTTCCGGACGGTGACAGAAGTGCGGCCATGAAGAAGACGCTTGAATTCTTCACGTTTGATGAGATATGTATGACCATGAAATATGAGCATGAGTGGATTGATGACGTGCGGAGAAAGACCGTCAGCTCTGTTCTCATAAGTCTCGGTTTGGCTCCTGCGGAATTTCTGAGAGGCGACAGCAAGAGCAGGCTGTGTCTTTCTCTTGTGCTTGTCGCCGCCGACAGGAACTGGCAGGATGTGCCCAGGATTCTTGAGCTTATAGAATACAACATATCCGTTCCTCATGAGAACGTTGTCATTGACATCCGCAATGACAGGACTCCGGTGATTCTTGACTGGCCTAAGAACTGCGCTGTATACAGGTCATACTGCGGTTCTGATGTGAGGGTTACTGCCGCCATGCGTTGCCGGGGACGGAATATCTGGATTGTGCCGATGGATGACACGTCCGACCTGACTATGCAGTATCTTGAGTCCAATATTGACGTTACGGAGACCGTAAATGAATGACATACATCTTTCTGTGGTTGTAGTGTTCTGCGACAAGGATTTCAAATATGTTGACACCCTGTGCCGGCAGATAGATGAGAGAGTCCGTGTCTCACATGAGATTATTCTTGTTGACAACCGTGAGAACATTGAGGAACCGTGTCCTGACGGTTACTGTACAGTCGTGTCCGGCGGGAATATCGGACAATATGATGCCCGTCTTGGAGCGGTAGACAAGTGTCTTGGAGAATACATCTGGTTTGTTGATGCCGATGATGAGGTTCTGCCTGTCGCAGAAGAGCTTTCCGGACTTGACGGAGACATCATCTACTTCTGCGCCAGAGACAGGACCGGTTTCCAGTCGGAGGCCAATCCTCCGTCAGTAAGAGTCAGGACAATGCTCCATGGAAAGGACAGCGTATCATGGGATATATCGGAGGAGACTCTTACCGTCACCGCACTGTTCAGGTTCGCCGCCTTGTGGCAGCTCTGGATCCGCAGGGAATTCTTTGATGAGCATATTCACCTGTTTCCGCGCGGAAAGCCATCATGGAAGCACAACGAGGACCTGTTTGTCCAGTCCGTGCTCCTTGTGAATTCCTCCAAGGTGACTTTCTCATCATCAGAGATATACGTCTACAACAAGTCTCTGTCTGCATATAACGGTGACATGACTCCGGAACGCCTTGAGTATCTGCTCGGCGGCTATTCTGACATGGACAGTACCGCTGAGTATCTGCTCGGCCGGTATCATCAGCTGCTGATGCCGAAGTCGAACACATACATCATGGCCATTCTTAATTTCAAGACAATGCGTGAGGCTGACATTGACGCCGCGCTTCAAGTATGTCTGAGGGCGTTCGGTAAGGAATATTTCATGAACATAGCTCAGCAGTCATTGTTCGGTTTTTTCCCGGGGAGGACGCTTCACAGCCGTATCAGCGAATTATGCGGCAGACAGCTTGAATATTATGAGGACAGGCTGAAAAGACGTTTGATGTCCGCAAAATCTCATCAGGAAAGTGTTGTCCATGAAACTGACAGGCCTGTCGTATCTGTCGTGGTGACGCTCATAGACCGTGATGTGCCTCTGATTGAGAAGCTTATTTCCCAGATAAATGAAAGGGTTCATGTTCCTCATGAGGTCATAGTCGTTGACAACCGCACATACAGAAAGGATGAGAAAATTGACTTCAAAGGTGCTTCCGTCATAGACAAGGGACGGAATCTGTATCAGTTCGAGTCAAAGAGGCTCGCGTCGCTCAGCGCGAACGGTGAGTATCTGTGGTTCATTGACGCTGACGACGAGGTTCTTGGCGTAGCCGCTGACATTGACCTTGAGCTTGTGCGCCGCCATGACATCATCAGCTTCTCATTCGTTGACTGTGACGGCCGATACGGTGAGCCGGTGGCGCTCATGAACTGTCATATTGACGGATATGCCGGACGGTACACTGAGAGAAAAACCGCCGATTTCTGCTTCTTCATAATGAGAAACATGACCTCCGTATGCACGTGGAACAAATGGTACAGGACTGAGAAATTCCGTGCCGTCGCGGAGCGTGTTCCTTCCGGAAAGGAGATAATAATCGCTGAGGATGAATTCTGGTATGCCTCCATGATTGAGCGTACTGACAGCGTTCTGTTCTGTGACGACATCGTATATGCCTATCACATAAACAGCGGCATAACGTCGAGGGCTGAATTCCCGATTGACAAGTACATGCTGTTCACGAAGGGTATGTCCGAGATAGAGCGTCTTGCCGGTGACTTTCTGTCGGACACCCATTCCCGGCTGATAAAATTCTGCACATACGGTTATCTGCTGTACAGAACGATGTCCATGAGTTCAGAGAATGACAGAATCACTGCATGTGATTTTCTTATAAAGAACAGCAGCACCGCTTATATGGCGATGATACTTTCATCAATCCATGACATATACGGATTTGACCGCGGGCAGCTGGAGAAATTCAGGCACTCGCTTTTTGACAGGCTGAAAATCCCCTGTTATGGAGCCGGAAACATCGAGCTTTATTTTGACACTCCTCAGAAGATAATCGCAAAGAAGTGCTGCTCCGTATATTCCATCGATGAGAGGCTCGGAGAATTTCCATATACAGATTTTCTTGAGGTCGGGAACAAGCGTGAGTGGCTTGATGAGCTGTCGCGCGTAATCCCGGACGGACATCCGCTTTTCGAGCACTGGATGCTGAAAGGCGACTCCACATGCAACGGCACGTCATGGTGTGACTATTCGTCCGTTCCGCTGAACAAAGTCACTGTGGCCTGCAACTCATGCAACCTTGCATGTCCCATGTGCCGCGCTGAGCCTTATATTGACAAGAATGAGGTTGACCATTATTACGAAGTGCTTGAGAGCCTCAGAGGACTTAATCTTGACGTGATTTTTCTGACAAACCGCGGTGAGCCGTTCCTGCAAAAGGAACGCTGCTTCCGATGGATTGAATCGCTGACCGCTGATGACTGCGAATGGGTTCAGGGAATAACAAACGCCACGCTCATTGATGAGACTGACATTTCAAGGCTTGCTGAAATAAGTGAGCGGAGCGGAATAAAATTCCTCTTCATGGTCTCATGTGACGGAATCACGGCCGGGACATACAGCAGCATAAGGGGGCGTGACTATTTCGACAGATGCGTCAGCAATATCCTTGCCTTCAAGCGGTACGGAATGCTCAACACAATATCCATCGTCATACAGGAGATGAACCTCCATGAACTGAACAGTATGCCCGACTTCTGGGAGAAGAAAGGGGTGCCCCATGAAAAGCTGTCATTGATTATGTGTGAGAGCCGAAATGATGCGCATTTCAAAAATTCGCTTGAGAAGCTGCTTGCCTCATCTGAATACAGGCAGTTTGTCAATGACTATCCTGACATAAGAATCAGCATAGCGCATTAATATAAGCATGAGCAGTGAGAGCACTGCCGAGGAGAAGTCGCATGAATACGGCAGTAAGAAAAATAAACGCGTGGTTCAGAACCGCCACCATGTCGGAATTTGAAAGTCTCCGCTCAAAGATAATTCTGTCCGAACGGCAGTCCCGGATTCTTGAGATGTTCTATATCCATGGCAATGATATAGATTTTATAGCAGACTCACTCAACACATGCAGAAGCGTGGTCAATGAGGAGCTCAGACATATCAGGGATAAAATCGAGAAAGTCCTCCTGACATAGTTTTTCCGTATTTATTGCATACAAAACAGACAGAAAATCCGCATCATAAAAAATCATATCCGGAGTAGTATTGTCTCCAGATGAGGTGAAATGATGTACCCGTTTCAGAATCCGGCGAATGACTTCTATTTCAGAAACGCCCAAATGCAGCAGAACTGCGGCCAGCAGTATATGCAGTTTCCGCCGCAGCAGCAGATCCAAGTCCAGCAGATGCCGCAGATAAACAGCCGTTTTGTGACGAATATCGAGGAGGCGAAGGCCGCGATGATAGATCCTCTGTCTATGAATCTTTTTCTTGACAGCGGAACAGGAAAAATCTATCTGAAAAAACTATCAAACAACGGCCAGTCTGAATTTCTCTGTTATTCAATTGAGACTCCAAAAGAGGAAAAACATGCTGACCCCGTTGAGGAGATAAAAAGCAGGCTTTCAAACATAGAGAAATATTTAGGAGAAATTTTGAATGATAAATCCGTTTCAGGTATTGACGAATCCGCAGCAGGCTCTGAACAGCCAGCTGCAGGCACAGATGCAGCAGATGATGGCTCAGAATCCGCAGGCTTACAGAAAAATGCAGGAAATGATAAGTGGAAAAAACGACAGTGAGGTGAAGCAGACATGTATGAACCTTGCGAAGGAAAGAGGAATTGATATTGTGAAATTCGCGAATCAGTTCGGCATAAAGATTTGAAAATCCAGTTGTCAAGTATTTCTTAACAACTGAAAAAGGGCTGTCAGCCTTATAAAAAACACTTGATATGTAAGGAGGAAAACGCAAATGACTATGACAGAAACAGGCGGTTCACCCATCTATATGGGCGGAAACGACGGTTGCGGATTTGGAGGAAACGGCTTTGTATGGGCTTTCCTCATCTTCGCACTTCTTGGTTTCGGAGGATTCGGAAACTTTGGCGGACGTGGTATGCCGATGCCCATGGACAACGGCAATCTCGCCACAAAAGACGACCTTGCCAATCAGTTCAATTTCGCTGCTCTTGAAAGACAGAACAATGAGATTGTCGCCGAGGTCAGGAACGGCACGAATGAGACTGTTTCAGCGGTCAAGGACGCAAGCTACAACAATCTCATGGAGACACGGGATGTGCAGGCCTCTGTCGCGGCGATGTTCGCAGATATGCAGAAATGCTGCTGTGAGACACAGCGTAACATAGACAGCGTGAACTATAACGGTGCAATCAACACCGCCGCTATCAATGCTAACACTGTCGCCCAGACACAGAAAATCCTTGATGCGCTCAACCGGAACAAGGTTGAGGCTATGCAGAACAGAATCAATCAGCTTGAGCTTCAGTCCGCGATGTGCGGTGTGGTCCGCTATCCGAACGCGATGACGTTCAACGCCGGAAATTCACCGTTCTGCGGATGCGGAAACGGCGCGGCATATCCGCTGTACGCATAGAAAAGCAGACGCGTTTTCCCTGTAACGGTGAGCATTTCCGTCTGTAGTGACGTTGACATTAAATCGGGGAAAAGTACGGAAATTTGCGTACTTTTCCCCTGTTTTCATGGAGATAAAAATGACTTGCAATTGCATACCATGTGTTCCGATGATAAGGGCAGCCTCCGTCGCTGTCGCATCTGGAATCACTACGATAACTCTTCCTGCTGCACCTGCGATTTCATCCGGAGCAGTCATAGATGTCCTTATTGCCGTTGCTGTACCTTCCGGAACAGACGGCACTCAGATTTCCATTACAAACGGAACCGTCACCGGATCGGTCATGAACGGCAACGGAAATTATCTGAGGGCTTATCCGCTTACATCCAGAACTGTTCTCAGAGTCCAGTATCTTGATGATCCTGCTCATTTCCAGATAATCAATGTCTCAGGACGGAGGCCACGCCGTGTCTGCCGCTGATGTTCTTGGAAGTGACTTTAAGGCCGCCCTGTCGGATATTGACTTTTCAAAGGCTTATGACCCGTTCGGCAAAACCTTTGAGAAGGCGTGCATGATAGGGCTGATGTGGATGGCCGCAAGGCAAATTGAGGATGATGTATCAGAGGAGCTTGACGGTGCCAGAACATACTGGTCTGCATACATCGAGACTTCCGATACCGCATATAAGGATATGGCGGCTGATGAGCTGAGACATGCCGGAATACTCATAAAAAAACATCTTGCGAAAGAGACTGACGAGAGCAGGAGAAAAAAACTCAATGACAAGGAGATGGAACGTCAGGAACTCTCAAAACAGATGATGTCAAAAGCTGGACAGGAGACCCTCACATGACGTACACGAAAAGACAGATAGCAGACAGCGTTTCGAGTCTGATGACAAATGAACTTGCCTCAAGAACGGGTGACAGGAAACAGAAATTCGCGTTCTGCATGACCGCAAAGGCCGTTGAAAGCAACCCTGATATTCTTGACGGTTTTCTTGCAAGTCCGGTTGTGTCTGGTGTCATCACATGCTCTGACGGTGAGTATGACATATCGGCATTTATAAGGGCGCTTAGAGGTGTCCTTGCGGAGTATGACTCATATCCTGTCGAGCTTCCATGCATACCTGTGTTCGCGCCTGACGGAGGACATATCTGTATCACGCTGGCTGACATAGACAGTCTTGTCTCATATCTTCACGGAACTGCAAATGCCGGAAGTGGGACTGAGTAAACAAACTCAACAAATATCAGATTCATAATATGAAGATGTTCCTTTTTTTAAATAACCGTGGTATTATGAGTATCATGGAGGTTTGCAGAGGAACTATTCAGATCTGGTACTTGTCGCCCTTGCGACGGTAGGTGTTACAGAAATCATTAAGAATCTCATACAGAAAGGCGGCAGACGTATCTGGACGGCAGTCACCATTGCCGTAGGTTCAGTTATTGTCATTGCCGCCGTCTTTTTGCCTGAACAGGTGCTTTACGGCATTGTCGGAGTGTCAGGAGCTACAGTGTTCTATGACACAATCTACAAGAGTTTCAGCCGTATGTTCAGAAACATGACTCTGAAAGAGGGACAGTAACGGAATGTGGGAATCCATCAGGGAAATTCTGTCCGGAACGAACGCATGGATGGTGATAGTCTTCTGTGCGTTCGCGGTCATCGTCTTTACATTTGCCAGCAGAAAAGGTCTTGTCTCCGTGAAGACAGGCAAGGTCAGAATAGGCAATGACACGAGGGAGCTTGTCATAGTCAGGAATCAGATTCAGTGGGCTTATCTTTTCATCATGTCGCTGAAAGGAAAACTGCGTGATGATGAGTCCGAGCGTGAGAACTATTTCGCTGAATATGTGCTTGAGAAGTGCTATGACAAGGTTGTCGAATGGATAACGCTGAACCATATATCAAGCTCCAATTCCTTCATCGAGATAAAGCAGAGTGAAATCAGATGTATAATATACGGACTGCCGGTTCAGTCGAAATACAAGACTCCCGAATTTGAGACAAGAATAAACAACTGGGTCAGGGAAGTCATACTGAATCTCATAAGCATCCGCAAGGAATACTCTTCCAATTACTAGGGGGTATGCACTATGAATATATATGTCGTCATGCTTTTGATAACTGTTTCATCAGCCGCTGTGTGTATAGTGTTCGCTGTCTCAAACCGCCGTCTGATGGACAGGTACAGGAAGCTCAGCATACAGTATGACGGACTCAAGGCTGCGCTTGAGAGGGTAAATGAAATAGGGCGGATAAAGGAGGAGGAGCGTGCTGATGTCAGCAAGAAGATTGACAATCTGCATGGCGGGATTGTGTCTGCTGATGACATCCTGCCAAAGCCTTGAACCGGCATATAAGCCGTTTGTTCCGGAGCTGTGTTTCCCTGTCTTTCCTGAGATAGAGAGGACTGTAAACCCTGACGGCTCATGGCTTGTTCCGGCCGAGAGCGTTGACAGGCTGGCCGTATACTATCTTGAGATAACAGCGACTGAAAATACCTATAAAAGGATAAAGAAAACAATAGAGGAGGGCGGAGAATGAAACATCCGCAGACACTTGCCGGACGGCTCGCCGGGCTGTTTCCTGACAAAAAACTTGCCGCCATAAAGAATTATGCCTGCTGTGCGTTCGTTCTTATGTGGTGTCTCGGCATTGAACCCGATGATGATGTGGAGGCTGTGATGACGGCCGCAAGAATGATGGATGAGGGCTGCATTGACAGTGAGTGTACCGTCTATTGGATTCCTTCCGTTCGCTTCCTTACCGGCAGAGATATTACCGGAGTCAAAAAACAGAGAATTCAGTCCATCATGAGAATAAAGGAAAGAACTCCTGTCTTCTACAAGCTGAAGCCCGGTGACTCTTCCGGACACTGGGTCGGAGTCGAGAACGGACGCATAGCCTTCAATCCGCTTGCGTCATCAGTCTGCGTGGATAAGGGCAGACCGTATGAGATGAGAATCCTTGAGTGGCCGTCATCCCATACGTAATTGGCGTTTACTTCTCCCTTATGATGAGGTTGCTGTTCTCGTCCAATGAAAATGAATACTTGCCAATAAGGAAGCTGTACACTGTGCCCGACTCGTTTTTGTTGGAGCCGTACAGCCAGCTAAATTCGCCCAGAAAAGCACATGATGAGGCTATGTTTATCGTCTTGTCCGCAATCTCTATTCCCTGTATCATGTCCTTGTTTATGAAAACGATGAACTCCCTGCTGTTTATGAATTTTATGTAGCTTCCCTTTTCAAGGAAAGCGCTGATCAGAGACTCTTTGTCTGAGTACAGTCTTCCAAGGACAGTATTCGAGCCATCGGCCTTGTTCTCCAACTTTCTGAATCCCGATACATAGACATACATATCATTCCGGTTGCACGTGACTTTCTCTATTTCAATCTCTACTTCACTGCTGTCCATTCCGTTGACGGAGAAACTTACGCATACGACCGGGTAGTTTCTGAGCTTGAGCTTCTCAAGTTCGGTGTCATCCGCATTTATGCTCTCATTCGCCAACAGCCGTATCAGGGAATCCATGTCTTCACCTCCGAACACGGAGAATCTCATTGCGGACGTTGACCTGTTTATTATCCTTATGCTGTCGCTGCAGATAACGTCCGACCGGTCATCTCCGGTGTTTATCACAATCACGGTGTTTCCCTCCACGGTGAAGTCGATGTCCTCCTCCGCGAAGCAGAAACCCGCCGCCATGAGGCCGCACAATAAACCGAACAGAATTCTTTTCATAATAAAACACTCCTTTTTATTTCTGCTGTCTGTATTTGTCTCTCAGACGTGTAAGTACCTGGGTCTCCTTCTCATCGTATACCGGAATCACGGCAGGCTCATATCCGTCCCTGATTGCGCTGAATATCTGGCCTATATATCTGCGGAGTCTCATCTGGTCGGCTCCGGATATTTTGTCCGATACGGTGACCGCCTCCATGTCCTTTATGAGGAATTTTCCGTCCTCAATCCTGACATCATCCCTCCGCATTGACATGTCAGCCGGAAGCACATTCTTTTCCTTGAACGACGAATACCATGCCTTGAAGTCCTGGAATGTGTCATTCACAAGGTGCTGGATTGTCAGCGATTTGTCTCCGCACAGCTCAGTGGCAAGCTCCGCACGCGCAAGTTTTCTGTTGCTTCCTGCGGGATTGAATCCTGCGCGCTCAAGCTGCGCATGGTTGAGTATGAAGAACCTTGCCGCTGCAAGCTGCTCCGATATGTCCCTCGGCTCAAGCCCTATGCGCTCCCTTGCCTGTCTTGAGTACTCCTCCCATGACAGACCTGACTGCGTGTACAGGCTTCTGTTGTATACAATCGTATACAGTATTATCGCCGAGAGCAGCCAGCTCTTGTTCGCATAGCCGTTCATCTTTTTCAGCCCTGTCTCAATCTCATCAAGACTGTCCGTATAGAACAGGTCAAGCGCGTCCGGAGGTGCTGAGCCTGAGACCAGCGCTACGGCAGTCTCCTTGGCCTCCTCAACCTCATCAATGGACGCGTCGATTATCTTGTTTGTCCTTGGCATCATCTGTCTCCTGTTATCTCATGATATAGCTTTTCCTGAATCTCATATATTTCCGGAAACATGTCGGGTGTCCAGTACGTATACCAGTCCGTCATCGACTCGTCCGCATGACCGACCACCGCCTTTATTTTCAGGTCGATTGTCTCACCGAAAGATGATCCCCTCATATATGAGATGAACATGTTTCTCAGTGAGTGGACTGTTATTCCTCTCTCCTTGTGGTCTATTCCGAACCTCTCACAGATTGCCATAAGCCGTCTGTATATGTAGTTGCCTCCGCACGGCTCCGCTTTTGTCGGCTTCTCGAAGACCCATTTTCTGCCGCAATGCTCCTTTAATTTCAGTGACGGAGGTATCGGCACGAAACGGCACACACGTGTTTTTGTAGGTCCGAGTCCGAATTTCGGGTGGAGAGTATGCTCCACGTTTATTCTGTCATCTCCGATTTCTGAAGGCTGCAATGCCGTGACCTCTCCGATTCTCATTCCTGTTATTGCGCATACCAGAAACGCCATCCTTGCGCTCTCCCATCTCCATAAGGGCGAATGGTATATACGGTTCAGCTCATCCACCGTCAGGAGAATTCTTTGTTTTTTCTGGATTTTTCTGTAGGACAGCTCCAGAGACGGAACCTCCGTGATGAGCTTCTTCTCCTTTGCCGATTTCAGCACAATCGTGAGAACCGACTGGGCGTTGTTGCTTGTTTTGGGCGAGCATCTGTCGCGGCACCATAAAATCCACCGCTTCACGGTGTCGGTGTTTATCCTGTTCAGTCTCATGTCCCCGAAAAACGGCATGACCTGATTCTCCAGAAGCCGCCTGTATGACATGACCGTTGACTGTGCGAGAGCATTTCCGTTCACCTTTTTCCAGCGGCAGAACTCCGAGTCATCATCAAAGAATCCGTCCGCAAAATTGCGGAAGAGAATTCCGTCGTTCTTCTTGAATTTCCCCTCATTGTACATCTTCTGGCAGATACGTCTTGCCTGGGAGAGCTTGTCGGTTCCCGTGGAGTAGGCGGCTGATCGCCTTCCCTCCTCATCCCTGAACTGATAGTAATATACCTGTCGTCCGCTTGGAAGTTTTCTCAGAAAGATTGTGTATGGCTCAGTGACTCTCATTTCTGTACCTCTGAAACAGTTCTGCTGTCAAACTGCTATCACGTACATGATTCCGATTTGTAATTCTTTGTATTACAAGAAATTAACCTTTTGTATTTTAGAGCGGCAGAAGGGAGTCGAACCCTCGTCATCAGCTTGGAAGGCTGAGATAATGAGCCGTTATATGACTGCCGCAAGTGATGTTTTACTTATACCATTTATTATGTTTCGTGTCAACATCCAAAACCTAAATTCTTAAAAAATTTGAAAAAAAATCATTAGTATATGAAAGACCCATGCGGTAAATCTTTTCATCCGTGCTTTTCAAATCTGATGGTATTATGGTATAATAGTTAATCTTTTTTATTGAATCTGAGGAGGATCAGAAAATGGAAAAACTGTTCAAGATCCAGGAAAAGGGTTCTACAGTCAGCCGTGAGGTAATCGGCGGCATAACTACCTTTCTTGCGATGTCCTACATTCTTGCCGTGAATCCGGGAATGCTCGGTTTCATTCCGGGCATGAGTTTTGGCGGTGTGTTCACCGCAACCGCCGTATCAGCCGCAGTCGCGACACTTATCATGGCGTTTCTTGCGAATATGCCTGTGGCGCTTGCATCCGGTATGGGGCTCAATGCGTTCTTCACCTATACAGTGTGCGGACAGATGGGCTGCACTCCGTGGTTTGCCCTTACAGCCGTCCTTCTTGAGGGAATTCTCTTTATAGTCCTTTCTTTCTTCGGAGTGCGCGAGGCAATCATAAATTCAATACCTGCAACAATGAAGAAAGCCGTAGCTGTCGGTATCGGACTTTTCATAGCGCTGATCGGGCTTAACAACGCGGGGATAGTGACTTCCTCCAACGGAACAATAATCGGATTCAACTCATTCGACATGGGGCATGCCAGCGCGATCGTCGCGTTGATTGGTCTTGTCATCACAATCGTTCTCTATATTCTGAAAGTTCCGGGCGCAGTTCTCATTGGAATCGCGGCCACTACGGTAATCGGAATTCCGTTCGGAGTGACCTCCGTTCCTGACAATTTCAAGCCGGTGTCAGTGCCGGAAGCTCCGTTCCTGTTCCGTTTCGAGTGGAGCGGTGTGCTTTCCCTGAAATTTTTCGGAGTGTTCTTCACATTCCTGTTTACGGATATTTTCGACACCATCGGAACCCTTATGGGCGTTACGGAGCAGGCGAAGCTTGTTGACAAGGACGGAAACATCCCTCATGTGAAGGAGGCTCTTCTTGCCGATGCGATCGGAACTGTCGCCGGAGCCTGTCTCGGAACCTCGACCGTCACGTCATTCGTCGAGTCTTCTTCCGGTGTCGCAGCTGGAGCCAGAACCGGTCTTGCATCTGTGGTCACCTCGCTTTTCTTCCTTCTGGCGCTTTTCTTCACTCCGCTGTTCGCGCTTGTTCCGTCATGCGCCACGGCTCCGGCTCTCATTTTTGTGGGATTCCTGATGATGCAGTCTGTAACATCGATAAATTTCTCCGACATTACCGACGGGATTCCGGCTTTCGTGACAATTCTCGTCATGCCGTTCGGATATTCAATCTCCAAGGGAATTGCCTTCGGAATGATAACTTACGTGATCACCAAGGTTGCCGGAGGCAAGGCAAAGGAGATTCCTGTCGTGACATGGATTCTTGCGGTCGTGTTCGTGTTCGCCCTTGCGATAAAGGCGATATAATCATTTTTCAAGAATGAAAAGACAGACTCCCGGAAACGGCCGATGCTTTTTCCGGGAGTTTTTTTGTATGGATACAGCAAAAACTGCTTTGCGTCACTTGACCGGAATGTGGTTATGTGATATATTACAGACCTGATTGATTGCCCGGATGGCGGAATTGGCAGACGCGCTAGGTTCAGGTCCTAGTGTTCGCAAG
>CAVBEH010000017.1:0-63089 GCA_963594605.1 Bacteroidaceae bacterium
TTGCCTCCGTGTCGGTGAAGAGCGGCGATAAGGTGGCGAAGCCCGCCGACCCGACAAAGGACGGATTCACGTTCAACGGCTGGGACTTTGACTTCAGCACTGCAATCAAGGCGGACACGACGGTAAAGGCAAAGTGGGTGGAAGCAAATTATGAAGATGTTCCACTTACAGGCGGTTGGGGGTATACTTTCCCTGCAACTTCAGGAGAAATAAAGTTTTCTGATCAATATGGAGAATTCTACATTGGTACAGAAAGCGGTATTATTTCAACCGAAAATTATACAGGTATAAAGATTGTAGTTGCAGAGCCTAACTCAAAGGTTCAGATAAAACTGACAAAAGCCGATGGCAAAACAGCAACAGAAAAGAAAGGTGGTTACATACAGCTTTCTGCAGCTGAGACTACAGTTACTTTCTCTGAGTACACTGATGAAAAATCTGTATATGCAGCAATTCAGAATTCTGCTGATGAAGAACAGACAATTAACATAAAAGGTGTTTATCTTATTTCAGCTGACGGAGAAACTCCAGTCGCAATAACAAAGAACTGGGGGGCTGACATTACTGCATATAGCGGTATCGTAACATTTACAAGTCAATACGGACAGATTGCCCAAGTTACGGAAAAAAGTGTAAGCCAGTATACAGGTGCTGTTATCGAACTTGAAGAAGTGCCTGAAAATATTCAGTTCAAGGTCGTCTACGATGATGATAGTGAAAAATATATACCTATCGATTCTTTAAACAAAACCTATGAATTTGATACTTCAAAGAATTCAGTAAAGGATTTTTCAATTCAGGCAGCGGCAGCGAATTCTGTTGTAAAGATAAAAAGCTTGAAACTTATAAAGAAATAAAAACTGATATTTGACCAGTAGCTAAATTTCCCCTGTCCGGCCGGCGTTCTGAAAAATGCGTCTTCCGGGCGGGGGATTTTTTTTGCGATTGTCCGGTCAAGCCGGACAATGACATGGAATTCCTCAGGGCGGTTTTTGTTTGTGGAATTTATTTTTTACCGGAGACACGTCGTCTCCGGAGTTTGCGCGCAGTCAGAACCGGAAGCCTTGGAATCATGCCAAGAACAAGCCTTGAGTATGTTCCTGCAATCCGGAGGTTGTCGCGCACGGCGCGGAAAGTCGAGATTCCGTCCTGCGGATAGGTGATTTTTACCGATTCCGATATGACCGGAACTCCCGTCCAGTAAAGGTGGACCAGAATGTCTATGTCGTAGCCCATCCGCGCGTCGATTACGGTGTGGCGGTCGAGCAGCTTCTTGTACGGTGCTACAGGATATACGCGGAATCCGATGAGCGCGTCCTTTATGTCCTTTGAGAGCGTGACAAAATGAATCCATCCGTTTGCTATTTTTCTTCCGTTCACGCGTCTGCTTGGTGCGGATTCGTCATATTCGGGATAGCCGCAGATTACCGCCTCCGGAAATTCCTCCGCTTTCCGCCAGAAATGACTTATGCGTCCGGCGTCGTGCTGGCCGTCCGAATCAATCTGGAGAATGTGCGTCAGTCCCATCTCCGCGGCTTTGCGGACGCCGTCGCTCATCGCTTTTCCCTTTCCGCCGTTCTTTTCGCGTGTCACAAGAACAACCTCGCTGTGATTTTCGGCGGTCCGCCTGATGAATTCCCTGTTCTCCGCGTCATTTCCGTCATCGACGACTATTATCGGACAGTTGAATTCCGTCAGTTTCCGGACGACGGATTCCAGCGTGCTTCCGTGCCTGTAGACGGGAACAACAAAGCCGCGCCTCATTCCGCGGTCTCCTCTGCAAACACGGAGAACGAGCCGGAGGAGTAGGTCTTGTCTTCCTTTACGGCGTCGGCCATGTTGAACTGGACAAGACTTTTCTCCGGTCTGTACGACAGCTCCAGCCTGATTTTTGTGTCGGGACGGATCGGCGCGGAGAATTTTATCCGCTTGATGTTGGGAACAAAACGCTGCGTTCCGAAATATCTGCGCGAGAACCGCGTTATCACCTCGAACTGCGCCACCGCCGGCAGCAGCTTGTATTCCGGAAAATGTCCGTCAAAAAAATCGCTTGATGCCGGAATCATGAATTCAAGCGTGATTCTGTTGTCCTCTTTCGAGATGATTTTCTCGTTCCCGATGTCGTGAAGATTCGCGTTCATAAAAACTCCGTTTATTTCTGTTCTGAGGATTCCGGCTGCTCAAACATCGCCTGAATCTCAAGTTTGTGCTTTTTTCCCTGCGCGTCGGTCGGAAGGCTTTCCGGAAAACGCCATTTTTTGGGAATTACGACATTCTCAAAATATTTCGCCAGGAAATCATGGAAATACCGGTTGACGATATATTTCTCCGAATTCCTGAATTTCTCTTTTCCTTTATCGTTCAGGACAACTGCCGCCGCAAGATACTGACGCACGTCGTTTGAGAGCGCAATCACCTTTACGTCCGAGACAAGTCCCGTCTCAAGCAGCCGGTTCTCCACTTCCGTCATGGAAATCCGTTTTTCTTCTATTTTAACGATTGAATCCGAGCGTCCCTTCAGCAGGAATTTTCCGTCGGGCAGCATCTCCACAAGATCCGCCGTGGCGAAACCCTCCGGATTCTTTATGTACGGACTGATTATCCGCAGACATCCGTCATCGCCCTGCCATACCTTTGCGTTTCTGAACGGAGTCCAGACAAGACCGTCACGGTTCTGCTGCCTGTAGGCGATTCCGCTTGTTTCCGTGCTTCCGTAGACTTCGAGCGGATAGCAGTGGAACACCTTGTCGGTCTGGACCGCCAGCTCCGGAGAAACAGCGCCTCCGCTTGAGAAAATCCATACGTCATTCATCGCAAGATTTTCCTCTATCTCGACCGTCCGTTTGAGGAACGCCGGTGTCGCGATTATCACGTATTTTTCGTCCGTGAGCTTTTCAAATTCCTCCGGAAATTCTATGCGCTTTCTGCGGAACGGAACTCCCATCGTGAACGGCAGGAGAATTCCGAACAGAAAACCGTAGATGTGATGCTGGCTTACGGTTGTTACGAGTTTGCGCGCGTTTATCTCACCGCCAAAAGTGGATATGATGAAGGCGTTGTCCTCCTCGAATTCCTTCATCCGCTGGGGGACTGCCTTGGGCGCGCCTGTGCTTCCGGAAGTGAACATCAGAATTTCTGTATCCTCGGCCTTTATTTCCGGTGTCTGGCGGATGACATTCTCGTCCGCGGCCTCAGTCTCTTCAATTATCTGCGGAATCTGCTCCGCGCCGGCTGCATTCTGGTCGGAAAGGAATCCGGTTCCGTCCTTATGAATTTCCTTTATGAAGGATTCGGTTATGTTCTGCGTAAGGAGAATGCGTTTTTTGCACTGGAGAAGGGCGCAGAACGTCACCAGAAAATACCAGTAGTCCTCGCAGTGGAGAATCCAGTCTTTTCTTGTGTCGCCTGAAAGATGGCGCCTCATTTTCTCGCAGTCAGAGAGAAAATCATGCCATGTCCTGTATTTTTTTGCCGACCATCTGTCCTCAAAACAGAGGATGTGGCTGTCCTTTCTTGAATCCGCATTGAATTTTGTCATCGGGAATGATTTTATCATTTTTCTGTCCACCGCCTTTCTGATTATGAATTCAACAGCAAAGATTGTTCCCATTATCAGGTATGAAATTCCGCCGTTGTATACCGCCCATAGTTTTCCGTCATCATGGAATGCCGTAAAAACGGAGATTCCGCCGTTTATTATGAAGAACAGGCACCATACGAGCGTAACTTTTCTGCCGTATTCCTCGACGTTCTCTGCGAATGAGGAGCCTTCTATTGATTTGTCCGACAGAACGGCGAATCTGTAGATTATATTCGGCTTCATAAAAAGTGTGCTGCCGAACACCGCAAGAAGAACGGCGTTTATGACAACAGAATAAAGCCTGAGGAAAATGCTCTGATTTGTCAGAAAACAAAAAAGGCCGGCCGCAAGAAAAAGTGCGGAACTGACCAGAGGTTTCCAGTCAAGTGTTCCCTTTTTTCCGCTTCCGGCTTTCTTTGCTCCTGTCGCGCTCAGAAAAAATGCGGCCGCAAGTGCGATTATGCACAGAGACAGAATCCGTGTCGGAATTTTGAACACGACAAGAAGCGTGAACACCAGCACCGGATAAACTGCCGCAGTCACATAGAAAAGAACTTTCAGGAAATTTTTCATTTATCCCATGTACGGAACAAGCGCGTCCACAACATCCTGAATTGTCTTTACTGTCTTGAAAATTGACGGATCCACGTTGCCCTTGTCGGCCGGCATGAATTCCTTCATCTTGACGATAAGATCGATTGAATCGATGGAATCAAGGTCAAGATCATCTCCGAGCAGTGCATCCGGAGTAATCTCGTTCTCATCGATTTCAAATTCAGAAACAAGAATGTCTTTCACCTTTGAAAAAATCTCATCTTTTGACATAGTCGTCCTCTCTTATTTTGCCTTTTCGGCATTAATATATTCAGCTAACGCATCCACGGATGCAAAATGCTTTTTCGCTTCGGAACTTTCGGACGAGAATTTCACGCCGAATTTCTTTTTGAGCGCAACACCCAGCTCCAGGGCGTCAATGGAGTCCAGTCCGAGTCCTTCTCCGAACAGAGGCTCTGAATCGACAATGTTTTCCGGCTTTATGTCCTCAATCTGAAGTGACGATATTATCACCTCTTTGATTTCATTTTTCAGCTCATCCATAAAAATATATCCCCAAAATATGAAATTATTAGTTTTACTTGTTCAAGTGATTTGTACGATTATACAGAACTCCGCATAAAATTACAACACTTGCAAACGGATTACAGGGAAATTGCATCTGTTCCGCTGGTCTTGCGGCATGGAACTTGTCTGTGTCAGTTCTCCAAAATGACACAATGTGATATATTGTCGGACATGATCAGGTATCCTAATCCTCACAAAAGCGCGGCGGGATTTGTTCTTGCCGCACTTTCCGTTTTTATCTGGGGAATAACTTTTGTATGCACAAAGACGCTTCTGGCCGATTTTTCGTCGCTTGAGATTCTTTTTTTCCGTTTTCTTGCTGCATATATTTTTCTTTGGGTTATATGTCCGCGGCGCGGAAAAATCGCCGCAAAGGACAACATTTATTTTGCCGCCGCCGGACTTACCGGAGTTCTGCTGTATCAGTTTCTTGAGAACATTGCGATTTCCTACACTGCGGCCTCGAACGTCAGCATAATAGTGTCGATATGTCCGATGTTCACGGCGCTTACGGCAAGAATTTTTCTGCATGAGAAGCACATAACTCCGCAGTTTGTCGCCGGATTCGCCATTGCTGTGGCCGGTGTCGCGCTTGTCAGCCTGAACGGAAGCCGGGAGCTTCATCTGAATCCCAAGGGCGATTTTCTGGCGCTCGGATCGGCGGTCTGCTGGGGGTTCTATTCGCTTTTCGTGTCTATCCTGAACACCAGAAATTATGAGCCTGTCTGCTGCACAAGGAGAATCTTCTTTTTTGCGGTTGTGCTGATGATTCCGCTCGTAATCGCCGGAAATTCCGCCGGCGCTTCACCGGCGTTCCGCTTTTCGTTGGATTTTGCCGTGAACCGCACCCGTTTCGCAAAGCCGCTGAATGTCGTCTATCTGCTTTTTCTTGGAGTGGTGGCGTCCGGGTTCTGCTTTGTGGCATGGAATAAGGCCTGCTCCTGTCTGGGGACGGTAAGAGTTTCGGTGGGGCTTTACCTTATTCCTGTCGTGACCGTTGTGGCCGCATATTTTGTGCTTGGAGAAAGAATAACTCCGGCGGGACTTGCCGGAGCGTTTCTTACGGTGGCGGGACTTTTTCTGTCAAATATTAAGGGAAGAAAAAGCGTCGGATAGGAAATTCCGCGTCCGTACTACGGAATATGGATTATCTCGCGCGGTTTGCTTCCGTTTGCCGGACCGACAATTCCGCGTTCCTCCATCTCCTCCACGAGGCGCGCCGCACGGTTGTAGCCGATTTTGAGCCTGCGCTGGATGTAGGACGCTGATGCCTTTCCCGCCTGGACGACAATCTCAAGCGCCTGGTCATAAAGCGGATCCTCTCCGTAGGAATTTCCGTAAGGATCGTCGTCATCTCCGGAATCGTCGTCGTCCTCTATAAAAATCTCGTCGTCGATGTAGTCGGGTTCTCCGAATGTCTTGACGTACTCCACGACTTTCTCCACTTCCTGATCGCTTACAAAAGTTCCCTGAATTCTTACCGGGAACGGATCCACCGCGCTTGCATAGAGCATATCTCCGCGTCCGAGCAGTTTTTCCGCGCCTATGCTGTCGATTATGATGTGGCTGTCCGTTCTTGAGGCCACCATGAATGCGATTCTTGTAGGAATGTTCGCCTTTATGAGTCCGGTGATTACGTTTACGGACGGACGCTGGGTCGCAAGTACAAGATGGATTCCCACGGCGCGGCTCATCGCGGCAAGGCGCGCCACAATCGATTCAAGTTCCTTGCCGGTTGTCGCCATCAGGTCGGCGAATTCATCTATTATCACGACAATATACGGAAGTTTTTCCGTGCAGATTCCGCGTTCCTTTATGCGCTGGTTGTAGTTCGAGATGTCGCGCACACCGAGGCTGTCAAGAAGCGCATAACGGCGTTCCATCTCGCATAGGCAGTACTGCAGCGCCTGAAAAGCGCGTTTTGGTTCGGTGATTACCGGCGTGAGCAGATGCGGAATGTTGTTGTAGAGTTTAAGCTCCACGACCTTCGGGTCAATCAGAATGAGCTTCACGTCCCTGAACGACCGTTTGTACAGAATTGAAAGAATTATGCTGTTGACGCAGACGGATTTTCCGGAACCTGTCGCGCCTGCAATCAGCATGTGCGGCGTCTTTACAAGGTCAATCAGCTGTGGTTTTCCAAGAATGTCTTTTCCGAGCACGACGGGAACCGCCATTTTTTTGTATTCCGGCAGATCCTGTTCGATGATTTCGCGGAAGCCTACAATGGAGCGTTCCCTGTTCGGCACTTCGATTCCGACGGCCTGTTTTCCGGGAATCGGCGCTACAATCCGCACTGAGCTTGCGGCAAGACTGAGGGCAATATTGTCCTGCAGCGCTACAATCTTGCTCAGCTTTACGCCGGGAGCCGGAAGAAGCTCGAACATTGTCACGACCGGACCTTTTTTTATTCCGATTATCTGAGCTTCGATGTTGAATTCTTTCAACGTCTGCCTGAGCCTGACGGAAGCCTCCTTTGTCTTTTCGTCGATTATCCAGTACCTGTTGTTTTCATATTCCGTCAGAAGCTCCGCCGGAATTATGTAAGGACCTTTTCTTACCGCGCGCGCGGACTCCGCTTCCGGGCCGGTTTGCTGCTGAATTTTTTCCGCCTGTTCCGGTTTTTCCTCCAGAGTCTGCCCGTCTGCCGGCTCTTCGTATTCACCGGCTGTCAGATTGGTTGCCGCTGCGCCGGCTGTCTGTTCCGGCGTGACGGACTGATGTGTGTCCTGTTCTGGAGCGGCGGCTCCATTCTGAATTTCTTCTTCCTTAAAACCATTCTCCTCAGTCTCCTGAATTTTCTGTTCAGGAATTTCGGGCAGACCGTGGCTTCTCCTTATGTCGGCCTCCATCTGGGAAAAAACTTCAGCCGCCGCATTTGTCAGCGCCGGTCTTGGAGATTCAGTTTTTTTTTCAGCCCTGGCCGCCTCTCCGTTTTGCTGTTCCTGCTGCGGATGGAGAATTTTCTCCCACCGTTTTGGAATTTTTATCTCAGGTTCAGGCTGAACCGGCTCCGCGGAAAATTCAGTTTTTTTTTCCGGTGAATCTGCGTCATCCGGAAAATCTGCGGCGGCCAGTCCGGATTCATCCTGAATTCCGTCGTCCTCGGTTATGTCTATGTCGAAAAAATCCGGATCAAGAGCCTGGTTCTCCGTATTCTGCTCCGGAAATTCAAGTCCGGAATAATACGGCGACTCATCCTGTCCGGAAGAATTTTCTCCGTACTGACTTCCGTCCGTTCCGGTATCAGAAAGTCTTATTCCCGACGGATAAGGGCTTTTTTTTTCCGCTGATGTACTGTCGCTCTGCGGGTAATCCCCGCCGTCCGGAGCTGCTTCTCCGTGCGGAAGCTCAATTCCGCGCGGATATGGCTCCCCGGCAATCACGGAATCAATGTAACGCGCGTCGCTGTACGGAGCATCGTCATTCTGTACGGGGCTGTTTTCCGGTGCGTAAATCTGCACATCGAACGGAGAATCCTCATGAATCTCCTCTGTTTCCTGCTGCTCCGGCTCATCATGAATTTCCGTATCCTGAAGGACATCCGCCTCACCGGAGTTTCCGGATTCATCTTCATACTCAGGAATTTCTGATTCCGTGTTTTCTGCGGTGATTCCGCTGCCCGGCCAGTTCTCCTCCTCAATCGGTTCGTCTGCGCTTGAGAATTCCGTCTGGCTGTTCTCGGCTTCAAATTCCTCCACCGGGAAATCCGTGTTGCCCGGTTCCTCTTCCTCCGCATATTCGGGCGGAAGCGATTCCGGCTGGGGCGGAAGGTCAGGCCATTCAAGCTCTTCCGGCTCATCGTCCGCCGGAGAACTTATCAGCGCGTCAAATTCCTCCTGGGTTATGACCGTGGCCGGATTTTCCTGCGCATCTTCCTCTTCATGCTCCGTACCGTTTTCCGTGGCGGCAGATGCTGTTTCATCCGTAAATTCCTTTTGGGACGGTTCCGTTCCGGCTTCGGAGTGAGCGTCCTGAGTTTCGGTGCCGTCGGCGGATTTGTGCTGCGGCTCTGTTTCTGCGGAATTTTCCTCTCCGCTGTCTCCGTCCCCATTCTCCGTCCCGTCATTGAATTTGAGGACGGGAAGCTTCCTTTTTGGAACTGATTTTTTTCCGCCTGATCCGGTGTCAAGCCTGTCGGCAAGCAGCCCTGCGCCGATTACTTCTATTATCATCAGCATGAGTCCGCTTATGACCGTGGCCGTTATTTTTGTGCCCATAAACCTGGCGCTTCCGGTTGTGACTATGGAGCGGCAGATGCTTTCTGTTATTACCGCCGTGAAAAACGGAATTATGGCCGTCAGGAGACGGAGGGTTCTTCTTGAAGTCCATTTCTGTGAAAAACAGCAGAGTCCGGAAACAATCAGAAAGCCCGGAATCAGAATGCTTGAGAATCCGTATACAGAATAAAGCATGTCTCCGAGCATAAAGAATATATTGTTGTGTCCCGGACCGGATACACCGAAATCCAGCGCCCTTGTTATAAGGCTTATGGAAAAGAACGCCGCCAGAAGCAGAATTCCGATGCCGGCTATGATGCTTGATTTGATGGAAGATTTCATGTCTTTACTATCGGAACGAAAAAACAGAAGTTTAGAAGTGATTATTCCGTGATGGAACAAATTTCCCTTTAAATGTATAATCCACCGCATGAAAACTCTTGAGAATTTTGGAATCCGTGAGCCGGAAATTCTGCTTCCGGCAGATAAAGATATGTCGGTCTGGCCTGTGATTGCCTGCGATCAGTATACACAGGACAGAAATTACTGGAAAAAGGTGGAGGAGACTGTCGGAAACAGACCTTCCACTTTGAATCTTGTTCTTCCGGAAGTCTATCTTAACGACAGGAAGGAGGAGCGGATTGCGAAAATCAGGCGGACGATGACGGAATATATTTCCGGAAACATTTTTGATGAAGCCCGTAAATGCTTTGTGTATGTGGAGCGCACGACTCCGTTCGGACGTATGCGTAAAGGTCTTGTCGCGATGATAGATCTTGACACCTATGACTGGAAGCCGTTCACAAGGGCGAACATCCGGGCCACCGAAGCCACGATTGTTGACAGAATTCCTCCGCGCATGGAGATAAGACGGGGCGCGCCTCTGGAGCTTCCTCATATAATGCTTCTTGCTGACGATCCGGAGCATAATCTTGTCGAGGAGACGGGCAGGCTTGTCCGTGACAGAAAGCCGCTTTATCAGGGGAATCTGATGTGCGGCGGCGGCTCAATCAGCGGATGGAGCGTGGATTCAGATGATGAGGTCGCTTTCGTCACCGAGGCTGTCAACCGTCTTGCACAGAAAAATTCATCCGATGACGGTTCGGTATTCCTTTTTGCTGTCGGTGACGGAAACCATTCACTTGCGACCGCAAAGGCTGTCTGGGATGAATATCGCGCCAAACTGCGGACGGAGGGTGTTCCTGAAGATGAGATTTCCGCCAGTCCGGTACGTTGGGCGCTTGTTGAGATTGTCAACATTTATGACGAGGGACTCACGTTCGAGCCGATTCACCGTGTGGTCTTTGATGCGGACAGCAGGAGACTTGCGGATTTTATCGCTGAACGTCTTGGCGGAACCGTAACCAGGATGAATTCCGCTGCGGAGCTTGAAGCTGCGGTGAGGAATTCTTCATCTTCTTTCGGATTTGTTTTTACGGAGGGGAATTCCATGGAATTCCTTCTTGTCGTGACGGAAACACCGGGGCTTGCGGTTGCGGCGTTTCAGCCTGCGCTTGATTCGTTCGTGTCGGAGTCGGAGCGCAGGCCTGATATAGATTATATTCACGGAGTGGACGAGGTTTTCAGGCTTGGAGCCACCTCAGGAGTTACGGGAATTCTTCTTCCTCCAATTGCAAAGGATTCGTTCTTCGAGACGATAAACGGCCGCGGGCCGCTTCCCAGAAAAAGCTTCTCGATGGGCGAGGCGGACGAGAAGCGTTTCTATCTTGAATGTCGCAGGCTTTTCGGTTGACATTTTATCTACCGTTCGGTATATTGTTTTTATGGAACAGGAAGTTTCCGTAAAGGACAGAATTCTCTCGGCCGCGCTGAGCCTTTTTGCCGACAGGGGATATGATTCCGTGGGCGTTCAGGAGATTGTGACGGTCTGCGGAATCACCAAGCCGACGCTATATTACTACTTCGGAAGCAAAATCGGGCTTCTGGAGGCGGTGATAGACGGGTTCGGAGAAAAAATGATCCGTGCACTTGAACATGCCGCAGAATATAACCATGATCTTGTGCGTCATCTTACGGATCTGCTGAATGCGCAGATAGAATTTGCGTCCGGAAATCCGGAGTTTTTCCGTCTGCACAACGCGCTTTCATTTGCCGCCGCCGGCAGTGATGCATTCCGTGTCCACACCGGATTTCAGAAAAGGATTTCGGACTGCTTCTACGGACTTTTCATTAAATCCTCGCAGGAATTCGGAAATATGCGCGGGCGGGAGCTCCTGTTCAGCCGGAATTTTTATGCGGTCACGGTTTCAGCCGCACTTTCTGTTCTTAACGGAGAGATTCCGCATGATTCAGACACCGTATATAGGATTGTGCATTCGTTTATATACGGAATCGCAAACTGAATTTTTTTTTTACAGTATTATATACTGAATGGTAGGTAAATATGAAGAAAAACATCAGCTCAAAAATCTTTTATCACATTTATCCTTTGGGAATGTGCGGCGCATCTTTGACAAATGACTTTTCCTGTCCTCTTGGAGACGGAATCCGGCGGCTTGCTTCCGAGCTTGACAGGATCGCCTCTCTCGGAGTGAATGCGCTCTACATCGGTCCGCTTTTCGAGTCTTCGTCACACGGATACGATACGGTGGATTATTATCATGTTGACCGGCGGCTTGGAACTGATGAGGACTTCAGGGATTTTGTCTCCTGCTGTCATACGCGGGGAATAAGCGTGGTTGCGGACGCCGTATTCAATCATACCGGACGTGATTTTTTCGCATTCAGAGATATTGTCAGAAACAGGGAGAATTCTCGTTTCCGCGGATGGTACCGCGGCCTGAATTTCGGCGGAGACAGTCCGTATCACGACGGATTCAGCTACGAGGGCTGGGCAGGCTGCATGGATCTTGTCAAGCTGGACGTTGACAATCCCGATGTCAGGGAACATATTTTCGGGGCGGTCGGAAAATGGATTTCGGAATTCGGAATAGACGGACTGAGGCTTGATGCGGCGGATGTCCTTTCGCCTGCTTTTATGGATGCGCTCTCGTCATTCTGCACTTCGCGGTCTGCGGATTTCTGGCTGATGGGCGAGGTTGTTCACGGTGACTACAACAACTGGGCGCGCCCTTTCCGTCTTGACTCGGTGACCAACTACGAGCTTTACAAGGGACTTTGGAGCAGTTTTAATGACGGAAATTTCTTTGAGCTTGCCTGGAGCCTGAACCGCCAGTTCGGAGAAAACGGAATCTACAGAAATATACGCCTTTACAATTTTGCCGACAACCATGACGTGAACCGCGTCGCCTCCGTTCTGCACAATCAGGCCTGGCTTTTTCCTCTGTATGGAATTCTTTTTACGGTTCCTGGAATTCCGTCCGTCTATTACGGCAGCGAGTACGGAATCCGTGGAGTCCGCGGCAAAGGTGATGATTTTCAGCTGCGGCCGCCGTTCGGTGTCTTTTCGCCTGAGCTGCCTGAATTCGCAAGGCCACAGACCGATTCGTCGGCGCTTGAGTCAGCAGTCAGAAAATTCTCCGGAATCAGAAAATCACATCCTGCGCTCACGGACGGTGACTACAGGCAGATTTTTGTAGCGCCGAGGCAGTTCGCGTTTGTCAGAAGCACGGAAAACGAGCGGATTCTTGTAGCCGTGAATTCAGCGGAAGAGAGCGTGAGGATAAAACTGCCGGAGTGGGATGGAAAATGGGAGGATATACTGAGCGGAGGTGTATTTGACGGAACCGTGACGGACGGTCTTGAAATTCCGCCGTCATGGTTAAGAATCATGCGGCGGTTCTGATGGAAAGTCAGCGGCTCAGATTATCGTTCCCTTTGTTGACGGAATCTCTCCGTTTCTCCGCGGATCAATTTCAACTGCCTGGCGGATCGCTCTTGCGGCCGCCTTGAAAAGTCCCTCCATCTTGTGATGGTCGCTTCTTCCGCGGATTGTCTCCAGATGGAGATTGCACTGCGCTCCGGACACGAATCCCTGCCAGAAATCATCGAAGCAGTCGGTCTGGAAGCTGGCTCCGCCGCCGCCGGAAACCGAAACGAGCGGAATTCCTGAAAGCTTTGCGTCGCATACAAGGAACGGCCGTCCTCCGAAATCGACGGCGGCCTGCGCAAGCGTCTCATCCATCGGATAAATGAAGAATCCGCTTCTGAAAATTCCCGCAAAATCTCCGAGAGCCTTTGCGAAGCACTGTCCGAGAACAATTCCGGTATCTTCTATCAGATGGTGCTGGTCCACGTAAAGATCTCCGTTCATTGTGCCGGAAAGGTCAAAAAGTCCGTGCTTGCAGAAAGAGCGCAGCAGATGCTCAAAAAATCCGATGGGATTTGAGAGCTCGTATTTTCCCGTTCCGTCCAGATTCAGCGAGAGGGAGATTCTTGTCTCGCCGGTCGTCCGTTCAACAGCCGCAATCCGTGCGGTTCTGTCATTTCCGCTCATATCATCACCTTTCTAAGCTCATATTCAACTATGTCGGATGCGCCGAGCGACTGGAGTTTTGGAAGCAGAGTCGGAACCTCCGATTTTTTTACCGCAACTTTTATGGCATATCCGTTTCCGCCAAATAGGGGACTTACCGTCGGGCTTTTCATTGAAGGAAGCCCCTTCACCAGCGCGTCAAATTTTTCCTGAGATACGTTCATCTCAATCATTACACGTGAACGCGCGTTCAGGACGGTCTCGAAGAGCATTTTCAGCTCCATTATCTTGCGTTTCTTCTCCGGATCAGCCATAGCTTCTGTTGACGCGTACATCCTGGTGGATGATTCCATCAGCGTATCGACGATTTTCAGGCGGTTTGCGCGCAATGACGATCCGGTGCTTGTGTTGTCTATCAGAATCTGCGCGATTGAGTCCGTACTGTCCTGAACAAAGCCCTCGCTTGTTCCCCAGGTTCTGAATACAGTTCCGTCGATTTTCCGCGATTCAACCCATTTTCTGCTGAGATTCTGATATTCCGTCGCGATTGTCACCGGAGATTTCAGAAGTGACTCAAAATCCGCGGAATCGGGAATTGCGGCTACGATTCTGACCGGATCAAAACCAAGATCCATAATCTCGACGACTTTTTCTTCGGTTCCGTTCTCGTAGACCCAGTCCTTTCCGGAAAATCCGACATCTGCCTTGTTTCCGGCAAGAAGACTGCTGACAATCTGGGGTTTTACCACCTGAAATGCAAGGTCATTCTGATTCGTCGTCGGAAAATAAGTCCGGTCCGGAAGTGATATTGAAATTCCCACGTCACTTAGAAGCTCATACACAGATTCATATATTCTTCCTTTCGCAAGAAGAATCTTAAGTTTTTCCATTTTTCCTCCCAAAAATCAATGAGAAAGCGTTGTTATTCAGTTTTGCTTAAGAATTTTATATATCATATAGAAGAAACTGTACAAAATCAACATATCCGGCTGCCGGAAAGGAGTCAGCGGCCTTCATGGTGCGCATGTAAATTTATTGTGAAATCCGGATGTTTTGATTGTCTTGCGCGAATTTTTCTGCTATCATAGTCCAAAGTTCTTTGCGGCGTTGACCGTTTTTCATTCCAGAAGCATCAAGGAGGCAACAGATGGACGGCGGAAGCGGTTCCGGGTATCATTTATGCAGTTCATGCGTTTCTTGCGTTTGCCTCCCGGAAAATCATTTTTATCTGTAATCCTGTTTTTCCAGAAGGTGAACCGGCGGCTGCGGAAATTCCGCTACGGGCAACAGGCTCCGGTGTTTCCGCCGCATTTTGTCTTGGAAAAATTCCGGAGACTTCATCCGTCCGCAAAGGCGAAAATTCTGCCGCCTGTGGATGATGCCGCTTTCCGGAGAAAACCTTTTTGTTGAGGGAATATTATGGTTACATACTGGCAGCAGATAGGCGGACAGTTTAAAAAGACTGATAAGGCGGAACTTGACGGCAATATGCCGGTCTGGGTGGATGTGCGCTCGGTGACAAGAGACGAGACCACCGAGATTCAGCAGGAATTCAGCATAGAGCAGGATGATATTCTTGACATTCTTGATCCGGATGAGCTTTCGCGCATGGATGACGGGGAGGGCTACATACTTACGATTGTCCGCGTCCCTGTTTTTGATCCTTCGGCGGAAACTCCATATTTTACGGTTCCTGTCGGAATCATAATGAAGAACAACATAATAATCACAATATGCTGGACCGAATGTGAGGTGATAAAGGATTTCGGGGCGAACAGAATCAAGAACGTGCGCCTTTCGGATTTTCCGTCGTTTATTGTTCACATAATAAACCGCGCAAACCTGAACTTTCTGCGTTATCTCAAGGAGATAAACCGCCGGTCCACAGGAATTCAGAGCGAGATGAAGCTGGAGGTCGAGAACAAGGAGATTATGCAGCTGCTTGAGCTTGAGAAATCGCTTGTGTACTTTACCACTTCGCTGAAAAGCAATCAGCTTCTTCTTGAGAAAATGAAGAAGACCCGCCTGATAAAATTTGACGAGGATGACCTTGATTTTGTCGAGGGCGTGAAAATCGACAACCGTCAGGCAATCGAGATGGCCGACACCTACAGCAATATTCTTCTGGGGGTAATGGAGGCGTATTCTTCCGTAATTTCAAATAATCTGAATGTCGTGATGAAAAAACTTGCCGTCATAAATCTTGTGATGATGGTTCCGACTTTTATCACCAGTTTTTTCGGAATGAATTTTCCTCTTCCGTTTGAGAGGCTCGGACGGTATGCGGTTCTGGTGATTTCCGTCATCTGCCTTGTGTCGATTTATGCCACGAACTGGATTCTGAATGTGAACCATACTGATTCCGCCCGAAAACGTCCGCGGCTTACACGCAACCAGAGAAAAATGCTCCGCCGTCAGGAACGCATAATGAAGAGACAGGAAAAGATGTATGAGAAACAGGAGATGGAGGTTAGACCATGAGAAGAATTCTTGCTGTGTTTTTTCTGCTTGTTCCAGTGTTTGTGTGTGCGGATGAAAATTTCCGCCATATAAGTCTTGTCACTTTCAGAAACAATCCTTCCTATATGATCGGCGAGGATGTCCAGTCTGTCACATCAGAGCGCCGTCCCGAAGCCTTTTCCGTGAACCGTTATGAGACGACTTATGGACTTTGGTATCAGGCCAGAATTCAGGCGGAAAAAATCGGTTATTATTTTGCGAACGTGGGACAGGCCGGTTCTTCGGGAAAACACGGAGCCGCCCCTGACGAGGATACTGTTTTTCTTCCGGTCACGATGATAAGCTGGTATGATGCTGTCGTTTGGTGCAATGCGCTCAGCGAACTTAAAGGCAGGACGCCGTGCTACACATATAACGGCGGGATTCTGCGGGATTCCGGAGATACGGCCTCATGTGATCTTGCGGTCTGTGACTGGGATGCCGACGGATTCAGGCTGCTTTCGGAGGCTGAATGGGAATTCGCGGCAAGAAGAACGAAAAGCGGTTTTCAGCGTGGAGACCTTGTGAGCGGCCAGGTGAATCAGGACGGATTCAGCGACAGCCAGAGAAATCCCGGTGATTTTGCATGGTATTCGGAAAATGCCGAAGGCGCACGGAATGTCGGGACTGCCGGAACTGTCTTTCTGCCGGATGCGGTGACACAGCCTGGAACAGGAAATGCGAACGGGGCGGGTATTTTTGATATGAGCGGAAATGTACTGGAATTCTGCTGGGACTGGTTTCAGGAATATCAGGATCAGAATGATGACGGCAGCGGCCGTTATGGACCTCAGGTGGGATTTGAGCGTGTCAGCCGTGGCGGAAGCTGGTCAACATATACGCCGTTCCTTTTTGCGGCCGACAGATACGCTTTTGATCCCAACGAGTCTTATAATTATCTGGGATTCAGAATCTGTACGAGCGTACAGACTGCGGACTGAGCCGCAGTCTGCTGTTACAGGTTGTCGTTGTCAAAAAATCCCTTTGCCTTAAGCAGTTCCGCATTGAGAATTCCTCCCAGTGCGGCGCCCCGTTTCGTGTTGTGACTAAGAGCCACAAATTTTATGTCAAATACCGGACATTTTCTGAGGCGGCCGATTACGCAGGCCATTCCCTTTTCCGTCTCACGGTCGCGTCTCGGCTGAGGCCTGTTCACCTCGTGGCGTACCACAATCGGATGTTCCGGAGCGCTTGGAAGATTCAGTTCCTGCGGAAGTGATGAGAATGAGGTCCATATTTTTTCAATTTCCTCAAGAGAAGGCTTTTTGTCATCCGGCAGATTGAATTCAAGGGACACGCAGGCAGTATGCCCGTCAATTACCGGAACCCTTGTGCAGGTTGAAGATACCAGCGGTCCCGCCGCATTCTCTATCCGTCCTCCGGAAACTTTTCCGAGAATTTTGAGACATTCCTTCTCCGTCTTCTCTTCTTCGCCTCCGATATACGGAACAATGTTGTCTATCATGTCGAACGACGGAACTCCCGGATAACCGGCTCCGCTTGTAGCCTGCAGCGTTGTTACGACCATCCTTTTTACCGGCCACCCGGCCTGTTCAAGCGCATAGATTGGCATCATGTATGTCTGGAGCGAGCAGTTCGGTTTTACGGCGATAAAGCCCTTGTCCCAACCGTGATGTTTCTTCTGCTCGGCGATTATATCCAGATGTTTCCAGTTTATCTCAGGAACAAGCATCGGAACATCATCCGTCCAACGGTTTGCGCTTGCGTTTGACACGACCGGAATTCCCTCCGCCGCATAAGCTGCTTCGAGAGCCTTTATCTCGTCCTTGCCCATTTCCAGCGCGCTGAATACGAATTTGCATTTTCCCAGCGCAAGCTTCTCGTCATTCGCATCCTGAACGGTAAGTTCTGCGACTTTTTCCGGGATGTCACTTCCGATAAGCCACCTTTCCGCGACTGCATCCTTATAAAGCTTTCCGGCACTGCGCGGACTTGCCGCCACATAAGTGACCTCAAACCAAGGGTGATTCTCAAGCAGTTTTATGTAACGCTGTCCGACCATGCCGGTTGCACCGAGCACTCCGACTTTTATTTTTTCTTCCATAAAAAATTCTCCCAAAAATTTATCCGATATTAAGGAATTTGAACCGGCTTTCCTGCCGTTTCCGCGGAATCTGTTCCGGATTTGCCCGGTCAGCTCAGAGTCCGCATTCGGCTATCGCAGCTTGAATTGTCCTTTTTGCGCTTTCCGTAACCTCCACCAGCGGAAGCCGCACGGCTCCGGCCGGAAGTCCCTTGAAATTCATCGCATATTTTATCGAAGTCGGATTTCCGTCCACAAAAGCAGCCTTGAAGAACGGCATCATTCTGTAATGGATTTTTCTTGCCGCCTCAAAGTCTCCTGAAAGAGCATTTTTGGTCATTTCCGCTATTACTGCCGGAGCAAGATTCGACACTACTGATATTACTCCGTCTCCTCCGGCCGCAACCAGAGGAAGCGTAAGGCTGTCGTCACCGGAAAGCACGGCGAAATCAGGATTCCTGTTCTTTATCTGTGCGATTACGTCCATCATCTGTCCTATATTTCCGCTCGCTTCCTTTACGCCCGCAATGTTCGGAAGTTCCGCTATTTTTACGAGAAGGTCGGTCGGAATATTCAGTCCTGTGCGTCCCTGAATGTTGTATACGATTATCGGAATTCCCACATTCGATACAGCCTCAAAATGCCGGAAAATTCCTTCTTTTGACGGCTTGTTGTAGTATGGCGTGACGACAAGAGCCGCATCTGCACCGGCCTTTTTTGCGCGTTCCGTGTACATGACGGCATCACGCGTGTTGTTGCTTCCTGCTCCGAGAATCACGGGAATTTTTCTGCCGGATGATTTTTCAAAGGCGGAAACCTCCTCTTTCACGATTGCAATCAGCCTGTCTTCTTCGGAACCGGGGCGCTCGTCAAGTGTCGGTGTCTCGGCCGTTGTTCCAAGCGGAACAAGACCGTCTATGCCCTGCTCAAGCTGGAATTTTACGTTGCTGCGGAATCCGTCATAATCAACGGAGCCGTCACTGTTCATGGGTGTTATGAGCGCCGTGAATGCGCCGTGGAATTTTGTCATCTTGTTCCGCTCCTATTTGAAAATGGAATTAGGAAATTCCGGTGACAGTATTGCACTTTGACTGTAAAAATTCAAGCGGATTTAAGAATCATGACTCCGTTGGTCCGCCGCTGCGCCCGTTGCGTTCAGAAACTTGAAATATAACCGGAATTATCATATATTAACTGACATTATGACTAAGAACAATGAGAGCAAGGAAAAGACGCCGGTTCAGGAGAAGGCATCTCCGGCCGGATTTTTTCAGAACCTTATAATGAGTCTTTTCAAGTCCGCTGATCCGGAAGTCGAGAACAAGCGGAAACTGAGAGTTATTGCGAAAAATCTTTCAAAGACAAAATATCATAATTTCTACCGTCCCGGCTCGACCGAAATGCAGGCTCCGTTCGCAAGGCTTATCTACGAAATTTACAGGATTGTGGCGCCGGCGCAGGCGATATTCAAAGCCAATCAGAATATAAAGCTGTTCCAGCGCCAGATAATGAACTATTCGCTTTCGGAGCAGCAGGTGAATCTGCTCGGACATTTCAGCGAGGAATATCTTTTTGACACCGCAAAAAAAATTCCTCTCAGGCAGCTTCAGCAGCAGACGGAATCCGACCTTGAGTCGTTTTCCACGGGATTTGATGCGAAACGTGCCGCCGATACGGAGAATCTGTACCGCACGTTCATGCTTTTCCGTGATTTCTGTATGTTTGACTTTTATTTCATGCTCAAGAAATTTGACTCCGGGCTTCAGGAGAATGTTTTTACGGAGACGCCGCAGTTCGGCAAGGTAAATGCGGAATATATTCTTGATGACCTGAAGGATTTTATGACGGTGGCATATCCGCTTTCGGATGATGTCTCCTGGACTCCGCTTTTCGAGATGCTCAAGGCGACTCACGGAACCGATTTTGTCTCCGCCGCCAACTGGAAGAAAATTGTCGCCAAACTTAAGATGATTCAGCTTTCCGGCGCGCTTGACATGATTGTCCGCCTGATTTCAAAGAATCCTGACTATGAGGCCGAGGTTAAGGGAAACAGGCTTTCCATTGTGGAGCCTTATGTGGACAGCGTTCAGGATTCGGCAAGAAAGGTTCTTTCCGAGATTGCTGAGCGTCAGAAGGAATCCAAGGTCGGAAACATATCTGTTCAGATTTTCGGACAGAACACGGCTCAGAATCTCAAGAACTACACTGAATCCCTGAATGCGGTTCTGGAGAAAAAAGGCCTGAACAGATGTGCCTATACGGAGCCGCTGAATTATCTCAAGACGTTCCTTCTTGAATATGTAAAGACGGATATGCGCCAGTATTTTGATGTGGTGGTGATACGCGGTCAGTGGGATGCCTCGCTTTCAGCCCCGATGTCGAACGCATATCAGGATCTTCTGAACATTTCGGACAGAATCACCGAGTTCGATGCCTCGCTTGCGGAGGACGGTTCAATCGGAATGAAGATAAAGACCCTGCTTCCAAAAACCGCCCATGATGCCGGCGCGGAGAACATAATCAACCGGCTTGTGGGAGATGCCGATGATCAGGCCAAGGGATTTATCCTGTCCGGCACGCATGATTTTGTCACAATCGGAAAGACGATGAAGCAGCTGATAGAGGACATTTCAAAGCCGAAACCTGTGATTGTCCAGAACTGGCGGGAACTTGAGAAGTATTCCGAGAGTCCGCTCAAGGAATTCAGCGTCAGCATATACAAGAAAATCTATCTCTTTGTCCAGCTTGTCAAGACCTATCTTGAGGACAACTGAGCCGGTTTTCTTTTTTTTCAGAAAGGATTCTGTTCCGGACGCTGTTTTTCCGGCAGAATCCTTTTTTTATCTTCTTGCGCTCATGGAATTTGATATTTTAGTTCCGATGAACTGGATTATTTCCACAAGAATCAGAATGATTATCACCGAAACGGCCATTATTCCCGGTCTGAAGCGCTGGTAGCCGTATCTTATCGCAAGATCGCCTAGTCCGCCGCCGCCGATCGCGCCGGCCATCGCCGAATATCCTATCAGGTTGATTATTGTAAGCGTGATTCCGTCCACAATAGCCGGCCTCGCCTCCGGAATCAGAACCTTGTATATTGTCTGCCAGACTGTCGAGCCCATTGAGCGCGCCGCCTGAATCACGCCGTTGTCCACTTCCTTGAGCGCGGATTCCATGAGCCGCGCCACGAACGGAGCCGCCGCTATCGAAAGAGGAACGATTGTCGCCTTTGTTCCGATTGTTGTTCCGACGACAATCCGCGAGAGAGGGAAGAGCAGAATCATCAGGATGATGAACGGAAATGAGCGCAGGGCATTCACTATTCTTGTAAGCACCTGATAGAGCACCGGTTTCGGCTTGATTCCGGTCTCCGGATCCGTAACGCAGAGAAGAACTCCAAGCGGAAGTCCGAGAATAAGGCTGAAAACAGTAGAAAAGATGACCATCTGCAGTGTCTGGAGTGTTGCCGTTCCTATAAGGCTGAAATATTTCTCAAAATTCATATTTTCTCCCAAAAACTCAATAAGAAAGTTTGCGACGCAAACCTGTTTTCCGGCGGAATTCTACTGCTGCGGAATTTCCTCGACCAGAACTCCCGAATTACGCAGGAATTCAAGCGCTTCGCGTACCCGCCCGTCTCCGCCGCTCATATCGACAATCATTTCTCCGACACGTCCTGATGCCAGTTTCTGAATTCCGGCCGCCCTTATGTTGAATTCAACGTCGATTTTCCGTGCCATCCGGCTTAATATCGGCTCATCCGGCAGCGAATCGGGAAAACTGAGCCTGAATGCGCCGCCCTTGTTCGACCATCTGATTATTCCCGCATCGGCCGGAGACTGCGCGGATGATATGTTTGCGATAAAATCCTTTGTGACACTGTTCCGAGGGTTCAGGAAAATGTCGTTCACCGTGCCGAGTTCCACGACTTTTCCGTTGTCCACGACCGCAACCCGGCTGCAGGCATCCCGGACAACTTCCATCTGGTGCGTTATCATTACTACGGTCAGGTTCATCTGGGACTGTATTTTTCTGATGAGATTCAGGATCGATTTTGTCGTCTGCGGATCAAGCGCGCTTGTCGCCTCGTCGCAGAAGAGGATGTCCGGTCTGTTCGCAAGGGCGCGGGCAATCGCAATACGCTGCTTCTGTCCGCCCGAAAGCGTGCTGATTCTGGCGTGACGGCGGTCCGAAAGTTCCACCAGTGAAAGCATTTCGTCCACGCGTTCGGCAATCTGCTTTTTGGGGCAGCCGCATATTTCAAGCGGATAGGCGATGTTCTGTGCCGCCGTTCTTGAGGTGAAAAGATTGAAGTGCTGGAAAATCATTCCGATTCTCCGCCGTTCCAGTTCAAGCTCCTTTTCCGAAAGATTGTCCACGCGTTTTCTGCCGTAAAGAACTTCGCCGCTGTCCGGACGTTCCATCATGCTTATCAGGCGGACGAGCGTTGATTTTCCGGCCCCGCTTTTTCCTATGATTCCGAATATCTGGTTTGACGGAATTTCTAGCGATATTCCGTCAACAGCCCTTACTTCCGTGGAATTTCTGCCGGCCGAATAAGTCTTGAACAAATTGTTTAAAGTAATTTCCATTTAAAATCCCGAATTCTGCTTTTATTGCCATAGGATTATAATAAATCTTATGGCGTATTACAATGATTCGTCCGGAATGTCCGGAATGTTTATTGAAGGTTTTGTTTTACGGACTCTGATGTGTGGACGGCTTCAGCCGCAGCTGGCGATGAACGGCGGACAGACCACGTCAAACGGGGCTGAATCCGTGTCCGCTTCAGGAAGACGTACGTATTCATCTCCAAGGCACAGCTCCTCCGCAAAGACATTGTCAACATCCGGAAAGACAATCTCGTGCGTCTGGAAATACGTCTCGTTGTTTTCCTCATAGTTTTTGTCCAGGCTGTCTCCGTCTGAAAATTCGCTTATGTCCACGGCGAATTCCGTCTGTCCGTCCGTAGCGGCTCCGGTCTGTGTCCCGTCGGGAACAAGCTCCTCAAGTTCGGCAACATCCGCGGAATCCTGCGGCTCCGGGCACTGCTCAAGTTCCGGAATTTCCTCTATGTCGTCAATGCCGTCTATTTCCTCGAACTGTCCGTCCGGAATTTTGACAGGAACAGCCTGCTCCCTGATGGCCGGCTGCTGTTCTGTTCTCCGCAGCAGCTCCTCCAGCAGCTTCCTTATCTGATCAAGGTTTTCTTCCTGCTTCTGCTGACGGATTCCTAATTTTTCCTCCAGTGCGTTCAGAATTTCGTTCCAGTTCCGCTCCAGAATCAGGTTCACTGCGGCGCCGTTTTTATCCGCTTTTTTTCCGAGCGCTTTTTTTATCTCCGCTGAAAGTTCCTCCTCTTTTCCGCGGATTATTTCCGCAAGCCCCGCCCAGCCGGAGTCTCCGTTGCCGTCAAGAAATTCCTGAATCATTTCCGCCTGAATTCTTCTGATTCTATATGAAAGTTCGGCTCCGGAATCTCTGCGTATGTTCAGCAGGAAAAAAAACATCAGGAAAACCGTCACGGAAAAGCAGATCTGAAGAACCACAATGCTCTGTCCGGGAATAAAAAGCGCGCTTCCGTCAATCACTTCACCGGTCATTATCTTTGCCGCTGAAGTTATCAGAATCCATGGAGAACCGCCGCTTTCCGCCGTTATCTGAACAGCTCCCGATGTGTGTCCGTTTTTCCAGGCGGAGATTACGGCTTTCTCAAAATCATCTTCTGAATTTCCTGGAATTCCTGTGACGAATCCGCCGTAGCCGCGTCCGTCCGAGACGGGGAGAATTCTCTCTTCCGGATATGTGATTCCTGCCGCCGCAAGGTGACGGGATATTCCGTTCTGTGAAAAATAGAAGGCGAAAAATCCGGAGAACTGATGGCTGCTGCTGAAAAACGGCATTGTGACAATCATGCGCTTTCTGTCAAAGAAAATCCCGGCATCTTCCTGCGGTCTGATAAGCTCCGTGTCCGGTTCGCCCGAATTCCTTACAAGATCCGTGTAGTTTATGTATTCTCTGATGATTCCGCTGCTTCTGAGCAGATCCGTCGCGTCGAATGTGCTGAAATGAATCCGTCTTCCGTCCGCGCCGATCAGACGGATACCGTCAAGTCCGTCAAAATCCATAAAAAGCTGTTCCATGCAGATCCGTGTCTCGGCGGCTTCTTTTTCTGTGGGAGCGGCTTTAAGGTAGCTTTCGGTGTACTGTGAATTCAGGACTTTTTCCCGGACTTCTTCCGTGAACCTGTCAAAATATTCCGACAATGCTGATTCCATGCGGTCGGTACGGCGCTGCACGGCTGAAATTTTTGCACGGCTGTAAAAATTCCGCTGTGCCCTTGAGAAAGTGTCGCTGTTCGAGAAGATTATGAATGCCGCCGAAAGTAGGGCGGTCAGCAGAATGCTGATTGCTGTTTTCTGTACAGAATTCAATATGAACCTCTTGGCGGAAAATCATTCCTCCGTAACTTCAAGCGAGACTGAAAAATCGGCTCTGTATGTTTTTCCCTTTATCGCCGAGACTGAGCGCACAATCTGGTAGTCTCCGATTGAGAACTGCAGGGTGTGTTCGCCCTCGGAAATCTGGAATTCATGTCCGGTGAGATTCTGCTTTTCTCCGTCAAGGATGATTTCTGTTCCTTCCGGCGCCGTGATTATAAGCGTCGGTTCTATGCTTTTCATTTCGACAGGCAGGGAAATCGTCTGCGCCTTGTCTATGCGTACGGTTCTTATCTCGCTGCGGTATGAATCTGATATAATGGAGATGTTGTGTACGCCGGTGTCAAGTATAAAACTTCCGGAGGTTCCGCTGAATTTTACTGGCTCGTCGTCAATAAAAACTGAGCATGGAAGAAGTTCTCCGGCCGGCGGGACAAGGCTTATCTCAAGCCGTCCTTTGTTTATCAGGACAGGTTTTACGGTCATGGAAATCTGCGCGTTCATCGTCTCTTCCGGCACTCCTTTCATGACCGGCTGGAGCCTCAGAAAAATCACGTTTGCCGGAAAATCAAGCACGTCCTCCATTGTAGTCGTGTACTGGTTTGACTTCATCCTGTGATCCCGCCGCAGCGGAATCTGAAAAATCCAGGAAAGTCTTGCCGGAAGCGTGCTGACAAAAGACCTTGTTCCTGAGTAGTCTATCTGCTGTGCGGAGGGAACAGGCTTTATTCCGGTGTAAACCGAGCAGGCTACGGAATCGCGCCAGGATGCGACCGATTCAGGAATCTCCATTTTTATTTCGATGCCTTCTATAAAGGTTCTGTCTTCGGGAATAAAAATTGCCACGGCATCATTTGTTCCGGCTTTTATCGGCACCTCCGGCTCAAGCGCTGAGTTGATTCTTGCAATATGAGCCTTGCGCACTCTGAACGTCTCGGCATGGGCACTGGCGGCCACGGCAAGAATCAGAAGAATTGAGAAAAATGTTTTTCCTGATTTAAATGAATTTTTAATCATGGGAACACCGCTTTTTATTTTTGTATAATGATACAGGATATTGGCGTTTATGCCAAATGAAAAAATCCGGTTTTTTTGAGATTCATGCGTAAGATTTTTTCTCCGCGGTTCTGCGCCGGGAGCCGCATTGAATTTTCCGTGTTCAGTTGAATCTGATTATCTCCGACGGATCCGCCGGAATTCCGCCCTGACGCAGCTCAAAGTGAAGATGCGGTCCGGTCGCCATTCCGGAACTGCCGACGTAGCCGATTGTCTCCTTTTTGCTGACGGATTCGTTTTTCCTTATGCTTATGCTGCTCAGATGAGCGTAGACGCTTGTCATTTTTCCTTTGTCGTGCGACAGGATCACGTAGTTTCCGAACACAGGATCGCCTTCTATGCACACTGCCGCCGTGCCGTCCTTTACCGCAAGAACCGGAGTTCCGGGTTTTGCCGCGAGATCGATTCCGTTGTGGTTCTTCCATTCTCCGGAAAACGGATTCCGCCTTTTTCCGAAAACCGAAGATACGGTGAATTCGTCCTTCTGAATCGGAAGACTGAGCGTCGGGTCAAGAAAATAAAGCCTTTCCGTGGGACTGAATTTTCTGTTCACAAGAAAGATGAATTCCTTTGAGCCGAGTTTTACTGTCATGTTCTTTTCGCCGGACAGTTCGTCCGCATGGCCTTCGCGGAGAACTGTCTCAAGCGCGGTTTCCGGTGTTCCCTTTACAATGAAAAGCCCCGGAACGGTCGGAATCACGAGAATTCTTCCCGCAAGCTGTTCGTCCGGGCTCTGGATGCTGTTCAATGTTGCTATAGTCTCGTACCGGATGTTGAATCTTGCCGCCAGTTTTATCAGAGTCATGTCTCCGTCCGGTGAATATCTGAAAAACATCAGCTCCGGCTGTTTTCCTGAGGCGACAAGTCTGTAGTTGTTCTGCACTATTTTCTCAAAGTCGCGGAAAACCTCGTCCCTGTTTGCGTAAAGCTTCCGGATTTCGGGAAGTCTGCCGGTTTCCAGCGATGCGGTCTGCTGCGCATTCGCCCGGAGCCCCGGAAAAAACGGCATGAGAAACACGGAAAGCAGAAGAATTTTTCTGTTAATCAGTTTTGCTTTCACTTTTCCGCCCGTGGATTTTTTCCGCCGCAATGTTGAATATCACATCCGCAATCACTGTAGCCGCAGCCGCTGCCGCAAAAGCCGCCCTTCCCGATGAGAAAAGCAGTTTTACCGAAAGTGCCGTTCCGGCCGCCGGAATGATTATGCTCACAAGAATTTTTACGGTTTTGTACGGTGATGATTTTCTGACTTTCTTTATCAGTATTATGACCGCAAGCGCTGCCGCCGCGGAAAGGACGGTCGCCGTGTATGTTTTCGGTGCCGATGTCGCGAATTTCCACAGCGGCCATACGACCGCACAGGCCACGGCTGCACATACAAGCGCAAGCAGTATGAATGTGATGACTGTTTTTGTCTGTCGGGCGATTCTGTTTTTCATTGTCTGTGCAAAAATAACGTTATTCGGCAGGAGAATTCATATTACGTCGTATAAAAAATCAGGCTGCCCGAAAAACCATGTTCTCAGGCAGCCATAATTCAGCCGGATGGATTTACTCTTCCACGATGGCTTCGGCAGGACATTCAGCCGCGCAGGTTCCGCAGCTGATGCATTTTTCCGCATCAATCACACGGATGTTGTTCTGCTCGGAGATTGCCTCTACCGGACAGTCCGGCTCACAGGTTCCGCAGTTTACGCACTGATCAGTTACTTTGAATGCCATAGTTTTCTCCCAAAAGGTCGGTATTGTGGATTCCGCAGAATTCAGCAGCTGCCCGCGGAATCTCAGCGGCGGCATTTATGCCGTTCCGGTTATAATACATTATAGCCGTCCGTTTTTCAAGCATTGTATTGACTAAAGTTCCTGCCGGAATATAATAACCTCGACCGGGGTGCCGAAAGGCTGAGATTATACCCGCAGAATGCCGTACGGCATTCCAACCTGATCCGGATAATACCGGCGGAGGAAGGCGCATGAAGAATCATTCCCTTTTTTTGTTTCCACTTTTTTTTGTCTCCTTTTTGACCATCGGATGTTCACAGAAGAATTCCGCAAGGCAGAAGGAAGTCGTCGTGTACACTTATGATTCATTTTCGGGAGAATGGGGGCCGGGACCTGAGATTGCGCGTCTGTTCAAGGAGAAGACGGGTCTTGATGTTGTCTATACGGACTGCGGTGACGGAGGACAGATTCTCTCAAAGGCTCTGATGGAAAAGGACAGTCCGCAGGCCGATGTGCTTGTCGGAATAGACAACAATCTTGCGGGAAGGGCGCATCAGGCCGGAATTCTCGAAAGCTACAGACCCGGTTCCGCATCCGGGATTATTCCCGAAGGATTTGAGGATGCGCTCGGCGGCGACTGGCTTCTTACTCCCTATGACTACAGTCATTTTGCGATGATTTATGATACGGAGTCTGATGTTCCTGCTCCGGAATCGCTTGAGGATCTTACAAAAGAAGTCTACCGCAGAAAAATCATTCTTATGGATCCCAGGACAAGCACTCCTGGACTTGGTTTTGTCGCCTGGACGGTCGCTGTTTTTGGAGACGGATACATTGATTTCTGGAAGCGGCTCAAGCCTTCGGTGCTTACAATGTCTCCGGGCTGGAGCGCTGGCTACGGACTTTTCACGGAAGGCGAGGCTCCTCTTGTCATCAGCTATACCACAAGCCCGGCTTATCATGTCGAGTACGGCGAGGGCGACCGTTTCAAGGCTCTTGTTTTTGAGGAGGGGCACGTCCGTCAGGTTGAAGGCGCCGGAATTCTTAAAAAAGCACAGAACCGCAGGGGAGCCGAGAAATTCATTGATTTTCTTATTTCGGCCGAGGCGCAGAGCGTCATTCCGCTTACGCAATGGATGTTTCCGGTGAACGGAGCTGTCACCATGCCTGAAAGCTACAGCATCGCCGCACCGGTTCCGACAAAGACGCTGTACTATTCCTCCGTTGACGTGAATGATGCTGTTCCCGTGATTATGGACATTCTGAGCAAGTGACGGACGGACGGAGAAAATCATTGCGCCGCGCCGTGAGAATCTTTCTGTCCGCGGCGGCGGCTGTTGTCTCGGCGGCTGTCATTATGGCATTCATTCTGCCTGTTCTGAGGACTTTTTTCCCTTCCGGCGCACATTCTGACGCGGGACTTTCAGAGGCTGTTTCCGCCGGAAAAATTCTCCGTGTTACGGCGCATACTCTTTTTATCGCCGCCGGTTCGACGCTTGTCGCCGCCTTTGTCGGAATTCCGGCCGCCTTTTTTATTTCCAGACGTGATTTCTTCTTCCGCCGTGTGATGATTTCATTTTGCGCGGTTCCTCTCTGCATTCCTCCGCTGATAACGGCTCTCGGTTATGTCGGATTTTTCGGAATTGCAGGAACGGTGAATTCTCTGCTGCGCGCGCTTTTCGGACGGAACGCGCCTCAGGTTCATTTTCTTTACTCATCGGTTGGAATCATGATTGCTCAGGGATTCTACAATTTTCCTCTTGTGATGAGAATTGTCTCCGATGCCTGGGAGATGCTGCCCGATGAGCAGGCGGATGCCGCAAGGCTTCTTGGAACCGGCGAGGCGAGAATTTTCCGCACGATAACTCTCAGGGCGCTTGCTCCGGCAATCGGCTCCGCATGTATTCCGGTATTCCTGTTCTGTTTTTTCAGCTTTCTGATAGTCCTGATTTTTTCTCCTCCCGGAACATCGACTCTTGAGGTTGAGATTTATCAGGCGGTAAGGACGACTCTTGATGTCCGTTCCGCTTCCGCATTCGCGTCCGCGGAGACGCTTACCGCTCTTGCCGTCGTGCTTTTGTACAGTCTTTTTATCAGGAAAAATCTCCGCGCTTCCTCCGGAGCCGATTTTGCGGCGGCCGGAAAGAAACGTCCCCGGCCGGCACAGGCACTTTACGAACCGCCCGTCCTCAAAGCTGCGGAAATCATTGTTTTTGCGGCGGTGATGGTTCTTTCGGGAATTTTCTTTGTATGTCCGCTGCTTTCCATTGTGTTTTCCGGTTTCACCGAACGTACCGGCGGGACGGCCGCATTTTCATGCATACAGTTCGTCAGGCTTTTTTCTTCAGCCGGATTTTATTCCGCACTTCTGAATTCTCTTTCCGTTGCGTTTTTCACCGCGTTTCTGTGTGTCGTATGCGGTTTCTCCTGTTCATGCGCGTCAAGAATTTCCGGATTCGGAAGGAATTTCTTTGTCCAGACTGTTCCGCTTTTTCCGATGTCTGTCTCTTCTGTGGTGACTGGGTGGGGAATAACAGCTCTGTTTCACCGCGGATCGCCGTTTCTCCTTGTCCTTATGCAGGCGGCCCTGTTCTGGCCTGTGGCATACAGGCAGATTCAGGTGGCGGTTGACGCGATTCCATGGGAGACGGAGCGGGCCGCCGTCCTGATGTCATGCGGACGGACGGATGTGATCTGGCGTTTTTATCTGCCGCAGGCGCGGAACACGCTTCTTTCGGCTTTCTGCTGCTGTTTCGCCGTAAGTATGGGAGACACGACGCTTCCGCTTATGCTCTCGGTGCCAAGATTCGACACGTTGTCGCTTTACACATACAGACTGGCCGGATCCTACCGTTTCCGTCAGGCCTCGGCTTCCGGAACTGTGCTTGGAATTCTCTGCATGGCCGTCTTTATGGCGGGAAGAATCTTTGCCGCTTCCGGGCGGAAATCGGAGACGGGGCTGTCCGCACGGACCGGATAGAATCTGGGGGAAAATATGTATTTCAGTGTAAAGGGAATTCACAAGGAATGGGAGTCGCGGACTGTTGATTTTTCCATGTCGGCGGAATCAGGCACGATAACATGCATTCTCGGACCGAGCGGAATCGGAAAATCAACTGTCCTGAACATAATCGCCGGGCTGGAACGGAACACCGGTGCGCCTCCGGAGATAATTCTTGCCGGAAAAAGGATAGATTCCCTTCCGCCTGCGCGCCGCGGTGTCGGAATGGTCTTCCAGAGCGGCGCGCTGTTCAACCACCTTGATGTCCGTGACAATGTCGCTTACGGGCTTGTGTCGTCGGGAGTGGGCAGAAAGGAAAGCCGCCTCAGGGCCGATGAATTTCTCTGCGAATTCGGGCTTGAGGGATTCGGCGGACGTATGCCGCAGACGCTTTCCGGCGGTGAACGTCAGCGGGTCGCACTTGCACGCACGCTCATCACAAAGCCGTCCCTGATTCTCCTTGACGAGCCGTTCTCCGCGCTTGACACGGAACTGCGCAGGAAACTTGCGCTGCGTCTGAAGGAATGGCGTGGAAAATTCGGATTCACGGCGCTCATGGTCACCCACGACGAGGACGAGGCAAGGACGGTTTCGGATCAGCTTATAAGAATTCAGTAAAAGTGATTCCGCTGAGTGACGGCCTGTTTTCCTATGTACATCCGGACGTGATTTTTGTATAATGCGTGTAACTATTTATAGAATCATTTGGAAACAAGGTGTTGGTAGAATATGATTTCAGGTATTATAACAGAAGGGCTTGTCTACGGGATTATGGTTCTCGGCGTTTTCATGACGTTCCGGGTGCTGAATTTCTGCGACATGACGGTTGACGGTGCTTTTCCGATGGGCGGCTGTGTTCTTGCGGCCTGCCTTGTCCACGGAATTCCTCCTTTTTTCGCGCTGCTGCTCGCGTTTGCAGGCGGACTTTTTGCAGGGCTTTGCACGACGCTGATTTACACTAAGCTGCGGATTCCCGATCTTCTTGCCGGAATTCTTACAATGACAATGCTGTATTCTGTGAATCTGCGGATAATGGGAAACCGCGCGAACATCTCGTTTTTGAAGATAGAAACTCCGTTTTCCGCCGTCACTTCCTGGATGGAGCGGAATTTCTCCGCGCTTTCTCCGGAATGGGGCGTCTGTATCTTTCTTGTTGTTTTTGTCCTGCTGCTGAAATTCCTTCTGGATGTGTTTTTCCATACGGATCTGGGGCTGACGATGGGCGCGCTTGGTGCGAACGAGCAGATGATTGTGTCACAGGGCGTGAATCCGCAGATTGTCCGCGGAATCGGAGTCTGTTTTGGAGACGGACTTGCGGCGCTGGCCGGTGCGTTTGTCGCGATGTACAACGGATTCGCCGATGTCGGAAGCGGAACCGGAATCATCGTCAGCGGACTGGCCTCCCTTATGCTCGGAGAATTCATAATCCGGTCGAACAGAATCGGAATGCAGACGCTGCGTGTGCTGCTCGGCTCTCTTGTTTACCGTGCGCTCATGTATCTTGGACGGAGCTACGGTTTTGTCGTCGGACTTACGAGCAATGATCTCAAGCTGATTACGGGGCTTCTGATCATAATCTGTCTTGTGGTGTCGAATCTGCAGGGCGGAACAAAAATTCTGGATCATCTGCGCCGTCCCAAAAAAGCGAGGAAAATATGATACAGCTTGAGAACATAGGAATAACATTCAATCCGGGAACGCCAGACGAGAACCGCGCCCTTTCCGGCATAAATCTGAAGATAAACCGCGGTGATTTTATAACGGTAATCGGTTCAAACGGCGCCGGAAAATCCACGCTTTACAATGTGATTGCCGGAACACTTTCTCCTTCCGAGGGCCGGATTCTGATTGATTCCGCCGTGGCCGGCACAAAATCTCCTGACATGACCGACATAACACGCACACCCGAATACAGGCGCGCATTGTATATAGGCCGGATTTTCCAGAATCCGCTGCTCGGTACGGCCGGAAAAATGTCTCTGCAGGACAACATGATGATATGCTGCCGCAAGGGATGGAAAGGACTAAAAATCAGCCTGAACGGAAAAATGAGGGAATATTTCCGGGCTCAGCTTGCGGAACTTGGAATGGGGCTTGAGAACCGGCTGAACGACAATGTGAACCAGTTCTCCGGCGGTCAGAGGCAGGCGCTCACCCTTCTGATGGCCGTCATGTCAAAGCCCGCGCTGCTTCTCCTTGACGAGCACACGGCCGCCCTTGATCCGTCGAATGCCGCCGTAGTGTTGGAGCTTACGCGGAAATTCGCGGATGAGTACAATCTTACGGTCATGATGGTCACCCACAATATGCAGCAGGCTCTTGATTACGGAAACCGGCTGCTCATGATGGATTCCGGCGGAATCATAATGGATATTGCCGGAGATGAGAAAAAGAATCTCTCTATGGACAATATCGTTGAACGTTTCCGCCGGATAAAGAAACAGTCTATTAACAGCGACCGTCTTATTCTGCAGTAAGAAGCGACAGATTCTTCTGGATAAGTGCGCATCTCTGCTTTACGCAGTCCGGAGAACGGTGCGGGTCAGAAGGAGTATTGAATGTGTAGTCAATCAGCCGGTCGAGTGTAGTTGTGGCGACGTGCATTCTGGTGTCCGATGACGCATAGTAGATGAACACGTCGTTTCCGCGGACTATCGCTCCGTTCGTGAACACCACATTCGATACGTCGCCGGTTCTTTCCGCTCCGAGCGGAACAAGGAAAACGCCGCCTGGTTCTGCGATTACTTTTGTAGGATCCTCAAGCGAGGTTGCGTAGACGTAGAGCACATACCTCAGACCGTCGGCGGTGTTGCGGACTCCGTGAGATATATGAATCCAGCCTCTGTCGGTTTTAATCGGAACGGCACCGGCTCCGTTTTTGGCCTCGGTGATTGTATGATACACGCGGCGGCTGATTATCTTCTCCTCGTCTATCACCGGATTCATGATGTCATCGCAGAGACCGAAACCGATTCCGCCTCCGCTTCCCGTGTTTATGAAGTCATCCATAGGACGTGTGTAGAACGCATATTTTCCGCCGACAAATTCAGGATGAAGAACGACATTCCTCTGCTGCGGTGATTTTTTCGTCACAAGATTGGGCAGCCGCTCCCAGTGTTCCAAATCCTTTGTCCTTACGATTCCGGCCGCTGCGGTCGCCGCGCTGAGGTCGTTCACCGTTTTGTCCTTGCTTTCGGAACAGAAAACGCCGTAAATCCATCCGTCCTCATGCTGCGTAAGTCTCATGTCGTAGACGTTTGTCTCCTCCGGACAGGTGTCGGGAAGGGTGACCGGATAATCGCGGAAACGGAATCCGTCCACTCCGTTTTCGCTTTCGGCCACGGCAAAAAATGACTTGCGGTCGTTTCCCTCCACGCGGACTACAAGACAGAATTTTCCGTCAAGGTAAATCGCACCGGAATTCATGACGGCGTTTACTCCGAGTCTTTCCATGAAGAACGGATTCGTATCCTTGTTCAGATCATAGCGCCAGAAAAGCGGGATGTGATCCCTCGTCAGAATAGGATTGTTCCAGCGGCTGTAAATTCCGTTGTAGAATTCAGACTTTGTGTTTTTCCTGTTTATGAGAGCCTCGTGTTTTTTCAGCTCCTCATAGTACCTCTCGTGTATCATAAATGATTCCTCCGTAAAATCCGTGATGATCTGATCCGGATTTTAATATATTCTGCCACCGTTCTCTCCCTGCGGCCGGTGAATTGCCTTTTATATTTTCTATTTCCTGCGCACCTTGAATTCCACCCCGTGTCCGGATGCAGGTTTGTCGTTCAGTTTTCTGTATTTTCTGTACAGCTCCTCCTGCGCGCGGAATTCTGATTTTCCTGAATTCCTGACAGAAACCCATTCCCCTGACGACGTAAGTTCCAGCGCATTCACGTTGTCCTCGAAATATGTGTCCAATATGGATTTTACTTCCGTAAAGGCGGCCGGCTCAAGGATCGGGAACATCAGCTCGATTCTTCGGTCAAGGTTTCTGGGCATCCAGTCCGCGCTTGAGCAGTAGAGTTCGGGAGTTCCCCCGTTCTGAAAGTAGAAAATTCTGGCGTGCTCAAGGTACCTGTCCACAATTGACACGACCTTTATGTTCTCGCTCATTCCTTTTACTCCGGGAACAAGCATACAGATTCCGCGGATGTTCAGGAGAATTTTCACTCCCGCACAGCTTGCCTTGTAAAGTGCGGAGATTATTTCCTCATGGGTCAGGCTGTTCATTTTGGCGACAATCATTCCGGGCTGATCATCGGAGCTGCGGTCAATTTCGCGCTGAATCATTGCAAGAAGCCTTGATTTCAGCGTGACCGGCGCCATTCCGAGATATTTCATGTTCTGCAGCGTTGAATATCCTGTCACAAGGTTGAAGAACTGGGTCGCATCGTTGGCGATTTCCTGATTCGCCGTAAAAAGCGATATGTCGGAATAAAGCTTTGCGGTTTTGGGATTGTAGTTTCCGGTGGCAAGATGGACGTAACGTTTTACCGTATCGCTCTCGCGTCTCATCACCATAAGAATTTTGGCGTGGACCTTAAGATTTACAAGCCCGTAGATTACAGTAACGCCGGCGTTCTCAAGCTCGGACGCCCAGGCGATGTTCCTCTCCTCGTCAAAACGCGCCTTCAGCTCTACAAGGACAACTACCTGTTTTCCCCGACCTGCGGCTCTTTCGAGTGCGGATATTATCGGGGAATCCCGGCCGGTGCGGTAGAGTGTCATCTTGATTGCAAGAACATCCGGATCGTCAGCCGCATCCGATATGAATTTTACGACAGGATCGTAGCTTTCGTATGGAACATGGAGAATTTTGTCGCGTACCTTGAGAATGTCCCAATAAGGCTCGTCCTTGGGCAGATCGGCGGGATAAAAATGATTCCATTCCGGAAAACTGAGCTTTCCGTTCTCGTCCGCGCTCCTCAGCTCCATCAGCACCTGCGGATCAAGAATTCCCTCCGTCCGGTAGATGTCATCGTCCTTCAGCTCCAGCTTTTCGGCAAGGAATTTCATTATCGTGTCGCTTGTCGCATTGCACGAAAGCTGCACCGGAAAAGACGACTTGCGCTGGACAAGAACTTTCTCCATCGCATGTATGAAATTATTGCCCGAATCCTCGTCCACCGCAAAATCCGCGTCGCGCGCAACCTTGAACAGCAGCGTCTCGTCCACCGTGAATCCCGGAAAAAGCTGCGTTCCGAACTGGGTGATTATGTCCTCAATCAGTGCGAACGGTTTTGTCTTTCCTGATTCAGGAAGCCATACGATGTGTGAAATTCCTGTAGGAATCTGAACCAGTGCAATCCGCGGACCGTCATCGGTTCCCTTCAGCTCATCCGACGAGGTTCTTATTCCGGGAATCGGCTTGAGCAGAAAACCGGCGTACATATTCAGGTTTGTTATGTGCGGAAATGTCTCCGTGTCTGTGCGCATCGGCGTCAGCAGCGGAAAAATGTCCGTGCGGAACATATTCTGGATGTATTCCTTCTGGAACGGAGAATATGTTCCAGGCGTCATGTAGACAAGCCCTTCCTCTGCGAGGCACGGAATTATGTCGTTCATCAGGCAGTCGTGCTGGCTGCGTATAATCTGATGTGCCCGTGCCGAAATGTTCATAAGGAGGACGGACGGTGTAAGCCCTGATACATCCTGCGTGTCGGGTGAATCGAACTGTGACCTTTTGGCGGACGCAACGCGCACTTGGAAGAATTCGTCAAAATTGCTCGTGACGATTGATATGAACTGCAGCCTCTCAAGAAGCGGAAGCTCCTTGCGCAGCGCCTGATGCAGCACCCTGTTATTGAATTCTATCCATGAAAGTTCCCTGTTAAAAAATCTCGAATTCATAATGAAAATTCCTTGTTCCTACGAAAGTATAACTTTATAACCAAAAACAGACTCGAACATTCCTGCTTTTTCCGACAGCGCAAGTTTTTCAAGTACAATGTTCGTTGAATTCCTGGCATGAAGATTCAGCACGTCCTGTCCGAAGCTTATCGAAAGATCTGAAAGTTTCTGTATGTGCCCGCGGTCCAGAGCGTCGGCAATCCGGAGAATCGCCGTAAGCTTCAGAATCATCATCCTGTCTATGCGCGGAAGCATCTGGAAACTCTCCTCGTCCTGAGGCATAAGCTTTCCGCGGTGATATTTGGCGATTTCCGAGACAATCGTGTTGTCTACCTTTGAAAGGCCGAAAATTTCGGAGTTGTGGATGATGTAATAACTGTGCAGATTGTGGCTGTCCATCCTGATGAAAAGCCCTATGTCGTGAAGAATCGCCGCCACCTCAAGGAGTTTGCGTGCATGATCATCCAGCGCCATCTCGTTCTTCATCGCATCGTAGATTTTGAGCGCAATCATCCGGACACATTCTGCGTGAATCTCGTCGCCGTGATATTTTCTCAGCAGATTTCTTGCGGAAGCTGTTATCTGCATGTTGAATTCCTGCTGCAGCTCCTCGTTTTCGGTGGAGTGGCGGCTTATTATCAGGCCGTCGCGGATATTGGTCTCGGAGACGAGGATTTTCTTGACCTTTGTAAGATGAATGAACAGATTGTATATCAGCAGGCTGACCTGCATTGTCTGCGCGTCGTTGTACGAGATTTTGAAGTGCGCGACACATTCGTCCACGGAATAAGACTGGATTTCCCTGACGAAACTGTCAAAGTCATCACGGTCTATCTCCCACAGGAATGTCGAAATCGGTCTTCCTACGGTAATGGCCGCAAGCATCGTGTCCGAGCCGACCGCTATGAACTGCTTGACCTCGGAAAGGTTGAGCTCGCTTTCGAGAGAACCTTTTGTGTTGTTGATTGATTCCTGGACATACCGCTTCATGTCCTCGTAGGATGTCGCCATCGAGCGCAGCTGCTGCTCAATCCTTACGGTTCCGAGCCTGAGGCTGTGGACTCCGGCCATCTTTCCGTTTGAAATCATCATCATTTCGGTGCTTCCGCCGCCGACAACAAGAATGACAGTATCGTCTTTCTTGAAATTCACCGGCTCATCCTTGAAAGAGTCGGCTACGGCCAGATACATCAGCCTGTTTTCCTCAATTCCGTCCACAATTTTTACACGGAAGCCTGTCTGTACAAGAATCCTGTCAAGAACGGCGTCGCTGTTGTTCGCCTCGCGGAATGCGCTTGTCGCAAAAATGTATGCGTCTGACGGTTTTAAGCCCCAGCCCTCAAGCTGTTCGCAGTAACGTTTGAGTATCTGGATGCACTGGTTCTGGGTTTCCCGGCTTATGGTCGCATCCGTGAACACATCTCTTGCAAGCGGAAGCGGCAGTTCCGAACGGTCCAGAACGATTCTTTTTCTGTCAGCGGTGAATTCGGCTACAAGGAGACGTACCCCTGTAGAACCGATTTCAATGACTGCTTCAGGGGTTGCCATAGTTTTACTCCGGTCCTATAGTTTGTCTATAAGCATTGAACACTTGCCGGAAGGGATTGGCAGAGTCTTTTTCTTCTGATCAAGAATATTGATCGTAAAATAATAAAGTTTCTCACTTTCCATCTGAATTTCCCACCCTCTGTTGCTCTTGTTGCTGAGTATGGTGATGAGGTTGCGTTTTAGGGAAAGGTTCTCGATGCCCATTATCTCAAGATTCGGAATAATCCAGTCAACAGTCTTTCGTGGCAGACTGATTGAAAGTCCTATAACATTCTCAATCATAAGGGCAATGGTGGAAAGTCCCGCCGTGAGAAGGTAGTGCGGCCGTGGAAAATCTTCGTTCCCTTCCATAGAAGCTTTTCCTTCCCTGCACGGCAGATAGGCTTCGTACAGGTCGCCGTGTTCCTTCTCGTTGTTGGGCATAAGTGTCTCAAGAACATAGTACAGATGCCGTATCGAACATTCTCTTGCGAGTTCGTACTGTGCGTACTGTTCAAGTCCTTTTATAACCATAAAATTGAATGCCGGCATTACGCTGCCGCACCATCCGTTGCCGGTTTCGCTGAAAAATTCGCTGTCAGCACTGAGCGTCGGAAACGGATGATCTGTTCCGAACGTCTTCGGATTTCCCAGATGGGCGACAAGTCTGTCCGCCTTGTCCGCACTTGGAATTTCCGCGAGCATTGTCCAATATGCGGCTATCGTCTTGATGTTGAGCCAGTTCTGCGTCATGTCAAGATCATAGTAGAAACCGGATTCCTCGTCCCACATCATCGAATTGATTCTTGTCTTGATTGAGAAATACATTTTGCGGTACTGGAAGCTCAGCTCCTTGTCGTTCAGAATGTCTCCGAGCGCTGACATATAGGATGCGTTTATGGCCATGGCTGCGTTGAAGTCCACCGGGTAGACGGCGTTTCCCCGCGGTGAATTCATCATCGTGCTGGCCGTGACCGGAACAGCATAAAGTCCGTTCTCCTGCTTGAAATTCGACTCTATCCAGGACATATATTTCTGCAGGACAGGCATGACATCCCGGATTCGGCGTTTGTTTGCGGACTTGTGGTAGAGATTATATTCAGCCCAGGCAAAAAGCGGCAGCCCGATTCCTTCCGGATTTGACGGATCCATAACCGGTTCTCCGGTCTTTATGTCGTAGCGCCATCGGATTGCGCCTGTCTCTTCCTGTTTTGAGTAGAAAAAGTCGATGTTCTTGCATGCGTCAAAATTCCTGTTGGAATATACAAGAAAAAACGAGGATAAGGTCGATTCAAACTGGTCAATGATGAAAGTCTGTGTGTCTCCGCTTTTTTGTGGATAGAGAAAATATCCTCCGTTGTCCTGTTTTCCTGTTTCAGGATCAACCCAGAATGAGGAAATCCACGACCATGTTTTGTTATAAATGTCTACGAAATCCTGATCATAGAAGTGAATTTTCGGGAAATCATGCTTATTCACAAGTACTCCTAAAACAAAGCGGAAGCGCCGCAAAAAACACAGGCCACGTTCCCTTTATACTTACAGTTTAGATGGTCTGCATTATATCACATTTTGAGTAAAAACGCTCAAGAATTCGGATTTTTTTTTACGGAATATATTCCTCCACGTTGTCAAGGTCAAAGTCCATGCCTTCACCGTTTCCGCTCTGAGTTTCGGAAGGTGAGCGGGGCAGCAGCTGACCGACTGCATCCGGATTAAAATCCTGAAGTTCCGATGAGACGATGTTGCTGATTGTGTTCTCCGAATCCGCGGCCTCAACCGCTTCCGCAACCTCGGATTTTGTCTTGAATTCCTCAAGCACGTTCTCAAGGTCGGTCATGTTCTTGTAGCTTTCACGGCTGGCTCCGCTTACAATCTTCATCCTGTTCACGATGTCATCGGTTCCGCTCTTTATGCTCATTATTTCCGACGATGCCTTGCTGAAAAGTCCGTTCATGGAGTCAACTTCCGTGCTTACCGTGCGCTGTCTGCCGGCAAGTTCGGTGCAGAATCCGTTTATTTCGGTTGCCGCCGCCGCGGTCTCCTCGCTGCGGAGCTTTATGTTCTGCATTTCGGTGTCAATTTTTCCGATTCCGCCTGTTATCTCACGCAGGGAGCTTATCACGCTGTCCGCATGGGCGCTGACCTTTGAGAATGATTTTGACACCCTTGCGCTTGACTCGTTCGCCTTTGACACTGATTCGATTATCATGTTTATTGAATTTGAAATGCGCGTCGCGTTCTCGGATGTCTCCTCGGCAAGATTCCTGATTTCCTCCGCAACCACGGCAAAACCCTTGCCCGCATCGCCGGCATGAGCGGATTCGATTGCCGCATTCATGGAGAGGAGATTTGTCTGTTCGGATACGCTGTCGATTATAGTGATTACGTCCTTTATCTCGTCCAACTGCCCGACTATCTGGTTCAGGATGTTCTCCGTGGCTGAAATTTTCTCGTCACCGTCCGCAATCAGCACATTCATCTCCTCTGCGTTCACGGTGCGTTCCTCCGCCATTCTGTTTATGTGCTCAAGCATCTGGACCACATTGTCCACGGCGGTCTTGCTGTCGTCGATTGCCTGCGTCTGGCGCGCGTTGCTGCTCACGAGAGTCTCGACCTGTGTGTTCATCTCGTTTATGAGCGAGACGGATTTTTTTACGGAATCGGTCATCAGCTTGAATTCTTCCGTCAGATTGGATATGTTCCTGTCAATCTCGTAAGTGGCGGCGGCCGTGCTGTTTGCGGAGTCGTTTATTGAATATCCGGACGAAATCGCCTTTGACGCGGTTGTTTTTACTATTATGAAGAATTTGTTCAGCTGGCTCACCATGTCGTTTATGTTGTTCATGAGCGATGCCATCTCAGAACTTCCTTCCGGATCAAGCGAGGCCGTAAAATCCTTCTGCGTAAGAACGGATGTCATGTTCCTGATTTTTATAATCCGCCTTGTGATCCGTTTTGTCACCGAGCGGATGAGAACCGCAAGGACGGTGCATGAAAAACCAAGCATGATACATGCGAATGCGGTGAAAATTCTCTGTTCTCTGGCAAGAATCGTCTCCATTTTCAGCGATGACTTGAAATTCAGTCTTGCGAGCGTGTCCTCGCTCCTGATGATTCCGCTCATCTGCTCCTCGATTTCGTTTATAAGGAGAAGCATCTGTCCGATCACCTTGTCGTCCGGATTTCTTTCCGCGCTCTGTTTTATTCCGAAACTCTGGATGTTCGTCATCTGCGACTGGCTCAGCTTGATGTTCTGGAGTCCGTTCATGACATCTTCTATCGGCGCGAATCTTGATTTCATCGTGTTCCAGAGGGTCGCCATCTGTCCCAGCTCGCTCTGAAAGTCATCTGGAAAACTTTTTGTTATGTCCGCTCCTGTAAGATATGAGAAGTCGTTGTCAAGAGTTGTCACCTTGTCGGTCCAGTCGCGGTAGATTGTGGTGGTTCTTGTATTCCAGAAAACCGTCTGGTTCAGGAAATTTATTATGTCGCACAGGTCTGCCCGTGCGGATGACTGCATGTATTGGTAATGCTTCATTTCCTGCATTTTCTGCGAGCCATAGAACATACAGGCAGCAAGAAATATGACCTGAATGACAGTCCACACAACTATAATTGAAAATTTCCTGTTCAGCTTCATTTGTTACAATGCCTTGCCTGAGGTGATTGTGAAAAACCGTTCTCTGACGCTTTTTATATTATCACCGTTCTGTCAATAAAACCATAAAAAACTTATAAAAAAATTGTAAGAACATATTTGTAATCATAATATATATGTAATGATAGGAGAAAGTTTTTCTTTGCCGCGGGATATTGTTTTTGGGACTGCCGGAATTTCATCTGATTCCCGCCGGTTCCGCTTGACATCCTATCAGTCGGTAGTTAATATGTGCCGCAAGCTTTTCCCGGGAGGTCCTATGTGTCTTATTTTACTCAGTGTCATGAAGTCTGCGGCAGGTTTTAAACCAAAAGGCAAAAACAAAATCTGTTGACATTTTTTTTCATGGCTGATAGATTGTGCAGCAATATCTTAGCAGGAGGCAAAATCAGTGGTAAAATCAGATTCCGAAAACTTGAATACGCTGTTTCTGCATTCTGCACATCCAGCCTTTTAGCGGACAGCTATTCATTCCCGTTTTATTCAAATAACATCCGGCTCTGACCCGCATCAGTGTTATTTCTGTGTCGTTTTACGGTTTTTCCGTATTCATTGAATTTTTATCATTTTATCATTATGGACAGATTGAATTTAAAGGACTATCTGAAAAGAAACATAGTCTGTTATGTGGTTGCGGTTCTGGCAATGATTGTGAGCGTGTCGCTTGATATGCTTCATCCGCAGCTTACGCGGCATATCGTGGACGACGTTATTGTCGGTCACAGAATGGAACTTCTTGACGGGCTGCTGCTTGGAATTCTTGCCGTCGGACTTGGAAGGTGCGTCTGCCAGTACGTGCGCGAATTCTTATGTGATTACGCCGGTTCAAAAATCGGCTGCGAGATAAGAATCAGCGTATTCAGGAAGATACAGTCGCTTTCGGCGAATTTTTTTGACGGAATCAACAGCGGCGAGCTTATGTCCCGTGTAAAGGATGATGTGGACAGAATCTGGGACTGCTTCACCTATATCGGAATTCTTATCGCACAGGTTGTCGTGCATACGGCGATTGCGCTCTGGTGTATGTATTCAATCAGCTGGAAACTTGCGGTGATTCCGACGTGCTGCATGATTGCGGCGGCGGCGGTCGCCCTTCTGATGGAACGCAGGCTTGACAATGTTTTCGAGTCGATTGCGCAGGAGAATTCCGAACTGAACAACACGGCTCAGGAGAATCTTTCGGGCGTGAGGACGGTTAAGGCTTTTGCCCGCGAGAATTTCGAGATAGGAAAATTCGGTGCCCACAACAGGCGTTATTACGAGCTGAATATAAAACAGTCGCGCGTGTTCGTAAAATACAATCCGGTTCTCCAGGGCATAACACATCTTCTTCCGTGCGTGGTGCTTCTTTCCGGCGGAATCATGGCAATCCGCGGTGAAATCTCAATCGGCGGGCTTACGGCGTTTGTCCAGTATTCGATGAATATCGTCTGGCCGATGGAGATGCTCGGATGGCTTACGAACGGAATTTCCGCGGCGCGCGCCTCGGTCAGACGGCTGAACAGAATTTATGCGGAGACGCCGCAGATCAGGGAGAATTCCGCTCCGGTTGTCAATGAATCTGTCCGTGGCGACATAGAATTTGACCACGTGAGCTACACAGCTCCGGGCGGCCGCGAAATTCTGCGCGATGTGTCATTCAGCATAAAGGCCGGACATACGCTCGGAATAATGGGAGCTACAGGTTCCGGCAAGACGACGATAATCAATCTGCTCAAGCGGATGTACGACGTTTCCGGCGGTTCAATCAGGCTTGACGGAACGGATATACGCGAGCTCGGTCTTGAGCAGCTGCGCCGCAGCATAGCCTGCGTCATGCAGGACATATTCCTGTTTTCGGACACGATTTCCGGAAACGTAAGGCTTGGTGAAAGGGCGGAGCTTGCCGATGCCGCGGTTGAGAAGGCGATGGCAGATTCATGTTCCGCGGAATTCGCCTCAAAAATGCAGGACGGTTATGAGACCGTAATCGGAGAGCGCGGGGTCGGACTGAGCGGCGGACAGAAGCAGCGTATCACCATCGCACGCGCCGTATCCCGTTCGGCTCCGGTTCTTGTTCTTGATGATTCTACGTCCGCGCTTGATACGGAGACTGAGCGGCAGATTCAGAACACGCTTGAGTCGCTTGGCGGAATGACAAAAATCATCATCACGCACAGAATAAGTGCGGTCAGGCACGCAGATGAGATCATCGTGCTTGACGGAGGAACGGTCGCTGAGCACGGAACCCATGCGCAGCTGCTGGAAAAAAGGGGACTTTACTATAAAACGTACAAGTCACAGTACTGATTTTAAAGGAATTTCAAAATGGCATATAATGCTTATAATCAGGATGAGAAGTCGGTTGAAAAGTCAAAGACCGCTACAATGATCCGTCTTTTCGGCTATCTTTTTAAATACAAATGGCGGATTGTCGCCGTGCTTCTGCTTATGGGAGTGGGAACGGCGGTTTCTCTCCTGAATCCGCTGTTCATCCAGACTGCGGTTGACAGATATATCGCCGTAAAGGACATGAACGGTCTTGTCAGGCTTGTTGTCATAGCCGGCGTTCTGAATATTCTGATGATTCTTGCTATAAAGGCGCGTATGCTGATAATGGCAAAAACCAGCAACAAGGTGATAGAGGAACTGCGGGGTGAGCTTTTTTCGCACATACAGTCGCTGGATCTGCACTTTTTCGACAGCCGGCCGTCAGGAAAAATTCTTGCAAGGATAACAGGCGACGTGAATTCCCTCAAGGATGTGATTGAGAACAGCGTGACGACGCTGATTCCCGATTTCATATCTGTGGTGTGCGTGACGGTCATAATGTTCTCATGTAATCCGCGTCTTGCCGCCGCCGCGCTGTTCAGTCTTCCGCCGATGATTGCGGGAATTCTCATAATCTCGCATAACGGCGGAAAGCACTGGAAGACTTTCAGGAAGAAATCCTCCAATCTGAATGCGTTCATAAACGAGGATCTTTCGGGAATAAAGATAATACAGAGCTTTTCGGCGGAAAAGGAGACGGACGCGACTTTTGTCTCGCTTGTAAAGGAACACAGGGACGCATTCATTTCGGCCGTAAGGTGGAGCGATGCGTTCGGTTCGATAATCGACCTGTGCTGGGGAATGGGAACGCTTGCGCTTTATTTTGTCGGAATAAAGGTTCTGGGAGTTGACAATGTATCCATCGGAACTTACATCGCATTCGGCTCATATATCGGTATGTTCTGGCAGCCTATAATGAATCTGAGCAATTTCTACAATCAGCTTGTGACGGCTGCCTCTGGTGCCGAGCGTGTGTTCGAGATAATCGACACGCGGGCAGAGGTTGCGGACGAGCCTGACGCCGCGGATATGCCTCCGATAAAAGGAGAAGTTGAATTCCGCAACGTGACTTTCTCCTACGAGAAGGGAACAAAGGTTCTTGATGACGTGAGTTTCCGGGTAAAGGCCGGCGAGACAATCGCGCTTGTAGGACCGACCGGCGCCGGAAAGTCAACGATTGTGAATCTTGTCAGCCGCTTCTACGATCCTGACGGCGGACAGGTTCTGATTGACGGAACCGACATAAAGCACGTGAAGACAGCCGGTCTCCGAAGTCAGATGGGAATAATGACGCAGGACAGCTATATCTTTTCAGGAACGATACGCGACAACATCAGGTACGGAAAACTTGATGCGACCGACGACGAGATTTATGCGGCCGCAAAATCCGTGAGCGCCGATGAATTCATAACCCGGCTTGAGAACGGCTACGACACAAAGCTTACGGCGCGCGGAGGAGAGCTTTCCAACGGGCAGAGGCAGCTTGTTGCGTTCGCACGGACAATGCTTTCTATGCCGCGGATTCTGATTCTTGACGAGGCGACATCCAGCATCGACACGCAGACCGAGCTGATGGTTCAGGCCGGAACCGCCGCAATGGTTAAAGGACGCACGTCATTTGTGATTGCGCACAGGCTTTCCACAATCCAGAATGCCGACAGAATCTTTGTGATTGACGGCGGCGGAATTGCGGAGGCTGGAACTCCGGCCGAACTGATGGAACGCAGGGGAATTTATTATTCTTTATACATGACACAATTTTCGTGATATAATTCCGGTCATGAAAAGAATTTACAGACCTGTTTTCTGCTTCATGATTATGGCTTTTTTGAACTGCGTTTTTTTTGCCTCCGCCCAGGAATTCCGTCCGGCGGCGGGCGCATTTCCATTCAATGTGTTCAGCCTTGATTCTGATTCTCCGGTCAGCTGCGCGGACATGAATGTTCCGATCGGCGAGTCCCGTCGGATCAGGGTTTCGGCTGACGGTCACCTTGAGGCCGGAGGAAAACGGATCCGGATTTTCGGAACAAATCTTTCGGAAGTCCCGGAAAAGGAGAATGCGCGTTTCTATGCGAGGTATCTTTCTGCGCTCGGCTACAACTGCATCCGCTTTCATCAGCTTGATGCGAACTGGATTCAGGTTTTTCTTAAAAGGGATTCCGCCGGCCGCTGGATTATCAATGAGGAGGGACTCGACAAATTCGACTTTTTCTTCAGTGAGCTGAAGCAGGCCGGAATTTATTCCAACATAAATCTTCTTGCCGGCCGCGATTTCAATTCCAAGGACGGACTTCCGCTTGCGGTGAACAGAATTTCCGGTTGGAAGGGGAAGCACTGCTACGGCTTCTGGAACGGGATGGCGCTTGAGCTTCAGAAAAAATTCGCCTCGGACATTCTGAACCATTTCAATCCTTATACAAAGACAACCTACCGTGATGACCCGGCGGTGGCAATCGTCGAAATCAACAACGAGAACGGAATGATAGCCTCCTATCTTAACCGGACGCTGGATTCGTATCCGAAATCGCTCTATCAGGAGCTTGAGGAAAAATGGAATTCATGGCTTGCCGCAAACGGAATGGATTTTTCGGAACTTGCCGGAAAATTCAATATTTCCGGACCTCAGGGGAAAATTCTTGCGGAGACGGACGGAAACTGGAATCTGGAGCGGCATTCAGGGGCGGCCGCTGATTTTTCTTATAAAGACGGCGAGATTGCGGTTTCTGTAAAGAAAAACGGTGCCGAACCGTGGCACATCCAGCTGAACCGCAGCGGAATAGGTGTCGTGTCAGGAAATGTCTACACGCTGACCTTTGAGGCCGCGGCATCCGACCGGACTGAGCTTGAGGTCAGTCTGATGCAGGCTCACGAGCCTTGGCGTGCCAACGGATGGAACGGCAGTTTCACGCTGAATTCAGAATGGAAGAAATTTTCCGTGAGTTTTGTCTGTCCCACCGATGATCAGAATATGCGCCTGAATTTCGGAGGGCTGGGATTTCTTGAGGGAAAGACGGTCCGCCTCAGGAACATAAAATTTCAGGAAGGCGGCGATATTCTTTATGTCACGCACGGAGGCGGCGGAGATGTCGCTCTTCCGAAATGTCGGGAGTTCCGCGGTCTGCCGGAATCATATCAGAAAATCGTGATGGATTTTCTTTACGATACGGAGAAAATTTATTGGGATGAAATGCGCCTTCACATAAAAAAGACAATCGGCTCAAAGTCTGTTCTGCTGGGAACGGTAGTGGGCTGCAGTCCCGTCAGCCTGATGGCGGATTTTGACATGATAGACTCGCATTCTTACTGGTATCATCCTGTTTTTCCCGGAAATTCCTGGGACAGAAATGATTATTATGTCTGGAACAGGACGCTTACAAAAGGTGAATTTGCGCCGCAGCTTACGGGGCTTGCGACAAAACGTGTTTTCGGAAAACCGTTCAGCGTTACGGAATATGACCATCCGTATCCCAACCAGTTTTCCGCCGAAATGTATCCGATGACCGCCGCATTCGCCTGTCTGCAGGATTGGGACGCCCTGTTCTCGTTCTCTTCCGATCTTCCGGACGGAATGCCGACCGGAAAGGAGAAAATCAGCAGCTATTTTGACCAGTCCGGTAATCCTGCAAAGACTGCGGCCGTTCCTGTCGCCGCGAGAATTTTCAGGAATTTCATGGTTCCTCCGGCGGAGAAATCCGTTTTCCTCGAAGTCTCAAAACGCGCCGAAAAGGAGAATCTGAATCTGTATAAGGATCAGGTGTGGAATATAGGCGATTCATCGGTGTTGGGAATGGAGCCTGCCGCCGCGCTTGTCCACAAAATCGGAATTGTTTACGATGACGGCGAGAAGCGGCCTTTTGTTCCGGAGAATTCAGTTTCTGTCCGGGAAGCGGCGGATGAGATTGCGCTGATAAAGAGCGGTGTTATGACGCCCGGGAAAGGTGTTTTCTCCGACAACAGAAGTATATATATGGAAGAAAAAAGCGGAATTTTTGTTGTCCAGGCTCCCGATGTCACGATAAGTGTGGCATTTCAGAATTCTGTGTTTCCGGATCCGGAAGAATTTCCGTCGGCGGGTCCTGTAACTCCTTTTGTTCCGTCGGATGATTTTGCGTCATTCGCCGCCTGCCGCACGGATGACGGAGGAATTCTTGTGTTCTCCGCGGCCTGGGCCGGAAACCTTGACGAGATGATTCATGGCTACAAGGGTGCTCCCGGAAAAAAGGGGCTTTTTGTGTGCCGCGACGACATCAGGCTTGAGGCTGACGGAAACTGCGGAACAGGTCCTGTATATGCGCTTTGCGGCGGCGGTAAATTTTCTGTTGCCGGTCCGGATGCAGGCACTCTTTATCCTCTGAACGAAAAAGGATTTATGATGAGGAAATCCGCCGAAAAAGGAAATGAATTTGTCCTGAAGAGCGGCGGCGGAACCCTGTGGTATATGATTGAGCCTTCGCGCTGACAGCGGTCGTCCGGTTTTAAATTTTTTACCGGCGTGTGCATGCCGTCTCTTCTTTTACCAGGGAAGCGGCGCGCGCACGTCAAATTCAAGTGTTTCTGTATGTGCGGTGAGCCTTTCCGCATGAAGCAGCACACGGTTGCGTCCCAGTTTTGAATTTCTTGTTCCTTCTTCCGTTTTTACGGTTATCTCTGTTCCGCATGAGAATTCCGGACCGCCGTAGAGCGTGTCGCCTGCGATGGGAAGACCTTTTCCGCTAAGGTGTACACGGATCTGATGTGTCCGTCCGGTGAGCGGCCGGCAGCGTACCAGAAGGCATTTTTTTCCGCCGGCATCACATTCTCCGTAAACCTCGAAATCTGTTCTGGCATAAAGTCCGCCGGATTTTTCCGGCAGCGGTCCCCAGACGGCGGTCCGGCTTTTTGCGCTTGTCCGCCCTATTGAATTTTCCACGGAAAATTTTTCTCCGGGCAGAAAAGATGTGCCCGGAACCGGCGCGCAGACTGCGGTGTAGATTTTCTCGAATTCATGGTTCCCGAACATCGAATGGACGGCCGCATTGATTTTCCTGTTTTTGGTAAAGAGAATCACGCCGGAAGTCTCCCTGTCAAGCCGATGCATTATTCCAGTGTATGGCGGATTTCTGAGCTCCGGATTCCGCTTCCACAGAAAATCAACAAGAATGTCGTGCAGGTTCGCGCGGTTTCCGGCAACCGTCTGCTCGACGGGAATAAATGCCGGTTTGTTCACAAAAATCAGGTTCCCGTCCTCAAAAAGGATGTCATTTTGTGTCATTATGAACGGAACGTCGTCCGGCTGCCGTTCATAGAAAAACTTATGTCTGTCAAATTCAACATGAACCGTGGAATTTCCGCGGAGTTCGAACGCCGGCCGTCTTGTCTGAATTCCGTTCACCTTTACGTTTCCGGCAACAATAAACCGGCGGATTTTTCCGTTTGTAAATTCTCCGCTGCCTACCGCTTCCGGAAGTTTTTTCCGCAGAAAATCATCCAGACGGATTTTTTCTGAAGTTCTGAAAATGAATCGTTCCATACCAGAACGTGGATTTTACATCAGACAAGGGCTTGTTTCAACCTCGGAATATGGGATAGAATGTGCCATGCTGAAAAATACTCTGAATTTTGACAACCTTTTGTGGTACGGAAGGAATTTTGATTTTGACGGCGCGCGCTGGTTCAGCTTTTCGGCGTGCGGTTTTGAATTCTGCTTTACAGGAACGGAGGCATCCTGTGTCCTTAGAAGTGATTCCGAAAATTGGGACGCCGACCATAAATGTGTTCTGGGAGTTTATGTCTCTGAAGTCAGCGCGGACGGATATTCCGGCTCGTCTTTCTGGAATGATTTTCCGGCCTCTGCGGACAACGGGGCTGCCCTTTATAAGAAAATCGTTCTGGACAAAAAAAATGCAAGTTATCTTCTATATAAATCATCTTGTCCGGGAACTTTTGTTGTCCGCGTGATAAAACTGAGCGAGGCGGCTTTCGGTCTTTCAGGACTTGAATCCGTGGAGATTACCGGAGAACAGGTGAGACCTTTGTCCGGACCGGACCGCTCCTGTCCCAAAATCGAATTCATCGGCGACTCAATCACCTGCGGATATGGAATCGAAGGCGTTAATGGAAAGGATTCATTTTCCACGCTTACGGAACGCTCTGACCTTGCGTTCGCCTTTCTTGCTGCCAGAAAGCTGCGTGCCGGTTTCAGTGTTGTCAGCTGGAGCGGAAGCGGTCTGATTTCGCATTACGTGGAGCCTGACGTGGAGATTCCGCGCACGGAAATGCTTATTCCGGCGCTCTGGCCGTATACGGACCGTTCCGCCGCGCTCCGGCTTGGGCTTGAGCCGGAACTGTGGAATTCCGCGCGCTTTGAGCCGGATGCGGTCGTGATTAATCTGGGTACAAACGACATGAGCTTTGCCCGTGATGATGCCGGCCGTGCGGAACTTTTTACGGCTCTCTACTGCCAGCTCCTTGAGGGAATTCACCGGCGGAGTCCTGATGTGGCGGTGTTGTGCTGCCTCGGTGTGATGGGCCAGAAACTTTGTCCTCAGGTGGAGGCTGCCGTCGCAAGATTCAGAAAGGATTTTCCGTCGGTCATTGCAGAGTCCGTTGTCCTGCCCGAACAGCTTGAGCAGGACGGAATCGGTGCGGATTTCCATCCGTCGGCGCGGACCCACGAAAAGATGGCGGAGATTGTCGCGGAGAGAATCGGAAAAATTCTCAGCGCAAAAAAACAGAAAAGTCAGTCTGGAGACGGAAGATGAATGGGCATGATATTGATTTGACTGCCGACTCTCGGCTTACGCGGCTTGAGATAAAAATGTCCTATATGGAGGATTTTCTGAATCAGATTCAGGAGATTTCCGTTCTTCAGGGAAAGGAGATTGAGCTTCTACGCAAGGAGAACAGAATGCTCGCCGAGAAAATGCGTGATATTGTCGATTCGATGGAAGGCGAGATTCCCAACAGAAAGCCGCCGCATTATTAGTTTTTATGCGGCGGCGTAAAATTCGCGGAAACATAACCGTCTGGCTGACAGCGGTTGCATTTTGACTTTGCGGCGGAATGGAGCTTATGTCAGTCGCGGTATTTTCTGACGATTGAGACCGGCTCGAATTCGATGCGGATTTCCGGCACGGACGGAAGCCCGGTGAAGGAATTCTCCATCCAGTCTCCGTTCTGCGCGCTGTATGCGTCTCCCGATTCCGGATGGTTCATTCCGTCGGCAGGCGGTGCAAAAATCCGCAGTTTCATGTCGGCCGGACCGGAAAGCGGTTTCCCGAAGAAAAGGCTCATCAGATCTACGCATTTTGTTCCCGGAGCCTTGTAGAACCAGCAGCCTCCGATTTCCATGACAAGGTTTTTCTCCTCAAGTCCGTTTTTGAAATAGACTTCGGCGAATGTCGGATTTCCTTCAAAATGAATTTCGGTTTCGATTCCGTCCGCATCCTCTGAATTTGCCCAGCGGAGCGTGCACGGAAATTCCATGCTTTCTCCGGATTCAAATTTGGGACAGAAGAACGGTTTGTGCAGTTCCTCGCGGTACGCTCCGAGAAGCGGCTGCTCTATTCCTACGGAAGTGTTGTTCGGGTCGGTGATTTCAAGTCCGAGCCTTCCGTCGTCCCTGAACTGATACATCGTGAATCCGGCGAGCCATTTTTCGCTGTCATTCTGAAGCCTTTCCATAAAATGTCTCATCATTGCGGCCTGCTCGTAAGGTCCTGTCACATCTCCGTCCGCATTCAGTTCCGACATTACCATAGGTTTGTCCTGACCTGTTATTTCTCTCAGCCGGTGGAGGGTCTTTTTTGTCCTTTCATAAACCTCGTCCACGTCGTAGCAGGCGTGAGAATTTCCTCCCTTTAGGGCGACGTCTCCCGGCCATCCCCAGTGGAGCGCAAGATACTGATCGCATGACCAGTAGTCGGCCGCCTTGAACGCCTCAAGGAATTCGTCCTCCATTTCTATTTTTCCGGTTTCGTTCTGATACATTCCCGCGCAGAGAATAGTCTTGACGTTCGGCGCATATTCTTTCATTATTCCGCAGCATTTCACAAAGAAATCAGCCAGTTCCTGATAGGTGGCGCGTTTTGTAAAGCAGAACCAGTTTCCCGTGCACTCATGGTTTATGCGCAGAAGGACACGGCCGTAAGGACGCAGGTCTTTCGCCACGGCGATTATGTAGTCGTCGCTGAGCGTCGGATTTATTGTGAGCGTCAGGACCACATCCTGTCCGTGCATTCTGATTTCCCTCATAAAATTGAACGGTTCTCCGTCCCGGTTTCCGCCGATTCCGCCGCGGTACGGAAAATAATCCTCGTAAGGGTAATTCCATGCTCCGCTCGGTGTTTCCTGCGGAAATGCTACGCTTGCACGTTCCGGCCATCCCTTGTCCGTAGGATAATAGGTGTACATCAGGCTGATGCCGCGGTGAATTCTGCGCATTTTCTGTAGAATATAGTCCTGATTGACGTAAAGTCCGCGCTCGCTGCCGTCGCCCATGTCAAGCGCGCAGTCTGCCGGCCGGATTTGAACTCTGTTGAATTTATACATAAAATTCCTCGTCTGTAAAATTTTCTGAAAAATCATTCTATTGTAAAAAATTTCCACCGTCAATTGAGAATCTTTCATCTGAATTCCGTACTTTCTGCATATCGGACTTTATACCCTTTATGGCATTGTAGACACAATTAAGGAATACATGGTATATATATTCAGGCTGATGCGTGGAACTGTAATCTGAACCGCAGTTCCCCGGACGGCAAAAATCGGATGTATTATCATTCGGAACAAGGAGTTTTTATGAAAAAGATGAAGAGTTTTATCGTTGTGGCGCTTTTTCTGCTTGTGCTCTCCGGCTGCGACAATATGTACATAGAAAACCATTCGGCAAAGGCGGCGGAAGGCAAGCAGACCATAAAGACATTTGACCATCTGAATCAGCCTATTGTAATCGCACTGCCGGTGCATGACGATTCATATCTTTTGGGCAACAGTGACTGGGGCATCAAAAAAATCAGAAGGGGAGATATAATCGCCGTAATAGACACCGAAAAGGACGAGGTTTTTGACTGGATATTTTATCCCGGAGATCATGATTGGAGTATATGGCGGCTGATGGAGATGTGCAGACCGGTAAAATACTTTATGTCATCAAAGGGAACCGGGGCTGTCGCGTGTCTTGACCCTACAAAAAACGCACTTACGGTGACAAAGACCGATATGTACACAAATTTTTCCAATTTGAGCACAGAGGGGAATTGCGGAACTTTGGGATACTGCAAATATAACAGGGAATCTCCGGAAATTTCTCAGTTTAAGTGCTATGTACAGCTTTACAACGGAGACACCAACACGTTGTCAGATACCACGCTCGATGTGTTGAATATGGAGGGCGCGAATTTCCGCAACTTAAGTTCTGATTCGGACGGAAATTTCTGGTTCGTACGCTGGCTGCTGAACAATAAGGGCTATCTGTCAAAAATTGACTGCGCTCAGGAAAAAATATACGGCAATCTGGCGGAATTTGACCTGACTTTAGGTGATGACGGCTGTCCTAATGAGGATCATTTTTCTTTCTGTGAGGTCACCTGTATTTCCGCTGATTATATCATGTTGAGGTATGTTCCTGCCGCAAGATGCAAGCACAAAAGCCTGCTCTATGTTCTTGACAGGAATGATTTGTCCAAACGCAGGACGATTGAGGTGATAGACAATCCGTGTTATCTGCTCAATGTCTATGAAGTGGGCGGAAAATTCTATGCGGTCTGTCTTGAATATCCTATCACCAAATCCATGATTCATATTATGGAGCTGGACTTGGATTCTCTGAAGGCGACGGAAATAAAGCGGATACATTTTGACATGACGGAGAATGTCTATGTCCGTGGCAGCAGAATGTGCTTTATGAATTCAAGGAATCCGGCCGACATCACATACATCTGGTACGACACATCGGACGGTTCTGTCAGCGGACCGGTCCGCGTCAGTGCGGACGGGATTCTCTCGTCATATTCCGGAAGCTGATTCGTGCTGAAAGTGCATCCCGCGGTACTTGCGCCGTGGGATGTCTGTTTTTCCTGAATCTCCATTTACATAAATCATTTTTGTGGATAAAATCGAATCCGCTGGCTTAGGCGGCGGAAAATTCCTGTGATTTTTCTGCCGGCCGGAGTCAAAACGGGATTTTTTATGGCAGAAGAAAGATATTTTCAGAAAGAATTTGAGACTATGCCCGAAGGCGACTTGAAGGAGCTTCAGGGCAAAAGGCTTGCGGCGCAGTTCAGGCACGCATACGAGAATGTTGAATATTACCGCATCCGCTGCAACGAGCACGGCGTGACTCCGGATGACGTGCGCGGTCTTGATGACCTTGACAAGCTTCCGTTCATGTACAAGGACGACCTGCGCGCTACTTATCCTTACGGACTTTTTGCCGTTCCGATGCGCGATGTTGTCAGGCTTCATGCCTCTTCGGGAACAACCGGAAAGCAGATTGTCGTGGGCTATACACGGCAGGATCTTGACATCTGGGATGATATTGCGGCGCGGCAGCTGATGGCCGTCGGAGCTACGGCAGATGATTTTGTCCATGTCGCATACGGATACGGCCTTTTTACCGGAGGATTCGGACTGCACGGCGGCGCGACAAAGCTCGGATGTACGGTGATTCCTGTTTCGGTCGGCAACACCGAGCGTCAGATTACAATCATGAAGGATTTCGGCTCGACTGTTCTTGCCTGCACTCCGTCCTACGCGGCTTTTATGGGCGAGACTCTAAAGGACATGGGACTTACTCCTGCCGACATAAAGCTCAAGGCCGGAATTTTCGGAGCGGAGCCATGGACTGAGGCGATGAGGCGTGACATAGAAAAATCGCTGGGAATAAAGGCCTATGATATTTACGGTCTTACCGAAATAATGGGTCCCGGTGTTGCCTATGAATGTCGTGAGCAGCACGGAATGCACGTGAACGAGGATCATTTTATAGTGGAGACAATTGATCCTGAGACAGGAAAAAGGCTTCCGGAAGGCGAGAAGGGCGAGCTTGTGTTCTCATGCATAACAAAACAGGCTTTTCCGCTGCTCAGGTTCAGGACAAAGGACATAGGAATTCTTGACCGTTCTCCGTGTCCGTGCGGAAGGACTTTTGTCCGCATGACAAAACCGATGGGCCGGACTGACGATATGCTGATAATCCGCGGAGTGAACGTGTTCCCGTCGCAGATTGAGACGGTTCTTCTTCAGAAAGGCTATCCTGCAAACTATCAGATTCTTGTGGGGCGCGAGAACAACACCGACACATTTGAAGTTCAGGTCGAGATGACACCGGATAAATTCAGCGATGTTGTCGCCGAAGTCCGGGGCCGCGAGATGGAGCTTGCATCCGCACTTCAGACGATTCTTCAGATCAAGGCGAAGGTCAAACTGGTTGCGCCAAAGACGATTGCACGCAGCCAGGGAAAGGCAAAACGGGTGATAGACACCCGCAATCTTCACGACAACTAGAATTTTGGAGGAATTTATGTCAGTAAAACAGCTTTCAGTTTTTCTTGAGAACAGACCGGGAACACTTTCCGAGTTCACCGGAATTCTTGCGCAGAACAATGTGAATATGCGAGCCCTTTCTCTTGCCGACACCTACGACTTCGGAATTGCGCGTGTAATTACGGACAATCCGGAAAAAGCTGCGGAGATTGTCCGCGCCAACAGTTATGTGGTCAATGTCTCGGATGTGACGGTTGTCGAGGTTTCTGATTCTGCAGGAAGCCTTGACCGGATTCTGAAAATTCTTGGCGAGAACGGCGTGAACATCGAGTATATGTACGGATTCACCGGCAAAAAAACGGACAGCGCATATATGATTATACGTCCGACTGATGTCGCATCCGCGGAACCGGTGCTTGAGAAGGCCGGAATCCATATCGTAAAGAACGACGAGATTTCGTCACTATAGACAGAACCGCCGGAAGGTTACCGCTTTCCGGCGGCATGTTCCGTTCTGTTGTTTTCTATTATATTTGTTTCTGTTTGTTGCAAAAAACTGCCTCTTACAGTACTATTGTGATTTATGAGACGTTTATTTGCGTTTGTTTTCTGTTTTTTTGTCTGCCTTTCAGTTTTTTCTACTCCGGCTTCATATTCAAATGATTTTGTCAGCCATCAGTGGAATTCATCCGACGGTCTGCCCGGAAATACGGTAACGGATATAATCCAGTCGCAGAGCGGATATATTTACATAGGAACCTATGAGGGGCTTGTCCGTTTTGACGGATTTGATTTTACGGTTCTGAACAAGGCCGCCGGAGGAAAATTCAAATTCGTGTCGGCAAGAACTGTTTTTGAGGATTCTGCGGGCAATCTCTGGATCGGCTCGAATGACGAGGGAATTCAGAAGATTTCCGGGGACCGCTCGTTCATTTTTTCCACGGCGAACGGACTTCCGAACAATTCCATCAGGGACATCACCGAGGACCGTCACGGCAACATCTGGATCGGAACGGCCGGTGGCGTAGTCTACATAAATCCGGACAATCAGATATGCAGAATCGCATATACAGGCGGCGATGATGTCTCCGGAATTCTGGTGGATCAGCTTTACTGTGACACGGCCGGCAGAATATGGCTTATTTCGGCCGTTCAGCGCGGAATCTGGTATTATAACGGCAGGAATTTTTCAAGATACACGGTGCTCGACGGATTCGGCGACTACATTCCGACATTCATCGGTCAGGATGCCGGCGGAAAATTCTGGATAGGCATAAGCCAGCGCGGAATCGTCCAGATTGAGGACGGAGAGCCATTCGCCATAAAGACAGGGACGTTTGTCGATTCGGCGACGGTCTACAGTATGTACGCGGACATTTCCGGGGTAATCTGGATTGGAACCGACCACGGGCTTGTCTACTACAGGGACGGAAAATTCTTTCCCTTTTCTGAACAGGACGGTTCAGTCTCGAACACGATAAATGAGATAATCGGCGACCGCGAGGGGAATGTCTGGGTTGCCACCGACAGGGACGGAGTTCAGAAGATAAGTCCCGGCAAATTCAGGGTGACGAACCTCGGTACTGCGGTGAACGCCATGGCGGAGGACGGCTTCGGCCGAGTCTGGATCGGAACGGATGACGGTCTCAGATGTTTTGTCCGAGATCAGGAAGTCTCCAATGCGCTGACGGAATTCTGCGCCGGAAAGCGTATCCGTCATGTCTCCGTGACAAGCGCAGGTGATATTCTTGTCAGCTGTTACTCCGAGCCGGGACAGGTCAGGTGGCGGCGGGACGGAACTCTGGAGAACTGGACTGCGGCTTCCGGGCTGGCTGGCAACAAGACGCGCGTCGCCGTGGAAATCTCAAACGGTGACATCTACGTCGGAACTACAACCGGACTCAGCATAATCCGCAGTGACGGTTCCGTAACCTCTTATGGCAGGACGGAAGGTTTTGAATGTGATTACGTCATGTGCATTTTTGAGGATTCACAGGGAATCGTCTGGGTCGGAACCGACGGCGGCGGAATCTATCTGGTTAAGGACGGCTTTATTGTCGGAAAACTTGGAAGCGCCAACGGAATTGCCGGAAACGTTGTATTCAAAATTCTTGAGGATGAGACGGGTGCCATCTGGATATGTACCGGTACCGGTGTGACAAAATATACCAGACCTGATCAGGATCCGTCGGAACGCAACGGAGGTTTTCTTGATGTCGAGACGGAATACGAGGATGAGGATTCGGATCACAGTTCATATATGCGCTATGATTTTGACTGCGGAAAAATGTTCAATTTCACTTCGTCGCAGGGTATAGGAACTGATTCCATTTTTCAGATTCTTTTTGATTATACCGGAACGGCCTGGATGACCAGCAACCGTGGAATTTCGGCTGTTCCTGTGGCGGATCTGAATGCGGTGGCCTCCGGAGAAAAGAGCCGTGTTGACGCCAGATTCTTCAATCAGAATGACGGTCTGCGTACCGCAGGAGTAAATTCAACCTCTCTTTCGATGTGCGACAGCCTCGGAAGAATATGGTTCACCCTGGTGGACGGTTTTGCCGTATACGACCCTGTAAAAGTAAAATCGAATGTGATAGAGCCGCTTCTTCATATAGAGTCGGTCAGGGCGGGAGACTCGGAGATTTTTCCTTCTGACGGAATTTACGCGGTTCCTGCCGGCACAAAACGCATCGACATCAAATACACCGGATTGAGTTTTGTCGCTCCGGAAAGAATCCGTTTCAGGTATAAGCTGGACGGTTTTGAGAAAAGCTATTCCGAACCGGTTCAGGACAGGACTGTATCATATACAAACCTGAAGCCCGGCAGCTATACATTCTTCCTTACGGCCATGAATTCCGACGGAATTTCCGCGGAGGCACCGGAGGTCATAAGGCTGCTTCAGAAATCGTTCATCTGGCAGCTGCCGATTTTCTGGATCGGCGTTGTGCTGATGGTTTTTGTAACCGTGATAGTCATAGTTTACATAGTCATAAGCGAGAGCAAGAAACGTCAGCTTCTGCTTGAGACTCAGGTTCAGCTGAAAACTGTTGATCTGGAGATTGAGCGCGACAAGTCGGAGCGGCTTCTGCGCAGTATCCTTCCCGAAAAAATCGCTGACAGACTGAAGGAACCTGGCTCAAAGACTGTGGCCGACAGTTTTGACTCCGTGACAATCATGTTTCTTGACATAGTGAATTTCACGTCGATTACGTCCCATTCATCTCCGGAGGAAATTGTCGGTGCGCTGAACGATCTGTTCTCCAGGTTTGACGAGCGTGCGTCCAAAATGGGAGTGGAAAAAATCAAGACAATCGGGGACGCATATATGGCCGCCTGCGGAGTTCCGGAGCCGAATCCTGATCATGCGCTTGTGATGATAAAATTCGCAAGAGGAGTTTACGAGGATCTTGCCGAATACAACCGGACCGCAAAAATCCGGTTTAACATAAGAATCGGCCTGAATTCAGGACCGGTCATCGCCGGAGTCATAGGAAGGAACAAATTCATTTATGATGTGTGGGGAGACACGGTGAATGTCGCCAGCAGAATGGAGTCGCTGTGCAATCCCGGCGAGATTCTTGTTACGGACAATGTCCGGAATTCTGTCGAGGACAGGAGTCTTGTTGATTTTTCTGTCGAGCGGCAGTGCGACGTGAAGGGCAAAGGTCTGATGAAGACATTTGTCATAAGCGTCTGACTTTGTGGGGAATTTGCAGATGGAACTTATGCAGCTGCGTTATTTTATAGAAGTTGCGGAAACACAGCATGTGTCGCAGAGTGCGGAAAGGCTTCATATTGCACAGCCTGCCCTGTCGCAGTCGATAAGGCGGCTGGAGAATGATCTCGGCGTTCCCCTTTTTGTCAAACGCGGGCGGAATGTCGTGCTGACCGAATATGGTCTGTATCTGAAGAACAAGCTCAAGCCGATTCTTGACGAGATTGACTCTCTTCCGGGGCGGCTTCAGACTATGGCAAACCTTGGAAATTCAACGCTCCATCTGAATGTTCTTGCCGCTTCGGGATTCGTGACGGATGTCGTCATGGAATACAAGAAGAATCATCCTGACATCGTGATCCGGCTGCTCCAGAATACGGAGAAGGATCTTTACGACATAGAAATCACGACAAAACTCTTTTATCAGCACAGCGACGAGCCTGATTCCGGACAGTTCGTGTGTACGGAGGAGATTTTTCTTGCCGTTCCGAATATTTCTGCCTATGAGGAGATGACATCCGTAAAGCTCAGCTCCATGAAAAACGAGAATTTCATAAGCCTGTTCGGTTCAAAACAGCTGCGCCAGATCTGCGACAAATTCTGTATGCATGCCGGGTTCCGTCCCCACATCAGTTTCGAGAGCGACAGTCCCGCCGCCGTAAGGAACATGATTGCCGCGAACATGGGAATCGGTTTCTGGCCGGAATTCAGTTGGGGAAATATCGACAGCAGCCATGTAAAACTGCTGCGCCTGGACGATGTCCAATGCAGCCGTGATATTCTGATTACATGCCGCCACAATAAAACCGACAACACGAACGTTGAGGAATTCTTCGCTTTCCTTGCTGACTGTTTCAGGAATAAAAAAATAAACTAGTTTCGGACGGTGAAAAAATGGACATGAACGATATTCTCGGTGAGTGGGACAGAATTCAGAAGGACAAAATCCGCAGGCAGAAAGAAAGCGGAAAAAATACTGTCTCCCATAAAAAGGCGAATGCCCCGACTCCGGAGGAAAAAGCCGCGGCCGCCGGGCGTGATTTTGAGAAACGGATTGCGGCCGAAAATTCAAAGCAGATAAATCCCATAGAGATGTGGCTGCGCCGTTACGGAACAGTTGACAAGGATAAGATTGCGGGAGAGGCGGCCGAACGCGAGAAACAGTATGACCGCAATTATCTTGTCGCGATGAAGCCGGAGGCAAGAATCGATCTGCACGGGCTCCATCAGGATGAGGCTAGAGAGCGCCTTTCCGCGTTTATCACCGACTGCCGCCGCCGCGGAATCAGAAAAATTCTTGTTGTTCACGGAAAAGGAATCCATACAAAGGGAACAGATCCCGTTCTTGGCGAGATGGTGCGCCGCTTTATCGAATCTGACAGCCGCTGCGGAATGTCCGGTCATCCCAAGACCCGGCAGGAGGGCGGAAGTGGCGCTACCTGGGTGGTGCTCAAATGAGACGCGGATTTGTAAAGGCTGCCGCGGCTGCCGTAACGCTTGTTGCGGCGGCTTTCGGAATTCTCGTCGCAGTGAATGTGGCTGTGTTCAAAAACGCCGTTGCGGATGAGCTTACTGAAGTTCAGCGCAGGGAACTGGAGAATGTTCTGAACGCCGGATTTCCTGAGCGCGGAAAAATTCTCTCTGAGCTTCCGTATAATCTTGAGCGTCCGCAGCTTGATGTGAGGGCGGATTCGGCGGTTCTCGTGAACTGCTCAAACGGAAACGTGCTTTTTGAGAAGAACGCTGACGAGGTGATTCCGCCTGCATCAATGACAAAGCTTTTTGTGATGTATGTGGTTCTTGAGGAGATTTCCGCCGGGCGCATATCGTATTCCCAGATGATTCCGCTTCCTGAGGAGAGTCTGGCCTGCAATATGCCTCCGCGTTCCTCCCTCATGTTCCTGGGAGAAGGGCAGATAGTCACGGTTGAGGAGCTTCTTCTTGGGCTTTCAATCTGTTCCGGAAACGACGCGGCTTATGCGCTCGCATACACTATAAGCGGCGGAATGGAAGCTTTTATCGCGCGGATGAACACTCTTGCGGCGGAGTTGGGGCTGGAACACACTCGTTTTGTCGAGTCGTCCGGATACAGCGAGCTGAACACGACGACAGCCCGCGAGATGGCCGCCTTCTCCCGTATTTACATCGGCCGGCATCCGGAAGCCATAGAGAAATTCCATTCCGTAAATTCGTTCACATATCCCAAGCCGCACAATATGGCGCCCGGAGACAGATGGGGCGCACAGGATTTTTCTGGCGGTTTTCCGCGTCATATAACGATGGGAATCACACAGCGGAATACGAATCCGCTGCTGGGAACACTTGACGGCTGTGACGGACTCAAAACCGGCTACATCGACGAGAGCGGTTACAATCTGTCGCTTACCGCGGCCAGAGACGGAAACCGCTTTATATCGGTGACAATGCGCGGACCGGGAAAAAATGCTGCTGAAGGAAACGCCGGACGTGTTCACGACGGAACAGAGCTTATGGAATGGGCGTTCTCCTCTTTTGCGGATTATGATGCGTCCGGACCTCTTTCGGAATATCCGGTGATGTGTGCCGGAGGAAGAGAAAGAAAAATCCGTCTTGTTCCGGCGGTCTCCGAGACCGTGCTTACGGTTCCCTTTATAACAGGCGCGACAAAAAATGAATGTGCCGGTGCGGTGACGGCTTCTGTTGAGCTTCCCGACTATGTGGACGGCGGAATTTCCGCCGGAACAGTCTGCGGAAACGTAAGATTCACGCTTGACGGACATCTGCTTTGGAATGTGCCGCTGGTATCAGACCGCAGCGTCCGAAAATCCTGCTTCCTGATGAGGGTGGTATCTACGGCGGCAGCAAGAATTCTTTCTTAATTTTCAAACGCAAACCCTGCCGCCGACAGTTTTGCCGAGCAAAACTGTACACTGTGACAGTGGCACACGAAGGCAGCGAAAATTATTTCTTAGCCTAAATTTCGGATTTTATGATTTAATGTCATGCTCCGGCTTGACCGGAGGAGCTGACAGAAGTTGCCGCGTTCAGATCGGCTCATTAACGGCAAGTCTATAAAAACAGAAACGCCGCTCCGCGCAAACGGAACGGCGTAATTTCAAACCGGAATAATTGCCGCACTTGACTGATGTGTTTCTGAAACCTTTCGTGTGCGCATGGCTGTTCCGGCTGTTTTATTTTAGAAAGCGACTGTCGCAGAGAACGGAACCGCCCATGCAAAATCCGTCTTCACGTCATTGCCTGATTTCCTGTTTGCAAATGACAGTTCAACGCCTATGTCAAGCGCACATGTTCCCACATTAAATGAGACGCCCGGCTTGAAGTACATATTGAATGTATCTCCGAATGTGTCATTGAATGTCCACATTCCGCTTCCGCCTGCTGACTGGGCAATTGTGTCAAGGTCGTGTCCCTCATCTGAACCGATTATCGCATAGGCGGAAATCGCATTGAGAGGTATTGTCGCCTTGATTCTGGCTGTCATGTATGACGGATCTTCCTTCTTCTCTGCGTCAGTGTCGTAAGCGACAAGACCGCGGATTGTGACCGGAAGAGTGGCCTGGAGGTTCATGAAACCGAAGTTGTATGAGAAGTAGTTGTCGATCGTGATGCCGCGCAGCGTCATGCCGTACTTGTCGGCACCGGCCCATCCGGCGGTGTGGTCATCAAAGAGCAGTTTGCCCTGAAGGAATCCGTAGAAGCTGTCAACTCCGAAATCAGCACCGACGGTCAGGAGCTTCATGTTGTCCTTTCCGTCATCGCGGAAAGCCGCTCCGATTGAGAGGCCGAGGTCAGAGAATGAATATTTTGCAACTGCACCCCAGGCAAGATATGAGTCCGTTGTTGTCGTCGTGTCTCCGTTCTTCGTCAATGTGAACTGGAATGTTCCGTTGTTAACTCCGGGTGCGACACCGGCACCGATATACAGACCGTCAATCGGGGTCACCTCAACTGTAAGACCGACATCCTCCTTGAGGCCTGCGGCTGATGACCATCTTGCTTCCCAATCCTTGAACTGAGATTTTGAGCCGCCCATCGGGACTTTCCACCAGTTTACGCGTTCCGTATAAAGATAAAGTCCGACATGACCAAGAGAAATGTTCAGCTGCTCAATCGGTTTGAACCAGACTTTCATTGCTCTCATTGATACCGGAATAATGGCATCAGAGTCACCTGTTGTAAAATTCAGGTTTCCGGATGCGTTGCCGATTTTCAGGCTGTCACCTTTGAGTGTCGTCCAGAATTTGAAGTCCGCACCGGCCTTATCGCCGGAGAAGTGGACCTCAAGCAGATCGGCATCCTGCTGTGTTGTGTTCTCAAATCCAAGGAAATTGACGGACGAGGAATTCTCTTTTACATCGCCATAAGCTATATCTCCTTTGACTTTTACTGTAGCACTGAAATCCACAGCGAACAAACTTGCCGCCATTGCAACAGCTGCAATTCCTGTTATGATTTTTTTCATTTAAAAAAATCCTCC
>CAVBEH010000018.1:0-57914 GCA_963594605.1 Bacteroidaceae bacterium
GTTGATAATGATTTTTATTTGAAGGATGGGCAGCATAGATTAGCTGCTGCAAAAGCTATGGGATTAAAATATATAGATGCTTTTATCTATGACGATTCCCACATATAAAATTTTTAAGAGAAAATTATACTAAAAATACAATTTTTATTTATAACTGACAGGAGAAATAAAGATGTTTTTGAATGAATCAAAAGATAAGTTATTAACTATATTTATGGATACACTTGTTTCTACGAATAGAGGTTATAATTATTATGTGGATTGGTCAAATATAGAGGGATATGAAGAATTTGAAATTGAAATAAATGCCATAGATGTTTTGATTGGTTGCAAAGATGATGAAGAATTCAAGCAAAAATTTGTAGCTTTATTGAAAAAATTACCAACAACTATTTGTATCTTCCCATTGTTATTTGGTTTAGCAAAAGGTGAAAGAGATAAAGCATTAAAAGGAAAATATGATTTAGCAGTTGTAAGTGATTCTATAGGTAGTGAATCTAATTTAACATATAAGTTTTCAAAATCAGTTTCCTGTTTGTCTGATTCAGAGATTGAGAGTTACTATAATTTTTTCGTAAAGATTGGATTAAAAAATCTTTATCAACAGAAGATTGAGAAAAGTACAAAAGATTACATTATTGGTGTGCTTGTTGGTATGGATTCAAATGGTAGAAAGAATAGAGGCGGAGAGGCGTTTGAACTTGCCTGCAAACCATTTTTTGAAGAAAACTGCAAAAAACAAAATTTAGAGTTATTGATACAAAAGAAATTTTTAGTTTTAAAAGATTTTGGATTTAATGTTTCAGATGATATTGCAAATAGAAAGGCCGATTTTATTGTCTTAGATAAGCATAAAAAAATTGCGATTAATTTTGAAGTTAATTTTTATAATGGAACAGGCTCAAAACCTGAAGAAATAATAGATTCCTATATAAACCGTCAAAATGACCTCAAAAATATCGGAATTCATTTTTCATTGGTGACAGATGGAAATTGTTGGTCTAGTGCAAGAAATCAACTTCAAAAAGGTTTCCGACATTTGGATTATTTGATGAATTTTAATTTATTGAAAAATGGAATGTTGGAAGAAACTTTAAAAAAAGTTTTTAATCGTTAAATGCTCCATTCCTTTTACAAATCCTCGAACCGTGACTTTACTCTTCTTCAAGGCGACTGTGTCGAGCTTCTAAATCAGTTTGATTTCAAGTTTGATATGATTTTTGCCGACCCGCCGTATTTCCTTTCAAACGGAGGAATTTCCGTTCAGTCCGGGAAGCAGGTGAGCGTAAACAAAGGTGAGTGGGATAAATCTCAGGGTTTTGAAAAGGACAATGAGTTCAACCGCAAGTGGCTTTCTGCCTGCCGCTCGCATTTGAAGGACGACGGCACAATCTGGATTTCTGGCACTTACCACAATATTTTTTCGGTTGCACAAATGCTGAACGAGCTGGATTTCCGCATATTGAATTGCGTCACTTGGGCAAAGACGAATCCGCCGCCGAATCTTTCGTGCCGGTTTTTCACACATTCGACCGAATTTATTTTGTGGGCAAGAAAAAGCAAAAAAGTTCCGCATTACTTCAATTACGAGCTGATGAAGGAAATCAACGGCGGAACTCAGATGCGCGACTTGTGGAGTCTGCCTGCAATCGCAAAGTGGGAAAAATCCTGCGGAAAGCACCCGACCCAAAAGCCGCTTCCGCTTCTTGCGCGGATTATTCTTGCTTCCACAAAGGAAAACGCCTGGATTTTAGATCCGTTCACGGGAAGCTCCACAACAGGAATTGCCGCTTCGCTCCTGAAACGCCGATTTTTGGGAATCGACCGTGAGGCAGAATTTCTGGAGCTTTCAAAGGCTCGGCGCGAGGAAATCGAAAATTCGCAGATTCGCCAGAACTACCGCGATAAAATCTTGAAATATTCCGACAAGCCGATTCGCGGAATTGCAGAACTTTGCGAGATTCATGAGGACGAGCCATATTTTGGTGTGGATTTGCCGTTTTAGTTCGTGTTTTCCAACAATTTTCTGTATCTTGAAACCGTTTTTCTGTGTGTATATAATAGAAGAAAATCACGTACTTGAGGATTAAAATGAAATCATCTCGTCTTTTTTGTTTGGCGTTTGCTTCCGTTCTTTTTTGGGGTGGTGCGAAAGTTTTTTCGCAGAACTCGTTTTCACCATTAAAAAACAGCTTGGCAGAACCGCAAAAGTTCAAAGGTTCGCCGGTTTCAGTAACAGAATATAGAGGAGCTTCTCCAGACAGCCTTAAAAAATACAGCGTCATTGAATTTGCGGACGGACGGATTTTTAGGGAGCGGCAGTTTGGCGAGGACGGCGCAGAAAAAACTTTTGTTGAGAGAAAATTTCTTGATGACGGAAAAATTTCAGAAATCACGGGGCTTGACTCCTCAAAAAATGTGAAGTGGCGATATTCCTACGGCTACGATGAAAAAGGGCTTCTTGCAAGCGAAACTTCTTACTCTGGGAACGGCGAGGTTGAATGGCGTTCTGAATATTCGTACAACGTAAAGTCAAAAGTTTCGGAGTGCAAGACTTACTCGGCTGCCGGCGTTCTGAATTTCACTGAAAAATACATCTACACCGAAGACGGACGCATAAAAGATTATTCTTCGTTCTATGCCGACGGAAAACTTTTCAAACGCGTCGAGTATCTTTACAATGCGGACTCCACTTTGGCGCAGCAGAAAAACTATGACGCGGGCGGATTTTACGAGAGCGTGAACTATTCGTATTCAAACGGAAAGGCTTCTTCAATAAGAACGCTTGGCGCGGACGGAAGCCTAAAGACTGAGGAGACACGGACTTTTTCTGCCGGAAATATGATTCATTCAGTTCTAAAAAACGCGGAGGGAAAAATCGTCTCTGAAAAAGAATTCTTCTATGACTGGAACGGAAACGTTGCTATGGAAAAAAATGCTTCTGGAATCACTTTGCGGATTTTCCAGTACAACGCGCCGCTTTCAAGCCAGTCTTCGGCTTCTGATTCATCTGAAAAAAAGGAAAACTGAAAAATGGCTTGCGTGATAATTGTTGAGGACAACTCGCTGATTCGAGACGCGGTTTCAGGCTACCTAAAGCTCGACGGCTACAAGACGCTTGAATTCGGCGGAGTTACAGGCGTTCTGGACGCGGTAAAAAGGGAGACAGCCGACCTTGCGATTCTTGACGTTATGTTGCCCGACGGAAGCGGATTTGCGCTCGCAAAGGAAATCAGGGCTTCAAGCGACATTCCGCTGATTTTCCTGACCGCAAAGGATTCAGAGTCCGACAGAATTTTGGGATTCGAGCTTGGCGCGGACGACTACATCTGCAAGCCATTTTCTGCAAAGGAACTTGTTCTCCGTGTCCACGCGCTTTTGCGCAGGAGCGGAAAGTCAGACAGCGGAAAAAGCGCGGCTTCAGGCGAATGGCAGAGCGGAAACTCGACCGTGTTTATTGACGAGGCGAAGCACCGCGTTAGCGTTGACGGAAACGCCGTCGAGCTTACTTCAACAGAATGGAAAATTCTTTTGTATCTTGCGTCGAACGCAGGGCAGGTTGTCTCGCGCGAGCAGCTTTTGGGCGAGTGTCTGAACTATTTTTTTGAAGGCTCGGAGCGCACGATAGACACTCACATGGCAAACCTGCGCTCGAAAATCGGGCAGCAGTGGATTTCAACCGTAAGAGGATTCGGCTACAGGTTCAGCGGAATAAAGTCGGATTCCAAAAAATAAAATATGAAGTCAATCTTTGCCCGGATTCTTACAGGATTTATCGCCGCCTCTTTTGCCGTAATCGCCGCAATGTCCGTTATTTTCACGGTGTCGGTGAGCCGCTCGATAAACGACTGGAACACGGACAAAAAAGACGACTTTGTGGCTTTGATTCTTCCTGCAATCTCAAAAACGTACAGGCTCACGGGAAGCCTTTCTGCTTCCGAGCTTGAAAAAGCCGTAATGCCATACACGACGGATTCCCTTTATATCTACATTTTTGACGGAAACAAAAAGCCGGTTCTTCTTCTTGAAAAAGGAAAAGTCAGCACGCAAGGCGACGTGGAAAAATCGGTCGGCTCTCTTTCAACTTTCCTTTCGCTCAATTCCCCGGTTCAGATAAAGGACGGAGACGACACAATCGGCTATCTTTGCGCGGACAACGTGGGTTTTCTTGCGTACAAGGCGAACAGAATTTTTGTTTCGACTATGGAAAAAGGACTTTTCGCCGGAATCGTTCTTGCGGTCTCAATCACGATTGCGCTTTCGGTTCTGATTTCGACGATGCTCTCAAAAAAGGCGCGGACTCTTGCCGATTACATCTCTTCTCCCGACTTGATGAAAACGGAGCTTGGCGCGCTCGGCGTGAACGAGTTTGACAGGATTCTGGACTCGGTAAAAAAGCTAAAAAACCGGCTTCTTCACGAGGAGACGCTTCGCCGTCAGTGGATGCAGGACATCTCGCACGATTTGCGTACTCCATTAACTGCGGTGAAAATGCAGGTTGAGGGAATGAACGACGGAGTTCTCGAGGCGACGGCCGAGCGATTTTCCGCGCTTTATTCTGAGCTTACGCTGATTGAAAAGCTTGTGTGGAATCTTCAGGACTTGAGCCGCTTTGAGTCCCCGGAGATGAAGATTTCCGCAGTGAAAGTGAACGCGTTCAAGTTTACGGACGATGTCGCGCTGCGCTTTTCGCTTCTTGCGGAAAAAAAGAAGATAAAATTCACTTTGCAGAAAAAATGCGCGGAAGATTTTGAGTTTACGGCAGACCCGCTTCTTCTTATGCGGTGCGTCTCGAACCTTCTGCAGAACGCGTTCCAGTACACGGCGGAATGCGGCGAGGTTTCGCTCTGCACGGAGGAGACTCCTGAAAGCCGCGTGAAAATCTCCGTGATGAACACAGGCACGATTTCAGAAGACGACATTCCCCATGTTTTCGACCGGCTTTACCGCGGCGACCGTTCAAGAAGCACGGCAGGCTCAGGGCTTGGACTTTCAATCGCGCAGGCAATCGCAAACCTCCACGGCGGAAAAATCGAAGTGCAGAACGAAAAGAACGAAAAAGGCGAAGCGTGCGTGTGCTTTTCAGTGGTGGTGTAATGGTTTCATTTTTGCCTAAAGCATTTTCACCAAGCAAAAGCATTTCATCAAAAATCTTTCCGCATTTTTCAGAAATTCTGATATAATTTTTGCATGACCATAAAACGCAGGCTTTTTATTTCTAATATCGTGATGATTCTTGTTCCGGCGGCACTTGCGGCTCTAGTCGCGCTTGGGGCGGCATTCGCGTTTTGGCGCGTGGTTTACGTTCAGTATATGGACGAGTCTCTTGAGGATGGGCGGCTGCCGCTTGTTTACAAGATGATTTCAAAGCAGGTTGAGTCGTATCTTGAAAGCGGAGACGCGCAGAGCAGGGCAGCTATTTCTCTTTCGGATTTTGCGGAAAGCCACGAAATTTTTGTCAAAGTGAACAAGGCTGACGGAGAGTTTTTGTTTTCTGTCGGAGAGAAATCTGAAAACTTCCGCCAAATTGAAAATCAGCTTTCGGAATTTCTCGCGTTTTCTTCTGATTCAAACGCAAAAACAGAAAGCGAATCTTTTTCCTTAAATATCAACGGAATTTCTTTTGTGAAAAAGCCGCTTTTTGTTCACGGCGAAAATTATTCTCTCTCGATTTTTGGAACTTTTGACTGGCACGAGAACAAAGGCAACGAGGCGGTTTTCAAAATTCTTCTGGCTGGAATTGTTCTTCTTGTTTTTGCGGCGGTTTTTGCCACGAACAGTTTTCTTACGCGTTTTATCGTAAAAAAAGTTCAGTCGCCTTTGGAAATTCTTGAAGGCGGCGTAAAAAATATCAGCAACGGAAATCTTTCCTATAGAATAAATTATTCTGCCGATGACGAATTTCTTCCGATTTGCAGCGCGTTCAACTCGATGGCTTCTCGGCTTGCCGAACTTTCTGAGGCACAAAAAAAGGACGAGAAAAACCGGCGCGAGCTTATTGCCGGAATCTCGCACGATTTGCGCACTCCGCTCACTTCGATTAAAGCGTATGTTGAAGGCTTGCGGGACGGCATTGCGGACACGGACGAAAAACGCGAAAAATACATGGCGACGATTCTTTCAAAGACAAACGAGATTATCACGATGACCGAGCGGCTTTTTATGTTCTCAAAGCTCGATTTGGACGAATACCCATTCAGCGCGGAAAAACTGGATGTTGCGGCGGAAATCGAGAAGATTGCGCAGTCGTTTTCAGACGATTACGGCGAAAAACTTTCCATTAAAACTGATTTTTCTGATGACGAAAATGATTGCGAGAGCGGAAGCGAAAAAAAAATCGAAAATGCGGAAATTGTTTTTGACAAGATTCAGTTCAGAAATGCTTTGGCAAACATCGTTGAAAACAGCTTGAAATATTGCGGAAAGGAAAAATGCGTTGTGAAGATTTCTTGCGGACGCCGCGGCGGATTTGCTGAAATTTCAGTTTTGGACAACGGCCCTGGAGTTCCTGTCAGCGCGCTTGAAAAACTTTTCGACGTTTTCTACCGCGCAGATTCTGCAAGAAGTCCTCAAAAAAAAGGAAGCGGTTTGGGGCTTGCAATCACCGCGAAAGTCTGCCAGCATTTTGGCGGAACAATTTTTGCGGAAAACGCAACGGAAAAAGACGAGCTTTCCGGGCTGAAAATCACAATGCGCCTGCCGCTGGCAAAATGAAATGTGGAATGGAATTGTGGTCATTGAGCTTGTCGAAATGACCGCAAACACACAAACTACGACAATTTTTTGAGGTGAATATGAAAAAAATACTGATTGTTGAAGACGACGAGGCGATTGCCGAAATTGAACGCGACTATCTTTTGATTCAGGGCTTTTCGGTGGAAATCGCTTCTGACGGAAAATCCGGTCTTGATCTTGCGCTGAACGGCTCTTTCAGTCTGATAATTTTGGACGTGATGCTTCCCGAAATCGACGGATTTTCGCTGTGCCGCACGCTCCGCGAAAAACTCGACATTCCAATCATCATGGTTACCGCCCGAAAAGACGACATCGACAAAATCCGCGGGCTTGGGCTTGGTGCGGACGACTACGTTGTAAAGCCGTTTTCACCCGGCGAGCTTGTGGCAAGAGTCCGCTCCCACATTGCAGCCTACGAAAGAATCGCAAACGGGACTTCGCGCGGAAATGCTCGAGCCGCCGAATCTGAATCTCTGGAAATCGTTTTTGGAAACTTAAAACTCGTTCAAAAATCCCGACGCGTTTTTGTCTCGGAAAACGAAATTATTCTAGCAAAAAAAGAATTCGATATGCTCCTGCTTTTCATGCAGAATCCAGACCGCGTTTTTAGCAAGGAAGAGCTTTACGAGCGGCTCTGGAGTGACGAATCTAGCGGCGACATCGCGACTGTGGCTGTGCACATCAACCGCCTGCGCGAAAAACTTTCCGCCTCCACAAACAAAATCGAAACCGTCTGGGGCGCGGGGTATAGGCTTATGGGATAGAATGAAAAGTGATTTTGCACGATGTCAAAAACATGACGATTAGACTAAAGAATTTATTTTCCGAACAAATCAGAATGAGAGCCTGTGCGGGATAATTCCAAAATAAGCTCGTCATTGTTGATTGAATAAATGAGCAGCCAGTCCGGCTGAATATAACATTCTCTGTGCTTTGCCCAATTGCCGGAAAGCTGATGGTCTTTGTTTTTGACAGGAAGAGGCTCTTGTTTCAGCAGCTTTTCGAGGACTTCAATAAATAGCTTTTCGTTTTTTCCCCGTTTCAGTGCAAGCTTGTAGTCCTTCTTGAATTGATTCGAGTAACGGGGCTTAAGCATGAAGCGAATCCATCAGTTCATCTATGGAATCAAATGCCGGGCTTAAATTTTTGCCTTCCTCCGTTTCTTTTAAAACTTTTGCGGTCAGCTCGTTCGGGCTTTCGTAGCCGATTTCAAACGGAATGCGTTTTTCGCGTATTACCTGCCGAAGAAAAACATTGATTGCGCTTGTCATTGAAAGTCCAAAATCCGCAAAAAGCCGTTCCGCCTCTTTCTTAGTCGCGGAATCAGTTCTGATGTTTATTGTCGCCGTTGAATTCATTTCAGTTTCCTATACTGCATAATATAATACAATATGTTGCAAAATGATATACAATTTTGGTGATTTTGTGTCAGTTTTTTATGCAGTGCAGTGCAGCGTGAATAAAGGCTAATCAACTTGACATATTCGGGCGTGTTCCAGTGGCGTTTACGCAACAAGCTTGGTCCGTAATCTCAAAGAAAGCATAAATTCTTTAACTTTTTTCTTTATCTGCCGTGATATTTTCCTTTCCATGCAGTATAATAGAAAGAACAACAAATTACCTTTTTCAGGATAAAGCGATGAAAATTCACAACAGATTCTTTACCCCCCCCATGTAATTACCGCGCTGTTTTTGGCATTGTCGGTGCTTGCCGGCTGCCAAGTTGAAAGCAACGACGACAGCGGACAAGTAACAAATCCTACAGAAAATCCTTCTGATTCCGGAAACGGCGGCGGCTCAAACACAAATCCAAAAGCAACTTATACAATCACCTTCGACGCGAACGGCGGAAGCGGCGAGATGAAACCACAGACCGACGAATCGGGAAGCGAAATCACTCTTACCGCAAACGCGTTCACCAGAGATGGCTTCACGTTCTCCGGGTGGGCGACATCCGCCAAAGGAAACATCGACCATAAGGATGAAGCGAAAATCACGTTGACCGGCAACATTACGCTTTACGCAAAATGGGGAATGACAGCCGCTGCCGCAGCAACCGCAATCGCAGGTTTTACAGACAGCGAGGAGCACACAGTTACCGTTGCAGGTGCAATTACTGCGATAAAGGAAGCAATCAACGGAAACTCAAACAAGCCCAAAAATCATCCTTGACATTGGCGGCACGACCGGGCTTACAGAAATTCCTTATCAGGCGTTCGAGCGCTGTGAAAACCTTGCAGGCATTGTTATCCCAGAAGGAGTTACAACGATAAACAGTTTTGCTTTCAACGGCTGTGCCGGACTGAAAACTGTTTCGCTTCCAAAGAACATTAATTTGGGTAGCGATTGGATATTTAACTCCTGCAACTCGCTTGCTCACGTCAGTTTTAGCGGAACGATGGAGGAATTCGCAAACTTGGGCGGCATCAATTCTTGTTCTGAACTTTTCAAAGCGGAAATAACATTCGGCGACGGCACAAACTGGACGCTTGGCAAGGAAATTCGTGACGCTCCAGAATCTGAATCTGTTCCAAACGTCTCATTCAGCGGCGAATGGAACAGCGCAACAAACAAGATGATAAAACTGTCGATTGATGCAAACAATAAAAAAATCAACCTTGACCTTAGCGCGATGACAGGTCTAAAGGAAATTGCCAGCGATTATTATACTAGCAACTTCAATGTTGCAGAACTTGTGCTTCCATCTTGTGCTGAAAAAATCTGCGATGGTGCGTTCCGTGACCAATTTTATATAGAAAGCATTGTAATTCCAGAGGGTGTAAAGACAATTGGAAAAGAGGCATTTTACGGATGTAACTATTTAAAAAATGTTACTATTTCGTCAAGCGTCACTTCAATTGGTGATAAAGCATTCCAACTATGCGACATTTATTCTATCTTTGTGGATTCTGAGGTAATCGGAGAAAAAGTTTTTTGTAGTAATCTAAATTTGACTGAAATAACAATTGGCCAAAAGGTAACAAAAATATGTGATTGGGCATTTTCTAGTACTCCAATAAAAAGTATTACTGTTCCAGACAATGTAAAAAATCTTGGTGCTGGTATATTTCAGTGGTGTGACCAGCTTGAAACAGCAGATATAAAATTTGCCGACGATAGTGAAGACAGTGGAACTTCGATGTTTGAGTCGTGCCTAAAGTTAAAAAATGTTACAATAAGAGATGGCTCTGTAAAAATTCCAGCTTACGCATTTAAGTGTTGTGAAAGTCTTGAAACAATTGACATTCCTGCAAGCGTAAAAACCATAGAACAAGGAGCATTCCTGAAGTGCACATCTCTAAAAGAAGCCAACTATGCAGGCAAGGAAGGAGACTTGACGATTGACGACACTTACAATTACAATGATATTATAAAGAATGTAATAAAATATAACGGCGAGTAAAAAAGATTCCCTTGTAAAGCAAGGGAATGACAGTCAATCCAATATGTTTTTTCCGCTGGAAGTTGATTTCCAAAAAAAAGAAATGTATACTTTTACGAGGGGGCTTTGCATGACAACAGCAGTTCTTGAAAAGAAAGTAAGGTCGCTTCCGGAAAATCTTGTTGCGGAAGTTTCAGACTACATTGATTTTCTTCTATATAAAAATTCCCATGCGGAAAACACAAACGGACTTGACGGGGCAATAGCCGAATTCAGCCGGGGAGAATACGACACATACAAGACCTTTGAGGAGCTTGAAAAGGCGGTGGATGCCGATGCGTGAACTCCGTGTCGTAAAAAGCTTCAGAAAAGACATGAAGAAGCTCAGCAAAAATGAAATTGAAAAGACAAGAGCCATTGTCAAACAGCTTCAGGCGGACATTCCTCTTGAGCCGAAATACCGCGACCATCAGCTGCACGGGAACTACGAAGGCTGGAGTGAATGCCACGTGGAGCCGGATTTGCTTTTGGTCTACAAAAAAGGAACGGACGACAACACGCTTTACCTTGCGCTCCTGCGCATAAATTCCCACACAAACATTTTTTCAGTAAAGAAAAGTTTTTAGAACATCGAAGAAAGTTGCAAGCCATAAAACTGGTTTGTCATTATCGAGCTGTCCTTCGTGTCATTGTCGCGCTTGACCCGCGACGTTTGCGAAGCAAACTCGGTCAACAATCTCTTGTGTAGAGATTCCCTTGTCAAGCAAGGGAATGACAATAAAGCGGATCGTCATTATCAAGCTCGACATTTACAGTCATCTTTCATCCTCCGTTTATAAAAAGTTTATCTTCTGTTTATCGCCGCTTTAATTTTTCCGCATATATTTTCTAAATATGAAGGATTTTGGAATCAGTTTAAAAATTTTCGGAAAATATTTTGCGGTTCTCTTTTTTTTGCTGTCTCTTGATTTTCATTTTTTGTTTTCACAGACTTTTAAAATTGAAAAAGTTGACTACGAAATTTCCGGGCAGACGCAGGAAAAATTCTTGCGGAACGAAGTTTTGATTGATACGGAAAGAACTTTTTCTTCAAAAGAGGAGTTTGACGCATATATTGCCGACTGCAAAACGCGGCTTTTGAATCTGCGGATTTTTTCTGACGTGAGCATTGAAATTGAAGAAAATCCGTTGCTTGTGGAATCGAATGTTGCTACAGAAAATTTGCTGGTTTCTGATATTTTGACTTCTGATGCGGCGGCTTCAAACTCGGCTGATACTTCAGGAGTTGTTTCTGAAATTATTCCAGAGTTTGTTCCGATTAGTCTTAAAATCCGCACGGAAGATTCAAAGCATTTTTTGCTTTTGCCTTATCCAAAGTACAGCTCGAACGACGGCGCGGTCTTAAAACTCAAAATGCGCGATGACAATTTCCGCGGCACAATCACGCGACTTGAAGGTGAAGTTTTTGGCGGAATCTCGGATTTTTCTTCGTTTTCGCCTGAAAATTTCAACGCCGGATTTGCGCTGAATTTCAATTATCCTGTTTTTTACAAGTCATTTGGGATTTTCGCGACTACAGATAGTTTTGTAAAGTTTACTTTTGACTCCCCAGTTCCTTCTTATGACATAAACGCCGGGCTTTCGTTTGTTTTTCCGCTTGAAAAAAATAAAATGCGCCAGCTTGTTCTGGATTTTTCGCAAGGTTTTGTGCGGGGCGACGAGGAACACGCGCTTTTTGGAAACGATATTTTTTATTCAGAATATGCGAAAATCTCGTTGCCGATAAAATTGAACTTTGCGGACGCAACGATTTCTCCTTATGCAGATTTTTTTTACTGCTGGAGCGACCGCGAACTTAATTTTGACGACACGGAGCTTTCTTCTCCACTTGCGAAAACCGGACTTTCTTTTGAATTCGGCCGCGTTGACTGGCTCGGAAATTTCCGGCAGGGAATCAGTGCGATTTTTGACGGCGGAAGCGGATTTGACTTTAGGCGAAATGAATTTGTTCCGTATTTTTCGATGCAGGTGAACGCATTCAAGGCTTGGGAAAAAATCGGAATCGCCTCGCAGCTGAACTTTTTTCAGGACAAAAACGAACGTCCGATTGGAACTTTTTTGCGCGGAATCAGAGACACGCCGGAGCTTTCATCAAAAAATCTTGCGGACAGATTTCTTTACGTTCCGACCGCTCTTTGCGTGAACTTGGATTTTCCGTTTCATCTTTTTTCACTTCATCCGAAAGAAACTTCCCGCATAAAAGATTTTGGATTTGAAGTGCAGCTCGCACCGTTTGTGGATTTTGCATTGACAAAAAACAGCACGACCGGAAGATTTTTCAGCCTGAAAGACGGCTGGTATTCCGGCGGCTTTGAAGTTCTGGTTTATCCTGAAAAATGGAAAAGCATCGTTTTGCGCGCAAGCTTGGGCTTGGATTTTGGCAACCTGATTTTTTCAAAAATTCAGGGAACTTCTTACGACACAAGTTGGAGGAGCAGCCTTTCCGCCTACGAGATTTTCATCGGAATCGGCTGGCAGTATTAAGTGTAAATATAAAAAATTATTTTGGAGGACAAAATGAAGGGTTCAAACTTTTTAAAAGACGGATTCCACGGGTTTTGCATGGCGTGTGCGGACAGCGTGCCGGGCGTTTCTGGCGGAACGGTCGCGTTTTTGATGGGATTTTACGAGCGTTTTGTCGGCGCGATTGATTCTCTTGTGTTCGGCTCTCGCCGTGAAAAACTGCCTGCGCTTTTGTATCTTCTTCGGCTCGGCGCTGGCTGGGCGGTCGGATTTGGGGCTTGCGCGGTTTTGATTTCAAAAATGTTCAGCGAAAATATTTACGTGATGTCGTCGTTGTTTTTGGGATTTACGGCTGCGGCAATTCCTGTTGTGGCGGCGGAAGAGCTTTCCTGCGTGAAAAATTTCCGTGCCGCGCCTTTTTTTGTTCCGGGGCTTTTGCTCGTTGTGCTTGCCTCGCGCTTTAATTCGGTTGCGGCTTTCTCGTCGCTTAATCTTGCAGTTCCTAGCATTGCAACTTGGCTGATTCTTTTTGCCGCCGGATTTATCGCAATCAGCGCGATGATTCTTCCGGGAATTTCCGGCTCTACGCTTCTTTTGATTATGGGGCTTTATCTGCCGGTGATAAACGCGGTCAAGGAGCTGATTCATCTGCATTTTGCGTTCTTGCCTGCGGTCGCGTTTTTCGGTCTTGGCGTTCTTGTCGGACTTGCCGGAACTGCTCGCCTCCTAAAAAATCTTCTTGAAAAGCACCGCGCTCCGATTATCTATCTTGTGCTTGGGCTTATGGCCGGCTCTCTTTACGCGATTTACAAAGGCCCTGTAACTTTGTCTGAGCCTCAGCCGCCGCTTTCGCTTGATACGTTTAGTATGCTTGCATTTGTCATCGGCATTGCTGTGATTGTAGTGATGTATCTTGCAAAACAGAATCATAAAACGGAAAATAAATTTTAATTCATCGCTTACACAAAAACAAAAAATCTGCTAGGATAGGCGAAATCTAAAATTCAAATGTAATCTAACGAGCAGCCAAAAGCGTAAGTCCAGTTCGGACGCGTTTTTCGGCTGTTTTTTTTATGCGGATTGCTTTTTTTGAGGGAAATTATGAAAAATTATGATTTGGGGAGCGGAAAAATCGGGCGGCTTGTGCGGCATTTTGCAGTTCCGTGCGTTATCAGTATGCTGGTTGCGGCTTTGTACAACATTGTTGACCAGATTTTTATCGGGTGGAGCAGCGCGGGTGCGGCTGGAAATGCGGCAACGAACATTGTCTATCCGTTTACGGTTCTGGCTTTGGGGCTTGCGCTTCTTGTTGGCGACGGTTCGGCGGCGATGTTCAGCCTTGCTTTGGGAGAAAAAAACAGGGAAAAGGCGGACAAGTGCGTTGGAAACGGTTTCAGCGTTCTTGTGGGGCTTTCGGTTTTGCTCTGCGCGCTTGGATTTTTGTTCAAGAATCAGATTCTTGCGGTTTTCGGTGCGAACCCGAACGAGAAAATTTGCTACGATTTTGCGAACGAATATTTTACGGTGATTTGCGCAGGGCTTCCGTTTTATATGATTGGCCAGGGAATGAACGGCGCAATCCGGGCGGACGGCTCTCCAAAGTTCGCGATGGCTTGCACTCTTGCCGGCGCAATTTCAAACCTGATTCTTGACCCGGTTTTTATTTTCGTCTTTGGGATGGGCATTCGCGGGGCTGCGGTTGCGACTGTAATCGGGCAGATTCTGACTTTTGGAATGAGCGTTGCGTATATTTTCCGCTCGAAGAATTTCCGCCTGAGTTTTAAGTGCCTTAAGCCCGACTTTTTGCTTTTGGCGCGGATTGCAATGATTGGAATGGCGTCGCTAATCGTTCAGCTTTCAATCGTGATTGTAATCGCCGTGAACAACAATCTTCTTGTAAAATACGGCTACGAGACTTTCGCAAGCACAGGCGAAGCGTTCGGCTCGGTAGTTCCGCTTGCGGTTGTCGGAATCGTGATGAAGGTTTTCGGGATTGTGATTTCTGTTGTGATTGGAATCAGCTTGGGCGGCCAGCCGATTATTGGCTTCAACATGGGAGCGGGGAACGCAATGCGCGTAAAGGAAACAGCCCGCGTGATTCTGCGTCTTGTGCTTGCAATCGGCGTTGCGGTTTTCCTGATTTTTGAATTTCTGCCGGACTTGGTGATTTCGATTTTCGGAAAAGGCAATTCAAGTGAATATATGGAATACGCGCGGCTCTGCGTAAGAATCTTTTTGAGCGGAATCGTTATGACTTGCTTTATAAAATCCGCGGCGATAATTCTGCAGTCAATCGGAAAAAGCGGAAAGTCCACTCTGCTGGCTCTTCTGCGCGATGTGATTGTTTTTGTTCCGTCCTCGATAATTCTTGCGACCGCAAGCCACAACATCGTGACAATGCTCTGGAGCGCGCTCATAAGCGATGCGGTTTCATTCGTGGTTGCGGTTGTGTTTCTGCGTGCGGAGATGGGGAAGATGGGAGTGTAATTCGTAATGATTAATGCGTGATTTGTGAGTTTTAGTGTTAAAAAGTGAAACTCCATCGTACACAAAATTGCAGTGAAGCGCACGGTAGAGTTCTTTGCAGGAGCGTATTTATTTTATCTGCAAGAAAAATTACAGCACATCGTCCAAGTTATCAAAGCCATCAGCTGCATTTGCAAAACCGTATTCAATCCAAATGTATGCCTTGTCGGTGATGTATGTCGCTTGCGTTCTTATGCCGATAGAAATTGTTGTCAATCCGCCGAATTTCTCAAAGTTGTCTTCATCAGCAGACCAATAAGCCTCGCAAATTCTTGAGCCTTCCGCAATTGTCAACATCCAGCTATCTTGTTTCAATTTATATGGAAGCACATCATCTGAAACAATCTCGTCAATTTTAGCAAACTTTCCATATTTACGTTCAAGCGGAGAAAGAAGTCTTGCAAATTCTTGTTTGACTTCCGTTCCGTAACTGTTTGCCTGAATCTCGCGGCTTATTCCTTTTATATAGTACAGACCTTCTGTTTCACTAATCCAAACAACGTATCCTTCAAAAAGCGGATGCGATTTTACAGGCTGAATGTAGTATCTGTCATCCGAAATATATTCTGGCTCTATTCCGCCACAGGCTTCCGCAACTTCCTCAAGCGTCATTCCCATATCCAGCCCGAACGGTCCTGCAAAAACAGAAAGCGAGCAGATAAACAGCAAAGTAAAAATTGAAATCAGTTTTTTCATAGTTAAAACTCCTTGAATCTAAAAAATCTTAAATACAGATTTTTCTTCTTTTCCATTCCGAATGTATTTTATCTCCACAGAATCATTGGCAGACAACTTTGAGGATACAGAAAGATAGGTGTCAGCATTAAGAATATTTTCGCCGTTGATTTCAATAATCACATCGCCTCTTGAAAGATTAGCGAAAAACGCCGGAGAGTTTTCATATACAACATCTATGCATATTCCGGTATTTCTTTGAAGTTTTATTCTATCTGATGAATCAAGATTTCTGAATTCAATTCCTATTTTAGGAGCTTTTATATAAGACTGATTATAAGGAACAAAAAAATAAACATCATAATTGTAGCGATTAACAGAATACGAATTTGTCATAAATGAAGTCGTGCTATAGGAACGCATATATCCGTTGGAATCAGTGTAATAATGATTATTTACAAGCGGAACGGAATAAACTCCATTCCTTGTATCAGTATATCTTTTACTGTAAATTGCTGCTTTCGCCCCCTTTTCTTTGCAAAAAGAAACTATTTCATTTTGTAAGCAATCTTCTCCTCCTGCTCCATTTTCATCAGGACCATTCCAAGAAGAATATCCTATAACCTGAAAATAGTTTGAACGCACAAAATATAAATCTGACTGAATATCATCTGAATAAAAAACTTTTGGCGTCTCATTTTCAGCAAGCCTACATTCTTCAGAAATAGATTCTATTGATTGCAGTTCTGTGTAAAACTTGGCAACACTAGTTGTTGAGGCACAGCTAATCAACGACATTGCAGCAAGCAAAAGAATTGAACATATAAATATTGTTTTTTTCATGGTCAGAAACTCCTTGAATAATTATATCACGAATATCAGCAAAGCTCATCAAAAACAGTGCCGCCAGTCCATTCGTTTTCTCGTCCTTGAAGAACAAGAAAAAACTTCTCTGCGCTTTGTTTTTCAAAGCAAGTCATATAAACCCGATGAACAAAAAGATTGTTCTCAAAAGTAATAGTGCAGAGACTCCACGGTTTTATCGCATTTGTTTCGCAGTTTTCTGTTTTTACAATTATATTGTCTTTATACAGTGCAGTTTCCAATACGGAAGAAGAATACTGTTTGTTTCGGCAGAATATTTTTCCCTGCTTTAGATTTTCAAAATAATCCTGTAATGGAGTTTCTGTTAGTTCAGCCGGGCAACATGGGAATTCCGCGGGAATACGCCATCTCGTTTTGTCCTGTGCGGCATTTGGCGACAACGACATTATAATGTCAGGTTTCGTTCCGTCTGATTTTTCAAATCCTTCTGGATATTCATATCTGAAAATATTTTTTCTTGTCCGATATACCCATTCTCCGAGACTTCCTCCAGCAGAAACATTTTTAGGGGAATTCTGATTTGCCCATTTTGTAAGATTTTCAAGGCAAGAATCAGATTCTCTTTGATTTACAGTTCTCATCCAAGAAATATTCGGCGGCAAATTAAACTTGTGAAGAACAGTTATGTCTTTTAGAACATCTTCTATTTTCATCCCTGTCAGCTCTTCAATTTTTTTGCAGGTGATAGGATTCAGAATTATATTTTCCAGCCGTGTTACCCAGCGAAGATTTGAAGGTCGGTTGTCCTGCCTGTTTGTGTTTATGTGGTCAACAACATGGCTTTTTGAAGGCGGCTCGCCAAGAAATGCTGTCGCTACAATTCTATGAATTACTTGCTGCGCAATGCACGGATAGCCTTTTTCATTTATTGAAGTTCCAAAAGTCCATTCATCATCAAGCTTTCTTTTTCTGCTTTCCGTTTTTGAATGTCGCATGACAGCTCCGTTGTCGCGAACTGAATAAGTTTCGTCTTTATATGTGCAGATTTTTTCTTCTGTGAAATCATTTATATTTGTCATCATATTTTCCCCTCGTTGTGCCAGATTCTTGCGTTTCCGCTGTAAAACGTCGGAATTTCCCATTTTTCGGTCTGCTCGATTTTTGTTTCGGATATGAATTTCAGAAGCTTCAACGAGGCGTCCTGCTTCGCCTGCTTTTTTGACGCGTTGTCAGCCTCAAATTTTCCATAGCCTTCGAGAATCGCCTTGCAGTTCCAGATTGGATTTCCGTTCTCGTCGTGGTATTCGTTGAATTCGTAGCGGACTTCCATAATCACTTTTTTCTGGAAAAGCTCGTGCAGCGTGCTTGCGGGATTCGAGTAGTCAAGATTCTGGAAAAGCCGTTTTATTTCCTCCTGGCAAAGAAAATGATAGGCTTTCTGCTCCGCGTCAAGTTTTGCCTGGGCGATTCCGTCGCCTGTTCCTGTGAATTTGTTTTCTCCAACTTGGATTCCGTATTCATGCTTTCCGGTTTTAGGATTTTTTGAAGTGCTGCCAAAATTTCCAAAACCGATTTCTGCATTGAAAAGATTGAATGGCTGCATATCTTCAGGCTTATCCACTTGCCATGCGCGCGGATAATAGCAAGGCTCTCCGAAACCTAGCTGGTTGGATTTTTCATTGACGAGCAAAGCAAGGTAGCCATTTGTCGTTTCCATTTTCAGCATTGTCCGGCAGACTTCTTCAAGATTTTCATAGTTCCAGTCGCAGTCGGCGGCAACAGCTCCGATTATCGCCTCGAATAAATCCTCATTCACGGATTTGCTTTTGTACACTTCATTTTTTTCATCGCTTTTTCCAAGATAAAGAAATTTTGAGAATCCGATGTTGTACATACAGAGAGCTAGGCTTTCCTTGCTCACGAGAATTGATTTCAGCTTTGTAAGTTCGTCCTCGTTTTTCTCGGAGACAAGCTCATTGTTTAGAATTCTTGAAAATCTTTTGTACATCATCTTCGTAACAAAAAAATCAAGAATTTCATCTCCATAGAATTCAAGAACCTCGTTGTTCTGAATTCCCGGATGTTCCTCTGAATAAGACCTGCGCGTGAATGCCTGTGCAAGCAACCGCAGATTTTTAAACTGATAGTTGATGCTGCTCTGAACAAAGTCGATTTCTTCTCTGTTCATAAAATGCTCCTAAAAATGAATTTAGGCACAATAATCCTGTTTGCATGAGAAAATAAAAATGTTTGAATGATTAGGATTTAAGAAAACTGGAAATAAGAGAACTAAGAAGAATCTGTTTGCTACGCTCAACTTGCATCAAGACATGACAACCAAACTGATTTTAGAACAAGTATTTTCTGTTTTGCTTGCGCCTATGGTTAATATTTTATGAGAAAATCGTGGATTGTCAAGAAGAAACTGATAAAATAAAAATATGCGGAAACTCTATTTCTTAAAAATATCAGTTCTTTTTAGTCATTCTCCCCTTATCTCAAACCAAAATAACAGAACGCGGCTACCCACATGCTTATTTTTTCCAGCTGTTTTGAATCTGTAATTTCTTCGGATATTATTTTGCCATTTGTAGGGCGGAATTCAACATTAACTTTTTTTGCAAAGCAAAAATCTTCAATGGCCATATCATTCCATAATCTGTATGAATAAGTATTATCTTCACTGTTGTAGGAAACACCCTTTTCAACAATTGTTTCGTCTCCAGTTTCTTTTGTAATATTCAGCCTGAAAAATCCTGCATTTTCATCGCCTGATTTACGGCTTTTAATTATCAGGTAAAAATATCCTTCGTTTTCTTTTAGAAAAAAAGTTCCTGAACCGGACAAGTCAAAATCCGCAAGCTCCGGATAATGAAAAAAATCATCCGCAGAAAATGAGCTCATGGTTTCGTCCTGAAAGTAAAAATCTATTTTATCCAACCGGTATACATTCTCTCCTAAAAATGAGTCCGTCAGATTGACTTTGCAATTAGCTCCAGGAATCAAATCGAGCTTGACAAGCAGACTTGTATAATCAGAATTTCCCGTATTTTTAAAGAAGATTTCTGCCTGCGTGATTTTTTTTACAGAAATATTGATGAATTCCAAATTTGGAGAGTCATAATCAGACATGTCTTTTCTGAAATAAGAATCCGCCGGATAAACTATTGCGGGAACGGTAATCCCGGAATATTCCTGATAGGCATAATTCATGGCTTTGCCCATAAAATCAGGATTATCCGCCATAAAATAATGCTTGTTTGAAGAAAGATAATATTTTGCGGCAGTTGTTGACGCTTTTGAATCGCCAGATGAAACTTCAGCTTTGTTTTTACTGCGGGCTATAGTGCATGAAGTCAATGATAAAAACAAAAGCAACATCAAAATGAATTTTTTCATAGAGTCAGAATAAAATACTGACTTTTTAAAGTCAATGGAAGCAATATTGGAAGATTATTTCTTAAAAATGTCGCTATGAGTTCCTGTGTCAACCAAAGTCAAAACTTCTTCAGAAAATTGCTTTCCGCCGGAATTTTACTAAAAATCATTCTTGACAACTGAAATTAAGTTTATTATATTCTTTATTAGTTACATTGTGTAACTAATTTTGCATAACGGGGCTTTTTATGAAAAAACTGATTTCACTTTTACTTGCGATTTTTGCTTCAGCCTGCATTTTTGCGCAGTCTCAATCGCAGAAAATGAGCGTTGAATTCGGCGGAAAATCTTACGAGCTGAATCTTGCTTCAACCAAAACTGCTGAAACTTTTGCAAAATCTGTGGGCGGAAAAAGCCTTTCGATGACAAAATACGGCGGCTTCGAGTTTTACAGCTACACCGCGCTCGACTATGGAAAAAGCGACGCGACAACTTCCGTTTACAAGGCGGGGCGCGTTTACTACAACTTGAATTTTCAGGCGGTTTCCGTTGCTTACGATGACCACAGCATCGGTTCCGCAAAGGCAATTGAAATCGGAGAATTTGCGGACAAATCAGCCTGCGACGCTCTGAAGAATCTTTCCAATGAAAGCGTTTTTTCTTTCAAAAAATCTGAATCAGCGGCGGCTTCCGCGCAGGTGATTGTCCGCTGGCACATTCAAAGCGGATTCATCGCGATTCCCGGCAGCTCCAATCCAAAGCACATTGCGGAAAACTACGATGTCTGGGATTTTTCACTGACCGATGAAGAAATGGCGGAGATTGCAAAACTGAACACCGGGAAAAGGTATGAGAACTGGTGATGATCGTTTTCTTTCACAAACCGTTCTTTGTAAACTATCTTAAATTTTCAATCGCTTTCTCAAGCAGGCGGATGGTTTCGGTGTTGTCGGCTTGGAATTTCTCATCGCGGCCGGTCACTAGAAATTCAACAGTCGTTCCGAGCGCGCGAGAAATTCGCACTGCCTGAACTGCATTCGGAAGCCGGTCGCGGTTAATCCAGGACTGGAGCGTGTTGTAGCTTTCGCTGATTTCTGCGGCAAGCTCTTTCTGTGAGATTCCTCTGTATTCAAGTTCGCTTTTTACATTGCTCCAAAAGTCTAACATCAATTAAAAAGTAGCACAAATGTACAAATTGTAGGTTGATTTAAATACGAATATCATTTATTCTATCTATTGATAGTACAAACGTACCAACAAGGATAAAAAAAATGACAAACGGAACTGTATTTTCATGAAAAAATCAGGACATTTCAGAAACCAAGCCTTCCGCACTTATCGACGGCGGGACTTCCGGCAGAATAACTTCGCTTCGCTACATTCTGAGCGTGCTGGTGGTCTTTATTCACAATAATTTTACAGCGGAAAACCTTGCCGATTCTCTGGCGGAAGGAAACAGAATTCCCCTTTTTGTGCAGAGCGCGGCAGGGGAATGGATTCAGTTTGTGATTTCATCCGGGTTTGGAAGCTGCGCCGTTCCGCTTTTTTTCATGTTCAGCGCGTACCTGTTTTTTAAAAAGAATATGTCCTATAAAGTCATGCTTAAGAAAAAGGCGAAAGGTCTGCTGCTTCCGTATTTTGTGTGGATTGCCCTGAACATTGCGCTTGTAACGTTCGGAAAACTTTTTGCGGCAAAACTGAATCCTTCGCTTCTTGGAAATCCGGAGAAAATTCCGGTTTTGACCTGGGGCGTTCTGGACTGGCTCAAGGCGTTCATCGGATTCGGCTTTGACAAATACAATCATCCTTATGTCGGTCAGTTTTGGTTTGTTCGCGACCTTCTGATTCTCTTTCTGATTTCGCCGGTTCTGCGCATTATATATAGAAGATTTCCGAAAACTTCGCTGATTTTCTGCGTGTTCATCTATATTTCGGGTGTTACACCGCAATGCTTTGAATCGGACAGGGCGGCTCTTCTTTTCTTTACGCTCGGATATTTCTGGGCGGAGCGGGAGTTTTCGCCGTTCACCTTTGCCGACTCGTTCCGCTGGACTGAACTTTTTGCGATGTTTGCGTTCTCATCTCTTGGCTGCAACTTGATTTTCAAGGGAAATTCCGTCTGTTCCGCACTTATGGTTCTTTTTTCCGTCCTGATTTTCCTGAAACTTTCCGGCTTAATTTCCAGAAACAAGAAGACTTTTGCTTTTGCCGAAAAACTTTCACCGTTCTCATTCTTCCTGTTTGCGGTTCACATGCCGTTCCTTCTTGTCTGCGTCCAGAATCTGTGGCTTCGTTTTTTGCCGATGAAAAATCCCGCGTTCTGTCTGCTTGAATATTTCGGAGCGAACATTGTGATTGTCGCGCTCGGAACTTTCGCAGGATTTATTTTGAGAAAAATCTGCCCTCCGCTGTTCAGTATCTTGAACGGAGGAAGGGGATAGAGTGTGAGGAAGAACCCCATGTGTTAAATTCAGCCTTCTTTGAGATGAATAAAGTCAGAAGGTCATGTACGTTCGCGGTTAGCTGATTTCAACTTTGTATCAAAAATATTACCATTCATTTTGTTCTATTCTCCTGCACTCTTGAACCGCCTGCAACATTTTTTCGCTGTTTTCATCGCTGATTGTTCCGAAGAATTTATCTATAGAAGAATTCTTTTGCGTATCAGTCTCCTGTTTTCTTGTTTTAAAAAGTTGGGAAAGTTTTGAAATCAAAGCTGTACACTGAAGGATTCTCTATGATTTTGATTCTTATTATTGGAATTTCTGTATTATCTTGACAGTTGAAATTAAGTTTATTATATTCTTCGTTAGTTACATTGTGTAACTAATTTTTTTTAAGCTATAAAACTTTTACAGGAGCGTGTAATAAACTATGACAAAAGAAGAATTTTCTAAAATCGACAGGTTTGGAGTTGGTGCGCCGAATGACGCGTTTGCGAAGTATTTTATCGGGCAGTCGTTTTTGAAGCCGCTCACGGACGCGAAGAAAGGCGAGATTCCGATTTTCAATGTTACGTTTGAGCCGGGCTGCCGCAACAACTGGCACGTTCACCATGCGGCAAAGGGCGGCGGTCAGGTTTTGATTTGCACGGCAGGAAGCGGCTGGTATCAGGAATGGGGAAAAGAGCCAGTTTCGATAGAAGCCGGAAGCGTTGTTGTGATTCCTGCGAACGTCAAGCACTGGCACGGCGCGAAAAAGGACAGCTGGTTCAGTCACATCACTTTTGAACCTGCGGGCGAAAGCACTTCCAACGAATGGCTTGAACCTGTGAGCGACGAGGAATACGGAAAACTCGGGGAATAAAATCTCTGGATTCTGAACGAAACTAGAATTTCTTGCTTTGTTGCGGCGGAAATCTGGCTTTTAAAATAATCACGGCGGAAAAACGAAAAAATGGAAGCGAAGAATATTTTGGACATCAGAACACGCGCTGAATTCCGTAAATGGCTTTCGGAAAATCACGGAACGGAAAGAGAGTGTTGGATTGTCGCGAAGAAAGGTAAAAATCCTCCGGCGGATTGCGTTTGGTATTTGGACGCGGTTGAGGAGGCGCTTTGCTTCGGCTGGATTGACACTACCCACAAAAATATCGACGGCGTTGATATGCAGCGGTTCACGCCAAGAAGCGCGAAAAGTCCGTGGTCGGAGCTGAACAAGGAGCGTTGCCGCCGTCTTGAAAAGCTCGGTCTTATGACGGAGTTCGGACGCGCGGTTTTGCCGGACATGAGCGAGAGCGGATTTGTGATTGATTCTGAAATTGCAAAGGCTTTTTCGGAAAATCCTGACGCGTGGAAAAATTTTTGCGGATTCCCGGTTTTGTATCAGCGCGTGAGAATCGACTCGATTCAGCGCGACAAGAAAAAAGACCGCAATGTTTTTGAAATGCGGCTTGAAAAACTGATTTTGAATTCTCAGGACGGAAAAATGTTCGGCGACTGGAACGATTACGGCAGGCTGCTGGAATATTGAAATCTTGCGTTAGGGATTGGAAGGGTGAGCGCATTTTGAAAAAATGCGCGAAAACAAACGCTTGCGTTTGGTCGGAGGCGAAAGCCGTAGCCCTGAAAAGCCCGACGGTCGCGGCGGTTGAGTTTATCGAAACCAAAGCGGCCGGAACGCCCAAAATATAAAATCTATATATATAGAAGAAAATTTTGATTTTAGGAGAAAATATGAAAATCATCTGTTTTATGTATGCGAGCCTTGACGGGCGGATTGACTGCGCGATGACCGAAAAAATCGACCCGGAGGCGAAGGCTTATTACAGTCATCTTGCGTCGTTCGGGGATTTTACGCAGATTAACGGAAAGACGACGAACGCGATGCACTACGCGGAAAGAGGCGTTTTTGAGGCGAAAAATTACCGTGCGTGCGGAGAGACTTTTTTCAAGGCGGAAGATGCGGCAGGCTATCAGGTTTGCATGGACACGAAAGGAACTTTGCTTTGGAACACGAATCTTGTTGACGGAAAGCCTCTGATTGTTGTGACGAGCGAAAAGGCGAGCACGGAATATCTGGATTATCTTAAGTCAAAGAAAATTTCGTATATTGCGTGCGGCGCGGAAAAAATCGACTTGAAAAAGGCTGTTTCAGTTTTGGAAGATGTGTTCGGCGTGAAAAAAGCTGTGATTACCGGCGGCGGACACATAAACGGCTCGTTCCTTGACTCGGGTCTGATTGACGAGGTTGAAATGATGTTCGGCGCAGGAATTGACGGGCGCGAAGGCTGGGCTGCAAGTTTTGACGGTCGGGCGCAAGACAGAAATCCAGTCGCGCTGGAGCTGCTTGACGTTGAGCGGCTTGAAAAGGGTACTGTGCTTTTGAAGTATAGGGTGAGGAAGTAAAAAATCAGAATCTCCGTCTGCTTGTTATGCGGTGTAAGAAATGACGGAAAACTGCATGGCGCAGAGCCTGTTATCCGTATAGAGGCAGACGGAGCGTTCATTAACCCCGATGGAGTTTCAGCCGTGGCGATGGCAGCATATATCAGCCTTGTGTGCAGATTATTTTTATTTCCGCCGTCATTTTGTCCAGCGTTTCTGCGGTTTTGTCCGAATCCGAATACAGGCTGCGCAGAAGGGTGTCGAGATTCTCCTCGAATCCGGCCGGAAGAATTTTCGCATGAGCCTTTGCGTAGGCCGCCATCCGTTTTTCTCCAGGATGTGTCAGCCCGTTCACGGCGAATATTATGTCAAAATATGATTCGATAAATGCGGCCGTCCTGTGGTTTACGCTTACATTGTCACCACGCCTGAGCGCCTTTTTTATCTGGATGTCGTATGACGGAAGGTTTCCTGTAAGAAGCCTCATGTTCCGGCTGATTATGTTCCGCTTCAGCTCTTCCGGATATGGAATGTTGAACCTTTTCTGCAGTTCGGCGAATTTTCCGTCCCTGTCATAAAGAATTCTGCTGTTCAGAAGGTTGTGCCATAGACATGTCGTGTAGCCGTTGTGCGCGTTATGCCGTTCTGCGACCGATGCGACTTCGTCCGTGAACTGATCAAGGTTTCTGTACAGGATGTCGATGTCCGTTCCGTCCTTGAGCGTGCAGTCGTCCTCAAGTTCCCAAAACTGATTTGAGATTTCCGTTCTGGAGCAGAATTTCTCAAGAACCTGCTTCCTTGTGTTTTCCGCCGGTGTTTGTGTACAGTAGATGTAAAGATCGTAGTCCGATTGCGGGTCAGAATTTCCGCCTGCCCTTGAGCCGCCCAAAACAACCGCCTCGACTTCCTCCATTGTGGAGAATGTCTTCCATAGTTCATCAAAATACATTGCTTCTCCCAAAATATGTCCGAGTCCGGGACACTGTGATTTTTTTCCGGTATAATCTCCGTCTGATGGATAAACTCACACCCGAACAGAGGCATGTCAATATGTCGCGGATAAAAAGCCGGGACACAAAGCCTGAGCTTGCGGTTCGTTCCGCCCTGCACGGAATCGGATTCCGGTTCCGCAAAAATGACCGTCGGCTCAGCGGAACTCCGGACATTGTTTTTCCGCGTTACCATGCCGTTATTTTCGTGAACGGCTGTTTCTGGCACGGTCACGGCGGATGTCCCAAATTCCGTATACCCAAGACCAACACCGGATTCTGGACTGAAAAAATCGGACGCAACCGCCGCCGGGATGCGGCCGACATCGCGGCGCTGAATTCCGAGGGCTGGCGTGTCGGAATCGTATGGGAATGTTCGGTGACCGGTAAAAACCGCGCCTCAAAACTCCGTGATGTCGCCGGAGAAATATCGCTCTGGCTTGAGGATGAATTCGGCGACTGGCTCCGCGAATTCTGAGGCATCCCCGGCGAACGTCAATCCGCCACAAAGCGGGCAAGCTCCAGCGCGATGTCAAAATGCCCTGTGTCGTGCTGGGTTCCCTTTACTCCGCTGTTTCTGAAAGCCATGCGCGCGTCCCATTCCGGCGCGTCTAGCAGGTCTCCTCCTGTAAAGAAAACATAAAGCTCAAGTCCGCGGAAGTCGCATACCGCCTGCAGGGCGGCACATTCCATCTCGACGCTTATGCATCCGTCCGCTTTTCTGGCCTCAAAGTTGTTCCGTGTCTCGCGGTAGAATGCGTCCGTCGTCCAGGTTCTTCCCTCAACAAAGGGAAGTCCGTTTTTTCTCATGAATTCCGCGACCTTCTGCGAGTTCCTGATTTTTATATAGTCAGAGGCCGGCGCGTAATGGTACGATGTCCCCTCGTCGCGGTAGGCTTCCGTCGGCACCATTACTTTTCCGCGGGCAATCTCCCTGTCAAGGCAGCCCGCTCCTCCGAACACCACATATTTTCTTGTCCTGATTATGGAAAGCGAATCCTCCACGGTTCCGACGCAGGCCGGAGCGCCTACATAAGTCCTGTAGAAGGCGAATTTTTTTCCGTCCAGCTCAAGCTGATAAACCGGAGTCTCTCCGGTCGCGAACCAGAATGACGTGATTTTTCTCCGCCCGAATTTTTCCGCCACCGCTTCCGCAATTCTGTCCGAGAACGTTACTATGCATGCGTCGAATTCAGGAAGTCCGTCTGAAATCTGCGGATTTATTATCGCAGGCGACTTGCCGTCATAAGTTTCAGTTATCATAGACTGAATTAAACTGAATTCCGGGCGGCTGTGCAAGTTCCTTGCGTTGAAAAAAACATGTTTTTGTTCTATAACTGAACCGCCGGGCGGATCAAGTATGGTTGTCCCGGCAGAGAATTCTGGAGGCGGATTTTTATGGATAAAAGACGGATTGCGGTTGTGACAGGAGCTTCCGGAGGTTTCGGTCGTGAATTTGTCAGGATTTTTTCCGCTGACAATAATATAGAAGAGATATGGGCTGTCTCGCGTGCCGATGACAGGCTGGAGCGGCTGCGTGCGGAATTCGGAGAAAAGGTGATGCCGGTCGCGATGGATCTGACGGACAGGAATTCGTTCTCCGTGCTGGAGAAGATGCTGTCCGCACAGGATGTGACGGTTTCTGTTCTTGTGAACAATGCCGGATTCGCAAAATTCTGCTCGTTTCAGGACATATCAGTCGGCGAGTCGCTCAATATGATAGATCTGAATGTGTCCGCCGTTGTCGCCGTCGGTCTTGTATGCATTCCGTTCATGTCCGCAGGAAGCCGTATTATAAATGTGGCTTCTCAGGCGTCGTTCTTTCCGCTTCCGTATATGAACATATACAGCGCGACAAAGGCTTTTGTCAGAAACTATACCCGTGCTCTGAATGTCGAGCTTGTGGACAGAAAAATCACCGCTACGGCCGTATGTCCAGGCTGGATGAGAACAGGTCTTTTCGCGCGCGGAGAGATCGGAGCCGAAAAGACGGTGACAAGATTCGCCGGGCTGAGAAATCCGTCCTCCGTGGCGGAGAAGGCCGTCCGTGACGCATTCCGTGGCAGGGACATCTCCGTGTGCGGCGCATTCACCAAATTCACCCATTTCCTGTCGAAGGTTCTTCCGCAGCGGCTCATGATGCGTCTCTGGCTTGTTCAGCAGGGACTCCTCTGAAAATTCTTGCGGATATGAGGTCTACCGCTCAAAGTCGATTTCGATTTTCTTTACGTCCGGAACAAATCTTGTCATCTTTACACCGGCTGACTCAAGCATTTTTTTTGAGGCCTGCGTCTCCTTGGAGTCCGCGTATTTATCGTAAAGATAGATGACTTCCTTTATTCCGCATTGGATTATGGCCTTGGCACATTCGTTGCACGGAAATAGGTCCACAAAAATTCTTGCGCCCTTCAGGTTTTTACCCTGGGCGTTCAGAATCGCATTGAGTTCCGCATGAACGACATATTTGTATTTTGTGTCGTCACCCGAACGTTCCCATGTATATTCGTCGTCCGAGCAGCCGTATGGAAATCCGTTGTAGCCGGTCGAAAGAATGATGTTTCCTCCGTCAACAATGCAGGCTCCGACCTGGGTGTTCGGATCCTTGGAGCGTTTTGATGCCAGAATCGCGACTCCCATAAAATATTCGTTCCATGAAATGTAGTCCTTGCGTTTCATTTTTCTTTCCTGTTCGCTTAGCTGTATGTTCTGAATTTCCTGCGCCGGAATTTGCCGTGCGGAATTCAAGAAACATTATGCGCAATTCCGTCCGTTTTTCAAGATGATTTTTCCGGATTAAACTTGACGGCAGGATTTCAGTATGATATAAATTCCTCCCCGATCCGCGGAATTCCATGGCGGAAAGGAAAGTGACCTGAAGGAGTGGCTGTTTTATGGAGAAGGAATTATCCGCGGATGTAATGCGTCCGGGCGGACTGTCCGTTCTTTCGGACCGGTATGTGACGGAACATCTGCTTGCGCTGAATGACGTTTCCGGGGCGGAAGGACTTGTGCTTTCTCCGGAAGATGCGGCTGCCGTCGTCGAAAACAGAAGCCAGGCGCTATACGATACCGAACGCGTGGAATTCGGAACCGGCGCGCTGGACATGATTGTGAGCACATTCTGCCGCTCGGCCTATGTCAGCCGGAACAACTGGAAGGACACGCTCTCCGCTGTTGTTGAGATTTTCTATTCTGCGAAAAACGAGACCTGCGATCTTGTCTCCGATTCCGAGACCGTCGGTTTTCTTTTTGACGCGTTCGACGGATTCTGTGCCGGCTCGCTTGAGCTTCTGTCCGAGGTCGCGCTTCCTGAATTCGCCGCCCATATAAGGAACGGCGGAAGTGCGGAGAATTTCGTCCTGTCCGGAAACCTATGAATTCGCTCCGGCTTCATTCCCTTATAAATCCGTCCAGACTTTCGGCGCGGTCATATTTCCGTTCGCTTGTGGAGCAGGCGCTGGGTTGCGGTATTCTCCGCCCGGAGGAGCTGGCGCGCTTCCGTATGGAGCTTATGGAGATTCTGTTCGCGCAGATGACGAGGCTTGACGGCGGCGGAAATTCATCGCTTCCGGCTTCAGCGGCAAGAAGCATGATGGATTCAATTGTTTTCGTGATAGGTATGGAATTGAAATTCTGCCCTGAACCGGATTCTGCGGCCGCAATGCTCCGTGACTTTCCTCTCGAAGAAATTTTCTCAGCCGGACTTGAGCGCGGAAAGATGAAGCTCGTTCTGGCCTCGCATATCCACAGGAAAATCAGGGGAGGGCTTTTTGACAGTCCCAATGTGTTCTGGAAGACTACGGCCGTTGACGGAATCGCCGCGTTTTTCCGGGTGTACAGCCTTGACACCGCGGCGCATGAGACTCACATAACCGCGGACTATCCGCTGTGTCTTGGACGGCCGGATTCCTGCGGAATAGAATTCATTCTTGAATATCTGCGCGGACTTGATGCGGAGAATTCGTTCCTTCTGCGGTTTGCGCCGATGGACGTTCACCGCCTGATGCTGGGCGTGTCGGGTGATTATGCGTCCTGTCCGGTGAACATTTTTGAGACGGTTGTTCTCTCCGCCGCCGCTCTTGCCGCCGCCGGACGTTCCTGCCGGAGACTTGATCCGTCCGCTGCGGACATTGATTTTCTGGCCGGAAAAATCCGTGGACTTGATTCTGACGGAATCCGCGGCATTTTGGAGACCGCCCTTGAAAAAATGGATATGGAGATCGGAATTCCTGCCGAGTCACGGGCTTATGTCCGTCGCTGTCTTGACGTCCTGGCTCATACAGTCTCCGTCGCCTGCGGGCTGGGAACACTTGACAAGCTTATTCCTTCCCGATGAAAAAGTACGTTAAGCCGGAAAATCCTTGACCCTATATCTGTTGTAGAGTTTAATATTCCAACGGGAATCAGTTATGGAAAACAATCTCTCATCCGGAAAAAATCTTACAACCGGCAGCGTATGGAGAAATGTCCTTTCATTCTCGCTGCCTTTTCTACTTTCGTATTTTCTGCAGACGCTTTACGGAATGGCCGATCTGTTCATAATAGGACAGTTCTGCTCCGTGGCGGACACGACAGCCGTATCTGTCGGCAGCCAGGTGATGCACATGCTTACCGTTGTCATTGTGGGGCTTTCGATGGGCTCGACCGTGACAATCGCAAGAGCTGTCGGTGCCGGCGACCGTAATCTGGTTTCGCGGACAGTCGGAAATACCGCTCTTATGTTCATGTCGCTTTCTGTCGTCCTCACCCTTGTTCTGCTTTTTTCCGTGCGCCAGGTGACAGGTCTTATGTCCACTCCTCATGATGCGGCCGCCGGAACTTCCGTATATCTTTCCGTGTGTTTTGCCGGAATTCCGTTTATAACCGCATATAATATAATCAGCTCGGTTTTCCGCGGTCTTGGTGACTCAAGAAGTCCGATGTTCTTTATCGCCGTTGCCTGTGCCGCCAACATAGCGCTTGATTTTATGTTTATAGGCGTACTCGGAATGGGACCTGCCGGAGCCGCCCTCGGAACTACGCTTTCTCAGGCCATAAGCGTTGTGATCGCGCTTGCCGTAATAACAAGGCGGGGAATGCTCTCCCTGAAAAAAGATGATTTTATTCCCGCCGGAAATGTTATGCGCCAGATACTGAAGATTGGTTTTCCGATAGCTGCGCAGGACGGATTCATTCAGGTTTCGTTCATCCTTATAACGGTGATTGCGAACAGGCGGGGGCTTACGGTTGCGGCCGCCGTCGGAATCGTGGAGAAGGTGATGGGCTTTATGTTCCTTGTTCCGTCCTCCATGCTGTCTGCGGTGTCAGCCCTTGCCGCGCAGAATATCGGGGCCGGAAAATACGGACGTGCGGTCTCCACGCTGCGCTGCGCCGTTGTGATTGCGTCCGGATTCGGTTTTGCGGTGTCGGTTCTGGTTCAGTTCACCGCATCCGGGATTGTCGCCGCATTCACCGCTGATGCCGCAGTGATCATGTTCGGTGCGCAGTATCTGCGCGGATATATATGGGACAGTTTTCTCGGCGGAATTCAGTTCAGCTTCAGCGGATATTTCTGCGCTTTGGGAAAATCGGAGCTTTCTTTTATGCACAATATTCTGTCCATTGTTCTTGTCCGTGTGCCGGGCGCATATCTGGCGTCAAGATTTTTCCCGGACAATCTTTTTCCTATGGGACTTGCCTCATCATCCGGCTCTCTTCTTTCCGTGATTGTCTGTCTGGCCGTATTTGCGGTGCTGAGGCGGAGACATCAGGGAGAAATCCGTTCATGACGGACGTTCAGGAAATTCCCGCCGGAATTTGTGATATAATCATTTTATGCAGGAAAAGGAGCTTTTTCAGATAGGAGAAGTCGCGCGTATGTTCAGTCTGAGCGTGCAGACTCTCCGTCATTACGAGAAAATCGGGCTGCTGCGGCCAGAACATACTGATCCGGCGACAGGCTACCGGTGGTACAGCGTGCGCCAGTTCGAGGTTCTGAACACAATCCGTTATCTCCGTGCGCTTGACATGCCGCTTGCCCGGATTGCGGATTTTCTTGAGAACCGCGATGTCGGCAAGATTGAGCAGATGCTGCGCCGGCAGAAGGATGAGGTGTCGCGAAGACAGATGGAGCTTGCGCGCATAGGCCGGAAAATCGACAACCGTCTGAGACAGCTTGACGACGTGAAGAGCAGGCGGCTCTACGAAATACGTCTTGAGATGAATCCGCCGTGCAGAATTGTCTGGCTCAGAATGAAGCTGAGAATCAGCGGATTTTTTGACATGGAGACTCCAATCCAGAAGCTTGCCGGATTCCAGACGGAGGCGGTTGTCTTTCTTGGAAAAATCGGAGTCGGGATTTCGGCGGAGAATCTTTCCTCCGGGAAATTCGACCAGTATGACGGAATTTTTCTGATTCTTGATGAGGAGGACAGGTTTTCCGGTGATGTGCAGGTCATGCCTGAGAGACTTTGTGTGTCCGTGCGTTTCCGCGGAAGCCATTCGGAGGCACCGGCACAGTACGGACGGCTGATGGAATTCATCAGGTCAAACGGCCTTGTCGCCGACGGATTCTCGCACGAAATAACGATGATAGACTACGGTTTCACCGCTGATCCTGAAAAATTCATCGCGGAGATACGGATTCCGGTACGGAGAAAATCCGCACCGGAAAAACCGGCTATCTCCAGTTGAATGTGGCAAGCCCTATTATGTAGATTGCGATTATGCAGACGGGCACGAAATATGCGAATACCGGTCTCATCCAGTTTCTGACCTTGAGACCTTCACCTTCGTTCGCCTCGGCCATGAGGTTGTCCCAGCCGAGTCCGAACTTTTTGCTGCAGCAGAAGAGCGAGAACACCAGCGCACCGAGCGGAAGAAGATTGTTGCTCACGATGAAGTCCCACAGATCCAGCCATGCGGAATCCGGTCCGAACGGATGGAATTTGAACACACTGTAGCCGAGAGCGGTTGTAAGCGCAAGCAGGAATACTCCGGTTCCGCAGATTACGCAGCCTTTCATCCTTGACCAGCCGGTAAGCTCACGGACACACGCAAGTATATTCTCGCAGACGGCAAGCTCCGTGGAGAAGGCCGCAAAAACCATGAAAAGGAAGAACAGGCTTCCCCAGACCCGTCCTCCGCCCATGTTGTTGAATACGGTTGTCATTGTGTTGAATAGGAGAGACGGGCCAGCGTCAACATCGATTCCGAATGACGCGCACGCCGGGAATATTATGAGTCCGGCTGTTACGGCGACGAATGTGTCGAGCACTATGACCTGAACGCTTTCTCCCATAAGGCTTCTGTCCTTTCCGATGTAGCTCCCGAAAATAGCCATCGAGCCAATTCCGATCGAAAGCGTGAAGAATGCCTGATTCATCGCCCCGACAATGACCGGAAGTGTTATCTTTGAGAAGTCCGGGATAAGATAGAAGGCGAGTCCTTTTCCCGCTCCGGACAGGGTCATGCTTCTTACGGCAAGAACCGTCATCAGAATCAGCAGGAGAACCATCATGTATTTTGTGACCGACTCAAGTCCTGTCTGGAGATTTCTTGTCAGAATCGCAAAACATAATGCGACCGCTATAAAAAGATACATCACGTTTATGCGCGGACTGGAAATCATGGCGCCGAAACTCAGCGAAGCTGATTTTCCTGCGACGAACGACACAAAGTAGTAAATCATCCATCCTGTCACGACCGTATAGAACGCCATGAGGCACACGTTTCCTATAAGACAGATGTAGCCGTGGATATGCCATTTTGTTCCGGGCTTCTCAAGTTTATGGTACATTTTTACCGGACTTGCCTGCGACGCGCGTCCGAGCGCAAATTCCATCGTAAGAGCCGGAAGTCCAAGAAGAACAAGGAATATAAGATATATAAGAACGAACGCGCCGCCTCCGTTCTGACCGACCATCCACGGAAATTTCCATACGTTTCCGCAACCGATAGCGCATCCCGCGCTCAGCAGAACAAATCCCAGTCTGCTGCTTAATCTTTCTCTAGCCATTCGTGGATTATATCAGAAAAAACACCGTATGTGTATAATAAGTTTTTACGGATTGGGATATAATGGCGATATGGACAGAATCTTCTTGCCTTGCTCACGGATTGTGCATCCGTTCGAACCGTTCTTTACTCCGGACTCGGAAATTCTTGTCGTAGGAAGCCTTCCTTCCGTGGCGTCAAGAACGGACGGATTTTATTACGGACATCCGCGGAACCGCTTCTGGAAAATGCTCGCGCTTGTTTTTGGCGAGAACGCACCGGATAATATAGAAGAGAAAAAGCGTTTTCTGGAAAGACACGGAATTGCGCTTTATGACTCGATTCTGGAATGTACAATACGCGGTTCTTCCGACAGCTCAATCGGGAATGTGGTTCCTGCCGACATAAATTCCGTGGCGGACGGATGCAACCTGAGGAAAATTCTTGCGAACGGAAAGACCGCAGCAAAATATTTCCTTAAATATCAGCGCCGGGAACTGTGCGCCCTGCTCAGGGTGATGCCGTCCACAAGTCCGGCAAACGCCGCGTTCTCCCTGGACCGTCTGGCGGAGATATGGGGCGCAGAATTCCGGAAACGGTAGAAGCTTTCGCCGGCATATTGTCTTTTCCGCTGTCTGCTGTTGGCTCTCACTTACGTTGCGAAACAACGCAAAAAATAATATTATAAACTTGAAATTTTATAACATTATTTTTTCAGGAGAAAAGAATGAAAATCAATCACAACTCATTTACCCCCCCCCTATCTAATTTTTACACTATTTTTGGCATTATCGGTGCTGACCGGCTGCAAAACAGAAGTCACGCCAAGGGAATACACGCTGATTTATGATCCTAACGGCGGAAGCGGCCAGATGAATCCGCAGATCGCCGTAGAAGGTTCAGAAATCCCCCTTACCGCAAATACGTTTACCAGAGAAGGCTACACATTCACCGGCTGGAACACGGCGGCGAACGGAAAGGGCACAGATTACGCGGACAAATCAACAGTCAGACTGACAGAAAACCTGACGCTCTACGCCCAGTGGAATAAAGCGGAAACAAAAATTTCCTACACCGTGAAATTTGACGCGAATGGCGGAGAGGGAAAACTTCCGGCCGACATCACCGCAACTGCCGGCGGGGAATTCACGCTCCCTGCCGCGGAGCTGACAAAAACCGGCTACGACTTCAAGGGCTGGTGCGCCACCGCCAACGGAACAGGCACAACCTACGAAGCTGGTTCAAAGGCAAAAGACCTTTCAACAGAAAACGGTGCGACCGTAACGCTTTATGCGAAATGGGTTCTGCACGGCAGCTGGTCAATAAACTACGTCCTGAACGGCGACGAGGCGACCCCGGCGCAAAACGCTGAGACAAATCCGGCTTATTACAACATCGAAACTGCGGCGATAACGCTTGCCGACCCCACACGCAACTTGTACGAATTCGCAGGCTGGTACGACAATGCGGAATTCACCGGCGAAAAGCTTTCCGGCTGGAAGGCTGGCGAAAAGACAGGCGACATCACGCTTTACGCAAAGTGGGTGATAACAGCAGGCAGCGTTTCCGAAGCAATCAAGAATATTCCTGCTGACGGCAATGTGCATACAGTCGCGCTTGTTGGCGAAATTTTCGAAGATATAATCACGGCAATCCGCAAGGCACTAATTGCAAAGCCTGAAATAAAAGTGAATCTTGACCTGAGCGGCACAACCGGGCTTACCGAGATTCCTGAAGATGCGTTCTATGATAGTGATGAATGTGTTGCATGTGAAGCACTTGCAGGAATCGTGCTGCCGGAAGGCATTGAATCCATCAATCGATATGCATTCCGGCAATGTTCAAATTTAACCGACATTGTAATTCCGGACAGTGTAAAGACAATAGGTAATCTTGCATTTGGTCTCAGCGGTCTTACAAGCATAAAATTCGGAAGCGGACTTGAATCAATAGGCGAATGGGCTTTCCAAGTGTGCAATTCCCTTACAAAAATAACCGTTCCGGGCAATGTCAAGACAATTGTACATGGGGCTTTCGGTTCCTGTGATAATCTTGAGGAAGCCGTGCTGGAAAAAGGAGTGCAGACTATAGGAGAGACAGCTTTCACCGACTGCCCAAAACTTGCGACTGTAACAATTCCAAAAAGTGTAACATCTATTGGGGATATGGCATTTTCGTTTTCTGGCGGTACCTCTTTGCAGACCGTGAACTACGGCGGCACAATGGCGGAATGGAACGCACTCAAGGCGAGTATCGGCACTTCAAACGATGTTCTTCTGAACGCCGCAATCTACTGCACCGACGGCTCACTTAACACGGACGCTGTTTCCGTAATCAACCGGCTTGGGGAAGGCGAGCATACAGTTACCGTTACAGGCGAGATTTCTGCGGAATATCTTGCGGAAATAGCAAATGCAATCAAAAATAAAGGCTACAGTGGTACAAAAATCATCCTTGACATGAGCGGCACAACAGGGCTTGAGTCGGTTCCTGAAATGACTTTCAACGCTAACTTTGGTCTTGCCAGAATCGTTCTGCCGCAGAGTGTCACCAGTATTGGTAATCTGGCTTTCGTTAACTGCACCAGCCTTACAAGCATAGAGATACCGGACAACGTCACTTCTGTTGGTGTTCAAAGCTTTCAAGCTTGTGAATCCCTAAAGGATGCAACACTCGGAAAAGGTATTACTTCTATAAGTAGTTCTATGTTCTTTCGTTGCTCCGCTTTAGAGAGGATTGTGATTCCTGCGAAAGTTGAATCTATCGAACCTGCTGCATTTGACGATTGTACAAAACTTACCGATGTGTATTATGGCGGAACAGTCGCAGAATGGAACGCCCTCAAGGATAATGGAAAAATCAGCGACACTGGCAACGACGCTCTGTTTAATGCAACAGTCCACTGCTCTGACGAAATTGTTACTGCCGCAACCAATACAGCAGAGTTAATCGCAAGCCTTGAATCAGGTGAATACAACATCACAGTAACTGGAGAACTAACAGACGTATCTGCGATTAAGACTGCGCTGCAAAGCAACGAAGCGGCAAAAGTCAGCCTTGATTTAAGCCAGACTACAGGATTAACTTCTATCGGTGATAATGCGTTCGGTAGGTGCAACAGCTTAATAAGCGTGAACATTCCCAACAGTGTTACTTCTATCGGTAATTTTGCGTTCTTTGGTTGCAGCAGTTTAACAAGTGTAACAATTCCAAACAGTGTTACTTCTATCGGTGATCATGCGTTTAGTGATTGCAGCAACTTAAAGAGTTTGAATATTCCCGACAGTGTTACTTCTATCCTATGGGGGATAACTGCTGGCTGCACAAGCCTAACAGAATTGACAGTATCTGAAAATAATTCAGCATATAAAAGTTATGAAAACTGCATTTATACAAAAGACGGAACAACTTTAATGGCTGCAGCCGGAGGTTTAACAAGTGTAACTATCCTAGAAAGTGTTACTACTATATTCTCTAGTGTATTTGCTAATTTTAACAACTTAACAAGCGTGACAATTCCTGATGGCGTTACATCTATCGGTGCGAATGCGTTCTTTGGTTGCAGTAACTTAACAAGTGTAACTATTCCCAATAGTGTTACTTCTATTAAGGCTTATGCATTCTATGATTGCAGCAACTTAACAGCAGTAAACTATAAAGGAACGGAAGAGCAGTGGAAAACAATAAGTATTGGAAACCGCAACGATTCGCTTTCAGATGAGATTATAAATTATAATTATACAGGCGAGTAAAATGGATTGCTCGGTCATGCCGGGCAATGGCAGCGGAAAAAACGAGCGGGGAGCGTAAAGTTCCCCGCTTTTTTTGTCACTTCATTTTGTTTTATGGTTGTAGTGGCAGTCACAGTATTTTCCGCCGCCGGCAAGCGTGAATTCTCTCGAAAATTCCGTATTGTTCAGGGCGGCCATGTCGTAGTCCAGCGTGCACATCGCTGGAATGTACTCCTTTAGTCCGAGCTTTGTCATGAGAAAGCAGATTCCGCAGGTGTAGAAAGTTGCCGTATATTGATTCAAGGTTTCGCCGTCTTCAACGGAGAATTTCCAGGAATAGGGATTTGTGTTTTTTTCGCTATTTTTAGCTTGCGATTTCAGCAGCTCACGTCCTTTTGCCGTGTATGCCCTGCTTTTTTTTGCGGCTGCTTTCATCAGAAAGTTTCCGCACATCGCCTTGCGGTAATAGACGCGGACTTCTTCCACGGAATATTTTTTTTCTGTTGACAAAAGCACGGCGGAAAGCATCGCGCAGCTCAAGATATTCATCAGAAAGCGGTCGCCTTTTTCAAATTCGTCAACTCCGGACAGAATTTCCCTGTATTTTTTGCGGGCGTTTTTCATCACTTCCACAGGATTCCTCTCGTCAAATGATTCCGAAAGCTGTTTTCTGAACGTTCCCTTGAAACCTGTCCACATCAGTTTCTGAATAAAACCGTATCTCATTTTTCACCTCAAAAATAATTTAAACCGCACCGGATAATTTTATTGTGTTGAACTGGATTCCCCGATTCGCACGGGGAATGGCAGATAGCCAGTTGCGATAATGACAGGAAATCCTTCTTACAGCCCCTTCACGTTCAGGGCGCGGACGGCGTTCAGGACTGCCAGAACCATTACGCCGACGTCGGCGAAGATTGCAAGCCACATGTTTGCGATTCCCAGCGCGCCCAGCACAAGGCAGGCGAATTTTATTGTGAGCGCGAACGTGATGTTCTGGTAGACGATTCCGATGCATTTGCGCGAGATTCTGATTGCCTTTGCGATTTTAAGCGGGTCATCGTCCATGAGAACAACATCCGCGGCCTCGATTGCGGCATCCGAGCCCATCGCGCCCATCGCGATTCCTATGTCCGCACGCGAGAGAACCGGCGCGTCATTTATTCCGTCGCCCACGAACGCAAGCACGTCGTTCTTTCCTTTTTCCGCAATCAGCTTCTCAACCTGATTCACCTTGTCCGCCGGAAGAAGCTCCGCGTGAACCTCGTCGATTCCAAGATCCGCCGCCACTTTCTCCGCAACCTTTTTCGCGTCCCCGGTGAGCATTACGGTCTTTGCGACTCCGGATTTTTTGAGCGCGGAAAGAGCTTCCCTGGACGTCGGTTTTTCAACGTCGGAAATCACGATGTGTCCCGAATATTCTCCGTCAATCGCCACGTGGATTATCGTTCCGACCGAGTGACATTCCGCAGCCTCGATTCCGAGCTTTTTCATCAGCTTGAGGTTTCCCGCAGCGATTTTGTGTCCGTCAACTTCCGCGGTGATTCCGTGTCCGCTGATTTCCTCGATGTCTGCGACCCGGCTTCTGTCAATTTCCTTTCCGTAGGCCGCCTGAAGGCTTCTGCTGATCGGGTGGGATGACGCACATTCAGCGAGCGCGGCGTATTCAAGAAGTTTTGCCTCTTCAATTTTGCTGTGGTGAACCGCCGTAACTTCAAAGACTCCGCGGGTAAGAGTTCCGGTCTTGTCGAACACGACGATTTTTGACTTTGAGAGCGTCTCAAGATAGTTTGAGCCTTTTATGAGTACACCTTCCTTGCTTGCTCCTCCCAGTCCTGCAAAGAAACTTAGCGGAATGCTGATTACTAGCGCGCACGGACAGCTGATTACGAGGAAGGTGAGCGCGCGGTAAATCCAGTCGCTCCAGTCCGGAGAGGATTTTGCTATGATGCAGACGAGCGGCGGAAGAACGGCAAGTGCAAGCGCGCTGTAGCAGACGGCAGGCGTGTAGACTCTTGCGAACTTGGAGATGAATTCCTCCGACTTGGATTTTCTTGAGCTGGCGTTCTCCACAAGCTCAAGGATTTTTGAGACGGTTGACTCGCCGAAATCTTTTGTCGTCCTGATTTTGAGAACTCCGCTCATGTTTATGCTTCCGCTGATGACTTCCGTTCCTGTGCCGACTTCACGCGGAAGGCTTTCACCTGTGAGCGCGCTTGTGTTCAGCGTTGAGTTTCCTTCTATTATGATGCCGTCGATTGGAACTTTTTCTCCGGGCTGAACCACAATCACATTTCCCGGCGCGACTTCGGATGGGTCAACCTGAACAAGCTTTCCGTCCTTTTCGATGTTTGCGTAGTCCGGGCGGATGTCCATAAGGTCCGAGATGTTCTTGCGACTTTTTCCGACCGCATAGCTCTGGAAGAATTCGCCGATCTGGTAGAAAAGCATTACGGCGACCGCCTCGTTGCAGTCGTCAATCAGAAGAAGATTTCCGTGCGCGTTGTAGATTTCAAGCGCGAACGCTCCCACGGTTGCGACCGCCATCAGGAAATTCTCGTCGAATACCTGACGGTTCCAGATTCCCTTTCCGGCCTTCTTGAGAATGTCGTATCCGATTATCAGATAGTCGATTACGTAGAGAATCATCTTGAGCGGAACTTTGCCCGGAATTGCGGCGAAAACGTTCAGCCTGTCAAGCACGTTCAGAACCAAAAGCAGCGCGAATGCCACGATGATTCTTGCAAGCATTTTCTTCTGTTTCTTCTTCATAAATTCTTCCTTGCGCTAAAGCTCAATCTCGCAGTCGTCCTCGACCTTTTTGCACGCCTTGAGGACTGCCTTCATCACTTTCTTGTCGTCCTGTCCGTCGCCGAATTCCACGGTCATTTTCTGAAGCATGAAATTCACGCTCGCATCCTTCACGCCTTCAACAGTCTTTGCCGCGTCCTCCATTTTAAGGGCACAGCTCGCACAGTCAACTTCAATCTTATAAGTTTTTTTCATAATGTCCTCCAAAAAATCCGGTTATGTTTATTCCTTCGATTAAGCGGTTGTTTAATCTTTATGTTCAAGATATAATCCGGGGCGGATATTTGCAATAGCGGCGGAAGATTTATTTCCTTTTCGGAAAAACAAATTTCCGTTTGGGACGCTGATTTGGAGGCTGAAAATGAAGCTGGTTCACGGGCACAACGACTATTTCAATCTGGATCTGCTGAAGGAGATTCTTTCGGACGGAAACGCCGTTAGGGAGACTGCGGAATGTTTTGCGGTTTTTGCCGACGAGGTGCGCGTGCGGATTTTCATGCTGCTGTGCCACACAAAGCAGTGCGTCCTGAACATTGCGGACTTTATGAAGATGACCGCGCCTGCTGTCTCTCACCATCTGAAAATCCTGAAGGATGCGGAGCTGATTGAAAACTGGCGGGATGGAAAGGAGGTTTTTTATTCGGCGTCGGATTCGGAAAAGAGCCGCACGATGCACGGAATAATCGAAAAGCTGATGCAGACCAGCTGCCCGGACTTTGAGACAAAGCACGAGAAAATCAACGAGAAGTCGGAATTTCAGGACAGCCAGATTGAGACGGTGAAAAAAGTCCACGACTTTATGTGCGAGCATATTTCGGAGCGGTTTACGATTGAGGATCTTGCGCGCAGATTCGGCATGAACACTACGACGCTCAAGACAGTCTTCAAGGATGTGTACGGAACATCGCTTGCCTCGCACATCAAGGAGCACCGCATGGAAAAAGCCGCCGAGCTTCTTGCCAAAACAGACCTTTCGATAAGCGAAGTTTCCGCGCGGGTCGGCTATGAGAGCCAGGGCAAATTCAGCGCGACCTTCAAGGAATTCTACAACATGATTCCAAGCGAGTATAAAAAGGAGAAGCGGTGAGGGGAGTGGGAAAATGGATGCTTCTTCCTTTTTGAGGTTATTCGGCTAGAGTTTCCTGAATTTTCCCGTCTTGCACCTTATGCTGCGTAAATCCGTATGTGTAAGTCCAAGAAGTTCGTCCATTTCGCGTGCGGCATTTTCGTATTTTCCGTTCGTGTGGTGAACAAGAATGTAGTCTGCCTCGCGGATTTTTCCGGCGGCCTTGTGACAAAAATCCCTTACCGTGGCTGCAAGCGTGAACACCCAAATCGGAGAGCAGATTGTAACGTGCTCATAGGCGGAAAGGTCAATGCTGATCGGCTCAACTGGCATTTGCCAGCGGTGCATTCCGAATCTTCCGCACCACCAGAATCCGAGCGTTCCTTGTGTAAGTTCCGTGGACTTTATCTCGTAGATTTCAGCACCAGTTTTGTTTGCTTCTTCATAAGCCTGTTTTTTCACATAGCCCATGCGCGAAAAATACACGACAAGCCTTTTGGGATTCGTTCCTACGTTCTTGTAGTCCGCCGTATTCACGCAGAAAGATTCCTGCTGCATAAAAATCCATGCCATGTAACCTGTAATCGCCTGACAGAATCCGAAGATAAAATAGATTGTTGACATGAAATTCAGCGGAAAAATATAAAACTGAATGCAGATCCAAAGCATGAGCGTTATGCCGAAAATTCCGCCCAGAATCACGCCGGATTTTTTCCTTGCAAAAAGAAGGGCGGCAGCAGCCAGATTTGTAAGTCCGTTTACAATCAAAAGCGCAATTCCCGGAAAAATGAAATTCTGAAAAACAATTTCTGAGAAAGGCAACACCTGAAAGTAGGGGAGCATCGCGTCCATTCCCATGGATTTTCCGCTCGGGTCGAAAAGCATCATCGCAGCTCCGCCGACTGCACCAAGTCCTATAAAAAGCGTCCAGAAAATAAGGGTACGTCTTGTTGGTTCAAATCTTGATTTTATGTTCATTTATCATGACTCCTTTTCGAAAAAAAATTAGTATAATCACATTTTCCTGTCCGTTCAAGCCAATAAAAACACCACAAAAAAACGGAATCGAATGCAAAAAATCCGGCAGGCCTTCTCCGAATTCTGCAGAACATTAGAAGAAATCTGAAAATAAGGCCGCCTTGACATATAAGTTAGATTAAACTAACATATAATTACAAAATCGATCATACAGAAGGTAAACTATGTCTCTGATTTCCTTAAAAATCATGCTGGTACTGGGAATTGCCGGACATGCAATTAATATGTACTGCGACCGCATTCTGAGCATTTTTCCGAACGGCAGAATCACTCTGAAAGATTTTAAAACCATAGGCGAAGGCGACAAAATGGCGAAACTCTTGGAAGGTGTTTCCGACAAAATTCCAATGCGCTCCGCCATTCTGGGAGCTTTTTCTCTGATGCTGCAGTTTTTTGGATATTTCGCTATTACCTCCTACATCTACGGACAGTCAAAAATATACGGAACGATAATGTTCATTGCAATTGTCATGTTCATCGTAATCGGCACTGCGCATCATGTAAAATACGGACTAGTCGAATTCGTTTTTATCAGGCTCGGACGCGGCGAGAACGCAAAGTCCGTAATGCTTGACCTTTTCAACCGTGCTCCAATCACTAAAACCTGCTATCTTGGCTATATCACATTTGTAATAACCCTGATTACCGCAATTCTGACCGGAGCCGCAGGATTTCCGCTGTGGGCTGCCATTTTTACTGTTCTTCCTGTTTTCATCATCATGTTTCCGTTCAGAATCATCGGAACTCTGCACATCGCCGCAATGGTTTCGATGCTCGCTTGGATTTTCCTTATTTAAGAATACGACTGCGCCGCGCTAAACATCATGCCAAAATTCTCATACATTTTCAGTCTTTTCTGAATAAAAGCAGAGTTACGGCTGCGGCGCACGCATAAAGAACGGTGAGCACGGCATAGAATTCAATCGGCGCGCTGATAAAACTGTACGGCAAATTGAAGCAAAAGTGAATCAGAACCGCATAAAAAAGATTGTTTTCTTTCCTGAGAATGGCCACCATAATCAGGTTGAGGGCTGTCATTACAGCAACGTTCGAAATGATGTAGACTGTAAGCGCAAGTCCGGAAGAAAAATCGTTGTCCACAAACCAGAGAACTGTATGCCAAAATGCCCAAATTATTCCGACCAAAATATTTCCGCCTAAAAATCCGAAACGTCTTTCCATTTCCGGGCGGAGATAACCTCGCCAGCCCAGTTCCTCGCCGGTTGGTCCGGATAAAAGCGAGAGAATGACAGACAACGGAATTGACATGGAAACTTGAAATTTTACAGGCGCAAAAAACGATGTTAGAGCGGCAGAAATAAGGAAAACGCCTGCCGTAACCGCAATGCAGAGCAGGGCAAGACTGAGCCTGATTTTTCCGGAGAAACATTCCGCAAAAAAACGGCGGATAGAAACGCCCGGACGCAGACGGCGGAACATAGCAAGCAGAACAATAGTAGGCGACCATGCGCATATATTGCTCAAAATCCGCATAACTAGCGGCGGCGCATGGAACACCATTGACGCGCCTCCGCAGATAAACAGCACCATAGACCAGAAAGTAAGATATGCGGCGGCCACGTAACGGCAAACGCCCCAAGAATTTTTCGGTTTTACCGAAAAATTTTCAAATCTTAAATTGTTCATTTTCCACTTCCCGCCATTCTATTATTCTATTCCGATAAATCCGTCAATCCGGCGGTATGCCGCAGCCCAGTCCCTGTGCGGATTTTCCAGCACGAGTTTTTGTATTCCTGAATTTCCGATGAATTCCAGCTCTCGTCTCTGCCGTTCCTCAAGGCAGGCGATGTAGCCGTCAAATCCCTGCGCACCTATGCTTTTTCCGTAGCCGCCGTTCAGATGATAGCCGGTTACGGCGTCAAGCCAGCCGTCACGTTCCGCCGCGGTTTTCCGCACACATTCCGCTATGTCATCGTTTTTCAGATAGATCAGAACCGGTTCCAGAGGTTTTACCGCGTCATGGATTCTTGCGATGTATTCAAAACTCCGCTCTTTGGGAAAGTTGAAGCGCATCATCGTCTCGCACATCGGATTCTGCAGAAAAACGCAGTTGAACACGTAGACCGAACCTCCGCCGTAAGCCTTTCTTGCGAATTCCGCCCAACGTCCGAGCATGAGCGGCATTTCGGTTTCCCACGGAAGAAAATCGTATATCTTATATGGAAGAAGCTCCTCAAATTCGCCGCCGGGAAATTCTGATAGCGGAATTATGAATCCGTTTTCATTCGGAACACCGTTCTGTTTCCGTACGCCCAGGTTTATGATTTTTTTCTGAAGCTCAGGGCTGAATTTGCGCAGAATCCCGTCCTGAATGTACGCATGGAATTCCCAGTCGGCAGGATGATTTCCGCCGCCCTCGTCAAAGAATTCAGTCCTTTTTCCCGCGGAACTCAGGTTGTCTGCAATATATCGCGCTGTCGTGCTTTTCCCGGAGCAGGGCAAACCCTCAATCAGATACAGTTTTGTCATTTTCCTGCCGCCTCCGTTTTTCAGCAGTTCCTTTTATTAAAGCTAATTAAATTAGTTTTGTCAATAAATACAGTATGCATATTGTTACTCCGTCTCTTCAATCGAAAGCGTCATGTTGGCAAGTCCGTGGTAGTAGTTCACTGTTTTGGCGGTGAAGCGGTAGACGCAGTAGTCGGGATCGTCCACGCCTTTCGGATAGTACATTTCAAATCCGTCGCGCCAGAGCATTGCTTTTGTGTCATGGTCGGTGCAGACTTCGATTGTGCCGGTGAAGAGCGCGCCCTTGTATTTGTCCTTGGTGTCGTCAACGTAGTAAATGCAGGCTTTGGGATTCGCCCTGAACTGAGCGACGCGCCGTGAGCTTGTGTTCGTTGAAAAATACTGAACCTTCATGCTTTCACTTTCGAGAACGAGCATTCCCTTGATCTGCGGAAATCCCTCTCCGTTTACCGAGCCGACGTAGGCGACATTCGCGCCTTTTCTGAGAGAGATGATTTCCTCTCTGACTTTTTCTTTGTTCATTATTATTCTCCTATAAATAATTATTAAGATTCTCAAGCACTTTCCCAAGAGCCGATTCAAAGCTGAAAATTTCCTCATCTGAAAATCCCCTGTAAAAAATTCTGTTCATCTGCTCGGAAACTTTGTCGTACTTTTTCCGGAGGTTTCTTGCTTTCTGAGTCAGCCTGATTCTGACCGTCCGCCTGTCCTCCGCGCTGTACGTGCGCACCGCAAGTTCCTGCGACTCAAGCCGGTCGAGCATTCCGGTGAGCGTTGTCTTTGCGAGCCCGGTTTTTTCCGAAAGTTCCCTGATTGGAATGTCGTCGTTTTCCCAGAGCACAAAAAGAATTCTTCCCTGCGCTCCGTTGAATTCCGCAATTCCCTGCTCATCCAGAAGCCGCTCAAAAATGCGCCCCTGAATCTGCTTTATTTTGCTGATATAAAACCCTCCGTTCGTCTTCTTTAACAATTTTATTTTTCCTTCTGTTTAGGATTGTATGATAGAGTATAGTACTATATAGAACTGTTTGTCAAGACGAAAATTTGTTTTTCATTGTTGATTTGAAATTTTATGTTATTTTGGTTAAACGGTTTGTCATTATCAGACTTTATCCTGCGATGTTTCTGAAAAAAGTTAGGTTAATAATCTCGGAGGAGAATAGCGTGTGCCTGTAAGTTTTTTATCTTTTTAGTCTTTCTTCATTTTATCAAGAGACTTGTTCAGGACTTTTCTTATTTCCTCTATTACTTTTGTCTGAATCTGGTTTTGAATTGAAATGTTTTCGTCTGTTTTTTCAATGACTATTTTTTTCTTTGTCTGCGGAATAAAAAGCTGGTAGACTTCCACTTCCAGTGCGTCTGCGATTTTTACAAGATTTTCGCTTCTCGGCCAGCGTCTCATTCCTTCGATGTCGTTGATGTTCTGCGAGGAAAGTCCGCATTTTTCGGCAAGTTTTTCCTGTGTGAATTTGTTCTTGCGGTATTTTTTTATGTTTTCCGAAAGAGTCTTTTTTAGTTCCAGTTCTGTCATTACTTGCATTTTGCAAGTCTCTTTGGTTTATTTACACTAGCAAAATGCGTGTTAATTTGCTATACTATCAATCTGCAAGTATTACGTTATGTCAGTTGGAGCTGTTTATGTCTTTTGTTTCCTTTGAATTTCTGATTTTCTTTTTATTTTTTTCATCAGTTTATTTTCTTGAGCAGAAATTCTTTTTCAGAAAATTCCTGAATCAGCTGATTCTGTTTGCCGCAGGAATTTTATTCTACAGTTTTGCCGGAATAAAGTTTCTGCCGTTCCTTCTGTTCTCCTGCGTTTCATCCTGGCTGCTCGCATTTTTTGTAAGAAAAAGCCATGCTTTGTTTTTTGTTTCAGTCGCCTTGGAACTTTTGCCGCTGATTTTTTTCAAGTACATAAATTCGGTTCTCTCTTTATTTATGGAGCAGCACTTCACGTTTGTTCTGCCGCTAGGAATTTCTTTTTTCACTTTTCAAAGTCTCGGCTATCTTTTTGATGTCCGCAGAGGAAAAATTGAGCCTGAAAAAAATCTTCTGACGGTGAGCCTGTTCGTTTCGTTTTTTCCGACTGTCTCGAGCGGACCGATTCAGCGCGCGGAAAATCTGATTCCGCAGTTTTCAAGAATAAACGCTTTTGACTACGGCAACGCCACTGACGGAATGAAAATCTTTGCCTGGGGATTTCTTAAAAAATTCATAGTCGCCGACTCGATTTCAGTTTATGTGAATTCCGTTTATTCAGCCCCAGTTCAAATGCACGGATGCGCGGTTCTGCTCGCGACGCTTTTTTATTCCTTTCAGATTTATTTTGATTTTTCGGGCTACAGCGATATGGCGGTTGGAGTCAGCAGATTTTTGGGATTTGACATTGGAAAGAATTTTGACCATCCGTATCTTTCAAAAGGCTGCTCGGAATTTTGGCGCAGGTGGCACATCAGCTTGAGCTCCTGGCTTCGCGATTACATTTACATTCCTCTGGGCGGAAGCAGGTGCACGTTGCCGAGAATCTGCCTGAACCTCATGCTCACGTTTCTTGCAAGCGGAATATGGCACGGAGCTTCGTTCGGCTTTGTGATTTGGGGCGCACTGCACGGATTGTACGTCTGCCTTGAAAGGATTTTCAGAAAGCCGCTGGAAAAAATTCCTTCGTGGATTCGAATTTTCGGAACGTTTCTGCTCGTTTCGTTTGCCTGGATATTCTTCCGCGCGGAAAATGTTCACGACAGTTTTGTGCTGATAAAAAAATTGTTTCAGATTCCGTCTGAAATTTCCAGGACTTTTCCGGCTTTGACCTCCAGCTTCGGAATGAAGGAAAGCGTGCGCCGGCTGTTCGCGCTGAGCGATGAAGTGAAAGGACTTACAGGAATCATATTCATTTTCCTGAAAATTCTTCCGGTTGCCGCAATTGAACTTTTTACGTACAGGAAAAGCGGGCTTGAGATAATATGTTCGCAGAAAACCGCAGTCCGCTGGTTTTTGTATTCCGTCTTTGTGATTTATGTTCTGCTTAATATTCCGCAGAGCCGGTCAACGTCATTTTTGTATTTCAATTTTTAAAGTAGGGGAGAGTGGAATAAAGTATGAAAAAATTTCTTCTGAAACTTCTGTGCCTTTTTACGGTTATCTTTGCCGTGCTGATTTTTGGAATTGCAGTTCTGATCTTTGCCGCTCCGCAGTACAAATATTCCTACAACGCAAGCCTGATTGACAAAATTGATTTTCTGGAAAAGTCTGCGTCTCCGAAAATAATTCTCTGCGGAAATTCAAATCTTGCGTTCGGAATAAATTCAAAGCTGATTGAAAATGAATTCTGTATGCCGGTTGTGAATTTGGGGCTTCACGGCGGACTTGGAAACGCCTTTCACGAGGAAGCTGCAAAACTCAATATTCATGCCGGAGATGTTCTGATTGTCTGCCATTCGTCGTATTCAGATGACGATAAAATTTCCGATCCGCTGCTTGCCTGGACGACTTTGGAAAATAATTGCAGCCTTTATAAAATTCTCCGCAGAAAAGATTTTTTTGACATGGCGAAGGGGTTTCCGAAGTATGCTGCAAAAACGGCGGTGCTGTGGCTTACAAAAAAGGGAAACAAGATTCCTGCCGACTGCTACACGCGGACGGGATTCAATGAAAACGGCGACCTGATTTATCCGCGCGAGTATGACAAAAATTTGTTTGATGGTTCCGCCCATTCATCTGTTCCGCAAATAAATGATGTCTGCACAAAAAGGTTGAACCGGCTTTCCGAATATTGCACCAAAAAAAATGCGGTGCTTTTAGTTGCGGGTTTTCCGATTATGCAGAGAAGCGGTGTAGTTTTGGACAGAAGCGAATATGAAAATTTTCAGACGAATCTTGCGGAAAAACTTGACTGCCGGATAATTTCAGACTTTACGGATTACATTTACGACGAAAGCCTGTTCTACAACACGAACCTTCATCTGACTAATGCTGGAGCTGAAATCCGCACAAAGCAGCTGATAAACGACTTGAAAAAATATTTCAGCAGCACGCAGGAGAACTGAAAAGTTCAATTTCAAATTTTGATAAAACAGCTGCCGAACTGTCATTCACATGCAGTGCGCCGCAAGTCGGAATTTGCAAGTTTCCAGTCTATTCCGTTTGTTTTTACAACTTGTACTGCATGAAGTTCTGATTGTGTACAAAGCCGAAGTCCGTGTACAGTTTTACGCCCATGTCGGATGCCGTTATCTGAACCGCTCCGCAGCCGAAGTCTTTCGCTTCTTTTATGACGCGGCTTAAAAGTTCCCTTGCGATTCCTTTTCTGCGATAATCAGGATTTGTGAACATGCTTGAAAGCAGAGCGATTCTTCCGCTTGGGCAGGCGAAATATGGCGGTTTTTCCACGAAAGACATTCCGCTTGTTCCCACAATTTTTTCTCCGTCAAACGCAAGCCAGGAAACAAAAGTTCCGTCCGCAAGATGGCGGAGATAGTAATCTTTTAGTGCAGGTCGCAAATCAATGTTTTCCTTCGCGCCTTCTTCCCGAAGTTGATTAATTCTCATTTCGATAAAAACGTCCAGATCATTTTCTGTAAGCCGTCTGTATTCTATTGGCATTTTGGGCTCTCCTGATATTCTTCTGTAGAGATGTTTACATTCCGATTATATCAAAATATCTTTCTTATGCTATTATTCCGCATCCAGAAATTTCCATTCAACAAATCGTTTTTGCATCCATTCGTCTGGAGCTTCTTCGTCCAACTCTTTTTGAATTTCAGTTTGTGCCGGAATGCCGTAGTGCCGTTCGCTCCAGCGGAAAATGGAAGTTCCTGTCATGCACAAGTCAAGTGCGACAATAAGGCTAAGAACCGTACAGACCACTTGGCATGTTTTGCCTGAGCAGCGTTTCAGAAGAATCTGAATGTGCGGGCTCAACTTACTAAACACAAATGCAGCAAATCCCCAAGCGGCGGAAAATCCCAGGCAGATAATGCCCTTGTAGTTCAAAAAACTGTTGCTGTAGTTCCAGGCGCGCATTCCCAAACCGTAGCGCAAAAACAGACCGCATACCAGTTCCAGAACCGTCGCAAGAGAAGTCATAATAGCGATTTGAACGGCAAGCGGCTTGTACTGAAGTTTGACCGCCCCGACGTAAAACAGAACTGCGCCAAGTCCGTAAAGAATGTTGTACGGCGCAAGGACTGAAACAACGTGAGTTTCCCAATGACCTTTTGAAATCAGGCAGAAAAGCCCTTCGATTAGAACGCCAAGAACGCTTCCTGCCAAAAACAGACAGAAAAGTTTTGTGTAGGTGATAGTTTTTTCGGGATTGCATTTCTGCCAAATCCAGTTGCATAATCTGATGAATTTATCTTTCAGTTTTGAAGACATCTTTTTGCCTTTTAATCCTTTTCAAATTTCACTCCGCCTTGTTCAGAACGTTTTGTAATCAGCATTGCAGAAACAAAAGTCAGGGCTTCCGCAATTCCGACGCAAAACCAAAGAAGCGCGCCGTTTGTAAGAAATGACAGACCGACAACGCAAAGAGGCGTAAAAATCAGACCGCGCAGAACGTTTACCGCAACGGATTCTTTTGTGCGCTTTGTGGAATAAAGGTAGGCGGACAGAACCGTGTTCAGCGACGCAAACAGGAATACCCAGCAATACTGCGGAATTGCAGAAACAGCCAGAGCCGTAGTTGACGCATCCGCACCGAACATCCTGCAAACCACTTTGTCAAGCAGCATGATTACCGCATAGACCACGGCACTTCCGACAAAACTTACAATCATTCCCCAACGTTTAAAATATTGCAGGTCATCGGCATTTTTGTCGCCGTAACTCTGACCGAACAGCGGCTGCATTCCCTCGGAAACTCCGATAAACACGGCGTAGGCAAAGGCAACAACATAACTGATGACCGAATACGCATTGATTCCGCCGTCAGGCAGAAAACGGATAACCACAAGATTCATGCAGAAAACCGTAATCGGAGTTGCAAGCTGGGAAAGCATTTCCGGAAAACCACGCTTGAGAACTTTTTTAAGAAGATTGCCATTCAAACTGAATTTTGCAAAATGAAGATGTCCGCGCTTCATAAGAAAATGGACAAGCACGATTACAAATCCGACTGTTTGAGAAATGCCTGTTGCAATTGCGGCACCGGCGATTCCCATTTTTAGCGGAAACACAAAAAGCCAGTCAAGAAAAATATTCAAGGCAGTGCTTGCAATCGTAGAAACCATTACGAACACAGGCGCGCCGTCATTCCGCCCGAAGCCCTGCAAGGTTGCAGAAAGTGCCGAAGGAATTGTAAACGCCGTGTACCAGAAAAGATAGTCGCAGACCATTTTTACATAAACCCCTTCCGCACCAAGAAGAACGGCAAGCGGCTTTGTAAAAAGCGTTCCGGCAAGGGTAAAAAGCACAGCGACAACAAGCGTGCTGAGCGTGGCGTGCATGAAAGCCTCGTTTGCACCCTCGTAATCCTTGCGACCAATTCTGATGGCAGTAATTGTAACTCCGCCGATAGTCGTAAGCATAAAAGCCGCGCCAATCACCATAACAAGCGGCTGGGCAATGTTTACTGCGCCAAGACCGTCCGCACCGACTCCGTGCCCGACAAAAATTCCGTCAACAATTGTAAACAGAAAAAACGCGCATTGGCTCAAAATCGTGGGAAGAACATATTTTAAAATCAGTTTCGCTCTGGACTCTTTCATTTAAAGCTGTCCTCCTTGCTCCGGAATGGAATCCAGCACACGCTTTTCTTCATTTTTCAGATATTCGATATGGCGGCGGAACAGAGACAGATACACTTCACGCTCTTCTTCATTGAAGCTCAGAAACGCATTCCTTTCAATTTCATCAGCCTTGTTGATTGTGTTTTCTACAAAAGACTTTCCCTTTTCCGTCAGCAGAATTGCCTTGCGGTTTCGTGTGCCGGGAATAACCTGCAGCTCCAGAATTCCGTCTTTCCGAAGATTGTTGATTGCGGAATGAATTGTCTGCACTGGAAAAAAGAAATCGTTGCACAAATCGTTCTGCGTCATCGGCTCTGCGGAATGTGCGATTGCGTACAAAACCCAAAAAGTTGTGTCCGTAATTCCAAGCTTCGCCGCAAGTCCGTTGTAAATATGATCGCTTTCTTTGTACAGGCGGTTTAAAATCTGCAACTGCTGCTGTAAATTGTCGTTCAAGTTGTCCTCCAAGTTTAACAAGTTTCTGAAATCGTAAACTTACATTATTCCGAAATCAGAAACTTGTCAAGCAGGAAGTTTTGAAGAAAGGGAAAGAAGAATAAGTTGATAGCAAAAATCAGGAAATTGTGATATTTTCAAGACTTGCAAATTCACGATGAAGTTTTAGCGGGTTTTAGGAAAACGAAAATGTATACAGTACGCAAAGTAATAATTGCTGAAAATGTATATCATGTGCAAGATGTAAAAAGTTCTTTTCCCCGCTACTCAAGCCACTGGATGAACGCGGTTTTGTCGCTGCTGTTGTAGCCGGCGCGCTCGTAGAATTTTTTGGTGGATTCCTTTTTTGAGCCGGTGAGAAGCATCATTTTGTAGCAGTTTGCGGCTTTTGCGATTTGCCTTGCGTAGTCGAGACATTCGGTCGCGTAGCCTTTTGCGCGGTAATCTTTGTGCGTGACGACGTTTTCGATAAAGGCGTAGGGGCGCACGTTTCTCGTGAGGTTCGGAATGACTACGCACACACAGGAAGAAACGATTTTTTCGTCCACGACATTTACGATGATATGATGATTTTTGTCCTGAACGATGTTTTTCCAAGTTTTGGTCAAATGCTCCGACATCGCTGGAACAGAATCCTCGTGCAGGTGCAGATACAATTCCAAAAGCTCATTCAACTCGTTTTCAAAAATTTCCCGAGCCAATTTTTTGCCTCCTTCCGTAAAAAGTCAAAGAGAATTTATACAAATCCTCTTTTTTGCGCTTCCTATATCAATTTAGGCTGAATCAGTGGATATGTCCAGCTGTCAATCAGTTCATCTGTAAGAATTATTTTTTCTATTTCGCTACGGATTTCTTCAAAGGAATAAATATCGGCGACAAACAACATTCCGAAAGTTTCATCATCTGCGTTTTCGTTTACTCTTGTTTTGCCTTTGACGGAATATGCGCAGACCGGCTTGAGTGTAAAATCTACGGCTCCGGTTTCTTCTTTCAGCTCGCATTTTGCGGCTTCTAAAATTGATTCGCCTTTTTCGCGATGTCCGCCGGGAATTTCATAGGTTTGCCTTTCTTTGTGTTTGCAGAACACCCATTTTCCGTTTGATTTTGAAATAATCACTGCGAATTTTAACAAGCCGTCATCTGCATTATCATAAAATTTTACTTCAAGCATTTTTTCCGTTCCAATTTTCGATTTTATCTTTCCAGAATAAATCTTGCAAGTTCAACGTTGCCGTCTTTTTCTTTGGAAACGATTTTGAATCCGCACTTTTGCGTGTAGAACTTTACGTTTTCCGTTTTGTCGATGGGTGTTACCAAAGTGAATTTCTTCCAGTCTTTATAGAAAGTTTTTACAAATTGAATTGCCTGCGTGCCCAAGCCTTTTCCTTGAAACTCCGGAACGATGCACAAATTGCCAATCTCGTAGATGTTTTGTTCAAGCTCCTTGCAGGAAATGCAGCCAACCGGTTCGCCGCCGCACAAAATGACAAACTTCGGATATTTTCGTATCGAATCTTCCATCATTTCCTTTGTTTTTCCGTAGCCCGGACATTCGCCGTACTTCAGATAGTCGCTGTAAAATGCGGCGTTGTAAATTTGAACTAGAAGTTCCGCGTCTTTTTGAGTTGCTTGTCGGTAGTCTATTTTCATGATTTTTCCTCTGTGCAACTTACAGTTTGAGTTTTCAAAAAAAGTATTGGGCAAAAACCACTTTATTCCCAGCGGAAAAAGCAGGCGGAAAGGACAGTGCAGAGCGCGCCAACTCAAAACATTACGCAGACTGGCAACAGAACGCTTTCTGTTCCGATTCCGAGAAACGTGTTTTTCATCATCGTTATTCCCTGCGTCAGTGGAAAAAAGCTGACGACATTCTGCATTGTTTTCGGCATGACTTCAAGAGGAAGTGTTGTGCCTGAAAAGACGAGCATCGGAAAATAAAGGACACACGCAATGACGCTTGCCTGCTTTGTGTCTTTAGCCACGCCGCCCACCAGCATACCGATGGAAAGAGTTGAAAGCATGGTAAGCGCCCAGCTTGCAAGAAAAGCCCAAAACGAGCCGTGCAGCTTCACGCCCCACAAAACTGCGACAACCGAGAGTGTTGCAAGGGACACGGCGCAGTAGACAACATACATCACAAGTTCCACGCCCAGAATGAATACCGGGCTTACAGGCGTAACGCGCAGCCGCTTGAGAATTTTCATCTCACGCAAGCCCGAAACCGCCAGCGGCAGCCCCATCAGTCCGCCTGCACAGATTGCAATCGCGCCGACCGCTCCGAAAGACTGCTCCAAAAACGTATAATCCGCGCCGTCGTAAGCTGGTTTTCTTCCATATATAATGCCGAAAATTATGAATATTACAAGCGGCATGATTACGGCGAAAATCACCATGTTCATGTCCCGCAGGCTGAGTTTCAGCTCGGTTTTCAAAAAAGTAAAAAATCGTTTCATTCGTCCGCCTCCTCGTCCGAAAGTTTTAAGTATGCATCCTCAAAGTTTTCGCAGCCGCACTTCGCCTTTGCCTGCTCAATAGTGCCGCAGAAAACAGCAGTGCCTTTTTTCAGAATGCAGATTTCATCGCACAACGCCTCAACTTCATCCATAAAGTGCGAGGTCAGAAAAATCGTAAGTCCCTGTTCTTTAAGCGATTCAAGCGTTTTCCACACGCTGCGCCGTGCCTTTGCGTCAAGCCCGGTTGTAAGCTCGTCAAGAAAAACAAGCTGTGGCTGCCCGATCAGTGCCAGAACGATGAAAAGCCTCTGACGCTCTCCGCCCGAAAGACTTTTGACCGCAGCATTTTCCTTGTCGCCGATTCCGAACTGATTGCAAAGCGTGCGCCAGTCGGCAGTTTTGCGGTAAAGGCTTGCGGTTTCCTCGCAAAGTTCACAGACCTTGATTTCCTTGTGATAGTCGCCCTCCTGAAACTGAACGCCGATTTTCTGGAAAAGCTCGCGGCGGCATTTTTTTTGGTCTTGTCCCAAAAGACGGACTGTTCCGCTGTCCGCCTGCTTTGTGCCGAGCATACATTCAATCGTCGTGCTTTTTCCGGCACCGTTCGCGCCTAAAAGTCCGAACACAGTTCCGCTTTTTACCGAAAGGTTCAGATGATTTACAACGGTTTTTCCGCCATAAGATTTTGTAAGTCCTTCAACAAAAATCGCCTCGCTCATTTTTTTATCCTCCTGACTGCCCGAAGCTCGATATAGCCGCGCTCGCCTCGTGGTTCCAACTGAATCCGCGGATTTTCGTCATCCCACTGGTAGCCGATGACGGACGGATTGTAGCTGTCCATTGCCGCCTGAACGGTGCGGATTGCCTCGCAGTAATCCTCCTCGCGGAAGGGCTGACCTTGGAACATCAGATATTCCGCTTCCGGCAGATGAATTGTGTCGAAGCCTTCGGGAATTATTCCCATATAGCCGGTTTCGACCTCCACGCCCTGAACGTAGGTTGATGTTTCTGGCTTTTTGTACTTTTCGGGCAGCCACATTGAGACAGGTTCTCCGCAGAGCGACTTCATGCTCATGAGGATTCCCCAAACGTCGCAGCTGACTTCCTCGCAGTATGGAAAATAGTCTTTTGCCTGCTTGCCGCGTTTGATAATGCACAGGCGTTCAGGCTTTTTGACGACCTGAATGAAAATCGGTTGAATGTTGGACACGTTGATGTTCTCCTTTCGTAATTCACGGTATTTTGCGCCATAAGGAATGAAGAATCGGATAGGAACTGGACTTTTCATATAATCGCTCGGATTCAGACCGAATTCCCGGTAAAACGCCCGCGTAAAAGTGTCCACATTGGAAAAGCCTGCGTCGAATGCCGCGTCAATGACCTTGACATTTCCGCTTTGAAGCTGCTTTGCCGCCTGCGTGAGCCGGTACTTTCGGATATATTCCGTCGGTGTAAGTCCAAGAGCTGCCCGGAACAACCGGTAAGAATGCCATGGAGAAAACAGCGACGCGTGCGCCAAATCCGACAAGCTGATTTCTTCCGCATTGTTCTTTTCGATATAATCCTGCATCCGCTGGACAGCCAGAACCTGTTCCTTCATTCTTTTTCCTTATAAAACTCCGCGTTAGCGGTGAGCCATGGATGGCGAGAATCACAGTTTGTGAAAGCAACGTTTGAACAAACTGTAATGATAAAAATTACACGGATGTGATTTTTATCATGTCTCCTTATAAAACTCCGCATTAGTACGTAAAACTAGAGCCTTGGATGGCTTATTTACAGATGGGCATTATACTGCGGCGGAAAATTATTCTCTCGACTTTTTTTGCTGTTTTTTCTGTCTGCTCGGAAGATGAGTTTTACGGAATTTGCTTAGGATTCTGATTCGTGCGCCGGAGACCGTTCATTTATTTATTCAGCCTAAAAACTTGAAGCGAATGTTATTCATAAGGATAATTATGCTCAGATTTTGACTGAAATTCTTTTAGTCTGACGATTTTCATGTTTTTATTGAATTCGATAACAGACACGCCGTCAAATCCGCTGATTTCATTGTTGTAATCACATTCAAAATACCATTCCGCAACCGTGAACGCACCTTGTTGAATAAAATTTTTTATTTCCCACTTAAAAACCGTGCCGTTTATATTCCAGTCGGAAAACCATTTTAAGACTTGAGGCAATCCGTGATATTCCGGGCCGTAGCATTCAGTGTAAACAATATCATCAGAAAAAATGTTTCCCAGCGGTTCGATGTTTTTATCAAGCCAGGCTTGGAAATAGCTTTTTACAATATCTTCTTTTTGCATTTAATCACCGCTCCTTCTTTATATTTTTTCATTTCAGCAGAAACGGCACGAGATAAAACGGTTTCAGCAGCAGATTCTCTTCGCTTCCTACATCTTTCTGTCCGTTTGCTTACGCAAACTGCCAAAAACAGGGCTACCCGTGGTTCCGTACGCACTCCGTGCTACCTTCATTCCTCCGCCTGCTTGGGTTCGCCAATGCTGCGCTCCGGAACGGCTACGCTGCCACTACTATCCCTGCCATATGTTCGCTTCATCTGCTTCGCAGATTCCGCCCACTACCGAGTTTTTGCAATGAAAAAACTCGCAGTTCAGCTACACACAACTCAATCTTACATATCCGACTTTCTCATTATATCAAAAATATTGGCTTTTATCAGAAACGTCAGGATTTTGTGTAATGAAAAACACGGATTTTATTTGTGTTTTTCTTCAGAATTTTGTAATTCAAATTTGTACGTTTCTTCAAGAAAATGTGTTTTCTGTAATGTCATTACAAAGGCAAACGGCTTATTCTTATGGCTATGCGGATAGAATTTGGATTTTTTTTACATGCTCAATAATTTTTTTGCATATTGACTGTACATGCCTGTTGCAAGCGATTCATATTCTTGTGAATAACACCAGTCTATAAAGAAATCAGATAACTGTTCTGCTGTAATAAAAACTGAATTATTTGATTGATATGAGCAATTTTTGTAATCATCCTTTTTATGAAAAAAACGAACAATTTTGATAACATTTGTACCATCAGAAATAACTTTTTGGTAGTTTTTTTTCAGTTCTGCTTCATCTGAATATTTTGTATCAAGGCTGTTTTCAAAAAGAACTCCCTGGTTTACACGTTGAATAAAAAGAAAAGTTTGTTTTTCATTTGTTGTGTATTCAATATTTTCCAAATCTGAACAAAAAACATTTGTTTCTTCTTCTGTTAATCCAATAAAATTATAAAAGTGTTTATAAAAATTTTCTGTAACTTGTAAGTCTGAAACTGTATAGCTG